>JABABK010000100.1 GCA_014238285.1 Hellea sp.
TTCAAGCACCGGGCAGGCGTCAGACCCTATACGTCGTTTTACAACTTCGCAGAGCTTCGGTAACTGTCACCGTAACACATAATGGAAAGGATACTCTATTTATACATATGTAAAGGCATCTGCATCAAGCGCCGCGAGCTGAGTATGCTCAAGAAGAACAATGTCTTCGATACCGGGTGACATTTGATCTGCAAATAGCTCCTGATAATCTAAAATGTTTTCAACACTCAACTGATCACCGGCGATGTAAAACTGACTCTGTTTATATTGACCAAGCTGATCATAAGTGCTTTCAATATTTTCGACGGGTGCAAACCTGAAGGTATCTTCCGGCGCAAATAGCTCTGAAAAATCATCCGGGGTATGAGAGTTAACATCAAGGTTTTGGGCATTGATATTCGAGCCTTTAAGAGCAGATTGGCCAAACAAATCTTCAAATATATCGCCGTTTATATTCGCATCTGTTACATCAAATGCGGTGTAATTATCCTGAACATTGACAAGAACTGATGTGGTCGAACTTTCCTCACCATCAGAGACAGTGTAACTAAACCCATCCATTCCGGCGCGGCTAGCGTCCGTGGTAAAGGTGATATTGCCATTGTCTAGCGTAGCTATTCCATGTCCTAGAGCTTCGACCGATGTAATCGTCAGGTTTTCTCCCAAATCATTAGCGAGAAGGTCTGCGCTGCTGATTTTAATTTCGCTGCCTGCGCTGGTTTCAAAGCCGTAATCATAATTGGCAATAGGCCCGTTATTCAAGGAAAAGCCTTCAACAAGAGACTCGGCCGAATTTCCATCTATCATGTCACTAAGTGAGTCAGTGGATAACTCTTCTTCCTGCCGTGTTGGGCCAAGGAAAAGTGCGCTAGTTTCATAATCAAAGCTCATCCATGCTGGCAATGTGCGTCCTAAGAAATAATCCGCGAAGGATAATCCAAATGCTTCACTATTATCCAATGATAGATCATCCGGGAATTCAAAACCCTGCTGCGCATCCGTTTCGGAAACTGTCGCACTTCCCACTGTCGCGAGTTTAAAATCAAATTGGTTTATTGTCGCGGCGTCGATACCTAAGAGCAAAATGGAGCTATCACCATATTCAATCAACGTGTCAGCACCTGTTTGCGTAATAGCTAATTCATCAATGGATGTAATCCCCATTTGATCAAGTTCAATCCTGTCAGTCCCGTTGCCAAAATCTGTAATTTGGTCATCGCCCCAGCTATCCGTATAGACGAACCGGTCATTGCCTGCACCGCCTGATAGGATATCATCGCCAGCTTCACCGTAAAGGCGATCCACCTTAGAGCCGCCGCTGAGCGTATCTGCACCTTCGCCACCGTAAATATTCATGCCATGCGTTGCGGCGCTTCCGTCAAGTTCATCGCCAAAATCACTGCCTGTTATATTTTCAAGAGATGTTCCTGCGAGGTCAAGCGTTATGGCCAATGATCCCGTATCCGCTATAGCAGTATCAGACCCATTTCCCCCGCTGATGACGCTATCGAGATGATCAAAATAAATTAAATCCTGTCCGCCTCCGCCGTAAAGCCAATCGTCACCATCGCCGCCCGATATGATATCAAAATCATGACCCCCAACGACAACATCATGACCGGCGCCTCCGTCCAGTATATCGGCGCCTTTTTTACCAAATAACCAATCATCACCGCCGCCGCCAGAGATCGTATCATTGCCCTCTAAACCGCTAAATAGATTGATTTCGTCATCGCCAATTAATGTATCATCATAATTCGAACCCTCGACTCTTTCGATAGAATAGAAGAACCCTTCTTGCGCATAGATATACCCGTCCGGGTCAGCCATTGTATAATCAAATACGATTCCAAATTCACTACCAGCAAAACTGACAATGTCATGGCCGTCACCGCCGTCAATTGAATTGCCTGCATCTCTGAGGATGAATATATCGTCAAACGCTGTGCCAACCGCATCTTCCACAGACTTGTATTTGGAATCTCCTACGGTTGCGTAACCCTCAGCATCGAGGTCGGTGAGATCATAGGTTATACCGCTACCATTTAATGAGAAATCGACCGTATCAAAGCTTTCTCCGCCATCAACGATATCCAAGCCTTCGCTGGCAATAATATAATCAAAGCCATGACCGCCAAATATAACGTCATCTCCGATGCCGCCATCTAGTTCATCATTGCCTATGCCGCCGTCAATATGGTCATTGCCTTCACCGCCCGATAGGATGTCATCTCTGAGACCGCCATAAAGTTCGTCACTGCCTCCATAGCCAAAGAGCTCGTCTGCGCCCATATAGCCTTGGATCAGGTCATCAGTTGCAGCGCCTTCCAAAACGTCGTCAAATATTGTGCCAAAAACGGATTCTAGGTTAAGATTGATGTCACCAAATCCATTGATGCTTAAAATTGATCCATCAATCGATTGGTCAGATTCAGTTGCCACGCGCCATGTGCTTCTTTGATTGGCCCGAAATGTTCCCGCGATCGAAGCGGCGGTTACGCCGCCGCCTTCTACATAGAAAGTAAACGTATTGCCAAGCGTCACGGGTGTGACATTCAAGCCACTAACCGTCGTGCTGTCGCCAATTGAAAGTGAGGTTGTTATGTTTTCAGAACCATTCGTCCAGCTCTCGGTAAAATGATATCCGCCTTCCGTTAGGGAAATTCGGTCTAGAGAACCGCTTACGCCATGAAATACTAACTCGTCTCCGAACGAGAAATTCGCCACAATATCTCCCGCACCAACATGGATCGTATCAACTGCACTGTCCAAACCACGCAGAATGTCTGTTTCGTTATCATCGACTAGGCTTTGTCGGCTGCTCGGCGACATTTGCGATCCGTCATACGTGTCGACGGTATTAGTTAGAGCAAGGCCGTAAAGCGTCGCGCCATATCCTTCTGCCGTGATTTCGTCCGCGCCCATACCGCCAAAACCATAACCGAAATTCCCGATAGTTATTGTGTCTTCACCTTCCCCGCCGAACAGATAGGCTCCGTCAGAAGAAGCAGGGGGCCCTACAAATTCCGACAAAGGAAGTATGGTATCATCACCCGAACCGCCGTAAACATCATGCCTTAACGTTTCAAAGAATATTGAATCATTTCCAACTTCGCCGAAAGAGGTGCCAGTGGTTGTGTTTATGATCGTATCTTCGCCGTCACCTCCTGCAAGAATGTCTTGAACACCGTCGGCAGAGATAAGAATATTATTATCATCACTTCCGATTATGATATCATCTCCAACATCCGATCCTACGATGACCTCTACGTTCGAAATATTTGCGGCTGCACTTAAATCAAATGTAACGGCACTATCGGAATTTAGAAACGACAAGACGTCAGTACCGTCACCACCATCGATTACAGTCGTTTGAGGCCCGATGACAAAGACGTCATTCCCAGCGCCACCATTAAGGGTATAAGTGTCGGTTTGCGAGGAACCGCTCGTTGCTCGTCCATCAACAATTGCCGCAGCTCCCAACACTCCGCCAAAAATCAAATCATTTGTATCATGATCCACTACAGTACGAATAGCGGCATCGGTGGCTCCATTCGAAAACTCTGATGCAGCCCAAGTTCTTGTAATCGCAGTATTAATACCGAATAGAGTTGTTAACTCTACTGGTACTGTTATGCCCTCTGCATTTAATGCATCAATTACAAGGCCTGATTTTTCTGATATTGAATCGAGATATTCCGGACGAAGGACATCCAACAATTCAGTTTGAATTTCAGTTATTGTTTGGACCGGCCTATTTGCCGGCGCTAAGTTTTCAATTATTGAGGCATTGAAACCATCAATATAGTCTATATCGTAGGCTTCAATCCGGCTCTCTTTTCGATTGAGGACTCTGGCCAGGCGAATATATTCGTCGAACAATTCCTGACTTCCTGTGACCTCATTTCCCACGCTATCAAAAATTGAGCTTTCAGCATACCTGCGCTTTGCTATACCATCCAATTGATCACCATTAGAGCCATACCTAATTTCATACCATGCGCTTGCATGATCGCCAGCTTGGATACTTGCACTTAGATTTGGCCCGAGCAGTTCACCTGCATTATTGTACGCCAGAGAAAGTATCGCGGCATATTCGTAGGTATTTTGTGCGATACCGGAACCTGTTACAAAATTGAGAGCAGTGTTTTGGTAATCTTGTATGATCGCATTGTAAATTTGTTGAGCTTCTACTTCGCTATTTAACTCAAAAGTTGCTCTGCGATCGGTTATTGGTGTAGAGAGGTTACGCGTGGTATCCGTTGCCCATTGGGCCATAATGATATTAATCGCAGTTGTTTTAGTCGCCGCAGTTCCCGCCCCCGTTAGTATAGGTACAATCTGATTGTAATAAAAATCATCGTCGTTCAATCCGTCGGGTGAAAATCCGATTTGGGACATGACGGCATCCCGAACCGCTTGGTTTGTTGGTTCTTCGATATTAAACCCAATACCAATTGAAGTTAGGCCATTTGTGTCATCATGCAAATCAGCGCGATATCCCTCCGCAGCTCGTAAAAAGTCATAAACTACTGTTGCTGAATTGGGGACTGGGGTGCCGTTAATCATATCATATTCTCCACATTAAGTTACTCTGTTTTCTATCCATCTTTTGTCATAATTGTACAAACAGGTGACGTAACTACCCCTAAGTCACGACTAGTCATCGTAAGCTCGAAAATATAAGCTGTATTGGGCTGCACTATGGATACGGGTTGCTGAACGAATATTTTGTCCTTAAGTTGATGGAACTCAGGGAAAAACTTTCCATAATGCCGCGGGACAGCGTCATCTTTAAGGTGTTTTGGGTCAAAGAAATATTTTGATGCTAAGTTAGCGGCGGCACCATTTAATTTATATTTATAATTGTTAGCTTTCTGTTTACGGCGCGAAACGCTTTCAGACTCGAAAGTAACTCTATAAAGATAAGGCGGGCATGACTTTTGATTGAAAATACATTTAGGATATGAATTTAAGTCCAGCCTTTGTAAATTTATGAAACGACTCGAGTAATACAGATCAACCATTGAATCATATGCTTTATTTACGGCATAATACTTGTTATCACCTCTGTCAGGTCTGAACCCATTCATTGCTGAAGCCCTTACGAGGTGTAAGTTTTCTTCGAAATCTAAATCTTCCCACTTTGCTTTCTTTGCTTCGGCGAAACCTTCTTGAAGGTAGGCTACAGTTATGGGCGATAGCGCGTGATAGACGGAATAGACGCCGCCAAATGCATCAATGTTATCTTTAATGGTTTTGCAAACATCAGGTAATGCTTCGTCACAATGGGTAGAATAACTCCCTTCCGGGCCTAGGCTTGCCTTACAAATATTAACGCTTTTCCGTATTGTATCGGGGGCAATTTGCGGAGCAATAGAAGGTTTTGGTGTATGAACTTTTTCTGTTGCGGTAAGATCATGTTTTTGACGTAGCCGTAATATTTCTGAAGTGTTTGGGTTTTCGACTACCGAAAGCTCAGAGTTATTTACAACTGTTCCTGACTCTAAGGCATTGTGATGAGTTTCCGAACAGCCACTTACGAATACTGCTAAAGCCAACCCCATTGCTTTGGTTTGCTTTAGTGTGACTCTGTTTACGACCGCAGCATTTAATTGCTGAAATTTTCTTTTGATATCCCACATAATTGATTCCCTAATAACAAGTTATTTAATGCTTGTGAACCGCTAAATCACAATTTAGGCGATTTTGTGGTGATAACATATTTATATGAAACTTGGCACCTAATTATTTGTGTTTCGGCGCAATTATATCGACGCTTTCATTTGCATGGCTTAAGTCTTAAAGCTGCAATCACATCTTCCAGTACTATATTTTTAGTTCTGACGTGTTCATACCTCTCGATGGTGCATTTCAGGGCTTCGCCGTCTCTATTTACCCTACTGGCAAATCCGTGAAAACGACACACATGAAACCCGCCTAGATTTCTCATAATTCGTGTATTTTGGCGTGTCCCAGAGCATTAAATACATAAAGCCCCGCCATTTCTGGCGGGGCTTTATGTATTTGAAGTATATTCCGCCTTCGTTTGAGCTTCGGGGTGACGGTGATGGATGTCTAAATCCCCATTTCTGTCATCCCGGATAAGGGCGTAGCCCGCTGATC
>JABABK010000101.1:0-247 GCA_014238285.1 Hellea sp.
TGTTGGTCAAGTTAGAGCGTCTATGGATGCTCAAGCTCATGGCTTCTACGGCTCACAAGGTGTTTATATTTCGCACCCGAACTGCGTGGCTCTACAAGGTTGTGCTGTTGATTCCAAAGACAATGCTTGGGCATGGCAGCTTATTGCTGGTCTCGGTTTTGATATTTCAGATCGGCTGACTTGGGATACTCAGTATCGTTATCAGGACTTTGGCAAGCTAGAGTTTGACGGAACAGCTACAGGCCTT
>JABABK010000101.1:257-5571 GCA_014238285.1 Hellea sp.
GCAAAACCTTAGTGATGTTGCCGTTGTTAAAGACGCTGGCGCTCATATGCTATTGACGGGTCTACGTTATAAGTTTGGTGGATCTACTCCAATGATTACATGTTGGGATGGTTCAGACGCGAAAAGGATCGGTAATTGCCCAGTCCGCCCAGTAGTGGTGACATGTTGGGATGGTTCTTCCTTCGAAGAAGGCGCAGGCACATGTCCTGATCAGCCACCAGCGATCCGTTATGTTACGTGTTGGGATGGTTCTTCTTTCGAAGAAGGAACTGGTACTTGTCCAGCTGAGCCAAGATACACTTGTTGGGATAACTCAATCGTTTCTGATGCTGCATTCTGTCCAGCACCTCCAATTGACCCTGCATTATGTGCAAACACATATCGTCAAGAGATTATCTATTATGAATTTGATAAAGGTCAGTCTGCAGAGACACGTAATACGATCGATCGCATCTTAGATATTGGTGAGTACTGTGCCGTAGATAACATCCGTGTTATCGGCCACACAGACACATCTGGTTCTGCAGCTTATAACTTGAACCTTTCTCAGAGACGCGCGAAAGACGCTCGTGATGAGCTTGTTCGTCAAGGCATCAACTCTGCCGTTATTTCATCAGAAGGTATGGGTGAAACTGCACCGTTTGTACCAACGGGTGATGGCGTTAAAGAGCAATTGAACCGCCGTACGGAAGTTCTAATTACGCTTTCAGAAGCTGGTATCGTCGTTAACTAGAACGATTTTACATTTATAATTTAGGCCCGGTTTTTACCGGGCCTTTTTTATGGGAAAATTTTTCCTGTTTTACCTAGAAAATTGGACAACCATTTCCGGATCAGGCTATTAACTGGGGGTCATTAGTTATTTAGGCCCTTTCATGTCCGAAACAATCAAACTTGATATCTCAACTGCGGAAAAAGTTATCCTTGCGGCGCTCGTGGATCGAAAGTCGACTATGGTCGATACGATGCTGGCTTGGTCGAAGGTTAATTCAGGTAGTCGAAACCGAGCCGGGCTTGATAAGATGAGGGCACTCTTAAATGATTACTTTTCGGTATTGCCCGGTGAGGTTAGCGAAGCTGGGTTAGAGGCTGGAGAATATGTAACGCCGCAAGGTGTCAAAGAGATTATCGATTATGCGCCGGCCATGCTTCTTACCGTTCGACCGGAAGCCCCCATTCAATTAGTTTTAACGGGTCACTACGACACGGTGTTCCCTGAGAATAGCCATTTTCAAACGCCAGTCGCTATCGACGAAGATACGTATAATGGCCCTGGGCTGGCTGATATGAAGGGCGGAATAATCGTGATGGCTGAGGCCTTAAAGGCGCTGGAGCAATCCGAGCATGCAGCTAATATCGGATATAATGTCCTCTTAAGTCCCGATGAGGAAATAGGGTCTCCTGGTTCTGCGCCGCTTTTAGCGCAGCTTGGCAAAAAATCGGACGTTGGCTTGACCTACGAACCGGCTTTGGCCGACGGGTCTATGGCTGGCGCGCGTAAGGGCAGCGGGAACTTTGCCCTTATTATTCGTGGTCGTGCGGCCCATGCAGGACGTGAACATCATATAGGTCGAAATGCTATTGCCGCCATGGCGGAATTTGTTGTTGAGCTGGATCGTTTGAACGGGCAAAAAGAAGGTGTAACTTTTAATATTGCAAAAATTGACGGGGGCGGCGCGCCCAACATCGTACCGGAACTCGCTATCGGCCGTTTTAATGTTAGAATGCTTGAAACAGAGGATATGAGCTGGATTGAGGCAAAGATTGATGCTTTGATTGCTACTGTGAATGCGAAAGACGGTATCAGCGCTGAATTGACGGGTGGATTTACAAGGCCGCCGAAGCCAATGGCGCCCGCAAACGCGATGGTGTTTGATTGGGTGAAGTCAGCGGGTGGTCTATTGGGGCAGAACATACGCTGGGCGCCGAGCGGCGGCGTGTGTGAAGGTAATAATTTATGGGCATCCGGTTGTCCCAATGTCGATACATTGGGTGTTCGCGGCGGCGAGATCCATTCGGACCGAGAATTCGTCAAACTATCCAGCCTTGTCGAACGCACTCAGTTATCGGCGCTTATTTTGATGAAACTGGCAAGCGGCGAGTTTGATGCTAAAGCCGCCAAAGCTTTAGCGATGCAGGGGAGACATTAATGTTAGTTGCCCGCCCTGCTGAGCTTGCTGACCTGGAAAGTTTGATTGCCCTTGCTGAAAAGGCTGGGCCTGGATTTACATCTTTAGCCGTAGGCCATGATGTTCTTGAAGCGCGATTAAGAAAATCCGAATCAAGTTTTAATGGACCTGCAAATCTGTCGCCGGATCACGTTTATCTTTTAATGCTTGAAGATTTAGAGAAAAATACCGTCGTAGGGCTGAGTGCTGTGAAGGCTCAAATTGGCATGCGAGATCCATTCTTTAATTTTCGTATTATGAAAGTTGGGCAAAAGTCTACTGTGACACAGCGGCGCTTTGATATGGAAGTCTTGATGATGGTCAATGAATATAACGGGGCGACCGAAGTTGGCTCTCTTTATGTTCTACCAGAAATGCGCGGAACTGGCGCGGGGCGACTCATCTCTCAGTCACGCTATATGCTTATGGCAGCGGATCAGGATCGGTTTTCGAACTTAGTGATATCAGAGCTTAGAGGCCATGTTAACGAGAATGGGTATTCGCCTTTTTGGGAAGCGATTGGCCGTAAGTTTTTTCATATGGACTTCACCGAAGCTGATAATTTTTCTGCCGAGCAGGATAGTCAGTTCATTCTTGATTTGATGCCTCGATACCCTATCTATGCTGCGCTGCTGCCCAAAGAAGCCCGGGATGTTATGGGGGAAACCCACCCCGCAGGTATTGGCGCGAGGCGGTTTTTGGAAAGCGAAGGCTTTCGTTATAACGGAATGATCGATATTTTTGATGGTGGCCCGTCTGTTAGCGCGCCGCTCGGAGATATTAGAACCGTACAAGATAGCCGCGTTCTGACGGTTGAGACGGGTAGCGCCAAAAAAGATCATCTAGCTTTACTTAGTAATGATCGTATCGGTGATTTCAGATCTATCATGACAAAAATTGGTTTTGACGGCGAGACCGCCATTCTTGAGCAAGCCGCTTTGGACGCTCTAAATGTGAAACCGGGCGAGCAAGCCCGCATATGGATTAAACGATGACAAATTCTCTTTATATTAATGGTGATTGGACACAGGGTCGCGGCGCATCATTTGACAGTATTGATCCTGCGACGGACGCGATTATTTGGACCGGCAATGCGGCCAATGAAAGTGATGTGAACGCAGCCTTTACTGCTGCACGGGAAGCTTTTGAGGCTTGGGCCGCGACACCGATTGCTCAGCGTATTGAGATTGTTGAGCGCTATAAAGCACTGGCCATAGCGGCGAAGGCGGACATGGGACTCTTGATTGCCAAAGAGACTGGCAAAGCCCTTTGGGACGCAACGGGTGAAGGCGGGGCTCTATCTGCCAAGGCCGATATATCCGTTAAGTCCTATCATGACCGAACAGGCAGCCTTAACAAGGATACTACGTTTGGGCATGCAGCCCTCCAGCACCGGGCTCACGGCGTCATGGCTGTGCTTGGGCCTTATAATTTCCCCGCGCATTTACCCAATGGACAAATTCTACCGGCACTGATTGCGGGTAATACGGTGGTCTTTAAACCGAGCGAACAATGCCCTGCCGTTGGCGAGGCTTTGACAAAACTCTATGCCGAGGCTGGATTTCCAAAAGGCGTTATCAATATGGTCCAAGGCGCGCGCGATACAGGTGCTGCGGTTCTCAATAACGCTGAACTTGATGGCGTGTTGTTTACGGGCTCAGCAAATACCGGCGCTTATATCCATAAGCTATTTGGCGGCCGTCCCGAGATTGTTTTGGCGCTTGAAATGGGCGGTAACAATCCGCTTATTCTTTGGGACGTTGAAGATGTTAAAGCATCAGCGAGTATCGCCGTACAGTCAGCCTTTATCACGTCAGGTCAAAGATGTACCTGTGCGCGCCGCTTAATCGTTTCCGAGGGTCTCGAAGGGGATGCCATCATTGATGAAATACTCGCGCAAATGAACCAGATTAAACTTGGAAGCTGGCAGGACGGTGATGATGTGACTATGGGACCAGTCGTCAGTAAAAACATCGCCGATCATGTGGTGAAATCTGCTCAGGACCTAGAAGATAAAGGCGCTAAGCCTATTCGCCGCGCCGCAATATCTGAAAAGGGATCAGCTTATGTTGAACCAGGCTTTTATGATGTCACGGGCATTGAGGTTGATGATGAAGAAATTTTTGGACCTGTTTTGCAAGTGACACGGGTTAAAGATTGGGATAGCGCTATTGCCGAAGCCAATAATACTAAATTTGGATTATCTGCCGGGTTAGTCTCTGACCAATTAGGGCGTTGGGATGATTTTAAGGCGAGGATTAGAGCGGGCGTTGTGAACTTTAATCGCCCAACGACTGGCGCTGCAAGCTTCCTACCCTTTGGTGGCCCGGGCGCATCTGGCAATCATAGTCCGGGGGCTTATTACGCGGCAGATTTTTGTGCGTGGCCCATGGCTAGCCAGGTCGCAGACAAACCGGAACATATGCCTATGAAAGGTATGTCATAATGGCGATGGAAGCGAATTTCGACGGGCTAATCGGCCCCACCCATAATTATGGCGGACTGTCTGACGGTAACATCGCATCGGCGAGTAATGCGGGGCTGACCGCGCACCCTAAAGAAGCAGTGATACAGGGCCTGGGGAAAATGTTATCCATGCATAAGGCTGGTTTATGGCAAGGTGTGCTGCCGCCGCAGCAAAGACCATTTCTTCCTGTTCTACGCCAAATGGGTTTTTCGGGCACGGATGAAAACATCTATGAAAAAGCATGGAAAGAAACGCCGCAAATGATGAAAAATCTTATGTCAGCCTCCAGTATGTGGGCTGCTAATGCCGCGACGGTCAGTCCATCACCCGATTGCCAAGACAGTAAGCTTCATCTTACGCCGGCAAACCTTTCGACCATGTTCCATCGCAGCATTGAACATGAGCAGACCGGGCGGTCTCTCAAGGCTGCTATGCCTTTTGCTTCTGTGCATTCGGCTTTACCTGGGCAAAGCGTATTTTCCGATGAGGGCGCAGCGAACCATGTCCGCTTATGCGGTGCGCGTGAAGCGCAGGGTGTCGAAGTGCTTGTTTATGGCCGTGATGGCTATGAGCCTTTGACGGCTGGTTTTCCGGCGCGGCAAACATTGCAGGCTAGTCAGGCCGTAGCTCGGTCACATGGACTGAATCCAAAGCGTGTGGTTTATGCCTTGCAATCAAG
>JABABK010000102.1 GCA_014238285.1 Hellea sp.
CGGCTTAAACTCCTCGCAGATGTGGGACTTGTAGGCCTCCCCAATGCTGGTAAATCTACATTTTTAGCGACAGTTTCTGCCGCAAAGCCCAAAACAGCTGATTATGCCTTTACGACGCTCCACCCCCACCTCGGCGTGGTTAGTCTTGGCGCGGCCGAACGTTTCATCATAGCCGACCTTCCTGGCCTGATTGAAGGTGCCAGTGAAGGCGCCGGCCTTGGCCATCGTTTTCTCGGACATGTCGAACGCTGCGCCGCGATCCTTCACCTGGTTGATGGGACTGCCCTAGATCCCGCTGAAAATTATAGAGTCATCCGAAACGAACTCATCAATTACGGCGCAGGCCTGGAAGACAAAGCAGAAATCGTTGCCTTGACGAAATGCGATGCCATGCCCGTTGATTTGATCGATGAAATCAGTAGCGCCCTAGAAGCCGAATGCGGTCAGAGACCACTGCAAATATCCAGCGTATCGCAAATGGGCTTAAAGCCCCTGCTCTCTGCCGCCTATCAACATGTTGCAAAGCGACGTAGCGGTGAGGATGAAGCTCGTTTGAAAAAAGAAACCCTCGAAGCCCTTAATCGGGGGGAGATAGACGAGATTAAGCCGTGGAGTCCTTAAACCCATTTACCCGCGCGAACTTACTCGTTATCAAGATAGGGTCGGCCCTACTCTTTGACAGCGTATCTGGCAGTCTTCGATCTGAATGGCTAAACGCACTTTGCGATGACATTAACAAGTTCCATAAGCAGGGCATCAAAATCGTCTTAGTGTCTTCGGGCGCTATTGCCCTGGGTCGCGGGCGTCTAGGATTACTCGGTGAAAAACTCTCATTGCCAAAAAAACAGGCGTGTGCCGCTACGGGACAGGTTCTTTTGACACAAGCTTACGAAACACAGTTAGCCCAACATGACATTCAGACCGCTCAAATCTTACTAACGCTGCAAGACACAGAGAACCGCCGCCGTTGGCTCAATGCGCGCGCAACGCTCTCTGCACTCCTTGATCTTGGCGTCATTCCTATCATCAATGAAAATGACACGGTTGCCACAGATGAAATCCGCTATGGTGATAATGACAGACTTGCCGCTCGGACCGCCCAAATGATCGGCGCGGATACGCTTATACTCTTATCCGACATTGATGGCCTCTATACAGGCGATCCTCGGCATGAGGCAGATGCTCGTCATCTCAAGTCAATCGAAGACCTAACGCCCGACATTATAGCAATGGGCGGTAAAGCCAATTTTGAAAGCGGTGTTGGCTCTGGTGGCATGGCCACCAAATTAGCCGCAGCCCAAATCTCAACTCAAGCCGGATGTTACATGTGTATTATGGATGGCCAGAAGAATAGCCCCTTATCCCGCCTGTCAGGCGGCGAACGCTGCACATGGTTCAAAGCCAGCCAAAACCCTAAAGATGCCCGTCGTCAATGGATTTCAGGCCATCTTGATGCCAAAGGAAGTCTAGTCATCGACGAAGGCGCTGTCACCGCCCTGTGCAATGGGAAAAGCCTTCTGGCGGCAGGCGTGGTGTCTGTGACCGGCGCATTTGCCAAAGGCGATACAGTCAAAATACTCGATTCTGAAAACCAAGAAATCGCGCAAGGAATCGCCTCCTATAGCGCCGAAGAGACACAAAAAATCATCGGTACAAAATCATCGCAAATCACGGAAATACTAGGCTATGACTACGGCGCAGCCTTGATACACCGCGACAATCTAGTCATGAGTCAATAATGTCCGAATCCCTTAATCAGAAAATGAACGTTCTCGGCACAAATGCCCGCAAAGCCGCTCAAATTCTTGCGCTCATGCCTGCAGATAGAAAAAGCGCGGCTCTTACAGCCATGGCTAAACATATTCGTTTGTCAGCGAGTGATATCATCAACGCCAATCAAACAGACATTATTGGCGCCAACCACAAGGGCTTAAGCCCTGCCATGATTGACCGCCTAAAACTTGATAAAAACAGAGTTGAAGCAATCGCGGGCAGCCTAGAGTCTATCGCGCAAATGGATGATCCTGTGGGCCTCGTCGAAAAGACATGGAAACAACCCAATGGCCTTAAGTTCTCCAAGGTCAAAATACCCATTGGCGTTATCGGAATGATCTATGAAAGCCGTCCCAATGTGACTGCTGATGCCGGGGCGCTTTGCTTGAAGTCTGGCAATGCCTGTATCCTACGAGGCGGCTCGGAAAGCATCCTCTCTAATAAAGCGATACATGCAGCCTTGATCGCAGGCCTTAAAGAAACGGACCTACCTGAAACGGCAATACAGCTTATTCCAACAACCGATCGCGCCGCTGTAGGCTTACTTCTCGGCGGGCTTGAAAACACAGTCGACATGATCATTCCGCGCGGCGGCAAAGGGTTGATCGCGCGCGTACAATCCGACGCCCGTGTTCCCGTCTTGGCGCATCTTGAAGGCCTATGTCATAGCTATGTTCACACTGATGCCGACCAAACCATGGCCAGAGAGATAGTTCTAAACGCAAAAATGCGCCGAACTGGCGTTTGCGGCTCAACCGAAACACTCTTGGTCGACAAATCTATCGCCGCTGAGTTTTTACCTAAAACGACTAAATCCCTGAATGAACTAGGCTGCGAAATGCGCGGAGATACTCCGTCACAAAATATTTGCGGGGAGGTGGTTAAGCCAGCGTCTGACCAAGACTATTACACTGAACATCTAGCCCCTATCATCAACATCAAAGTCGTCGAAAATCTCAAAGCAGCAATCGACCATATCAATAGTCATGGTAGTGGCCATACGGATAGTATTTTGACCCAAGACCAAGATGCGGCTGATCAATTTCAAAGGGCCGTTGATAGTGCTATCGTCATGCACAATGCATCTACCCAATTTGCTGATGGCGGTGAATTTGGGTTTGGCGCCGAGATTGGAATTTCCACGGGCCGCCTACATGCGCGTGGGCCTGTCGGCGCGGAGCATTTGACGACCTTTAAATACTTAGTCCATGGCACAGGACAAATTCGTCCGTCATGAGTTATGAAGGATTATCCATAGGCCTTTTTGGCGGCTCGTTTAATCCGGCCCATGCTGGTCACATGCATGTGGCAACAACAAGTCTACGCGCACTAGGTCTTGATCAAATATGGTGGATGGTTAGTCCGCAAAACCCGCTTAAGCCCAAACAGCCCAGCTATGAAAGCCGCGTTGCAACCGTTGAGGCTCTCGGCCTGCCTTATTCCATGAAAATCTCTCACATGGAGATGAAGTTTGGAACGCAATATACAGTCGACACACTCAAAAAAGCACAAGCGACCTGGCCGAACGCTAATTTTATATTCCTGATGGGCGCTGATAATTTCCTGCAATTACCGCGCTGGAAAAGCTGGAAAACCATCATGGAAACCGTGCCAATTGCCGTTATTGCCAGACCTGGAAAAAACAATTCGGCGATCAGATCAAGACTAGGTAAAGCCGCGCAAATCTACAGAGACTGCCGGATAGATGAAACACAGTCTGATACACTCAAATATTACGAAGCTCCGGCTTGGACATATCTAACGCCGCCAATGAACAGCCTATCAAGTTCTGCAATCCGGAAAGCTCAGCGAACATGATCGAAGCTTTGAAGCCCTCATTAGAGGCACGTAAAAAGGCCGGTAATTTTCGAGCCTTACAAGTCTTTGACGGCGTTGATTTTTGCTCCAATGATTATTTAGGTCTCGGGAGAAATCCTTTAAACACTGAAAAACAAGCGAGCGGCTCAACCGGGTCGCGGTTGATAAGCGGTCACGATGAGGCGCTCAACACACTTGAACAAAATATCGCGAGTTTCCACGGCTTTGAAAGCGCCCTACTTTTTTCTTCCGGTTATTCGGCCAATACAGGCCTTCTAGCCTGTATAGCGGGAAAGGACGACGTCATACTGTCCGACGATCTTATTCATGCCAGCCTTATTGACGGGATAAGACTGTCCTATGCCAAACGGGAGCGATTTGCCCATAATGATTTGAAAGATTTAGAAGTGCAGCTCGAAAAAAATTGCGGTGCCATTAAGGGACAAATATATGTGGCCGTAGAGTCGATTTATTCTATGGATGGTGATCACGCGCCGCTTGCCAAGATTAGTGAGTTATGTCAGCGCTATAATGCGGCTCTAATTGTTGATGAAGCTCACGCTATTGGCGTTTACGGCGAGCAAGGTCGCGGTTTGGTTTCACAGCTCGGCTTAAACGATCATGTGTTTGCCGCCATCTATACATTTGGTAAAGCCGTCGGTATGCACGGCGCCGTCATTACGGGAAGCTCTGTATTGCGGGACTATTTGATTAATTTTTGCCGCCCCTTTATCTATACGACGGCCCCATCCCCACAAACCATTGCTGATACCCATGCCGTTTACAAGCGGTTTCAATCTGCGGAAACCAAGCGCCGAGCCCTGCAAACTGTTCTGCAATATTTTGAAACCCAGGTGAAAAACATTCCCCTAAAAAACGCTCATTGGCTCGACAGCCAAAGCCCTATTCAAGGATTGATTGTACCCGGAAACAACCGAGCCAAATCTCTCGCCTTATTTTTGCAAGACAATGAAATAGCGGTCAAAGCGATCTTAAGCCCGACGGTTGCGGAAGGGGCTGAACGTCTGCGGATCAGTTTGCATAGTTTCAACACGACTGATGATATGGACAAATTACGCACTTGTTTATCCGCCTTCTTGAATGACGAAAAACCATGAGTGTTATTATTGCAGGCATTGGAACAGAGGTCGGTAAGACTGTTATCGGTGCCATTCTCTGTCAGGCCTTAAAGGCCGATTACTGGAAGCCTGTTCAGGCCGGCGACCTCGATAATACGGATACAGATAAAGTCGAAGCCCTAGTCAGCTACCAGCCATTTAAATGCCATCCGGAAACACACCGCTTGCTTGCCCCCATGTCGCCCCATGCTGCGGCCAAGCGTGAAGGATTGACCATAAAACCAAATGATTTTAATCGTCCTGACACTCGGGAAAGACCTCTAATCACGGAACTAGCGGGTGGATTAATGGTGCCTTTATCAGATGACTTTCTTATGATCGACTTAGTCAAACAATTAGGCGATCCGGTTATTTTGGTCGCAAGTTCCTATTTGGGCAGTATCAATCATACCCTTCTGTCATTAGAGCTTATCCAGGCCCGTGGTCTCAACTTTGCAGGTATCATTTTTAACGGCGAAACGAACCCCGAAAGCCGTGACGTTATTTTAAACTATAGCAAAGCCCCTCTGATCGCGGATATCCCCTATGCCCCTCAACTTAATAAATCTTTTGTGAAAACACATGCTGACAAAATTCGAAACCACCCAAGACTGGCTTAATTTTGATAGGGAGCATTTATGGCACCCTTATACGTCGCTAAAGGACCCGCTGCCTTGCTATCCGATTGTCGGCGCCAAAGACGTTCATTTGGAGCTGGCCGATGGTCGTCAACTCATTGACGGCATGTCATCTTGGTGGAGTGCCCTTCACGGATATAATCAACCAAATCTAAACA
>JABABK010000103.1 GCA_014238285.1 Hellea sp.
GAAAGTGATCCCGGTTATTTTGTCTCAGTCGGAGAAAGCGATTCTCGCGGGTTCATCATTATCTCTGCTCATAATCATACCACGACAGAACTTTGGATTATTCCGGCCGATGAGCCCCGTAAAGAACCAATATGTTTCTCGCCGCGTGAACCCGGCCGCGATTACAGCCTACATGAGCAGGGTGGATATTTCTACATTTTGACCAATACTGGTGGCGCCGTCGATTTTCAAATTCAGCGGCAAAAGATTGGAGCGGCTACAAACACTAAATGGGAAGATTACATCCCCCATAAACCCGGCACTCTGATCCTTGGCCTTGAAGCTTATGAAAACCATCTTCTCTACCTTGTCCGCGAAAACGCCCTGCCCCGCATCGTCATTCAAGACATGATAACTAGAGAGAGCCATGATATTGATTTTAAAGAAGCTGCATTCGGATTAGGACTTACGGGTGACCTGCCTTATCATGGGAATAATATGAGGTTCGTATATTCGTCCCCGACAACGCCCGCCCAAATCTTTGACTATAATATGAACAGTCGCGAACGTATTTTACGCAAAACCCAAAACGTACCCAGCGGACACGCGCCCGAAAATTATAAAACCGAACGATTAGAGATCAAGGCGCGAGACGGCGAAATGGTGCCCGTGACACTGCTTTATAAAAGCGACCTTGATTTATCGGCCAATCCGCCTTGCCTATTATATGGTTATGGCTCTTACGGCATAACCATTCCGGCCGGATTCCGCACATCTATCCTCTCCCTTGTCGATAGAGGGTTTGTTTATGCGATCGCCCATATTCGCGGCGGCATGTCAAAAGGCTATAACTGGTACCTTGAAGGTAAATTGGAAAAGAAAGCCAATACGTTCAACGATTATGTCGACACAGCAAACGCCCTATGTGACCTGGGCTATACAAACCGCGGTAAGATCATCACCCATGGCGGCTCAGCCGGCGGGCTATTGGTTGGCGCGGCGCTCAATCAAGACCCCGGGCTTTGGGGGGCCATGATCGCGGCGGTGCCATTTGTTGATGTCCTAAATACAATGAGTGATGAAACCTTACCTCTGACGCCGCCCGAATGGCCGGAATGGGGTAATCCGTTGGAAGACATAGATGCCTATGATCGTATTGCGAGCTACTCCCCCTATGATAATATCAATGACGCTGAGTATCCGCCGCTCTTAATAACGGGCGGGCTAACGGATCCTCGCGTGACTTATTGGGAACCGGCGAAATGGGCGGCGCGCCTAAGGGATCATCAAAAGGGCGATGCACCTATCCTGCTAAAAATTAACATGACAGCAGGACATCAGGGCGAGTCTGGACGTTACGACAGTCTTAAAGAGGCCGCCATGGAATACGCGTTTGCAGTAGCGACTGCCGATCAATCTTGAAGGGCCTTGGGTCCATATTCAGTATAATAATCGTCTAAGTATCGCTCACAAATTGTATCTGAAAGGACAAGCTTCCCATTATTAAAAATTCGGTTTTTCTCACCACTCTGGATATCAATATAGCATATCTCGATAGGCGTCCAAATCTCTCTCTCACATTGTTCTTCTACAATCTGTTGTTCACCTGAGATAAATCTGATCCACTTTTTGGCATCAGCTTTCAATTCAATCGGTGATATTACTTTTTCAAAGGCTAATTTAGCGACATTTTGAGCTAAATATCGTTTAGTGTTTTTTCGCTCAAGCTCAGTTGACGAACATGAAATTTTCTCAAACGATTGAGCCTCTTCATAACGGCAAGTCCCTATTAACATCCAGGCTGTACCGGCAGGATAACCTAACTGTATCGCTGATTCAAAGGCTGCTTCTGCGCCGTCACAATCACCGCGACTAATCAAACTTTCAGCCAACTGTGCATAAGATGTTTTATCGGGTTGGACGTCAGTGATGCGAGTTAACACTGGAATAGCTCTTTCATACTCCCGGGCTTGGAGCCAAAGATTTGATAGTGTTTTCAGATTATCCGGCGTTGCGCTGACAATATTGCCAGCGAGTTCAGTCTCTAAAATCTGTGCGCCTTGGAATGGGATTTCATAGTACCCATAATACTGAACCAATTTCAAAATTTCCGATTCAGTTTTGAAAAATCCCGCTTGGTACATCAACTGATTAACGATGAACGCATCGAGTTCTTCATCAATAGAAGAATACAATGAAGCTAAATTGCCCCAAAGTTCTCGTTCATGCGGCCATAGATCAATCATGTCTTTGACGATTTCAATCTGGCTCCGGCTATCCTTCATTTGATTATAAAGGTAGTTCATTAAATCAAAGTGCTTACGCTCCTTGGGAGCGGCCCTATCAAACCACTTTTTGGCCCAAGGCAAAGCCTTATCAGGCTTGTCGACTTTTATCCAAGCTTGCACTAACATCTCAAAATGTTGATCTTTTAGCTTACCACCTCCTTGATACCACTGCTCAAATGCTTCGGCGCCTTCTTGGAATTGGCCACCTAAAATATAAAGTTGAGCAATTTGTAGTTCTATTTGTTTTTGGCTATCGTGCTTTACCCCGCCAGAATTTATAGCCATTTGCAAAGCTCTAATGGCCTCATCAAACTGATCAAGTTCATAGTGAACACTGCCTTTCATCTGCCAGATACTGGAGCTTTCATAGGCAGACAAGCCTGAAATTGCCAAAGCACCTTCAAGCTTAGACAGTGCGGCGGCGAAGTTTTTATTATTGATATATTCCGCCGCCTCACTGACAGGCTGCCCCACATGAGCTGAGAACTGTTGACTTGGTTGACTATTTTGATCTTGGGCTATGGCGGGGACCGCGCATAAGGAGCCGCCCAAACAGAATAGCCCCAAAATTAAATGTCTCATGATCCTATTCCGGAATCACTCGGCCATTTCCATCGGCTAATTTGTATAGGATAGTTGTCTCCACCCCGGTCATATCCATAGGAACGCCGTTTAGTATTTTCGGACGGTACTTGAACTTTTGAGTGGCTTTGATGGAATTGCGTTCAAACAGGGATTGAGAGCAATAGACCGCGCGGACATTGTAAGGTGCACCTTGAGCATTAACGTTAAACCTCATTTTGCAATGCCCTGACTTTTCGGCCCTTTGCGGCATTGGGGGGGTTATTCTCAAAACCGGCTGCGCATTTCGATCAGGTATAGTGAAACTGGCCGTTGTTATTTGAATTTCGGGCGGCTCGATTTTTGGAATTGCGTCGCCAAGTGTTGATGGTCCGCTTACTGGACGGGGTGTTGTCTGGTTGCTTAATCTTGGAGCTGGCGGTGGCACTTCTATTTTATTGAGTTCCACAGGCGTAATGGTACGCCTCGGTGGATCCTCATCTATAACGTATGGATTAATGGGCTCTATGATAATGTCATTTGATCTCTGCGCCTCAAACTCCACTTTGATCATAGCTACCATTGCGAGCGCTAGACCCGTGGTTATGAATAATCCGCCAATACCGCTGATCATCGTCCTTGATAGTGTCTTCATACTTTCCTCCCTAATAATAATGTTATAACATAATAAATACATAAATGCAATAATATAACAATAAAACTTAAAAGCATTAAAAAACCCCGGTTAAACCGAGGTTTTGTTGTAAATATTTAGAGGGCTATTTGTCTTTTTTGACCGTCACTCTGTAGAGACTATCATATTCAGGCTTATAGCTGAGACAGGCTTGATCATCGATTTCCCACTTACCGGTAAAGACTTGCGCATCATAGGCTTGGCCAATTTTGATATAACAAAGTTCTTTGGCTAAGTTGATCTCAAATTCACATCGATCTTCAACCGCTTGGCCTTCTGCTTTAATAAACTGAATCCACTTTGAAGCATCTCTGCCTTCTTTTGACCCGCCAGGAACTTGCTGGAACGCCTCGATTGCTTTTTGGCTTTTGACAAATTTCGGAGAAGCCTGACGCTGCGCTTTATTTGTCGTTTTACAAACCGGACGGGCTTCTTTTTGGGCATCCTCATAACGGCATGTCGCAATCAACATCCAAGATTTACCAGCGTTAAAGCCTTTACTGATCGCATCCTTAAACGCTGTTTCAGCACGGCCACATTCGCCTTCATTGTATAAAGCCTCGCCCAAATCAGCATATAGCTTGGCTTTACCGGATTGTTTGGCGGCTCGCTCAATAACTGGAATCGCGCGTTTGTATTCCCGAGCTTGACGGAACAAATCAGAAAGCTGAACCATTTTATCCGGAGATTGCGTGATACGGCCAGCATTCATTTCTCTTTCCAGGATTTGAGCCGCCTGGTATGGCATATCATAATAGCTGTAATACTGGACGATTTTCATCAGATCCTGTTCGCTAGAAATAGCGCCGCCGAGATAAAGCATTTTATTGACTTCAAATGCCTCAGCTTCACGTCCACCATTGGCTAATAATGACGCCCAGCTATCCCATAACTGCTTATCATCAGGCCAGCGCGCGATCATCTCTTTAACAATATCCGCCTGACGGCCAGACATCCCAAGATTATTATAAAGGAAGTTCATTAAATCAAAATGCTTACGCTCTTTAGGGCTGGCGGCACGGAACCATTTTTCAGCCCAAGGCAATGCTCGGCTGTAATTCTCTGACTGCACCCATGCCTGAACCAACATATCAATATGATTAGGCTTGGCCGTACCACCACGATTGATCCAGCTCTCAAGCATTTCAGCGCCCTGAGAGTATTGTCCGTTAGCGATTAATAACTGGGCAATATTTACCCGCAAACTATCGGCTTCATTTGGCAAAAGCCCACCTGCATTGATCGCACTTTCAAAACCCGAAATTGCCTGGCCATATTGGTTCAGTTCATAATAAGCAGAACCCTGCATCTGATATATAGTCGAGCGTTCATAGGCATTAATATCAGGGATCGAAATCGCTTCACTTAATTTACCAAGGGCCGCGCTATATTGGTTACTGTTCATGACCT
>JABABK010000104.1 GCA_014238285.1 Hellea sp.
GAACTGCGTCGTCAGCACCATGTAGACCTAAAAACCGGCATGTATAAAGGTCGCCAGGTTCTACCTCCAAAAGATTAGTCCATAACTTCTAAAAAGAAGGAACGCTCCAATGGTTGAGATTGAAGAAATTTTCGCCCGGGAGATCCTGGACAGTCGTGGCAATCCCACACTCGAAGTTGATATTACCCTGTCCGACGGGGCTTTTGGCCGTGCCGCAGTTCCAAGCGGAGCGTCGACTGGTGCTTATGAGGCAGTCGAACTGCGTGATGGCGACAAGGCTCGCTATGGCGGCAAAGGTGTTTTAACAGCTGTTGAAAACATCAATAACGAAATCTCTGACACGCTCTTTGGTCTCGACGCTGAAAATCAGCGCGGCATTGACCAAATCATGATCGATCTTGACGGCACTGAAAACAAAGCTCGTCTTGGCGCTAACGCCATTCTAGGCGTTTCTTTGGCGTTGGCTAAAGCCGTGGCTAATTCTCAAGAGGTACCGCTTTACCGGTATGTTGGCGGCGCTAATGCTCACGTCTTGCCTGTTCCTATGATGAACATCATCAATGGCGGCGAACATGCCGATAACCCCATCGATGTTCAAGAATTTATGATTATGCCAGTTGGCGCGAAAAGTTTCTCCGAAGCTCTTCGTATGGGTGCAGAGATTTTCCACGCCCTTAAAGGCAAGTTAAAAGCCGATGGTCACAATACAAATGTTGGCGATGAAGGCGGATTTGCGCCGGGCCTAGCCTCATCCGTGGCAGCCCTTGATTACATTATGAGCGCTATTGTGGAAGCAGGCTATAAAGCCGGCGAAGATATATTCTTAGCGCTTGACGTGGCCTCAACGGAATTTCACCGCGACGGTAAATATCATTTGTCAGGCGAGGGCAAAGTCCTAAGCTCTGACGAATTTGTCGATTATCTTGAAAATCTTGTCGATAATTATCCGATTATTTCTATCGAAGACGGTATGGATGAAGATGACTGGGATGGATGGGCCGCTCTAACGGCGCGCATTGGTGATCGTTGTCAGCTCGTCGGTGATGATTTGTTTGTGACCAACCCAAAACGTCTGGCCAAAGGTATTGAAACCGCTGCTGCCAATTCAATCCTCGTTAAAGTCAACCAAATCGGGACGTTGTCTGAAACGCTTGATGCCGTCGATCTCGCGCACCGCGCTGGTTTTACCGCTGTTATGTCTCACCGCTCCGGCGAAACAGCAGACACAACCATTGCCGATCTTGCTGTGGCGACTAATTGCGGCCAGATTAAAACCGGTTCGCTGGCGCGTTCTGATAGATTAGCGAAATATAACCAGCTTCTTCGCATTGAAGAGCAGCTCGGTGAAATGGCTGTCTATGCTGGCCAGAGTGTTCTGCCTTAAGGCTTTTGTACATTAGCTTATGAAACCCTAGGCTTCCCCCGCGCTCCAAGCGCCTGATAAATAACACCCGCCAATACAATCCCGCCGCCAATAAGTGTGGTGACGCTGGGAACCTCATTGACGAATACCCAAACCCATATTGGACTTAGAACGACTTCTAGTAATGCTAGGAGAGAGACTTGGGCGGCGGGGACATGTTTGGCGCCTGTTAGTACTAAAAGTGTTCCAAGGCCGACTTGGACAATCCCTAATCCCAAACAAATTATCAAATCATGTGTCGTGAGTGTAAAGGTTCCAACAATTGGCAGCATCAGGATCATGACCAGAAGCCCGCTTAGGGCTAGCATTAAGATGATATTGGCCTGAGGGATGGTTCTCATGGTTACGATAGAGCCCGCATAAAAAATCGCCATCAGCATAGCTATGCCCATGCCTAAAACACCTTCGCCGCTCATGTTGGTTCCAAAGATAATTGTGACGCCAATAAGGGCGATAACTAGAGCCAGCGTTGTCCGAGCGTTGATCTTCTCTTTCAAAAACATCCACGCTAATAATGCCGCGATCAACGGCGTGAGCGATACGATAAATATGGCGTTGGCGACCAATGTATATTGCATTGCCATAACCATAAAAAAGCTGGCGGCAGACATGAAGCAAACAGCCATCCAACCGCGCCATGTCAGTTTTTTAAATTCGGTAGAAATGGGGGTTTTTCGCAAAAACAAAAAGACGAAAGCAAAAAATAATGTTTGACCCAAGGCGCGGTACAGAACAATTTGCGGGCCGGATGCCGCGTCCATAGACCTGTCTGCTATACCCAAGAGGGAAAGGAAAGCGCCACCCAGCATAACCATCCAAACGGACCGACTGTAACTTGATTTAAACAAAGACCTCTCCTGCCACAGGACAGGTTGTCTTGAAAAACTTATGGCGTGCAAGAGGAAAGTTTGCCCATCATGATATTTAATAGTGGAATGTCGGGCTTTAGCTTACATTTAATGAGGCGGCCAAGTGCCGCCTCATATCGTTATTCTTTTAAAATTTACCGTTCGAGTTTTTCCACTCTGACTTTGGTGGGATAGTCTGAATCACGTCCCAATGCTCAACGATTTGGCCGTCTTCAAGACGGAATAAGTCGTAAAAGGCAGAGTGATCGCCGGCGCCAAATTTGCCCTCACTCATGGAAAGGACGAAATTGCCTTGGCCCAAAACCTTGTGCACTTCGTCATATTCCATAACCAATCCATTATCGGCGAAGTACTTTAGAGCAGCGCCAAGACCATCTAGACCGTCAGCAACAGCAGAGTTGTGCTGTAGATATTTGTCGGGATTGACATAAGTGGTTAATTTATCAGTTTCACCGTTCATCAAAACGTCGGTCAAAAAGCCATTAACGACCGCTTTATTGTCATCTGTCTTTTCGAGATCGGTAACTTTCGTTGTCCCGTCAAATTGTGTGCGCCCGCTCGGGTTTGGCGGGGTGATAGCCGTGAGGTTATCCCAATGTTCCACGATCAGGCCGTTTTCAAAGCGGAATACATCGAAGCCATCTTTAGGGCCAAAGAAGTCATATTCCGTATGGGCGACGACATAGTCGCCATCGGAAAACGATCGGTGCACTTTCGCCTTAAACCCTTGAGGCGGTGCATTCTTAATGACTTCACCGAAGCCCGAAAGACCATCGCCAACGTCCAAATTATGCTGAATGTATTTGTTCGGATTGATGTACGCAACGGGCCCCGTGTCACCTGTGTTCAGGCTATTCAGTAGGGCAACGGCTTTTTCGGTATTGGATGTCATGGGTGTTTCCTGAGTGTTTTTGGGGGTGGAAATATTCGTGCAGGCTGCAACCATGGAAAGGCATGTCGCGGCAAGTAGTGTTTTTAGTAAAGTATTCATAATCTGCTCCTGTCTGTTCGATTAATTCAATGTAGTGATGATCGAGATGTACATGTATGCAAAATATTGGTATTCACTGTTCTGATTTTTTACATAATGAATTAAGGCGATAATGATTGATCAATTAAAATCCATGGCTATTTTTGCAAGTGTCGTCGAAGAGAAGTCGTTTCGGGGGGCTGCCAAACGATTGGCGCTGTCACCATCCGTCATTAGTCACCATGTTTCACAGTTAGAGGCGCAAATTGGTGCGGCCTTGCTGTATCGTTCTACGCGGGCCTTGTCGCTAACTGAAGAGGGGCAGCAACTTTATGCCGTGACGAAAAAAATGCTTAAGACGGCGACAAACGGTCTCAACATGTTTTCAAAAGATGCCACCAAACGCCTGACCAATTTACGGGTTACAATCCCTGCAACTCTAACATCACATCCAATATTTGAACGAATTTCCGCTTTTTCCAAAAACCATACGGGCATTCGTCTAATGTTAACGTCAACGGATACTATGCACAATTTATTCAAAGAGAGTTTTGATGTCGCCATCCGCATGGGGCGGCAATCTGATTCTGATCTTGTAGGAAAACGGGTTGGAGACGGGCAATTGGTGATCGTTGCGGCGCCTTCTTACATTAAGCAGATGCCGACCCCAAAATTTCCTAGTGATTTGAAAGATTGGGATTTTATCAGTTTTTCCCCTGTTCCAAATGAAATCAACCTTCGTAAGGACAAGATAAAGCCAAAACCTGTTTGGGGGGAAACGGCTATTGTGGTTGATAGTGTTGACGCCATGCGCCGGTTTGCGATCGCCGGGATTGGTGTCGCAGGCATTCCGCTGCATGAGATAGAGGATGATCTACGAGAAAACCGATTGCAGCAAGTTTTGCCGGAATGGTCAGACCGTAACCTTGGTATCTATTTGGTGTGGCCGAAAAACGCCGATCTCAATATGGCTACGCGTGAGTTCATAAATTATATGAGTTCGCGGGATTATAGCTGACAAAAATTAAGGGCCTTGCGGCCCTTAATTTATCCCAGATCGAAATCCATATATTTTTCTTTGAGTTTGCGCTTTAGCACTTTGCCTGTAGCGCCAAGCGGTAGGGCTTCTTCAAAGACTATTGCATCAGGCAGCCACCATTTGGCGCATTTATTGGTAATGCAGGTTTTGATCTCTTCAATGTCTGGTTCTTTGCCGGGGACAGGCTGAACAATGAGGAATGGTCGCTCTTGCCATTTTTCGTGACGCAGGCCAATACAGGCGGCTAAGGCAACATCAGGGTGATCCATGGCGGCGTTTTCGACTTCGATGGAGCTAACCCATTCGCCGCCGGATTTGATGACGTCTTTGGAACGGTCTGTGATTTCCAGATAACCTGTTGGATGTAACGCGCCGACATCACCTGTTTTGAACCAACCATCATC
>JABABK010000105.1 GCA_014238285.1 Hellea sp.
TTTACATCCATCATATTGATTCAATAGGCTTTACGTGTGTTTCGAATCCTATCATTCCGACCATCAAATTTAATGGCTGTATTTATGTCCAATGCTTCTTCGCTAAGTCCTTCAAGATCGGTAACCCGATGGCTTTTGGTCATGGTTATATTGGTTATAGCCATGATTGTTCTTGGCGGCGCAACTCGTCTCACAAATTCAGGGCTCTCAATCACGGAATGGAAACCAATAACTGGTGCTCTACCGCCATTATCAACAGAGCAATGGTTGATTGAGTTTGATAAATACAAGCAAATTCCCGAGTTCTCAGCGGAACATCCAAATATGAGCTTGGAAGGTTTCCGGTTCATATACTTTATGGAATGGTCTCATAGACAGTTGGGGCGTTTAATTGGCCTCGCATTCGTTATACCTTTTTTCTTTTTTGCTATTAAGCGTCAGCTCCCAAAGGGCCGGGTCTTTAGGTTTTTTCTGATAATGCTTCTGATTGGCGCTCAAGGTGCTATTGGTTGGTGGATGGTTGCTAGCGGCTTAACTAACGATAGAACCGATGTTAGTCAGTATCGCCTCGCGGCCCATCTGAGCATGGCCTTTCTGATACTAGGCTTGCTATACTGGACTTATAAAGATCAAAAAGACGGGTGGGGATTTCGCCGGGAAACACCCGCCTACCCATGGCATGGATTTTTGATCGCGCTTTTCGTATTTCTGCAAATCATTGCAGGAGCTTTTGTTGCTGGGACCCATGCAGGTAAAACTTATAACACTTGGCCCTTAATGGATGGAAAGTTTTTCCCCGAAGGTTATTCTAAGGGACCATCGTTTTGGCAGAACCTAGGCGAAAATATCACGGCTATTCAATTCAATCACCGTGTCTTGGCGTATATAGTCTGTTTGCTTGTCGTCTTGTATTTACTTCGAGTTCGGTCACTTGTCCGTGTTCGCGGGAAAGCCATAATGTTAGTTGTTTTGGTTATGTTGCAAATCGCTCTGGGGGTTTGGACCCTATTAAACGTAGCGCCGCTTAACCTATCGCTGGCCCATCAATTCTTGGCTATTTTTGTCTTTATCAGTTCCGTGTCTTTATGGCGCAGCGCGAAACTTGGGTCTTAGTCGGCGCTTGAGCTCGAAGCCTTCTGAAGATCTTTCATCAAATATTCGTTTGAAACCATAACAATCCGAGATGAATCCTGATCACCGATAAGCGTAAGCCCTTTGTTAAAAGTACTTCCCATCGATGCGCTTGTTGTACTGACCCAAGCAGGTCGTGCTATTCCGTCAATGCTTAAACCGGCTTCAACATTGAGTTTATAAACGTCTTGGCTGTTCCATACAAAAAGACCGTCTGAATTAGCATTGGTTAGGAGTAGAGCAGGGGATTGATCGGAAAGTGTCAAAGCGCTCATTTTGTCAAAACTAGTTAAGGTGTCTATCCTAATCGATTTGCCAGCTTCAAACGAATGTGCGTCGTAGTTTTGATCTATATAAAATAACTGTCCAGCTTGGTTGACGGTGCATGATTGAACGTGATGAGGGCCTAAAACCCCCGAGTTTGTGAGCTCTACAACCTCCTCATTAGCGGAATAGCTGGTCTTTACAATTTTTCCATCACCTAAAATGCCGTAAAAAAACTGACTATCAGGGGCTTCCATATGACAGAATTTGGCGTATTTTTGACCGTCAGACGATAATGCAATGGCTTTGAAATTATCACCCGTCTCATCTTCCTGAAATGCCTTTAAGTCACCGGAAGGTGTAACCGCTAAAAAGACAGAGGGGTTATCGCCTCTGGACAGGCCAGTTATGTCTTTGAACGGTCCATCTGATACAGCTTCCATTCTCCCAAACCCAGTATTTGTTGAGTAGACTGCCCCGGTATCGTCCAAAAGTAGTATCTGGCTTGTCCAGTTCGCAAATTCCTTGGGTGCAAATGATGGTTTAGAAATCTTGCTGACTGGTAAGAGTTCAGATGTTGCCCTAATGGAAATTTCTTTTGTTACAGCCGAGGCATCGAAATCATTACGATTTTCTTTGCTTTGACATCCGTATATCGGGAGAATAATCATAGTAAGTGTAAGAATATTACGCATATTGTCCGCTTTAAGGTGTATTAGGAATTTAACCAACGATTTTCATGGCGTAGATACGGTAAAAACTTACCGTATATATAACCTATTGTTTTTAATTGCTTTTATAACACAGGTTCAAAATTTATGAGTTGACTTGCCCTTGATGTGTGTTAGATGCCGCTCATTCTATTTCCGGAGGGAGTTTTTCTCTCCATTAACGAGGCAAAAATGAAAACTACAAAGTTTCTAAAGACCGCTGAGGTCGATAAGAAGTGGATACTGATTGACGCTGAAGGCGTTATTGTTGGTCGTCTAGCTTCATTCATCGCTATGCGTTTGCGTGGCAAGCACCGTCCTGATTACACACCGCATATTGATTGTGGCGACAATGTTATCATTATTAATGCTGAAAAAGTCGCTTTCACAGGCAATAAGCGTAAAGACAAAACGTATTACTGGCACACAGGATATCCTGGTGGATTGAAAGAACGTACTGCTGAAAAAATCCTAGATGGCCGTTTCCCTGATCGTATCATGAGAAAAGCTGTTCAGCGTATGTTGCCTAAGGAAAGCCCTTTGGCACGTCAGCAACTGTCTAATCTTCGCGTTTATGCCGGTAGCGAACATCCACATGACCCACAATCGCCTGAAGTTATCGATTTTAAATCGATGAGCTCTAAGAATACGAAAGCGAACTAATCATGGCTGAGACAAATACATTAGAAGATCTGAAATCCGTATTGGATAGCAGTGACGCCGTTGTAACAACTGAAGCAGCTGTCACATACGTTCAAAAGCTTGATGAGCATGGTCGTTCCTATGCGACTGGTAAGCGTAAAAACTCTATCGCGCGTGTTTGGCTAAAGCCCGGCAATGGCAAAATTACTGTTAATGGTCGTGACCAAGAAACATATTTTGCGCGTCCTGTTCTACGTCTTATCCTTCGTCAACCGTTCGAAGTTTCTGAACGTCTTAATCAGTATGATGTTGTTGCCACTGTTAAAGGCGGCGGACTTTCTGGACAAGCTGGCGCGGTTAAGCACGGCATTTCTAAAGCTTTGACATATTACGAACCTGCTTTGCGAGGTCCTTTGAAAGCTGCTGGCTTCATTACGCGTGACTCTCGTGTTGTTGAACGTAAGAAATACGGTAAAGCGAAAGCCCGTAAGAGCTTCCAGTTCTCCAAGCGTTAAGAATACAACAAACAAAATTGTTTATCATTCAGGCGCTTCGGGAACGAGGCGTCTTTTTTTGTGCCTAAAAGGAGTGGTGATGACCACTATTCGTAATGTAGCTATTTTGGGAGCGTCGGGATATACGGGCGCAGAGACCATTCGCTTGGTTATGAATCATCCATATTTAAGCCTCATAGCTTTGACTGGTCACAGTAGGGCCGGGCAGTCCCTTGAAACAACTTATCCTAATTTCGCCGGTTTGGGCCTCCCGGATCTGTGCAAATGGGTAGAGGTGGATTGGGATGATATCGACGTTGTCTTTGCTTGCTTACCACATGGTGCAAGCCAGGAAACCATAGCCAAAATCCAGGACAAGGTCGCAACGATCATAGACTTATCAGCGGATTTCAGGCTCAAAGACCCTGAACTTTACGCCAGCACTTATGGCCGCAAACACGATTTTACTGACCTTTTGGAAGATGCCGTTTATGGCCTTTCGGAATATGCAAGGGATGAACTCCCGGGCGCAAAGCTTGTGGCCTGTCCAGGGTGTTACCCAACGTGCAGTCTTTTGTCCCTCTTGCCAGCCGTTGATGCGGATTTAATCGATCTTAATTCTATCATTATTGACGCAAAATCTGGCGTGACCGGAGCTGGCCGTAAAGCCAGTGAGGGTTTGATCTATTCAGAGCTAACAGACGGAGCCCATGCCTACGCGGTAGGGCAGCATCGCCACGCACCAGAGATTGATCAAATGCTGGAGCGGGTATCTGGTAAACCTTCCATGGTGAGCTTCACGCCGCATTTACTTCCTATGAACAGAGGTATGATCACGACAATCTACGCGAACTTGAAAGAGGGCTCTTCCTTCGAAAATCTTAAAGCAGCCTATATTGATCGCTATAAAGACGAGCCTTTCATCCATTTGATGGACGACGTCC
>JABABK010000106.1:0-283 GCA_014238285.1 Hellea sp.
ATTACGCGAGGGAAGTTCAGACAATGATCAGAGAGTATCGCTGGTAAAATCTCCATCGAAAAAATATTCCACCTGCATTGCATTGCCTATTACTGCCATTTTTAGTATACTCGCGAGTAGTAAACAAGAGAGGGCGCATTTGGATCAACATCCCAAATATAAAATCATTGATAATTTCATCGAGGCGAAACCACTCGCAAACTTACGAAATTATTTGAAAGAAGAATCATATTTTTATGACAATGCTTTTGAATGGAAAAAAGTGTGGCACCCTCTTGATGGG
>JABABK010000106.1:293-4133 GCA_014238285.1 Hellea sp.
TGGCGACACTGAGTTAGGGCGCAATAACTATCCAACAGACACGCCATTTGATGAATTTTTTAATTCTATGCTGACTCATGAAGATACTATCAGCGAAGTCCTCCATAGAGACCCTTCCGACATAAAATATGTCGCTTCGTCATATTTATACCGCGCCGGTTGGGGTTTGTCTTGGCACAATGATGCTGGCCCATATTGCGGTGCATTTGCCTACTACATCCATGAAAACTGGAAAGCGAATTGGGGCGGCGAATTAATGATACTACCAGAGGCGCGATTAACGACGCCAGTTCCTGGCGCGATAAATTTAGGCTATGAACAGGGCGGCGGATTTAAAGAGCCGGCCTATTGCGAAAGAGGCGAAGGGTCTTTCATCATGCCCAAACCAAACCGTATGGTCATATTGAGCAAAGCGCTGTTACACTCAGTTAATCCAGTTTCAATTAAAGCGGGCGAGAATATGCGATTTTCAATTGCCGGTTTTTTTATCTCCAAATAATTGGCATTGAATTGTTTCCACAATTAAAAGTGCCGCATTAAAAGGATCTTCAAGCTCACGCGTTTGTTCGAGTTCTGCTGCGCATGAAATGAGGAATGTTGCGTCAATATTTAGCGAAAATACATGCCTTGAATTAGATGCATAAAAAGCCCACGCCCTCAAAATGGCGCTCCAATATCGCACTCTTTTTCGAATTGTTTGAGACCGCTTTAAGGCTGTGGAGTTCAGGAATTTTTTGGGAGGGTTATCTAAGCTCCATTGCCAAAATTGAGACCGACGCGTGGTAAATTCATCAACCATTTTCGATAAATCAGCCTGAAAATTGTGAACAGCAACCTCACGTTCAACCCATTCAGTAGGCCATTCTAACTCACCGCCTATAAGCGCTTGATGCCCAAAATAATATATAATGTGCAAAGCAGGAGATAAAGCTCGAAATTGGATATCTGTGTGAATAGCGACGTGAAGAACAACACCCTCACCGTCTGAATGAGTAACGGGCCCAACACGCTTTTCAAGTCTCACAGATTGGCCGGCAACTTGCACTTTGGAAAGCTGATGGTAAATATTGTTTAGTTCCAATTTTGATAATTCGTCGACCACAACCACCAAATCTATATCATTAAAAACACTCGAAAAATCCGAGGAATAAATTCGGTTTGCAGCTGATCCATGCAGAAACGCACGATTACAAATACCACTTAATGCACTTGTTATTGGCTCTGAAAATTCCATTGGACAAGACTCAAAGTTGTTATCTTTGTCAATTTGTGTTATATATCTATAATGGCGCAAACTTTAAAAACATCTAGGAATATTTTAGGCTTACTCGAATATTATATTGAGCAAGAAAAATACTCCCCCAATTCAATCACATCTGACCTGGTCCAAACAACGTCTCTTGAACAAGAAATAACATCTCAAAACCTCGAAGAATTATTTGGCTCCTTGTCACTGGAAAAACTTCTCACATTAAAACGGAATGTTTGCTTAAACGCTTTGAAATCCATAGATCGCCAACTCGAACTTATGGGACAATAACACAATAAATTATTTAGGAGAAAAATAGGGGCAATGACACAAAATGGAGTGAAACCATATGCTTTGGTTAGCATGCCATGGTTTTGGGCATACTTACCCTCGATACAATTAGCGATCGTACGCGACTTGCTCGAGACACATGGCAAGCAGGCAGACGTGTTTGAGTTTTATACTGATTTGACAGCATTATCAGGGCTTCACCTATATAAAGCTGTTGCAAATGATTCAGGTTATCTCGGCGAGTTATTGTTCTCACAGTTTTATTTTGATGATCACAATCAGCAATATAACAATGATCGCGACGATTTGCGTTTCGCAACTAGAGAGATTCAAGACGACATTTTTACTTTCATGACCCCGGTCATTGAGCAATTTCTTGAAGATTGTTTCGATGAAACTAACTGGGGGAAATATGAAGCGGTTTGTTTCTCCTTAACCGCGTCCCAAACTTCAGCCTCTATGGCGCTGGCGAAAAAAATCAAGGCAGCGCATCCAAATATTCCAATCATTTTTGGAGGTTCAAGCTGCGCTGGCGATATGGGCAGAGCTATTGCAGAAATGTGCCGCGAAGTTGATATTGTCGTGCACGGCGAAGCTGAAAACATAATGCCAAATTTAGTTGACGCCTTGGAAAATGGTCAAGGGCTCGAAGGTATTAAGGGCATTAGCTGGCGGCATGAGGATAAAATCACAACGAATAAACGCGCACCACTACATAAACTCAGTAAAAAAAGAGGCACACTGAAATTTGATAGCTATTTTGAACGGATAAAAGACAATAAAATTTTAAATGCCTATGGCGTTTGGGTTCCATTTGAGAGCAGCCGTGGGTGTTGGTATGGTGAGAAAGCCCAGTGTACATTTTGCGGCCTCAATGAAATCATTCAATATCGTGAGCGTGGGTCGTTTGGTTTGCTCGACGAGTTAAAGCATTACGCGGATAAATACTCCGTTGATAACTTTTTTGCTGTCGACCTGATTATGCCCCGCAGTTTCTATTCTGATTTTCTCCCGGAGATTGTTGCGTCTCAAAGAGACTGGACGATTTTTTACGAAATCAAATCCAATATGAAACGTCACGAAGTGGAACTTTTAGGTAAATCGGGAGTCACATGGATTCAGCCTGGAATAGAAAGTCTCGATGATGACATTTTGAAAATTATGGTCAAAGGTGTCTCGGCATCCCACAACATTCAAACTTTAAAGTTTTCAAAACAATTTGGCGTAACGGCAAGCTGGAATCTACTCACAGGATTTCCTCGTGAAACCGCCAAATCTTATTTTGACATGGCAAAACTCCTCCCGAAACTCCACCATTTAGATCCTCCTGTGGGACTCGGCGATTTTGAAGTACACAGGTTCAGTCCATTTTTCGAAAAACCCGAAGAACTGGGCATTACGCTTGAAGGGGCATTTCCTGTTTATAAGCAAATTTATCCAGTCGCTGATGAATTGCTGGACAGGCTAGTCTATCGATATGCCTATGCATTGATAAACCCGCCAGACCCGCAGTTAAATGAATCAAGGGTAGTAATCAAACAAGCTGTAGACGATTGGCGTGAAAGTACCGCCCGCAAAGCAGGTTTTGTGTTCAGGCGAAGCACGGACGGGACGGCCATCCTTAAAGATAGCAGACTTAAAGGCGAATCTGTTGAAACTAAACTGGATACTGATCAAGCGGCCTTACTTGCCTATTTAGACGAAATGAAAGTCGAACTTACTTACTTACAAGATTTTGAATCTTCAAACCCTAAAATTTTTAAAAAATTAGGGGGAGAAGCGAGTATTAGAAAACTTGTATCCGAATGGGATAGAAAATCCATCGTATTGAAACTGAGCGGTTATGTAATGGCGCTTCCTATATTGCATAATCAATTCCAAGAAAAGGAAGCCAAAGCCGAAACTAAAAGGAGAGTTAATCATGGCAGACGACAAGAAAACATACAACAAAGAACGGGCGCAAATGCAGATGCTTGAAGTCGTTAAGGAACTTCGAGGTGACAAAGAAAAATACCAAGAACTGAAAAACAAAATAAGAGACGTGAAGTCTGAAGAAGATCGAGCAGACATTCTCATTGATTTTGTAACGCGCGATGAACGACTAGGGCAATTATTAGGCGGCGGTGCTAACGCTGCAGCGATAACCACAGTCACAATAACAACTGTTATTATCATCGTACCGAGCGCATATTGATTTGAAAAACAATCCGATCCATCGTCACGAAATAGGCGAAACGAGGCAACAAAACGAAAGCCATTCTAGTAATGCTGGAAGCCTATGGCGTAATTTCGTTATTGAT
>JABABK010000107.1 GCA_014238285.1 Hellea sp.
TAGCACTTTGCCGATCCAAAAACTCAATCACAGCATCCGCAACCGCCTCAGGCTGCTCAGGGAGCAGGGCATGACCAGCATTTTCAATCACCACGACTTCGACTTGACCGGGGTAACGTGCCGCGAGGAAGTCAGCCGCGTCTTTCTTGGGGGCGATGCGATCTTGGGCTGGCTGTACGACGAGCATGGGGACGCCGCTAGCGCCTTGCCATTCTTTAGTCACATTTAATCCTCTGGTTTGATCGTGCAAGATAGCGGTTTTGGTGTGCCATCCTCTCCGCCAATATTTAGGAACTTCATTACCATCAGCAAAAAAAGCATACTGAATATCTTTCAACCTGGACTGGGTAGAACGCAAAGGATGAAAAATATCCCGAAGTGCTTTTTTGGCTTTGGATTCGATTTCGACCTGTCCGCCTGCCGCAAGTAAAACGACAGAATTTATATTGTCAGGATATTTATAGGCATAGGCGCGTGCCAATCGATTCCCATAGGCGTGGCCAATCAAGAAAATGGGTTTGTCAGGTGTTACCTGTAAAATGGCTTGCCGGACAGGCGCCGTCATTCCTAACAAGTCTACATTATTGAGCAGAGAAGTTCCGTTAATGCCGGGTGCTTCAACAGCAAGAGTTTTATATCCAGCATTGTTGAGTTCTAATATTAATTCATTGAAGTCGCTGGCCTCTCGTCCGGCGCTTGCCAGTAAAACAACAACTTCTTTTTGGGGCGCTGTATTTGGTTTGCTGAGATGATACGTAATGGATGTATTGTCTTTGGTATAAGTGAATCCTTGCCCGGCAGTGTTTCTCGCCTTTGTGCTTGGGAGTGGTAAGCGGGATAAAATAAACGCTGCTGCTGCAAGGGTTAAGAATGTGAGTGTGATTTGGAAAACCCGCTTCATCTGGCAATGGTCTCAAGCTTGGTACACATTGCCTTAGCCAAGGCTATTGGCCGTCGTGTCTTCTCATCCACATAGACATGGACAAAATGCCCTTTGGCCGAGCATTCATCTTCATCATTTTTAAAGAGCCCAATTTCATAGGTTACAGAACTACTGCCGATTTTTGAAATCCGTAACCCGCCATGAATGACATCGGGGTAAGTTATGGGCGCGAAGAAGTTACAGCTTGTCTCGACGACCAATCCTACCGTTTCGCTTTTACCAATTACCAGTAGCCCCTGATTGATCAGCCATTCATTGACCAGCGTATCAAAGAAGAAATAATAGACTGAATTATTCACATGGCCATAGACATCATTATCGGCCCAGCGGGTCGGCATGGCTTGGAAATGTTTGTAGGCGCTGCGGGGCTCGCGCTTGGGCCGTTCATCATTTGCGCGCATTACAGAATTGTCTCGTAGATTTTTATGGTGGCGTCCAGAGTCATTTCCCTGGCATTATTCTGAAGGAGCCTAGTTTTTGTCATGGCGTCATCGGCCATCATGCGAATTGCGTCGCCAGGAATATTGACCTCTGTCAGCGTCTGTGGGACTTTGGTCGCTTCTTTGATGCGGAGCATTTCATCAACCAGTGCTGTGCCCGTTTGCCCGACGCCTATATCGGCCGCGATTTCGCCGTACCATTGATCGGCTTTGGGCTGATTATATTTCATAACTTCGGTCAGAACGAGAGCGTTTGACAGCCCATGCGGTACATGGAAAAACCCGCCTAGCGGATAAGCCAGCGCGTGAACGGCCGCGCAGGGCGCATTGGAAAAGGCTTGGCCCGCGAGCATAGCGCCGATCAGCATATCATTACGGGCATCCACATCTGATCCGTCTTCACAGGCGCGCACAATAGAGCCTCGTAATTTACGAAGGGCGGATAAAGCTAGCGCATCTGATAGAGGGTTCTTTTGAATGATTGATGTATAAGCCTCAATCGCGTGGACCATGGCGTCAATACCGGTCGCCGCCGTGATGGACTTTGGCAGGCCGAGCGTTAGATTGGCGTCGAGCAATACCCGGTCCGCATAAAGACTATCAGCGACGACGCCTTTCTTGGCAGTTTTACCTGTTGTGATAATGGCGACATTGGTGACTTCGCTGCCGGTGCCAGATGTGGTCGGGATAAGTAAAAGCGGCAGAGTTGGCCCTTTGGCAAGGCCAACGCCATACATGGTTTCGAGCGGCTGATCACAGCCTGCCAAATGGGCGATGACTTTGGCCGTATCCATAGGACTACCACCGCCAAACCCGATGATCAGTCCGGCCTCAAACGCTTTGATCGTCTCTGCGCCTTTAACAACGATCTCTTCGGGCGGATCGGCAACGACTTCGTCAAAGACCAATACGTCATAGCCAGCATCTTCAAGGGCGCTAACACTCGCATCCATCAAGCCAAGCCCGCGAATGCCTTTGTCGGTGACAATAGCGATGCGTTTATTGCGGGATAATCCATCGACATAAAAATCAAGTTTGCTCGCCCCGCCGGGTTCTATACGAATGTCAGAGACTGTTTGAAAACTGTGCATTTGTTTGAGACCTTCTGAAATTTAATTCCTAATATATCCATGACCGTTTAAATTTATCCCTAGATCATTAAATTCAACATTTGAGAGTGAAAAAATATAGAACTTTTTACTTCTCTCGACGACATCCAGACGAGGGTAAATCGCATTTAAGAAATCATCGGAATACATTCTTAGGTATGAAAGCAGTGCTCTTTTATCAGTTTTCATTAGGAGTTCCAAATAGGGAAATCCAATTTTTTCCAATTCTATTTCAATCTTATCGAAAGGCCCGTCAGGCGAAAATTCATCTCTCAATAAGTCCATATGATAATTATAAAAATCAGTAAACTTTGAAAGGAGTGAATCAAATGATACAAACAAACTAAAAGGAATTTTTTTAATTTCTGGCATCTTTTGTCCAAATACTAAACTAACTTGGATACTTAGTTTTGAGTGGTTAGTTATGGTTTGCATCAACTGACCATCGTCAAAACAACTTTACCCATAACGCGGCGCTCTGTCAGCGCGGTCATGGCATCGGTGAAGTTTTCTAATGTGTGGACGCCGCTGACTCGGGGCTTGATGGTCCCGGCTTCATACATGGCCATGAGCTCGCCCATATTTTGGACGTGGTTTTTCATATTGCGGGGAATCCAAGCGCCCCAGTGAATGCCGCGCACATCAAGCTCTTTTAACAGCATCCAGTTAAAGGCAACTTTCGGAATATCGCCGGCGGCAAAACCGATGACTAGATAACGTCCGCCCCAAGCCATGGAGCGTAGAGCTGGCGCGGCGAATTTATCCCCGACCGGATCATAGACAATATCCACGCCGCCTTCTGATAATTCACGAGCTCGGGCTTTGAGGTCTTCTTCTACGTAATTAATGCCGTGGACAGCGCCGTATTCTTTGCAGATATCCAGCTTTTCCTGCGTGCTCGCCGCTGCGATGACATTGAGCCCCATATTTGTGCCAAGCTCGACCGCCGTTAGGCCAACGCCGCCCGCCGCGCCGAGGACCAGCATCGTCTCGTCGGGTTTGATGTCAGAACGATCTTTGAGGGCGTGATAAGAGGTGGCGTAGACCATCACAAATCCAGCTGCTTCTTCGTATGACATTTTATCGGAAATTGGCACGCAGATATTGGCAGGTACAACGGCCTCCTGCGCAAAACAGCCAACCCCCGGCAAAGCGGCGACCCGTTGCCCGAGTTTGAGATGCGTAACACCTTCACCAAGCTCAGTAATTTCGCCCGCGCATTCTGCGCCTGCAATAAAAGGGAAGGGCGGCTTAACCTGATACTCGCCCTGTACCATCAATATATCCGGGAAGTTCACGCCGGCGGCTTTAATAGCAATCCGCACGTGGCCTTTTTTGATTGCGGGCGCATCCACCTCAATGACTTTGTGATCCGCAAAAGGCGCAAATTGCGTACAGACAAGAGCTTTCATTTTCATTCCCGTAATTGTTTGAGGTGAGGTTAGCGGGTTGAACGTGTTGTGTCAGTAGGAATTATATGCAAATTTTTGTATATAAAGTAACACTTCCATGTCATCCCGCACTTGATGCGGGACCTTAAATTTTA
>JABABK010000108.1 GCA_014238285.1 Hellea sp.
AAAGGCCATGTTTTGAAACTCTTCATGCCTCGCGACAGTTTCAATGGCGGAGATTTGCACTTGCATAGCGCTGAGCTGAGTCGGGGAAACAAATACGGCTGTGCTTGCAAAATAGTTTTCACGTTCGGCGAGTAGTTCCGGCATAGTCTCGATTTTACTCGCCTTTACAATATTTTGAACCACGAGATCGCGCTCGATTGGAAGGCAGTGGCAATCTTTGTTGAGGTCTAAAATAGTTTCGGCTGTTGAAATACAGAGTGAATTTGATGTGGCGATACCCATTACTTTACCTTCAGAGTGCTGAGTAAGTCTTGGCGACCTGCACAGCAGTCCTCTGTGAGGAAGTTTGTAAGTTGGCCGAACTGCCTGAAATTTGCGTAATAAAAAATATGACGACCTTGGCGTTGCGACGTGACGAGATCAGCATTTGCCAGAACTAATAATTGCCCAGACGCTGTGGTTGGGCTGATGTTTGAAAATTGCGCAAGTTCACCAGCGGTCAGGCTTTCAGGTCCGGCTTGAATGAGGCGCCGCATCAAAGATAAGCGTCCTTCGTGGGCGAGTGCAGATAGAGTTTTGACAGCTTTATTTAATTTCATATTTCATGAATACATGAAATAACGTAATAAGTCAACTCTATTTGTTTTAAGGCTAACCTTTAGGTGTAGTCTGCCAATAGGTTCTCTATGGATTCACCTTTTTTATAGCGCCTAAGTAATTTCAAATTCCGCCAGCCTTGTTTAAAGAAACCATTAGGTTCGTATTTTCGAGCGGATGTAATGATGGGTGCATCGAGGACTCGTAAACGTTTGCGGCCAATTTTTTCGACAATATCAACGTCTTCAAATATCGGCGAATCAGAATAGCCACCAATTTCGTCATAAAGCCGCCTGGACATAAGAAGGCCTTGATCGCCATAGGGCAGGGCCCACGCAAAGCAACGCAAGCAGACTAGGTATTCGACGAGACGTGCCTTTAGTTTTGGACTATCAAATCGTAATTTGAAGTAGCCAGATTTATCCGAATGGTTTTCAATATGAGTGGTTATTGCATTTAACCATGTGTCAGAAAGCTGGCTGTCGGCATGTAAAAATAGCAACCAATCAGCATCTTTAGCCCAGCTAGCGCCGCGGCCTAATTGTTTGCCGCGCCCAGCTTCGCCAATGGTGATAACAACATTGTAAGCCATAGCCGTTTTCAAACTGTCATCACCGGATATACCATCAGAAATAACAATTCTGTCAGCCTTATCACCGATCTGTTCCAACAAGTTATGAAGATCCGTTCCGCTGTTTAGGCTAGGTATGATGATTGCGAGCATTGGTCCTACATAACCGGAAATGTACGGGTACGCTAGAAGATGTATTATCTATGTAGGATAATTTAGCCGTCTATTTTTTGCTTTCGGTTGGGATATCTTCGATCGTGACGTCGCCTTCTTCGAGAAGGTTCATTTTTTTGAGTTCAACAAACTTGAGGCGAATCTCCTGAGTGAATTCAACCGCGGTTCCTTGAAGGTGAGCGGGAACCGAGTTTCCTCTTTGTCCCGTCATCGACATATTTGAAAATTGCCGCGCTTCTCCAGAACCCCCGACTAGATCCATGATATCATCTTCGTAACGAGCCGTTTCCTCGATGCCGTATTCTGATAGTTCATCTTTTACGTCGCCCCTCATATGCTGATTGTAATGCCTCATCAGATCTTTTTCGAAACTAGGGAAGTAAAAAGATTGAACATCTTTGTAAATTTGAGACACCTTTCCACCTCGATAACCCCGAAGGGAACTTGTAAATTCTGTAGCGCTCTTAGTTAATAGCTTGTCGGTATTGTCGGAGGTAAAGGCTTCCTGTTGAATTGAGGGCGACCCAATGTCGCCAAGTGTAAACCCGTATATGACTTTTGGATCGGTCCAGTTTCGATAGACAATTTTCTCGCGAATATCTCTAAGGCTCAAGGCTTGGCCTTTGATGTTTAAGAGTTTTGCGTCATGTAATAACCTGTTTTGATCTTTCAAGATAAATTCGGAAGGTTTTTTGAGAGGGTAATTTGCGGCGATGGTTTCAATCAAAACTGCGTTGTGTAGATTATACCAAAATGCCAATTGTTCGTCTTTAGGAAAAGATGTGATGTCGTGTTTATTCGCTATGTCCACGAGTTGTTGGCGGTAATTGCCGATGGCAGCTTGGTGAGCATCGGTAAATTTTGAAAAATACACCTTATTGCCTTCAAGTCTTAACCTTGAAGTGTGTCCAAAGGCTAAGCGAGTGCCTGTTCGCATACTTCGGCTTTTGGCGTATTGCCGAGTTGACTGCCCCGTGACAACCACAGTTTTTTCCAAAAAAGAGCTCCAGACAGTATGACCAATTCCAGTGTTTCTGGTAGGACGGGGAATAAACGCGTCATGATTAAAGCTTGTAGCTGCAGCTGCCATATTGTTTGGCGATGCATTGTGGTCGGCATAAGAGATTGGCGTTAAGCCAACCATTAATGGGACGGATAGAAAAAGAAAATATTTGCGCACTGTTATCTCCACTTGTTAAGCATACCTTAAGTGGAATGGGGCCGATTATATAAGTTAAAAAAATTTAATTCCTAGGTCAGGAAAAATCAGGTCAGATCGAGATCAATTTCTATCCGCTATATCGACCCAGCGATGTTCGGGGCAAATCAAAGCGCCGTTCAAAATCTCGAATATCATAGCGTATATCGTCAATTTCATTTTCCAGGCGCCGTTCTTTATAGCGCAATCTTTTGCGCTCTGAATCGCTTAACTCGTCATTTCGCAGGCGTTCGCGCACATGATAAAGCGCGCTAGCATGTTCTTCATAGCGGCCAACTAGCTGCTCATGGCCTTGATAAATTTCATAGCGAACACGGCCTTCTTCATAGCCGGGGGCATATTCTGCGGCGAGTTCGCCCGAGCAGATTTGATTATATGAGCTGCCGCCTTCGCCGCGTTCAAAACCACGTTGAAAGGTGCAATATTTAGGCAGTCCAGCGTCATAACCTGCGAGATAAGCTTGATTGTCCACGGAGGTGCCAAACTTGGTACAGGCCTCTGCGATTTTGGAGAGGCGATTGGCAGATTTGCCTTTCGTGCCATCTTTAAATCCAACCGCTTCCCAATTTCCGGCAAGACATGTGTCTTCGGAAACAGTTTTACAGCCTGATACGGAAAGGGCCGTTGCCGCTAATAGGGTCAGAGATAGAGTTTTGAATATGCGCCGTTGATAAGTCATAAAGAAGTTATAGATGTCCTTAGTTGAACTTCTACTGAAATCTTCGTTCATATTCTAGTCATGAAAAAACCCGCCTTAAGAGCGGGTCCAATTATATATTATTATAGGACTAATTAATCGACAGCATCTTTGATGGCGTCAGTGGCATCATTTATGCCTCCAGTAACAGCTTGATCAACAGCGTCATCAACCATGTCGGTCACAACATCCGTAGCACTATCTGTGACCACTGATCCTATGTCTGATGTTACGACGTCAGACGTTACGGCTTCTGAACTTACAACTGTAGAAGATACGACGTCAGGAGTTATAACTTCACTTGTTGTAACAGGTGCTGTGACCTGAGGACGGATCGTTACCGGGTACATGCAGTACAAATCATCATTGAGTTTGTCTCCAGGGCATTCCGTAACGCCGAGCTGGTTGCCGTCATAAATGGGATCATGGTAGGCTTCTGGGCGAATCGGCACGAGGCAATAATCACTGCCTTTTACATTGACCATGGTTCCGCCTTCAGATGAACATTCAGCATCATTGGTGATGGCGTGTGCGGGGGCGGATAAAACGGCGGTTGCAGCGATTGCGACGCCAACTAAAAGAAATTTATTCATTAAGTTAACTCCTATTAAATTCTTACTTGCGGCCTATTATCAGACCTTTATGATCTAAAAAAGCC
>JABABK010000109.1 GCA_014238285.1 Hellea sp.
GGCCGAGGCGACCTTGAGATACTTCAAAACCGCGGCCTTCACCAATCAAAAGAGAGTCAGCCGGGATACGAACATTGGTATAACGAATATGCAAATGCCCATGGGGCGCATCATCATGACCAAAAACGGTCATGGCGCGAAGGACTTCTACGCCCGGCAAATCCGCCGGGATAAGAAACATTGAATGTTGAGAGTGACGCGGAACATCACCGCCCTTAGGCGCTGTACGAGCCATTAGGACATACACTTCACAGCGCGGATCACCGGCCCCAGATGACCAGTATTTCTCTCCGTTCAGCACCCACTCATCACCGTCTTTGACAGCGCTGAATTCAAGGTTAGTCGCATCGGAAGATGCTACGGCGGGCTCCGTCATCAAAAAGGCTGAGCGAATTTCACCATTTAGGAGCGGCTTTAGCCATTTGTCTTTGTGCTCTTGCGTGCCGTAGCGTTCAATAACTTCCATATTCCCCGTATCAGGAGCCGAGCAATTAAATACTTCGGGGCCCAAAGCGCACCAACCCATTTGTTCGGCCAAATGGGCATATTCAACCGTGGAGAGACCATAGCCGCTTTCCGAATCTGTTAACCAAAAGTTCCAAAGCCCCTGCTCTTTGGCTTTGGCTTTTAAGTCTTCGCGGATTTCAGTTTGTCGGTCAGTGAACGCAAAACGTCCGCCTTCTGCTTTACCCACTTCGTTGTGGTATTCAGCATCTGCTGCAAGAATTTCTTCTTGCATCATTTTGCGAACTTTTTCGACGAGCGGTTTAACGCGCTCGCTCATACCTAAATCCATTGTCATGCTAGTATCCCTTCATACGCGCGATGGCGTCCATTTGATAATTTGAGTCGCCAAATAATTCTTGCGCCACGCGAATGCGTTTTAAATAAAGGCCAATATCATATTCGTCTGTCATGCCGACGCCGCCATGCATCTGGACGCCTTCAAGCCCGGCGAGCTTAGCGACTTGGCCTAGTTTTGCCTTAGTCATAGCGACTGGAAGCTCTGCACCTTTTACATCCATGTCCAAAGCCGTAAGAGCCGCTAGGACAGCAGAGCGCGCGATTTCCATTTCGGAATATAGATGAGCCGAGCGATGTTGAAGCGCCTGAAATGATCCGACTTCTGTCCCGAATTGCTTACGCTCTCGAATATAGTCAGTCGTCTGGCGAAAAGCCTCGCCGCCCGTGCCTAATAACTCAGCGGCTACCGCCGCACGGCCTGCGTTCAAAACAGCTTTTAAAACATCACCGCCATTATCGACTTCGCCTAAAACCGCGTCCGCATTGACTTCAACATCGTCAAATTCAATCCGGGCCGCATTGCGGCTATCGACCATTTGCGTACGTTCAATATCGATACCTTTTGTTTTCGGATCGACTAAAAACAATGTCAGGCCATCCATATCGCCGGCTTGACCAGAGGTCCGCGTGACGACGATCATTTGATCGGCCACATGACCATCAATGACCATGCCTTTTTGACCGTTCAGTTTAAACCCATTACCTGAGCGCTCTGCACTCATATTTGTTGCGGCGGGATTATGTTTGACCCCTTCTTCGAGCGCAAAAGACATCACAGCTTGGCCTGCAGCTATCTTTGGAAGCCATGCTGTTTTTTGCTCGGCAGAACCAGCTTGGTTAAGGGCCGTAGCCGCCAAAATTGCGGTTGATAGGAATGGAGACGCCGTGAGGTTTTTACCCATCTGTTCAGCCACAAGACCAGCGGCCATGTACCCCATATTGACGCCGCCATGATCTTCATCGATTAAAATGCCGGCAAAGCCCATATCGGCCATTTCCTGCCAAAGCCCTTTATCATAACCCGTCTCATCACGATCATCGCGGAGCTTACGGAGTTGTTTTGCTGGTGCTTTATCGGCGAAAAAACCTTCCGCTGTTTCAGCAAGCATTTTTTCATCTTCGTTGAGAACTAATCCCATTGTCTATGCTCCCGGCAATCTAAGAATATGTTTTGAGATAATGTTAAGCTGCACCTCTGATGTGCCGCCTTCAATAGAATTCCCTTTAGTTCGAAGCCACATGCGCGCGAGATCTCCATCTTTTGATCTCTCACCTTCCCACTCAAGACCATCATGGCCAGCCGCGTCCATCATAAGTTCGTAGCGACGCTTATTCAATTCGGTCCCGTAATATTTCAGCATGGAACTATCTGCGCCTAACGAGGCCCCAGCTTTCGCTTCTGCAAGTTTACGTGTTAGCGTCATCATATAAGCCCACTCATCGACTTCTGTTTCAGCCACTTTGGCTCGAAGCATTGGATCGGCCAGCTTATCGTCGACAAGCCCTATACTCGCCGCAGTAATTTCACTAATAGGCCGCATCTCCTCACTCATACCGCCAATCATTTCACGTTCGTGCGTCAACAGATATTTGGCGATCGTCCAGCCCTTGTTCAGTTCCCCAACAAGATTATCTTTACGAACTTTCACATCTTCAAAGAAGGTTTCGCAAAATGGCGAACGGCCGGAGATAAGTTTAATGGGCTTGGCTTCAACGCCTGGCGTTTCCATATCAAACAAGACAAAGCTGATACCGGTATGTTTTGTGGCTTCAAAGTCCGTCCGCACAAGGCAGAATATCCAGTCCGCTTTATCGGCATATGATGTCCAAACTTTTTGTCCGTTAACAAGAAAGTGGTCGCCTTTGTCTTCACATTTAGTCGCAAGCGCTGCGAGGTCAGACCCAGCACCCGGCTCACTATAACCTTGGCACCAGCGAATTTCCCCGCGAGCAATTGGTGGTAAATGCTCTAGTTTTTGTTCTTCATTACCAAATTTCAGCAAGGCTGGCCCAAGCATCCAAATTCCAAATGAGCTGAGCGGATTTCGCGCGCTGATACGACGCATTTCTGATTTCAAAATTTTAGCCTCAGCCTTAGTCAGGCCTCCGCCGCCATATTCTTTTGGCCACGTTGGAACCGTCCAGCCTCTAGATGCCATCCTGTCCATCCATAGTTTTTGTTCCGGGCATGAATATTCTGGGTTTCTGCCGCCCCAACAAGCATCTTCAAATCCTTTAACCGGCTTTCGCATTTCCTTCGGGCAGTTTTCTGCTAGCCAGGCTCGTGTGTCCTGCCGAAATTGATCGAGATCACTCATTACAATTCTCCTGATTTTATTTTGACGCGGGACAATTGCCCCAGACCATTGACCATTTGGCCAAAGCCTTTGAATCTTGGATTGTCAGTTTGACCGTGATAATAACGGTAATAGATTTGCTGAATAATCACAGCGAGACGCCAAATTCCATAAACATAATAGAACTGGAAATTAGAAACATCGGCACCTGTGCGCTCGGCATAAAAATCTAATATTTCCTGACGTGTCATCATACCTGGCGCAGAGCTTGGCTGGCGCATCATCATCTGCATCATCGGGGGGTCATTAGCCTGGATCCAATAAGATAGCGTATTGCCCAAATCCATCAACGGATCACCGAGAGCTGATATTTCCCAATCGAGTATAGCGTCGATTTTTGTCGGGTCTTGCATATTGAGAATACAATTATCAATTCGAAAGTCACCGTGCAAAATACCCGGCTTATTGGCGGTCTTTGGTTTATTGTCTTCCAGCCATTGCCTGACGTCTTCAAATTGCTCAACATCTTCGGTCCAGGCTTTTTCATACCGGCGATTCCAACCGCCAATTTGGCGATCAACATAGCCATCAGGTTTACCAAAATCACCAAGGCCTATGGCTTCATAATCCACTTGGTGAAGATCAATAAGCTTTTGGAAAAAGTTCTCGCACAGCTCTTGTCCCTTTTCAGCGCCCCATCCCCACTGATCAGGCATGCTCACAATCATATGGCCTTC
>JABABK010000010.1:0-44060 GCA_014238285.1 Hellea sp.
ACTTCAAATCCGGTTACTTCAAGCAAAACTCACAGTTCGAATGGCATGAATTTGACCAAAGCGGCAATATCAGATTTACGTTTCAAGAAATCTTACGTGATGAAAATACCGTCTATCTTCGCGAAGATAGACATAATGTTTCAGTTGATATTAATGATGCCGAGCGTGTTATTTATGCAAGCTGGCCTGGACAGGCCCGTCATGTCATGCACCGTATTACAAGTGCCACATTAGCGCCGCCTATTGCTGTTTCACCTCCGCGGGTCGAAAACCCTATTGCACCTGCCCCGCCCCTAACAGTTAGGCCACCTATCGCAGTCGCGCCGCCGCCGGTTTCCAATCCGATTGCGCCTGCCCCGGTTGCGCCAACACCGTCTCATGTCAAATCATCCACAGTTACTCGCGCGGCCTTCAAAGGCGGTGTATTTGAAAAATCTGGCGATAGCTGGACTGCAACAACGGATAATGGCCAGAGCTATAATCTCGTGCAGTTAGGTTATGATAAAAGTAATGTCTATTTACTAGACACAAGTCGCAATGGCCTTTTTATCCTCGATATTCCTGCCAAAGTTATTCGCGTCGGCAAAGGCGATAAAATCAAACGCCGACATAGAGTGACAGAATATTCGGCAGGGTCCTTAACACCACCAACGCCCGAAGAACCAAATTTCAGAAGGCCCTTGCCCGAGATGGAAGCAAGGCTTTGTCGAGCCAAAGGCGGAACAGTCGAACAAGCTGGCATGCTTGGCCATGAGCGGTGCACAATGGCTTATAGCGATGCCAATATGGCTTGTACGGATAGCGATCAATGCCAAGGACAATGCCGTAGCATGTCACAAGCTAACAATGAGTCCAATGTTATTGGTCAATGCCAGCCTACAGACAATCCATTTGGGTGCTTCACCGAAGTTAAAAATGGCAAGACTGAATTTGGTCTTTGCGTCGACTAACGCAGCCTCTTACCGAATTTCATCATTTTAAAAAATTGATAAGACGGGTCCTCTGGGCCCGGCTTCGCGATATGGGTTGCCGCAATCATAGGGTGGTCCATTGCTGTTTGTGATGGGTCATTATAGTAAGCCCAGTCAGCCCCAGCTGCGCGAAGGCTGAATTTCCAAACACCATCTCGTTTTTCATAATTGTCAAAATATCGGCCTCCTACCAAGAGATCAACAGAATCCCCTGTTTCGATTTTAAATCGATGAAATGCAATCATATAAACTTCACCTTCAGCATAGTCGCCATCAAGTTCGATATTTATGGACGTCATATTATGGTGCAAAATTTCCATAGGCTTTTGGATTTCCGGGAGCATATCAATAAACTCCATCGCGGGACCTTTGAAAAAAGATCCATGATCATCAAAGGCGTCAGGGTGATAGAGGCTTCGCATTTTCACATGATCATGCCTGTCTGCTGCATTACAATAGGCATAAAGTAATTCTGTAATTTCATGCTTATCCAGCATGGCATCTATGCGTTGCTCGCGTGTTTCTGGATGTCCCATATCGCCTCCTAAACTTTCTACCACTAAATATCAATTCGCGACCTTCGTCCAGATTTGACTCAGTTTTCATCCAAAGGTATAATCAGGCAAGTTGTTAACCCTCAGTAGCCTTTCCGGCCATTGAGTTTGATAACAGCTAAGGGGCAACATTATGAATAAAACTTTTCGGTTATTTTTTCCACTATCTCTATGTCTGGCACTGGCTAGTCATGCGCAGGCACAATCGGATGCCAGCTGTGAGTCCACGGTTGTTGTCCAGCCCGGTGACACCCTATCCACGATTTCAAACCGCGCTTATGGCAATAGCTGGGCCTATAATAAAATAGCCGCGGCAACCAATACACAAGCGAGTTTCGATTCAAGCTATACAGCCATTTTAAATCCAGATCGCATTAAACCCGGCTGGAAGCTTTGTCTCCCTGGAGCAGCTACAAATGCCATCGTTAGTCCTATCGAAACGACGCCTCAGCCATCGCGCCCCATTACGAGCACTGACACTACAAGAATAACCTTCCTACAAATTAATGATGTTTATGAGATGACACCTGTCGGCGGCCAAGGCGGTGTGGCGCGGCTAGCGACACTTAAAAAGCAGTTATTAAATGAGAACCCTAATACTTATACGGTTCTATCTGGCGACTTATTCAGTCCCTCCGCGCTGGGCACTGCCAAAGTTGACGGCGAGCGCCTAGCAGGCAAACAAATGGTTGCGGCTATGAATGCTTTCGGGCTCGATTTTGCGACATTGGGCAATCACGAATTTGATATCAAAGAAGATCAGTTTCGCGACCGTATATCAGAATCTCAAACCCAGTGGTTTTCATCCAATGTGTTTGAAGCTGACGGAACGTCGTTTCCGGCAATCTCTCAGAACCTAACCTTTAGCGTCACAGACACGTCAGGTCGAGATGTAACTGTCGGTATGTTCGGACTAACCCTCGACAGTAACCCGGTATCCTACGTCTCTTATACCGACCCTTTTGAAACCGCCGAAGCTCATATCAGAGCGCTTAAGGATAATGTGGATATTTTGGTTGCCGTCACCCACCTGCCTATGGAACAGGATGTGGAACTTGCCGAAAAGTATCCCGATATTGATTTAATTATTGGTGGACATGAACATGAAAATGCAATCAAATGGTCAGGCGCTAGAAACACACCAATCACTAAGGCCGATGCCAATGCCCGCACCGCCTATATCATCGACATGGATTATAATCACGCCAATGAGCAAATTAAGATTACACCACGCCTCAAGGCTATAACGCCTGATATCCCGGATGACCCAGCTGTCGGACAGGTCGTGGATATGTGGCTTGAACGCGCTTTTGAAGGGTTTAAAAATCAAGGATTTAACCCTGCTGAACTCGTAACAAATGTGACCGACTCTCTCGACGGAACAGAGGCCAGCGTTCGGAACAAACAAACGATTTTAACAAAGATGATCGCTGACGGTATGCTTCATAATGCGGTGGATACGGACATAGCCATCTTCAACGGAGGGTCTATTCGCATTGACGACACTATCGCGCCGGGCCCAATAACAGAGTATGATGTTATCCGCATCTTGCCGTTTGGCGGCGCCATCATAGCCGTTGAAATGAGCGGCGAACTATTGGGCAAAACTCTGGATCAAGGCGCTGAAAACAAAGGCGTCGGCGGCTATCTTCAAACCACCGGCGTTTCAGGTAATAGCGGCGCATGGATGATCAACGGAACACCGCTGGATTCCGCAAGAACATATTTGGTCGCGATCAATGATTTCTTGCTCACAGGCAAAGAACAAAACCTCAATTTTCTGACGGAAGACAATCCGGGGCTTACCAAAAAAGCAACTCACGATGATTTACGCAAAGCCCTAATTACAGAGCTACAGAAGAAGTATAACCCCAACTAAACTGGATTACTTTGGTTACTGAATATCCAAGGTTATCGGGAAATGATCGGAAGCCTGTTTAAGGTCCCTTTTTGAGGCCTTCGCTTCAGCCGCAATAAAGTCTTCATCCGATGCCGGATAAGGGTTCCAGACTTGATAGGCTTGATTACCAGAAAACTTGAATTGTTTGGAAACAATAATATGGTCAATGAGCGCATCGATATGATCACCTGTGAAACGATCTGTAAACCGCGCCGAGGAAGGCTCCCAACCATAATGGCCAAATTTTGCACGACCGACAGGATAGCGTAATAATGTATCCTGGTCGAACAGGTCGCCAACAATTAATTCAACGCCGCTGCGTCCAAAACGGCTTTCATAATAATCAAAACCAGGCCCGTCATTAATATTTCCCATCACGACTATGCTGCGTTTTTTCTTCATCCACTCTTCAACCCGCCCGCGAATAGACATGCACTCGGCGAATAATTTTCGGCGATTGAGTTCGGTCGTCCGGTCAAAATGAACGCGGTCCATAGCTGAAAAAATACCTTTTGATTTGGCGTGAGCGACGATGATCCAAAAAGATTTACCATTGTCAGTACGCGTGATTTTTACCTCTAACGGAGGTCTATAATGTTTATAACGCTCTTGAATACCGTCGCCGTTACTATCCATGTAAAAGTCTTCGTTAAACCGTGGGTTACTAGACTGGCCGATTTTTCCGCCCGGATCATGCTTAGCCGTCACAACCTCTGGATCATAAAGCAAGGCTATTTCCTGACGTCCACGAGAAGAATAACCGATCATAGCTTTATTTTGACGCAAGCCATATTCGACCGCAAAATTTTCGAGGGCTTTGACTGTGTTTCGCTGACCCGATGTTGCCGTCGTATTAGGACCTTCAGTGATACCAATTAAATCTGGATCCGTTTTGGAAATTACCTTTGCGACAGACCCAAATTTCTTTTGCGAAGCCTGTGTTTCTTTCAGACTATTATCCGTGTTAAAATGCTCATCAAACCGCTCGATATTATACGACATTAAACGCATATCTTTGCCCCCTAAATATTGTTCAACTCTCAGTATAACACAATTTGTGGCAAAGTGAAAATCTATCAGGCTACTAAAATCAGCCGAAGAGCTCCTTATATGCCGCCCATGCAGAGATATTTCATTTCCAAATAATCATCGAGGCCATATTTGGAGCCTTCTCGGCCTTGACCTGATTGTTTCACACCGCCAAAAGGCGCGGCTTCATTGGACATTAAGCCCGTATTCGCGCCGACCATGCCAAATTCAAGCGCTTCTGATACACGCCAAACCCGGCCAATATCTCGCGAAAAGAAATAGGCGGCTAGGCCATATTCCGTATCATTAGCCATACGGATTACCTCTTCTTCGGTTTCAAATGAGATTAGCGGCGCGACGGGCCCAAATGTCTCTTCCCGGAATAAACGCATTTTATCGGTTACACCTGAGATGATCGTTGGCTCTAAAAAACAGACTCCATCATCGGTACGCTTGCCGCCAAGTACTAAGTCTGCGCCGTTATCGAGAGCATCCTGAATTTTGGACTGAACATCAAGAACGGCTTTTTCATGTATCATAGGGCCGATAACAACGCCGGTCTCTGTGCCAACACCAATTTTAAGCGAGCTAACGGCTGTCACATATTTTTTTGTAAAAATCTCTAGAACCGACGAATGCACAAAGACCCTGTTGGCGCAGACACATGTCTGGCCCGCATTTCGGTATTTACTAGCGATAGCGCCTTCGACCGCTGCATCGAGATCGGCGTCTTCAAAAACGATAAACGGCGCATTGCCGCCAAGCTCCATGGAGGTCCTTTTAACCGTCGATGCGCAGGCTGCCATCAGCATTTTACCAATGCGGGTCGACCCCGTAAATGTCAGCTTCTTGATGTCAGCATGCTGCGTCAGAACCTCACCAATTTCCAGCGTGTTGCCGCAAACAATATTGATAACGCCTTTGGGAATGCCGGCACGTTCCGCCAGCTCAGCCAGCGCAAAGGCCGATAAAGGCGTTTCATTGGCAGGTTTGCAAACGACCGTACATCCAGCCGCTAGCGCTGGCGCTAGTTTACGCGCCAGCATTGCACTTGGGAAATTCCACGGCGTTATACAGGCAACGACCCCAACAGGCTGACGAATAACAACGACACGCTTATCGCCGGAAGGCGCAGGTATCGTATCCCCATAAATACGCTTAGCCTCTTCGGCGAACCATTCCATATAATTGGCGCCATAGGCGATCTCGCCGCGCGCTTCAGTCAGGGGCTTGCCTTGTTCAGCGGTTAAAATTTGCGCAAGGTCCTCTTGATGTTCCATCATCAGGTCACGCCAACGGCGCAATAGGGCAGACCGTTCTTTGGCCGTCTTAGCCCGCCATTCCGGCAGAGCCGCACTCGCAGCGGCAACAGCTTGTTCGGTTTCCGCCCGCCCATGCATCGGCACTTCACTGACCACAGACATATTGGCGGGATTGTTCACATTGAAGTAATCAACGGCCGTTTCCAACCACTTTCCATTAACATAGGAGCAAGTTTTAAAAAGACTTCGATCTTTAAGACTTAGAACTGACATGAATTTTCCTCGATTGTGATCTGAACGTCTTGTATGACTATCATTGCGTAGCTGATTTCACGGCGCGGTCAAACCCGTTTTAGACGTCAAAAATCATCACCTTTCGCAAACTTTTGTTTCAAGCGTGTTTATGGCCTTTAGCGCACGAAATCACATCAGAATAAGAGAAACTTGACTCTGTGAGAAAAATCACTAATGGGAAGTATAGTAATTACTATTTTATATTAAACTTGCTTTAAACGGGGAAAAATCATGAGAAAACTCGCTAAATCCATTGGAACAATTGCGCTGGCAACCACCATGCTCTCCTCTGCAGCTAATGCGGCAAACTATGACATCGGCGTCGGCATTTACGACATTACCGGACAAGTTGCGGAAACAAATTTCATGGGCTGGGCGGAATTATTTTTCCGAAATGCTGGTATAAGAGACCGTCAATATGCCCGCGCCTATATTGTCAAAGATGATGCTAATAAGTCTGTAGTTTTTGTTTCCGTCGATAAAGGCGCCATGTTCCAAGCCGTCAATGAAGCGGTGATGGCAAAACTTCAGGCCAATTTCGGCGATCTATATACGGACGACAATGTCGTCATCAGTGCAACCCACACGCACCAAGCGTCAGGTGGACAGTCTCACTACGGATTATATGTCATAGCGACGGGTGGATATTGGAAAACCAACTTCAACAACATGGTCGACGGCATTTATGAATCCATCGTACGCGCTCACAATAATATAGCACCTGGCGATATCTATATGAATAGCGGCGCGCTTGATGGCGCGAGTGTCAACCGCTCGCTCAGAGCCTATGTCGAAAATGTGGATGCCGATGATTTCTCTCCTGTAGACAATGAAATGACCGTTCTTCGGTTTGAACAGGGCGGCACAGATGTCGGGATGATTTCATGGTTCCCCGTCCACCCAACGAGCCTCGGTAAAGAGTACAAATATAATAGTGGTGACAGTAAGGGGTATGCATCTCTTAAATTTGAACGGGACAAAGAATCAAGCTATGGTACAAGCGGTTCCTTTGTGGCTGCCTTTGCCCAGTCAAATGCGGGCGATTTATCAGGTAACCTAAACCTTCCGCCTTATGACACACATGACCAGCCTTCGACTGGCCCAGGCAGTACAACCGAAGAAAGTTCGGAAATTATAGGTGAACTACAATACCAAAAAGCGGTTGAGCTGTTTAATTCAGCTAATGTAAAACTGTCTGGCCCGGTGAGTTATGTTTCAAGATATAATGACTTTTCCAACACTGAAGTCGATGGAAGTTTTACGGACGGTCAAACCCAAACGACTTGTAAAGCCTCAATTGGGTTTTCTTTCGCCGCGGGCGCCGAAGATGGCCGCTCAGGTTTATTTAGAGAAGGGCTGACCAAAGACCCGAATTGGGGCACGGCAAATGATCAATGTCACGCTGAAAAACCCGTCTTCCTCTTTACAGGTTCAAATGGCAATAATCCGGATACACCTAAAATACTGCCAACTTCGCTCGTTAAAATTGGTCAACTCGGTATTCTAGCCGCGCCTGCTGAATTTACGGCGATGGCTGGCAGACGTTCCAAAGCCGCCGTTAATTCTGTTGCTGGCAATGGACTGGATCATCTTGTGTTTGCTGGATATGCAGATGCCTATGCAGGATATGTAACAACTGAAGAAGAGTATCGTACGCAGCAATATGAAGGGGCCAGCACGCATTTCGGTCCATGGACCCTTGCGGCCTACCGTCAGGAGTTTCAACGATTAGCCACAAAGCTGGCTGATCCAAACTCAAACCCATGGCCGAACTCAGAACCTGCAATTCAAGCAAAATCTACACCGGGTGACGCCACAGTAACAGTCCTGTTTGATGATAAACCTTGGTACAGATCTTTTGGTGATATGTATTCACAGCCAAGTTCAAACGCGTCTCAAGGCTCAACTGTCAAAGCTGTTTATTGGGGCGGGCATCCGAACAATGATCTAAAGACCAATGACACATACTTAAAAGTCGAACACAAAGTCGGCGGTCAGTGGGTTACTTATGCGACAGACAGGGATGTTCAAACCAAGATGATTTGGAAACGTGTTGGACTATCCTATTCCCATATAACAGTTGAATGGACCATCCCGTCAGATGCACCAAGCGGCACTTATCGCCTACGTCATTACGGTAAGTGGAAAAATGGATGGACTGGAAGTCTTAATAATTATTCCGGCAAAAGTAACAATATTTCTGTAAACTAAACCTATTGAGGTGAAGGTTAACCCTTCACCTCACCTATATCCATGAATATTCCAGCCATAGCATTAGCCGTGCGTTCGATCAGAATTTCCTGATTCGCAAGTGGCTCGGACAGCAAGTGTTCAAGCGTCGCATATCCGAATTGTAGGGCAAGACGAGCCCGTAGAAAAATTTCTTTTTCCTCCACACCAGGCCGAATATTTAAGGTACTTGGAACAATGTGCTTCGAAATAAACGTCGCCATTTCATTATGTGAACTAAGCAAAATTGGTTCCAGTTTTGGCACAATTCTCAATATTTTAATGAGTTGCGCGCCGGCAGGAAAATCCCGTGTCACGGCAACTGTGTTTAAAATTAGAAACTGAACGAGAGGTTCCAGTTCCATCTCCCCCGCGTCAGCCGTGTCGACACTAAGAATCAAACTATTCTGAGCTTCCATAAGCCGATGGCAGAGCACTTCTAAGACTTCAAATTTGTCTTCGAAATATCGATAAAACGTCGGCGGTGTCATACCGGCGCGATCAACAATAAGATTGGAGTTCAGCGCGTCATACCCGTCCGAAATGATGATATTTTGAGCGGCTGTGAGCAAAGCCTCATATGTTTTTTGAGTTCGCTTACTATTTGGTGGTTCGCGCATTGAGTTCCCGTAAATCCATTTTCGTACCCCTAGTTTCAAAAGTTTTGACGGACGTCAATTGAGTAATGCATTTAAAACCACTAAGCGTGCCAATAACCTTGCAATATTCATGCAATAACGACATCGTATTACAAAATTTTATGGCGGCTCATATGACCTCAATGATAACAAATCCTGCAATGTTTATAACGCCGACTGAGCGTGCTGACCGTTTGGCCCGTTTGCGCGGCAATATGGAACAACTTGAACTAGGCGCCGTCATCCTAACACCCGGGTCAAATATGCGCTATATAACGGGCTTAACGTGGGGCCAAACAGAGCGTTTAGTTTGCGCCGTTATTACGGCAAAAGAAATGGTTTTCGTCTGTCCAAAATTTGAAGATACGGCCCTGTTCGCGGGGGTTTCCGTCCCCGTTGATGACTATGTATTTTGGGAAGAACATGAAACCCCATCGGCAGCACTGGCCGCATGGTTAGGCAAAGATATTGGTAACGCCGCGCTCGATATTAATTGCAGTTTTGGCCATGCCGTCGCCATGCAAGACGCCATGCCTGACCTAAGGTTTGTTTCCAGCGATGAATGTCTTGCGCCGCTAAGAGCCCGTAAATCTCCGGCTGAACTAGCTTTAATCACCGCGGCCATGCAAATCACACTTGATGTTCACGCACAGATTTTTGACTGGATAAAACCCGGTATGAAATCAAGTGAAGTCAAAGCCGAAATTGACCGTCTCCACCGCGCAGCAGGTTCGGACAATGGCAGTTCATTTTGCGCGGTACAATTTGGCGAAGCAACTTCGCACCCTCACGGCGTACCCGGCGACCCAGCTCTAAAACCCGGGGAACTTATCCTGATTGATACGGGCTGCCGGCTCGACGGCTACAATTCTGACATCACGCGTAGCTACGCTATCGACAAAGTAGACTCAGAAATTGAAAGACTTTGGAACGTAGAAAAAGAGGCCCAAGCTGCTGCCTTTAATCTCGCTCGCCCCGGCCTGCCCTGCGGGTCAGTGGATGGAAAAGCCAGAGAAATTTTGAGCAAGTACAATTTGGGTCCCGATTATACCTTGCCCGGTCTACCCCATAGAACAGGTCACGGCATCGGCCTTGATATTCATGAAGGGCCTTATCTGGTGCGCGGCGATGATACGCCCCTTGCGCCAGGCATGTGTTTCTCCAATGAGCCCATGATCGTTATTCCGGGGAAGTTTGGTATCAGGCTCGAAGATCACTTCTACGTTACGGAGACTGGTGCAGCTTGGTTTACCGAACCTCAAAACAGTCTTTACGATCCATTCGGGCATGCTGCTTAATATTCATGCTTCGCAGAAAACTCATGTTTGTTACGGATGTCGGAATGTTAGTCTATTGGGTCGTCACAATTTTGATGGCGCTCAACATTCTCGCCATACCCAGTGAGTGGTTGTTCAATGACTATGACAACCCACAAGTAATCGCTTGGAACTGGTCTTTCTTCCCTATTGATATAGCCTTGTCTCTGACAGGCCTCCATGCCTTGAGACTTGAAGACAAAGGCAATTCCGCCTGGAAATACTGGGCCCTTGTTTCACTGACGTTGACAGTTTGCGCCGGCCTTATGGCGATAAGCTATTGGGCTATTATAAAAGATTTTGATATTGCATGGTGGGCTCCCAATCTATTTCTAATGATTTGGCCCATCCCTTATATTTTTCAAATCACTAAATTGAATAACTCTTGATCCAATAAAAACGCAACCTCAAAGGGCTGCGTTTCAATTCATTATATGCCTAGATTTAACCTAGATCATAGCGATCAAGGTTCATGACTTTGTCCCAAGCTTTGACAAAGTTTTTCACAAATTTTCCTTCAGCATCCGAGGAAGCATAAACCTCGGCAACAGCTCTAAGAATAGAGTTTGAGCCAAAAACAAGATCATTACGAGTGCCTGTCCACTTAGTCTTGCCAGAAACGCGGCACTTGCCTTCGAACAGACTTTCGTCTTTGCCTGTTGCGCTCCAAGCGGTATTCATGTCGAGCAAATTGACAAAGAAGTCATTCGTCAACGTACCCGGCTTGTCTGTCAAAGCGCCGTGAGCTGAATCGCCAGCTTCAAGAACCCTAAGACCACCGACCAGAACCGTCATTTCAGGCGCGCTAAGCTTTAAGAGCTGAGCCCGATCCACAAGGCTTTCTTCTGCCGGACGTTTGCTCTTACCCAGATAGTTTCTAAAGCCATCTGTGCGCGGCTCAAGAACCGCAAATGAGTCCACATCTGTCTGATCTTGTGAGGCGTCCATACGGCCCGCAGTGAACGGTACCTTGACCTTATGACCAGCATCTTTGGCTGCTTTTTCAATCGCTGCGCAACCGCCCAGAACAATCAAATCTGCCATAGACACATCACCGTCAAAATCACTTTGAACGCCCTCAAGCGCCTTCAAGACCTTAGCAAGTTGCTTTGGATTATTCGCGTCCCAATCTTTTTGAGGGGCCAGACGAATACGTCCGCCATTAGCACCGCCTCGCATATCAGATCCGCGGAACGTAGACGCAGACGCCCATGCCGTAGAAACAAGTTCTGAAACTGATAGACCAGAATCCATAATGGCAGCTTTCAGTTTTTTGGTGGATTTTTTACCAATCGGCTTACCTGTAGCTTCAGGAATAGGGTCCTGCCAGATAAGTTCTTCGCTTGGCACCATAGAGCCAAGATAACGAGGCGTTGGCCCCATATCGCGGTGGGTTAGCTTATACCAAGCCCGCGCAAATGCATCAGCGAACTCTTCAGGGTTTTCGTGAAACCGCTTTGAAATTTTCGCGTAAGCAGGATCCATTTTCAGGGCCATGTCAGCCGTTGTCATCATGAGTGGTTCTGACTTTGACCCATCACTGGCATTTGGTGCTTCAGGAGCACCGCTACCTTTTTTAGGAGTCCACTGCTGAGCACCTGCAGGGCTTTTAGTCAGCTCCCACTCATATCCGAGCAAGACATCAAAATAACCATTATCCCACTGGGTCGGGTTAGCCGTCCAAGCCCCTTCAATACCGCTTGTTGTCATTTCAGCAGCGTTGCCAGAACCAAAAGACTGCGCCCAGCCAAGACCTTGTTCGGCCATGGTCGCCCCTTCGGGTTCAAGACCAACATATTTGTCAGGATCAGATGCACCGTGAGCTTTACCAAAGGTATGACCGCCCGCAACCAATGCGACTGTCTCTTCATCATTCATGGCCATGCGCGCGAATGTATCTTTAATATCGACAGCCGATTTTAGAGGATCAGGATTACCATTTGGACCTTCAGGGTTCACATAGATAAGCCCCATTTGAACAGCCCCTAGCGGATCAGCAAGATCACGATCACCTGTATACCGCTCATCGCCGAGCCATTCCGTTTCTGGTCCCCAATATATATCCTGCTCAGGTTCCCAAATATCTTCGCGGCCACCGCCAAAACCAAAGGTCTTAAAGCCCATAGTTTCAAGCGCTCTATTGCCAGCAAAAATCAAAAGATCAGCCCATGACAAACCGCGGCCATATTTCTGTTTAATCGGCCAAAGCAGGCGACGCGCCTTATCGAGATTGCCATTATCCGGCCAACTGTTCAGCGGCGCAAAACGTTGATTACCAGTCCCGCCGCCGCCGCGGCCATCATGGATGCGGTAAGTGCCGGCAGCATGCCAAGTCATCCGAATAAAGAAACCACCATAGTGACCAAAATCCGCTGGCCACCAATCTTGAGAATCTGTCATAATCGCGTCAACATCTGCCGCGAGCTCATCTAGATTGATCTTATTAAATTCTTTTTTGTAGGAAAAACCATCGCCCATTGGATTACCACGAGCGGAATTTTGATGCAGCATAGATAGGTTTAATTGATTAGGCCACCAATGCTGGTTAGCAATCGCGCCCCGTGATTGTTCTTTATTATCCCCGTGCATAACCGGACAGCGCATCGGTTCTTCGCTATTTATGTCAAAACTATTATCACCCATTTATTTCTCCTCTTTATTCTTATTTTCGGATGTTTCGCGACTCAAAACAGAGTCCTTGCCCTCTTAAAGCTTAATTTTCATGATTTGCATAATTGATTGTTTATATGATTATGATAATCAAAACTTATGATAAATTTACAATGAATTGAACTAACCTCAAATGCTCTCTACGGCCTTATTCCAAGCCGTGACTAACTTTTTACTTTCTGCTTTTGCACTCCTACGAATGACATAGGCCATAGGCAAGAACTTCATTTTTACCTGCTGTAGATCGCGCCATGTTTTAATAAGTATTGAAGCATCGCCAACGTCTTCAATTTTCCAATCTTCTATCATTGTAAAAAAGACAGCATCTTCAATGCGGAATTTCGTAAAAGGCGGCTTTAGCCTATTCGCAACCGTAACTTTAACGACTATCTTATTATCATTGGATTCCGCCTCAACTGTCTCCAACATAGATATACTGGATTTCCCCCGGCAATAAATTGCTCGATCCGGTATCAGCACGCCCCCTGCGATAGGCGAGGGATAATAATCCAATATTCGATCCGGAGTCATAATAAACTTACGAATGATCTTGGCACTCGCTTTTAGTTGCATAGTTTCTTGGTGAATTAAATGCGTCATGCGTCAGTCTCCAAGATTTAGTATTTAGACTAGTAGATGAGTTGCGTCTGCTCTCCAAATTAAATACAAATTATCGGGGAGATAGAAATGGGACTTAAAAAGCTTAGAACGGCACCCCGCATTGATTTGACTGGCAAACATGTAGTGGTCACAGGCGCAAGCCCAAACTCCTTGGGGTATTTCACAGCGCAAACATTGGCTAACTGGGGCGCAAAAATCATCATCACCACGCGTCAAAACACCCATTTATCTATACAAGAATTAAAAACCGATGCCTCCAATGAGCCTGCTGCTATTGCGCTTGACGGACATAATCTCGATTTAAGCGATGCCCATTCCGTCAATAAGTTCACTGATTGGTATCTGAACAACTATGGAGAAAGACTAGATATTCTAGTCAATAATGCCGGGATACATCTGGATTTAATGTCAAAATGGAAACGACCAAATTTAACTCCAGATGGAAATGAAATTCACTGGCGAACCAATTACTTAGGCACGGTTCATCTCACTCACAATCTACTTCCTTTATTGCGCTCTACAGGCAAGAAGCACGGTGAGGCCAGAATTGTAAATGTCTGCTCTCAGCTCCATAGCAAAGGGCAAAACACTGACTTTTTCAATTCCGATATCGCTTATAATTCCTGGAGAGCTTACGGTACTTCTAAGCTCGCACTCATACATTTTAGCAATGAACTACAAGAAAAATCTTTCAAGAGCGACAACCTTAAAGTCTATAGTTTGCACCCGGGTGGTATGAGCGGTGTACGGACAAATATCGCCGATAAAGGTCTAGCAGGTCATTCAGTTATTAGCGCATTGAAAAACTTGAGTCGGCCACTGGAACGACTATTTATGGCAACAATCGAGCAAGGCGCACAAACACAAATATTTTGTGCAACATCTCAGCAGGCAAAAGGCGGTTACTACTATCAAAACTGCCAAATAAAAAACGCATCGCCACAAACATTAGATATCAATGCTTCAAATCTCTTGTGGCACACAACTGTTAACTGGGTTGATAACTTACCAGACGTAAGTAATTTGAATTATTGATCGTTTTATAATCTATGATAACCATAGATTATGAATATTCGAGACCTTACATATATCCGCGCCGTGTCCAGATTGAAACACTTCGGCAAAGCCGCTGAAAGCTGCCATGTCAGCCAACCAGCCTTATCCAGCCAAATTAAAAAACTAGAAAACGAACTTGGCGTGACACTATTTGAGCGAGACAACCGCTCTGTTCAAATGACAGACGTCGGCACTGAAATCGTCAGACTTGCCGAAGATGCTTTATCCGTAATTGACAATATCCGTAGCACGGCCAAAGCGGCGCGTGACCCTTTATCTGGCCGTTTTCGCTTAGGGTTCATCCCAACGATTGCGCCCTACTTAATACCCCATTTCGTCGGGCAAAGTCATGAAGCCCTGCCTCAGCTTGACCTACAATTTCAAGAAGACATTACGGATCGCCTCAATCAAGCTTTACTAGCCGGTGAAATCGATGCCGCCATCCTCGCCACACCACCAGAAGATTCCAAACTGGATGTGATCCGGCTTTATGATGAACCTTTTTGGGTAATCTTCCCATCTCGCCATGCTCTGCATTTAATCAATGACATCCGCACCCAGGATTTACCAATCGATGAGCTTTTGCTTCTCACCGAAGGTCACTGTTTCCGGGATCAAGCTCTTGATGTTTGTCAGTTAGACACGGCGCCTAACGCCCGAACCATTCAAGCCACGAGTTTGGCGACCCTCGTCAATATGGTCGCGGCAGGCCAAGGTGTTACCCTTGTCCCAGATCTAGCCCTTAGCGGATGGGCGACCACGCCCGGCGTCGAAACCGAAAAACTCAAAGATCCAAGCGCCTATCGCCGTATTTATCTGACCTATCGCAAGAGCTTTCCGCGTCAGGAACTTCTTCAGAAGATCGCCGACGTCATATGCGAAAACGTTCCAAATAGCGTTCGCCGACTGACTTAAACATAATGGTCATTTAACCTCACCAATTTATTTTTGGTATGCTAGGAAATATCCATGTCGAACAAACGAACAAATTTAAACGGACGCGACTTCATTGTCGTTGGCGGCGCTGGGTATATTGGCAGTCATGTCTGTAAGGTTATTTCTGAGCATGGCGGACGTCCGATAACGTTTGACAATTTATCAACGGGACATGCCCATGCCGTAAAATGGGGGCCCTTTGAAAACGTCGATGTTAGACATGGGGCTAACCTTGATGCGGCTTTTGCTAAATACCCAGAGGCTAAAATCGTTATTCATCTCGCCAGCTCAATAGAGGTCGGGATAGGTGAAAAACATCCGGCAGAATTTTATGACAACAACGTCACAGGCGCATTGGCGCTTTTAAACGCCATGCGGCGCGCTGAAGCGACCCATGTAGTATTCTCTTCGACCTGCGCAACTTATGGCGAAACCGAAAACATGCCGCTCCTGGAAACCGAGCCGCAAAACCCTGTCAGCACATATGGCAAAACTAAACTCGCCATAGAGCATATGATCCAGAGCTTTCACACGGCCTATGGCCTGAACTATGTGACCCTACGATATTTCAATGCTTGCGGGGCGGACGCCAGCGGCGATATCGGCGAAGAACATGATCCCGAAACCCACCTAATTCCCCTCGCCATTACCAGCGCGCTCGGGCAGCGCGGTAAAATGAAAATATTTGGGACAAATTATGACACGCCTGACGGAACCTGCATACGCGATTATATTCATGTAAGCGATATTGCTCTCGCCCATATTGATACCATCGCAGCTTTTGATCGCGGTCTTGATACCGCTGAGGTCAATATCGGAACCGGCATAGGTGTTAGCAATCTTGAAATCCTCAAAACCATAGAGAAAATATCCGGACGCCCACTGCCCTACATCTCTGCGCCGAGACGCGCGGGAGACCTCTCAAAACTGTATGCAGACCCCAGAAAAGCCAAGATCACTATAGGCTTTAGCCCCAAACATTCTGATTTAAGAAATATCATTCAAACGGCTTGGAATTTCCACAGTAAAGCCCCACGAAACTAGCTGGTAATATCAAACGATATCGAACCAACACTCGCCTTAATTAACCATTCCTAAACCATAAAGTTGCATCACACAGGCTCAGTTAATTGTGGGATTTTAGGAAGCAATGCCAAATCATCGGGCAGATAATTCAGACAGTCACAGGTCTCATAAACGTCTAATAGGGTTTGCTATTTTCGCCGCTGTAATTGGGGCTGCAACACCAGCATCAAGTCAATCTTCATTTGATTTATATAATACCAATCCGGTAGAATCGACGTCCAGTAAGAGTAGTGCACCTACGGGACATATGCCTAAAAGTGTCAGCCTGAATGATATTATTATCAGCGCCTATGATCATCATCCTCAATTAAAGTCCATGCGCGCTGAGCTCATGGGAACACGGGAGATCTTAAACGAGGCCCGTGCATCTTACTTGCCGCAGCTGGCTTTAACTGGCAGCGCCAATATTTCTGATCGCAATGCCGTCCTTCAAGACGGTTCAACATTTGACCAATATACCGAGCCTAAGACACTGGCTCTTCGCCTGAATCAAACACTTTATACAGGCGGGCGCCGTAAACTGTTACAACAAGGCGCAGCTTTATCCGTAAAGGCCAGTGAAGCGAGATATGAAGCCTTATCCACAAGCCTCGCTGCCGAAATCATTCAGGATTACATGTCATTGCTATCAGCCACTGAGCAATATGAAATTCTCGAACGAAGTGTGATCAATTTAATCGAACTTGAAAAAGGCGTTACAGCGCGCAAAGCCGTGGGGGACGCAACGCGAACAGACCTGGCTCAAGCGGTTAGTCGTCTGGCTTCTGCTCGAGCTCAACGTATCGGCGCTCAAGCGGAGCTGCAACTCGCTCGAGATCGGTTACTATCCAAAACCAGCTTCCGTGTTGAAAATCCAGTTTTACCTGAACAAGCGACACTTCCCCTTAGGGAGAGTATGACCGATGTCATAGATTTAGCTCGGCGCCGAAATCCGGCTATCATTTCGAGCCGCCTTGATGAAAAATCCGCGCTTATATCTGTACAAAGTGAACGGCGAAAATATTTACCCACGATCACGCTCACCGCGGCGGCTAGCACCGTCAGAGACAGCAGCCCGACGATTGCAAAAGACGAAGACCTATCCGTTGGTATTAATTTCACCATGCCGCTCTTCTCAGGCGGCAGCGGTAGCGCGCAAACACGGAGAGCTTTAGCATCCTATAATGCCGCTCGTTTTGGAACCGAAAACGTCATCCGTGAGAGTGACTTACGGGTCAATCAGTTATGGTCACGTCTACAGAGCGGCAACGCCGTTCTTGAAGCGCAACGCGCTAATGTCGCCGCAAATGCCGAAGCCTTAGAAGGTATAACACGTGGAGAAGAAGTCGGCCTTTCAACAACGACGGATATACTCGACGCGGAAGAGAACAAACTTCAGGCTGAACTGGCCTTACACCGGGCACAATATCAACAATATGCAGCTCTACTTTTATTACGCCTTTATACGGGGGAACTAGATGTATATGATTTTGATTAGGTATGGGATCGAATATGCGAAAATTTAGCAAATTTGCAATGAGCGCAGTGATTGTGTGTGGCCTGACTCTTAGTGGATGTCAGACCGGAAAATCGCCAACTTCGCTTCTCACCGCTATCACACCTTTTGACGAAATTATAAAATTGCTCAAAGGTCCATCAAGTGAGGAACTTGCCGCAAAAACTCGAAAGGCGGAATTGCGCAAGCTCCCTATCCTAGACCCTAAAAGATGGGATGACCAAGTCGCGTTGTGGCAAGATGTTGCAAAAGCTTCTGAAGCACAGCCATTATCCGATCAGCGCGTGCGTATTAAAGCCAAAGGCAGTATTTTTGGGGGCCCGCGTCATAGTGAAACCAATTTCTTCATCCGCGCAGCAGGCGAAACCAAACGCTCAGGTTATGACGGCTTTGTTATTGTTCATATGGATTATTTCAGCACGATGCCGAAACTCATTTCGCTAACACCGAGCATTTCATTTTCAAGTCGGCGTTGGATTGGAAATTACGAAGATTTTCGTGAAAACCTCAATGAACAAAATATGTTCTCCAGCAAGAAAAAAGCTGGAAAAAAGACAATGGACGGCGTAATTTTAATGCTCAATAAGGATGAATTTCGCAACCGCGATCGATTTAATGCAGAAGAAATTTACCTAAATTATCTAGCTTATGAGGATCAGTGGAATCTTGATTAAAGCAAGATAAATCTACTGGCGGCTATTCCAATTTATTTTCAAGACGATCTGCAATAGACTCAAGGCGTTTCAGCACATTATCTGGACCAGTAGGTTGATGGGCAATGACGGACGAAAAAATCAACGACACTAAATTGTCGACAAAACTGTTTATCATTTCATTTTGGCGAATTAATAGCATTGTTCGAACACCGTAATCCATGGCTCCGAAGAATATGTCGCGTAACATCCACAAAGGTGTATCCGGATTAGTTAAGCCCTGCTCAGCAGCCACTTTTGCAACACGATCAAACACAACTACATAATCACGATTAAGTTTATAAAGATCGCTACCCTCATAGGTATCCATTGTCATATCTATCAATGGAAGCATTTCCAGAAGGCGCCAGTTTTCCCTAACTCGGCGCATATGATGACGCGCTAAAAACTTAATTTGCGCCTTGGGGCCAGTGCGTTTGTCCACCCCGGTCTGAGCACTTTGGGTCAATCCAGTATAAAACTGCGCCAACACAGCTCTCGCTAAGTCTTCTTTGTTCTTAAAATATATATAGACAGTACCATCAGCCACGCCCGCCGCCCGGGCAATTTCGGCCATTGTGGCCTTAAAAAAACTCTTCTCATTGAAAATATCTCGGGCAGCATCGATGATGGCTTCTTCACGGTCTTCGACACGCTCTCGCCTTGTCTTGCTTTGATGCATTTTACTCTTTGAAGACGTCGTCATTTAGATTGACTCACTTGAAAAATGAATGTTATTCATAAAAAATGAAGATTACTCATTAAAAAGCGACTGTCAACTATGAGCAAAACCATTATAATCGGCGGTGCCAGCGGATATTGGGGCGAAAGCGCCATGGCGACCCCGCAGCTTCTGGCCCATAAAGGCCTCAACTACCTCGTCTATGACTATCTAGCAGAGATCACCATGTCGATCATGGCTCGCGCAAAAGCCAAAGATCCCAACAAAGGCTACGCCACCGATTTCATCGACTATGTCATGAAACCCTTCTTGCCGATGATCGCCGCGAAAGGCGTCAAAGTTATCGCAAATGCAGGCGGCGTGAATCCACAAAAGTGCGGCGAACTGGTTCGAGAACTCATCAAAGATAAAGGGCTCGATCTGAAAGTCGCTGTCATTACAGGCGATAATCTCATGCAAGACATTGACGCTATCAGCGAAAAATCGCCAACAGATATGTTTACAGGCGCTGCCCTACCGCCGAACGATAAAATCGCCAGTATCAACGCTTATCTTGGCGCTTTCCCAATTGCGACGGCTTTGGATATGGGCGCGGATATCGTCATAACGGGACGGGTCGTGGATAGCGCCGTAACCCTTGGCGCCTGTATCCATGAATTTGGTTGGAAAAACACGGATTTCGACAAACTCGCTAGCGGATCTTTGGCTGGACATATTTTAGAATGCGGGCCTCAGGCGACTGGTGGCAATTTCACGGATTGGGAATTATCGGGCGACATTGCAAATATCGGCTACCCCATCACTGAAATTCATGATGATGGAAGCTTTGCCGTTACCAAACCAGCGGGCACAGAAGGCATTGTCAATGTTGGGACGGTTTCCGAACAAATGCTCTACGAAATCGGGAATCCCCAAGCCTATTTCCTACCTGATGTCATTTGCGACTTTTCGAAAGTTACCATCGAACAAATAGGCAAGAACCAAGTATCCGTGTCATCTGCCCGCGGATATTCGGCGCCCCAAACCTATAAAACCTGCCTGACTTACGCCGATGGGTTTCGAGCCGGGACTTATGCCAGTTTTTATGGCGCCGACGCCGATGCCAAGGCGCAAAAATTTGCCGATGCCGCCTTTGCACGCGCTGGCAAAACCCTTCGCATGTTTAATCTTGGCAAGTTCACAGAATATAGTACTGAAGCCATTGGCGCCGGTAGCCAGATGGGTCATTCGCGCTCTTCTGACGAAGTCGTTATGAAAGTAGCCGTCAAACACCCTGATGTTCGAGGCGCAGGTATCTTCTTAAAGGAAATGGCGGGCATGGGTCTCGCCACACCGCCGGGCCTATCCGGATTTACGGGCGTCAGAAGCAAACCATCACCGGTCCTGAGATTGTTTTCTTACTTAACACCAAAGCAAGATGTCACAGTATCTATTGACGTTGATGGTAAGACTGAAACTCATAACGATGTCGTCTTCGATACTGCGAGAATCCCAAAACCCCGCGCGCCCTCATTTTCGTTTTCTGATGCGACAGTAGAAGTTCCCCTGATCAAACTAGCTTGGGGACGTTCGGGTGATAAAGGTAATAAAGCCAATATCGGTATTATAGCCAGAAAGGCTGAGTACCTTCCCTATATTTGGGCCGCATTAACCGAAGACCTTATAAGCGAAACCTATAGTCACTTCATGGGTACAGTCGGCGCCATTGAAAAATTCTATCTACCTGGATCTAACGCCATCAATATTCTAATCGACGATATTTTAGGCGGCGGCGGCGCAGCCTCCCTTCGAAATGATGCACAGGGTAAAGGTTACGCGCAAATATTACTGGCAAAGAACATTCCTGTTTCTCCTTCAATAGCGGAGGCGCTTTAATGCCCGTCTTTAAATCCAAAATAAACACAGCATCTGATAGCTTTGCGCAAAACCGCCAAGACATGTTGGCGCTTGTTGATAAGCTCGGCGAACTTAACGCGCGCGCGCCTGCAATTTCTGCCAAGAAAAAAGAAAAGTTTGACAAACGCGGGCAGCTCTTACCCCGCGAAAGACTAGCGCGCCTTCTTGACCCCGGCATGCCTTATCTCGAAATCGGCAACATTGCGGGTTATCTTCAGGACACCAAAAAAGAAGAACGCTCCATCCCAGGCAGCACGATCATGGCTGGGATTGGTTTCATCAAAGGCGTTCGCACCGTCATCGTAACAGATGATAGCGGCATCAAGGCTGGCTCCCTGACGATTGCGGGCGGCTATCGCCTACAACGCGCCCAAGAAATTGCGCTTAAACAAAACCTTCCTTTCGTCCATTTGGTCGAAAGTGCGGGCGGTGATTTGATGAACTATACCGTCGGCGGGTTTTTACAGGGCGGCACGCTATTTGCCAATTTAGCGCGCCTCTCTAAGGCTGGCATCCCAGTTCTTTCCATTTTGCATGGATCATCCACGGCAGGCGGCGCATATATGCCAGGGCTTTCTGATTACGTCGTCGGCGTAAAGGGAAGCGGTAAAGCTTTTCTCGCAGGTCCGCCTCTTCTCAAAGCCGCCACTGGCGAAATCGCGACAGCGGAAGAGCTTGGCGGCGCAGAAATGCACGCGACTATATCCGGCCTGGTTGAATATCTCGCCGAGAACGACGGCGAAGCGGTCTTGATGATGCGCGAAGTTGTTGATCGATTGGGATGGAATGATAATTGCCCACTACCTCCAAAAAACTTGTGGCAAGAACCCGTTTACGACATTGACGAGATCGCGGGAATTGTGCCGACCAGCTATAAAAAGCCATTTGATGTTCGCGAGGTCGTAGCCCGAATTGTTGACGGTTCGAGCTTTTCAGATTTTAAACCCGGTTACGGCGTTTCAACTGTTTGTTTACAAGCAGAAATCTACGGGCAAAAATGCGGCGTAATCGGAAATAACGGCCCGATTGATCCAAACGGTGCAACCAAAGCGGCACAGTTTATTCAGCTTATGGATCAGGCCGACACGCCGTTAATATTCTTGCAAAACACGACAGGTTACCTCGTCGGTAAAGACTATGAACAGGCCGGTATGATTAAGCACGGATCTAAAATGATTCAAGCCGTGACCAATACCTCCGTACCGCGCATTACTCTTATGATTGGCGCAAGTTTCGGAGCGGGCAATTACGGCATGTGCGGCAGAGGTTATGATCCTGACTTCTGCGTGACTTGGCCCAACGCCGCAACAGGCGTCATGGGCGGCGAACAAGCTGCGACCGTTATGGGCATCGTTGCCGAGGCTCAAGCAGCGCGAAGCGGCGCCGAAATCGATCCGCAAGTTGCAGCCCAGCAAAAAGCCATGCTCACTTATATGTTTGATAGCCAATCCAGCGCCTTTTACACATCCGGCCACTGCCTTGATGACGGTATGATTGATCCACGCGACAGCCGGAAAGTCTTAGGCTTCTTACTGGCAACCGTATGGGAAGGCCGCAACCGAACCGTCAAAGAAAACTCTTTCGGTATAGCGAGAATGTAATGCCCAAAACCGCACAAAAAGATTTTGAAAAAATTATACTGGAACGTAACGGCGGATGGATGACCATTTGGTTTAACTCCCCGGAAAACCGTAACGCTTTATCCAAGCAACTGACGACAGAATTCATGTCAGCTTTAAAAACCATCAAAGAAGACCGCACCATTCGCGGCGTTACCCTACGCGGCAAAGGCGGCTTCTTTTGTGCAGGCGGCGACTTGAAAGGATTTTTCGCGGATCAAACGGGTGAAGACCCGCGCGCTGGCTTTATGAAAATGAACCGCGAAGCTGGTGACTTATTTGATCTTGTCATGGGATTACCGCAAGTGGTCGTGGCCTATATCCAGGGCGCGGCTATAGCAGGCGGTCTTGGCCTGATGTGCTGCGCCGATGTGATCATTGTTGATAAAGACGCAAAATTCTCACTGACCGAAACCATGATCGGTATTGCGCCCGCGCAAATCGCGCCCATTGTTGTTAACCGCACAGGTCTGCCGATAGCGCGCCGTATTATGCTAACCGGCGCTAAGTTTCTCGGTGCGGATACGCCGGATTATAACCTTTCAGATTATGTGGTCGATGATGAAGCCGGATATGACGCAATTCTGAAGACCCTAAAGAAAGGCATATATAAATGCGCGCCTGGCGCGATTGGTCTGACAAAAGAAATTCTCATGGCCACACAGCATTTAGATCGCGAAGCCCAAAAAGACTTTGCCGCCGAAAAGTTCGCCGATGCCATTACATCCGATGAAGGCCGCGAAGGCATTGCTAGCTTCGTGCAAAAACGCAAACCAAATTGGGCTCAAGATGTTTGATTTTTTTAAACGTCCACTTATCCCCGTGAAGACGGGGAACCAGTTTACGAAAGCAGCTTGGCTAGGTCAACTTTGGAAAAACTGGGTCCCGTGTCAAGCACGGGATGAGCGGAGTATTTAGTGACAAATATTAAATCCATCCTAATCGCCAATCGTGGTGAAATTGCTTGCCGTGTGATCCGCACGGCTAAGGAAATGGGTATTCGTACCATTGCGGTTTATTCCGGCGCTGACAAAAATGCCGTCCATGTCAGACTGGCAGATGAAGCCGTGCATATCGGGCCTTCGCCCGTCAATGAATCCTATTTAGTTATCGAAAAAATCATCGACGCGGCCAAAGCATCTAGCGCGGATGCCATTCATCCCGGTTATGGATTTTTATCTGAAAACGCTGAATTCGCTCGCGGCTGCGATACAGCAGACATAATCTTTATCGGGCCCAATATCGAAGCCATTGATGTCATGGGCGATAAAGCCAAATCCAAGCGCCGTATGATCAAAGCTGGCGTGCCCTGTGTACCAGGTTATCAAGGCGAGCAACAAGACGACAAAACCTTGATCGCTGAAGCCGCCAAGATTGGCTTTCCGATCATGGTGAAAGCGGCGGCAGGCGGCGGCGGGCGCGGCATGCGCTTTGTCGACGATGCTAGGGCACTTCCGAACGCCATCAAAGACGCGCGCTCCGAAGCGTTAGGCGCTTTTGGCTCGGATATCCTTATCATTGAAAAAGCCGTTCAGAAACCACGCCATGTAGAGATACAGGTGTTCTCTGATAGAGCTGGTAACACGATCCATTTAGGTGAACGCGACTGCTCCGTACAGCGACGTCACCAGAAAGTTCTCGAAGAAGCGCCCTGCCCTGTGATGACCAAAGAGCTGCGGGACCAAATGGGAGCCGCCGCCGTTAAGGCCGCTAAAGACATCGGCTATGTTGGAGCAGGCACGGTAGAATTTATGCTGGAAGCTTCCGGCGAATTTTATTTCCTTGAAATGAATACCCGCCTGCAAGTCGAACACCCTGTCACAGAAATGGTAACGGGCTTTGATTTAGTCGAAATGCAAATCCGCATCGCCCAAGGCGAAGACTTACCTATCTCGCAAAATGACGTCGCGCTCACAGGTCACGCCATCGAAGCGCGGCTCTACGCCGAAGACCCAGCAAGCGATTTTCTTCCGGCAACAGGGCGAGCTGATTTATTCCTTATCCCGGAAGGGAAAGGTATTCGCGTTGATAGCGGGATCGAAACCGGCAGCGAAATCTCCCCGTTTTATGATCCGATGATTGCTAAGATCATTGCGTATGGCGCCAGCCGGGATGAGGCGCGTTTAAAGCTTATTACGGCCCTAAAAGAAGCGGCTATATTTGGCGTAAAAACCAATTTGTCATTCTTGATTGATGCTCTAACCCATGAAGAGTTTGCAGCGGGCAATGCCACGACGGCCTTTATTGGTGAAAACTTTGATGAAGACAGTCTGGCCGGAAAAGCACTGGATAGTCGCGGCGCTGCTATTGCCGGGGTTTTACAGTCCGAACAAGCGAGAACTAAAGCGCTAGGTAAAAGCCTGCCTATTCCGTGCGAGTTACTGGGTTGGTCAAGCGCAAGTAAAATCGCAACGCCTTATCAATATGATGATCAGACCGTTTTCGTTACACCAATGAATGGCCGGGACTATCAAGCTGGCGAGCATAAAGTCTCTGTCTTATCTTTAGGCGACAATCGTTCGGTTCTGGATGTTGATAGTAGCCGTGTGCATGTTTCCCATCACTTTGCTAATGACGCCTCCATGAGCCTATCGATAAACGGCGCGATTTTGAATCTTACCAATAGCAATGCTGTTTTTAGCAGCGCTATAGATGAAGGCGGCGCGGGCATAATCACTGCCCCTATGCACGGCTCTGTGATGGATGTTTTTGTCAAAGAGGGCGACATAGTTACAACCGGACAACGTCTCGCCATATTGGAAGCCATGAAAATGCAACACGAAATTTTGGCGGATATTGACGGCACCATTACATCTGTCGGTGCGTTGAAAGACAAACAAATTGCGGCCGACACACTTATGTTTGAGATCAAGGCGGAAGAATAGTTTCAACCTCCCTCCCCCCATGCAGGGAGGGGTAAAGGGTGGGGGTAACCCGCTCGACTAACAAAAACAAAGGTGAGGACATTGCTCACCCCACCCTAGCCCTCCTCATCAAGGGGAGAGAATTATTGGAGCACTTCATGACCCCAGAAGCCTTGGATTTTAAAGAAGAATGCGATTCTATAGCAGCCCTACTCGACGGCCATGATGATGATGTATTCGCCAAAGAGACTCTCTTTAAGAGCTGGACTGTTCACGATATTGTCGGGCATTTACATCTTTGGAATATCGCGGCTGATCAGACATTGAACGCACCAGAAAAATTCACCGAATTTATCACCATGGCCATGACGAGCCTGATGCAAGGCGGCTCTCACCAATCACTCCAAGATAAATATTTCGGCGATAAATCTAGCCGCGACATCTACGAAGACTGGAAAGCCTATTATCCTGATATGGCAGAGCGTTTCCATAATTCAGATGCAGACCTCCGCGTTAAATGGGCGGGTCCGGACATGTCGGTTAAGTCCTGCATCATTGCCCGGCAAATGGAACACTGGGCCCATGCGCAAGCCATATTTGATGCGCTCGGTGTAGACCGGGTTAATGGAGACCGCCTGAAAAACGTCGCTCATATAGGTGTCACGACCTATAGCTGGTCTTTCAAAGTCAATCAGATGGAACCCCTGCGTCCAAAACCCTATGTCCGCCTAACAGCGCCCTCAGGCGCGATTTGGGAATGGAATGAACCCCAAGACAATCACAAGGTTGAAGGCTCAGCAGAGGAATTTGCGCAGGTCGTCACTCAGTGCCGGAATATTGAAGATACATCCCTACAAATGACCGGAAATAATGCCACGGAATGGATGAAAATCGCGCAAGCTTTTGCTGGCGGCAAAGAAATACCTCCGCCTAAAGGCGCCAGACGAAAGGCCTAATCCTATTTCAGGCTTTTACAGACGCAAAAAGCGCGACCATATTCATAGCGATAGTCGCGGCCGCCAAAGCCGTAATCTCGCTGACATCATAAGCTGGCGCGACTTCAACTACATCCGCGCCTTGCAGATTGATGCCGCGAAGGCTGCGTAATATCTGCTGCGCGGTCATTGTGGTCATTCCGCCAATAACGGGTGTCCCCGTGCCCGGTGCCATAGATGGATCAAGGCAATCCACATCAAAGGTCAGATAAACAGGCCGATTGCCAACAATGTTTTTGACCTTTTTCACGACCGCTTCAACGCCCATCGCCTGTACGTCTTCGGCGCTATAAATATTAAAGCCGTGCGTATCCTCATTATAAGTTCTGATACCGATTTGAACTGAATGTGTCGGGTCCACCAAACCCTGCTTGGCAGCATGATAAAACATAGTGCCGTGATTAATACTTTCGCCGTCTTCTTCCCAAGTGTCTGAATGGGCGTCAAAATGGATCAGGGAAATCGGCTCGTCGTGAAACTGCGCCAAAGATTGAAGCACGGGATAAGTCGTAAAGTGGTCGCCGCCAAGCATAAGTGTCTTCACCCCCTGTCGATGAATATCTTCAAATTGAGCTTTAATCTCATCCGGCACGCCCGCAGGTGCGCCCGGATCAAAAAGGACATCGCCAAAGTCGACAACCGACTGATTTTCAAAAGGATCAAACTCCCACCCATGGACCCGATCCCAAGCAATCATACTGGAAGCTGTGCGGATAGCCCTTGGCCCTAGACGTGCACCCGGCCTTGATGTTGTCGCCAGATCAAATGGAATTCCTACGACAGCAATGTCACATCCCTCTAGATTTTTGGTGTATCTGCGCCGCGCAAAACTAAGCGCGCCAGAATAGGTCGGTTCTTCACGAATTCCCGATCCGGGTTTTCTGGTGAAGGCTAAATCAATATTATCTATTTTAGATGTCATCTTACTTCAGACCTTTCCAGTACCATTAATTTTCTTTGAAAATTGTTAGATCAAGAGTTGCTTATTAGCAAATTATTTCTAATATGTGATCACAAATTTAGCAATTAAAGGGGAGTATTTGTGCATGACAAAAATCGTTAAAGCTGATATTTCTCATCTTCCTGAAATCGCTAATTTGTTTGATGCCTATCGGCAGTTCTACGAGCAAAAACCAGATATCGAACTTGCGACCCGATACATCAAGGCCCGGATAGATAACAACGAATCCGTTATTTATCTTGCTCAAGATGCGTCCGGCAAAGGCATAGGGTTTACACAGCTTTATCCAACGTTTTGTTCGGTTGCGGCGCAAAACGTCTGGGTTCTCTATGATCTATTTGTAGCTCATCATGCTAGGCGCCAAGGCGTGGCTGAACAACTTTTGACAAAGGCGCGCAAACTAGGAGTCGAGACAAAATCAGCTTGGCTTAAACTTGAAACCGGCGTCATGAATAAACCCGGCCAAGCCCTATATGAAAAACAGGGTTGGGAACGGGACACAGAATTTCACACATATTTCTTAGATTTAGAAACTTAGCCCATGGTCCAAATTGGCAAGACAAATAACTATGATGCGCTGATAATTGGCGCTGGCCATAATGGCCTCACCAATGCCGCTTTCCTAGCTAAAGCTGGACTTAATGTATTGGTTGTCGAGAAGAACGATTACATCGGCGGCGCGACGGTCAGCCGGGAATTAGAGACCGGCTGGAAATACTCCAACTGCTCTTATGTCTGCAGCTTATTTCGTCCAGAGATTTATCAAGCTCTGGATCTTGGCCGGCACGGCCTTGAGGTTGTCCCGATTAAAGGCGGCGTGACCTTCATGCAAAATGGTGACTATTACGGCAATTATCATCACCACGAGATCAGACGCCGAGAAATAGCCCGCCACTCACAGCGCGATGCTGATGCCGTTATTCGGTTTGATGCAGACCTCATGAAATGGTGCCGATTAATTCGCGGTTTTCTGCTCAGAACACCGCCTGATCCGACGTCTTTCAAACCCCGCGACGTCATGGAATTCGGATATCTTCTTAAAAAATTCCATGGACTTTCCGAAAGTCAACTTTATGAATTCATGCGGTTTTTCACCATGTCCATCGGGGAATATCTAGAAGAGTATTTTGAGAACCCTGCATTCCTGGCCCATTATTCTGGCGGCAGTGTCATCGGAACAGGCCTCGGGGTTTACTCCCCGGGCACGGCTTATGTCCTTCTTCACCACGCTATGGGTGATGTTGACGGTAATGTCGGCTCATGGGGATTTGCCAAAGGCGGCATGGGTTCTGTATCCAGCGCTATTGCAGCCTCCTATACAAATTTCGGCGGAGAAATTCGCACAGGCGCTGAAGTCTCGAAAATTAATGTAAGTAATGGCCGCGCGACAGGCATTACCCTCGCTTCTGGTGAAGTCATTAATGCCAAGAAAGTCGTCTCTAATCTCGACGCGAAACGAACCTTTTTAAGCGTCATGGATAAAGATGACCTGCCGTCTTATGTGATTAAGCGCGCCGAGAACTTTAAAATTCGCGGCTCTTCGGGCAAGCTAAATATTGCCCTAGATGGTCTTCCCGATTTCCCGGCTCTACCGAAAGGTTCTCCGCTTACGTTAGGCCATATGCATTTCACGGACTCACTTCAAAGATTAGAACGGGCCTATGATGACTGGAAGGATAATCGCTGGTCCGCTGATCCCTATACGGACACGTTGATTCCAACGCAGTTTGACCCGACCATGGCGCCCCCGGGTAAACATATGATGACGGTCTTTGTGCAATACTGCCCGGTTAATCCAGAAGGCGGATGGGACGAGACTAAACGCGATGCCTTTGGCAAAACTGTCATTGATCAGATCGCTGAATATAGCCCCAATTTTAAAGACCTGATTGTTCACACGGAAATTCGGACGCCAAAGGAACTCGAGGCTGAAGTCGGCTTGACCGAGGGCAATATCTTCCAAGGTGAGCTTACCCTTGATCAGCTATTATTTAACCGTCCCTTCCCGGGATATGCGCAATATAGAGGGCCAGTGAAGAACATGTATATGTGCAGCTCGTCCAACCACCCAGGCGGCGGCGTAATGGGCGCGCCGGGCGCAAATTCAGCTCGTGAAATACTAAGAGACATGAAACGAAAAGACACAACGCCGGAGGATTTCGGTGATGACTAAAAAACGCAATATAGTCATCATTGGTGCAGGGCATAATGGACTGATATGCGCGGCTTATTTAGCTAAAGCTGGTCATGAAGTCACTGTGTTGGAAGCGCGCGATCAAATTGGTGGCGGAATAGCGCCTCGTGAATTTTCTAAAGGTTTTACGGCCCCGGGACTTGCCCATCTAGCCTACCCACTCCATCCGAAAATCATCAGTGATTTAGAGATTGGAAATAATGCGAGGAGTAAAAGCCGAACAATTAATACTATCTCATTAAGCAAGAGCGGGGATCACCTTCATCTCGGCCAGTCATCTGCCAGCGGCGGCAGCCTCTCATCTGAAGATCAGGAAGCCTATAGCGCTTTCAAAAAAGAGTTCTTAGCCTACGCCAAGGCCCTGTCGCCGCTCATGATGAATAAGCCTCCACGCCTCAAAAACATGGACACTAAAGACAAGATCACACTGGCTAAGCTTGGCTGGAAAGTCCGTTTTGGTTTAAAAACAGACTCTATGCGAGAGTTTCTTCGGGTTGGCGGCATCAATATTTACGATGTTCTCAATGAAGTCTTTGACAGCGAAGCCTTGAAAGGTGCAATCGCGGCTGATGCCGTTATTGGCCACCACATGGCCCCTCGCACGCCGACCACTGTTTTAACTTATATTCTGCGCTTATTCGGAGAAACTGAAAACCGCCAATTAACTAGCGCCGTCCCGAATATATGCGAAGCTCTAGCGACCGCTGCAACATCTGCCGGTGTTAACATCCGCACGCAGAGCAAGGTCGAAGATATCTTGCTCAGCGATGATCAAGTAACGGGGGTAAGGCTTTCAAACGTCGAAGAAATATCAGCTGATATAGTCGTCTCTAATAGCGATGCAAAATCGACATTTTTGGACTTAGTCGGCGTACAAGATTTGGATGCCATGTTCGTGCACAGGATCAGTAAAAGCCGAACCAATGGCGATGTTGCTAAACTGCATTTTGCCCTAAAAAGCCTCCCCAATTTTACAAGCCTTGACGCCGAGAGCCTCAGGCACCGCCTGCTTATTGCGCCGAATATGCGTTATATTGAACAGGCTTTTAATCCGTCCAAATATGGTGAGTTTTCAGAACGGCCTGTTCTAGAAATAACATTCCCAACTATCGATAACCCGGCTTTATCACCTGATGGGCAACACACCATGTCGGTCAACGCCAGTTTCGCGCCCTATGCTCTCAAAGCGGGATGGGATAAAAAGCGTAAAACGTTCACGCAGAAGGTTATTGATACGGTCGCAGGATATGCGCCCGGCTTTGAAAGCCTTATCTTGGATCATGAGCTCTTAACGCCCGTTGATATCGAGTCTGAGTATAATATCAAAGGCGGCCATTGGCATCACGGCGAAATCGCAATCGATCAATCCTTTATGATGCGGCCCATTCACGGTACCGCGCAATATAACACACCGATTTCTGGCCTATTCCTCTGCGGGGCGGCGGCGCATCCGGGCGGCAGCATTAACGGTCTGCCCGGACGCAATGCCGCGCAGCGAATACTCGCGATGACAAAGTCAGGTGACGTATGAGCCTACATGATTTCACGCAGGTCCTTGCCAAAACGCCATTTCACGACCGTCTCGCTTTGCACAGTCAGACCCAAGACTGGACAGGATGGAATGGGTATCAGACCCCCAGGGTACTAGACACAGTCGCCTCTGAGTATTTCGCGGTCCGTAGTTCCTGCAGCGTCATGGATCTTACGCCGATGGAGAAATACCTCATCACCGGACCTGACGCTTGTGCTTTTTTAAACAGGCTTGTGACCCGCGATGTTTCCAAGCTCAAACCAAAGCGGGTTACTTATGCTGTTTGGTGCAATGATGAAGGCAAGGTCATTGACGATGGCACGATTTTTCATCTTGAAAAGGGTGTCTACCGCCTATGCGCTCAACATCACCAGCTCGACTGGCTCATGCTTTCCAGCATTGGATTCGATGTCACGATCGAAAAAGACACTCATAAGGTTGCGGCTCTATCGGTTCAGGGACCAACGTCGTTTTCAGTCTTAACAGCAGCTGGCATAGAGGGCTTAGAAAAATTAAAGCCCTTTGGCATCATACATACCAAAATAGGAAAGATCCCCGTCACGGTATCTAGAACGGGTTTCACAGGTGACCTGGGTTATGAATTATGGGGCACGCCGAAAGACGCTCACGGAATTTGGGATGCTATCTTCACCGTCAAGGAACACGGCCTCTTTGATATACGGGTTATCGGGCTCGACACATTAGAAATGGTTCGGATCGAAGCAGGTTTCATCATGCCGGGATTTGATTTTAATACCGCTGAAACAACCATCCGCGCCGACCATGATCGATCGCCCTATGAACTTGGCCTCGACTGGATCGTCAAATTTGACAAACCCTATTTCACAGGCAAGCGCGCCCTTATCAAAGAGAGCAAACGCCCGCAAAAACGATGCCTTGTGAAACTAATTGCGGAAGGCAATAAAGTCCCAACCAGCGCATTTTTGTTTGATGGCAAGAACGGCAATAAGATCGGAACCGTCATGGCGCAAACTTGGTCCCCAATCCTTAAATCAAGCCTAGCCATGGCGGATATTGATTACAATGACGGAAAACCGCCCGTAGAAATTTGGGCCGAGATATATTATCAAAAAGAACTCAAGTGGCATGTAAAATGGGCCAAGTGCCACTTACAAAACGCACCCTTTTGGAGCCACCCAAGACGTAGTAAAACACCGCCAAATCCCGTTTAGCCCAGAATTCAAATTGGGTTATCATGTATACGATTTCGCCGATGCATATAAATAGAAATACCAACATATAGCACAAGCGCAACAAGCGCCATGCTACCGCTGACTAGGAACACGCTGCCATATCCCAATCCGGCACCAAGCACCGAAGCGCCAATATTTGGACCGACAAATTGACCAAAGCCCTGCACGCTCGGCACCAATGCAACCAAGGAACCGCTCCGATCCATATGCGCCAGCATCGCTGTTTGGAAGACATCGACAAATGTCCACAATGTCATGAAGCCAAACATGCTTATCACATATGTACTAGGTGTAATTCCAAAGTTGAGCATCATTACACACCCGGCCATCGCCAGAATAGATATAAAAAGGGGTTTAAACAAACCGTAGCGCGACGCAAAATAGGCAAGCACGCAACCAATTATTGCAAAAATAGATGACCACGTCAGGATATTTCCAACGAAACTTTCGTCAAGACCACCTTCGAGAACAGCCAGCTCAATGTATGTATAATACCCGCCTATATTGATGTAGGTAAAGCAAATCGCTATTAGGCAAATCACCGCTAGGATTTTTGGCACATGCCAATCTTCGCGATCATCTTGTTGTTTCTCTTGTTGAACAAGTTCTTCTTCAGTGGACTGTCGCGCGGGTATTAGGCGAACAAAAACCGCACAGATAACGGCAAGAATAATAAAAAAGAAATAGATCTGATTCATCGTAAATTTCGGCAAGAAATGCAGCTCAAGCGCAGTAGAAAAACCAAACCCCAGTAATTCCAAATTATAGGCAATTACCGGCTTGGTCGTTCCGCCTAATGTCACAACGGCGACAGCCGTGAAAATTCCGCTGCCTATGCCAGCAATCACTCGAAGCGCTAGTAATTGTTCATAGGTCGTGAACATCATGCATAATGCGTTGGCGATAATAGATAATACCACCCCCGCTATAACTAAATATCGCCTATTAACCTTGGCAACGGTAAATGCAGCGATAATAGCACCGAGAGATAGTCCGCCCAGATCAGCCCCCCAAATTCGGCCTACTTGCTCCGCTGAAAATCCGGCTTTCTGAACAAGGGCAGTGCTGAGAACTGGTACGCTCACCATCACGGTATACCCGACTAACGCCATGAAAATGGCGAAGAAAACCGTGCGTGGGTCATCGAACTTGTTACGAACGGATTTAGGTTTGGCAGCGTCGTCGCTCATTGTTCACCTCTAATGTGCCTCGTAAACTTCAGGCACTAATTGTTATGCCTCAAATACTAACCACTAATGCGTATCATATCTACGACCTCGTTACGGATTTCTCTAGCGTATCCAAATACCAATCTACGAACATCATAGAGACCTCTTCAAACTCAGGATGAAAAGGGCCGGGTTCAAAGAACTGTGAGTTCACGCCTTCGCTATTACGGGTGATGATGTATTCATCTTCCAGCGTGGTGTTGTGCCAAAGCGCGGTAACTCTATCGACGTCATAATCAACGCCCTCTTTGGCGCCGCCGTTCACATACCAAACCACTTCCATATCGGTCTCGGTCAAGCCGCGCGGGATAAACCGGTAAAGCACGCAGTGATCGGGATAATTCAGCATGAATGTCACGGGCCCAAGATGGAAATCACCAGTCCCGCCATCATAGCCTTTAAACTTGCCCATTAAAGGCGCGACGGGCTTACCGTCCTGACTGCCTGTCACGTAACCCTCATAGAGGCCATAACGAGACGCAGCCGCGCAGGCGCCAAAGCTCTCCGCGCCCATGTAGATTTTTTGATGCTCGTTGGCGATACCCGGTATGCCCGTGACTTCCGGCGCGATCTTTTGCATAGCCTCGACTTGATCGGCAACATTTTCATAAATGTCTTCAAGAGTGTGGCTTTTTGCATAGGCTTTGTGGGCCGTGGCGCAGTGATAACACTCTAGATAATTTTCAAGGCATAGCTTCCAATTGGCATCAACTTTATAGGTTTGCTTGTGAGCGATTTTTGCTTTGTCCAGCTCATAACCGGCGAGCTGATCATTGATCGGCATAAAGGCGGGCTCCAGATCTGACGCGTCCAAATCGCAATTGATGAATATCAAACCGTGAAAAATTGAAACTTTTGCCTTTTTGAGTCCGTAGTCTTCTTTATCAAAGCCATCGAGCATACCCATATGACGGGCGGAGCGCATTGAACCATCTGAATTATAAGTCCAGGCGTGATAAGGACAAACGAAGGTCTTGGTATTTCCGCTTTGGGCTTCGCAAACACGAGCGCCGCGATGGCGACAGACATTCATCAGGGCATGAACTTCACCCTGCTTGTCTCTGGAAATAATAAAACTATCTTCACCGACTTCGAACAACACAAAATCGCCGGCCTTAGGTATTTCAGATACATGCGCCGCATAGAGCCAGCTTTTGAAAAGTATGGAAGAGAGCTCATTTTTGTGAACTAAGTGAGAGCGGTAAAAATATGGATCGAGTGCAAACCCACCTTTACTTTTTCCAAGCGCAATTTTCTCACGCATCAAAGCAACGGAGTCGTCAACATTGGTCGCAATGACTTTCATAACACAACACTCATTTGAAATGGGCTAAAGATCTGCACCTAACCAGCGCTGATAAATAAGGGCATCTGAACTCTCAAAGCAAATATTTTGAGGAGCTTAGTTAAAAGTTTTTCCTGACCCCAAAGGTTATATTACGAGGTACATTTGTAATCGATCGATTGTCGTTAAACCTTGGGTGAATGAATAATTGCGCGCGTTCATCCCAAACATTGCTAAGCTTCAAACTAAAGTCAAAATCGTCGACTTTGACGACCATCGATAAATTTCCAAGATTATAGGATTCTTGAATTTGAGGCGCTGCCCCTGTGTCACCAAACAAGAATATACTGCCGGGAATGCCATTGGTTGAATCCCCAACATGTGTGAAGTCAAAACGGAACACACCTTCCGCATCATTGCCAAACATCTTCATATCCGTCGTATATTGCGCCGAAGCACTCATCTTGAAATCGGCAACAGTTGGCAATCGTTCGCCTTTGGAAACCGCGATCAATCCGGTATCTCCAAACGGAACGGTGACGTCAGATTGGGCGTCTATAAGTGTAAAAGCTGTACTGAGCTCTAATTCTTGGGAGGCCTTCAAAGCAAACTCACCCTCGATCCCCTTCATCGTAGCACTACCAATGTTTTGCGTCACAATCCCGAATGCTGTCGTTGTTGCGTCTTCGAGTTGGAGCTGAAAATCATCCCAGGATTGATGAAAAGCGGTTACGTTCGCGGTCAGGCGGCCGTCCATTAGGGTGGACTTAACGCCAAGTTCATAGTTGGTTAGCTTATCCGAATCGAAGAAATTCAGTCCCGTTCCAAGTGTGGATCTCGGTGGCAAGTTCTCTACTCCGCCATTTCTGATCCCCTCGGACCGAGTGAAGTAAACAAAGGCATCATCATTAAACTTGTATTTAATGTTCGCCATGGTCACGACTTCATCATCTTTGACAACACCGTCTAGTGTATTGAAATTATAGAACTCCAAATAGAATTGGTCATAAAATGAATCAATCTCATATTCGAGCCAACGGGCACCGCCTGTGACTTCCAATTTATCCGTCACCTCAAATGTAGCCTCTCCAAATACGGCGATCTCTTTGGTTAAAGTGTTAGAATTTGAGGCAAATGCGGTAACGCCAGGCGCGGCGAACCCAAGATATGCGACGTGCATATTTTGTACTGACGGGCTTGCTGGTCGATCAAACTGATTAAGTTCAAAGGCAAATTTACCTCTATTCCGGTTATAAAATGCTCCCACTAGCCATTGAAACCTGCTATCTTCGTTAGTGCTGGTCAGACGAGTTTCATGGGTAAATGCACGGACGGTTTGGCGGTTAACCATTTGTCCCCGCGTTGTCGCTGTATCGTAGGAACAAAGGAAAGCATATCCGCCGTAATAATAAGGCGCGGCGCAGAAATCCGGATTAATTGTAACGCCATAATAACTCGTGGCTAAATATTGATTTTGATCCTGAAAACGAGCGATATAGGCCGTATTATCAAAGTCATAGGCGATATCTCTACTAAAAAGGCTTGATGTTGATGTTAATTCCGCAAAGCCAAGATTACCCTTAAGAGTTAACGCAGCTTGATACCATTCATCGTTTCTAAACTCGTTTGCAAAGCGGACAACATCCAAATCCCCAACGCCGGGTTCGAAATTGTTTAATCCATTGGCTTCGGTATTTTGATAATTCAGAGAACCGAGCAAAGACCAGTCTTCGCTAAATTCGGCAAGAGCCTTAATGCGGCCGCCGTAAACTTGAGTGTCATTATAGTTTTTCTCGACCATATCAGCATTATTAGCCGTGATTGAATTTGAACTATTGCCTGTTGTCTCGCCTAAAACATTGTCAATAAAACCAGCTTCTTCCGCCAGAAATCCAACCAACCTAACCGCAAATTTATCTTCTACGAGTGGCAGGTTTACAGCGCCGCTGACATCATAACCAACGCCGCCATCTTCAATGGCGTTGACCGATGCTTCGACAAATCCTTCAGTTTCTTGTGTGTTGGGATTATTGGTTAGAATTCTTAACGTGCCGGATTGTGAACCGGCGCCAAATGTTGTTGGCTGAGGCCCGCTAAGCGCTTCAATACGTTCAATATCGACGGCTCGAATATCGGGGTTTTGACCATCGGCTGTAACCGGTTGTTCATCTAAATACAAAGTCGCGGAGCTACGTCCGCCAAATCCGCTTGGCTGTGCAACTGCGCCCCGAAATACAATCGTTGACGCCCCTGGCGCGGTTGTCCCGTAAGAAACACTTGGCAGGAAATTGGCATAGTCTTCAAAATTGACAATGCCCCGTTCTCTAATTTGCTCTGTGGTAATCGCCTTGATCGAAATCGGAACGTCCTGAAGCGTCTCACTCCGCTTCCGGGCCGTGACAATGATTTCATCTATTTCGAGTCTGTCATCATTATCATCAGATTGAGCAAATGATTCACTACTGACAACCATGGCAGTAAGGGCGATCGCCGAAACACCGTGGCGTAATCTCGGCATGTAACGATTTCTGGAATTGAGCATTATAGTCCCCTCGCAAAAATATATCTGGCGGCCAATTTCGACCTTATTATTATGCGTAATAGACCAAAAAAAGACACCTTGAGCAAGGGGTAAAAGGGTCAAAATGACGATTTGTGATCACAACAATCATATTCTTTTCTTCAAAATCACCCGTATTGCGAGAAACTATTGTCTTTGGCTTAAATATTGATCCAAATTATTTGTAGTCTGTCATCGACCAAGTTATAGTCGATTGACTATTGAGGAATCCGATTTTGAAAATTGATCAACCCATCAAAGAGCTTGGTTCTATTGACATTAAAAAGCTACGCACGGCCATTCTTAAACAAGAAGAAACCGCCTGGCAAGAAAACCAATTCAGGCAAAGCGAATATGCCGTCCACGCCCAAACAGAAACACTCGTGCTGATGTTTTGCGACGATGAAAATTGGCCTAATCTTGATGTCACGAAAGAAGCCGGATGGGACCGCCTTTCAGAACATGCTATTCCTATCATGCATGAGGTAATTGAAAAACATTATGGTCCAGGCGGCACAATCATCCGGTCCATGGCCGCCAAGCTCAAAGCAGGCGGGCGGATCAAACCCCATATAGACCACTTAAATTCTTTTCGAATTTCTCACCGAATTCATATTCCGATTACAACAAATGATCGCGTACGGTTCATGCTCGATGGGCGGCCTTACAAAATGGAAGTCGGCAAGGTTTACGAAATTAACAATCAACTCAAACACGGCGTCATTAATAGCGGCAAAGAAGACCGTATTAATTTTATCTTCGACTATGTCCCGATCCAAAATCCCGAAACTCAGGCGGCTGAATGACCAAATTAATTGCGACCTCCGTTGTTCGCGGCAGTTATCAAGGCGAAAGCCATGGCGGTATTTTTCTGATCGATCTGGATAAAAAACAAGCCTTTCAGACCGTTGACTGGAATAAAATGGATATTGACTGGCAAGGCCGCGGTTGGGACCGAGGTCTACGCGGCATTGAATTTCATGATGACAAGATTTATGTGGCGGCCAGCGACGAAATTTTTGTTTATTCACCTAAATTTGAACTCGTCACATCCTATCGCAACCAATATTTGAAACATTGCCATGAAATTTCAAAATTCAATGGGCACTTGTTCATTAGCTCAACCGGATTTGACAGCATTGTCGTGTTTAATCTCAAAGCTGAAAAATTTGTCTCGGGCATTCACATTGAAACCAATGGATATCGCTACGAAGCTAAAAACTTTGATCCCAACTCAGATCAAGGCCCAATTCAACTGAACAAGCTCCATATCAACAATATCTACTGCAACAAAGATGGGATGTTTATTAGCGGTCTCAATATAGAAGCCATATTATCGGTTAAAAGCCCCAAAATTGGTGTCGTCGTGACCCTGCCCAAAGGCACACATAATGCCCGGCCTTTTAAAGATGGCGTCTTATTCAACGACACCAACTCGAATGCAGTGCGATATATTACCCGAAATGATCAAACCGCTTTACGTGTGCCAAAATTCGATCCGGGCAAACTCACCCATATTGGCCTTGATGAATCCAGTCTTGCCCGCCAAGGCTTTGGCCGCGGGCTTTGCGTAATATCGGATAATCTGGTCGCCGCTGGCTCTTCACCTTCGACTGTCACTATTCATGATTTTGAGGCTCAGAAAACCATAGAGACCTATAACCTGACTATGGATGTCAGAAACGCGATACACGGCCTCGAAGTTTGGCCATTTGATTAAGAAAAATACTCTACTCGCTGATTTCAACCAAATTTATCTCAAAAATTAGAGTTCTATATGGCCCTAAATTATGATGGTTCGAACTATCATAGGCAAGATTATGCGGTATCACAAACTCAAAAACATCACCCACCTGCATAATTTGAAGGCCTTCCGTAAGGCCAGAAATGAGCCCCTTAACCGGAAGTGATGCTGGCTGACCTTCAGTGTATGTATTTTGGAATTCCTTGCCGTCTATGGTCCTGCCTAAAATATTGATTTTCACTTGGTTATCCAGCACAGGAAGATCGCCTGATCCTGCGGATATTTTTCTGTATTGAAGGCCGCTTTCTGTGGTTACGACACCATCTTTCAAAGCATTTTTTGCCAAAAAATCTTTCCCCTCGGTTTGATTTTTGGTAAATAGAGCTTGTCGGTTTTCTTGTATTTTTTTCATACTAAGGTCTCGAACAAAATTTAAGGCCTCGGTTTTATCCCTTTCTGTTAGTCGCATTTCTTGACCCGCTTCAAAATCATCTACAGCAAGTTTAAAAGCGTTATAATCTAGGCTGACGTGCTTACGTTTCATGCTGGCCGCGAAACTCTCACCCATAATATAGGAATATTTTTTTTCATGCGTATCTAGAGTGCTGCCTAGTATTTTCGCATTTTCCGCTTCTTCAGCGATTCCTATTGTTTTCGTATTTACCTCTTCCTCAGCGAAGTTGTGCTGATGATCGGCAGCGGCGCAAGATGTTATCAGAAACGCTGCCAAAGCTATGGTTCCAAATTTCATGTTCATTTTTTCAATTTCCATTATGCAATCTCGTTTCCAAAAAAAATGGCAGCTGCCTACTCTGATTAAAAGCCAAATTTTGGATGTGGTAATATCCAAGGCTGTTTAGGCTCAGACTCGCCAGCAAGTTCTTCTTCCGTCAGATATCGTAATTCTCCAAGATTCCATTTGCCCTCAAGATATCTGTATCGGTAATCCAATCCCAACCCCCAATCCATTTCAAGCTTAAGAGGAACAAAAGAGAAGTCTACAAAATTTGGATCGCTCCATGGCTGGCGTTCGGGTTCATACTGAGGCATGGGCTCGCCATCTTTTAACGGGCAACAGGTTAGGTTTCTGGTCTTGTGCCGTATGAAACGATATTGATCGGGCACAATTATGCGAAATTGCGCTAGAGCATCACCCTTTGGCCAAGTAACTCGATCCAAAGTCAGACTTTGCGTGGCTACGGCATCAATTCGCAGCAAAACACTTTTTACAATAATTGCAATCGTATGATCAAAGCATGGCTCGGGACGCCGCCAAGCCTGCGGAATTCCTTTTAGGTCTATGGTAAGAGTATTGATCTTAAAACTAGCTTTGAGCTCTGCAATAACTGTACTCAACGCCAATGTTTCGCTAGCATTAGCCGCAAATTTTACAATCCGTCGACGCTCTTCTGGCTGCACGAAACTAGCGGGTTGATGCGGCGCATAAGTTAGTTGTGGATTGGCGCGCGTACGCCGCCCAGCCGGTGGTGGATGACATGAATAAGTCGCAACAACATCTTCGGAACTTTCAACTGTTCCAACATTGTGATGTTCAAATTGTATTTTTCCACGCGTATAATGTGGCATATGGCGCTCCCGATTTTAGGCGATGAACATACCATGTTTTCGTTTTTGCGTCGATAACGGTGAAGTTGCAGAAGTTTTTCCGCGGCTTTATAAACTAGCTGGCCGATCTTCATTCGGAAAGGTTTCCAAAATGGGCTCTAAATGATCAATCAGCGGAGTCAGATGTTTCTCAAACCGTTTCCAATAATTCAAGCCTTTGGAATAAATCGGCTGACGTACTTGTTCGGAACTTGCTGTCCTGACTGCCCGCTTGTTTTTGTGAAACTCCAACACATCGTCTTCCCACGGCAAATCGCAATGCTCTAACATACGCCGTGCCTGTGTTTCTAGATCCTCAACGACGTCGGCGTAATTAACCCGAAGGACTTTGCCTGGAAGAACCTTATCCCAATGCTCCGTAATGCGGACATATTGTTGATAATATTCGGCGAGATCAAAAAAATCATAAGAGAACGTTTGTCCATTGGCGAAAAGCTGCTTGTAACAACTAAAACAGCTATCCAATGGATGACGGCGCGCGTCGATGATCTTGGCATTGGGCAGAATCAAATGCATCAGACCTATATGCGAAAAATTATTCGGCATTTTATCAATGAAGAAAGGTCGGTCGGTCCGTTGGCGTCTGGTCTGGTCAATATAGTCTTGGCCGCGTTCAAAGATTTCATCTTGTTTCAAGACGTTCAGAACTTGCGGATAAGTCAGCCCGTCGACGCGGTTCGTGCCTGATTGCGCGGCGATACGCATTAAGTCGGAAAGCTCGGACGTTCCTTCGACCCTTGAATGGCTGGCCAAGATTTGCTCGATCAATGTTGAGCCGGACCGTGGCAGTCCTAGGACAAGAATAGGATCAGCGTCAGGATAACCCCACCGTTCGCGTTCTTTGATGAATTCTGGCGTGAAAACCTCGATTAAATTGTCGACAATATGTTCAAGCTCATAGGGATCATATTGCACTTTCATGCGTTTTTTCTCATTGCCCCGTTCGTAAAACTCAAAAGCGCGATCATAGTCTTCATCGTTTTCGTATGATTTGGCGAGGGCGAAGCAAAACGATATTTCAGAATCCGTATCAACATTCGGATCATTGATTTGATCATGCATGATCTGAATTTCATCAGGTGTGAACTTGTAAGTTTTTAGATTAGCAAGACTCCAAAACACATCGCCATAATCTGGCCGAACCCGCGCACAATTACGGTAAGCCTCAATCGCTTCTTCTTGATTGCCGATGGTTTTGAGGGCGTGGCCAAGGCCCAGTAGAGACGGGAAATGATCGCCGAAAATCGTCAAAGCCTTTTGGTAATTTTCAATGGCCTCTTCCTGCCGTCCAGACTGAACATATCCAGACGCCAGCGTTGCATAAATTTCGGGATCATCAGGCGTGAGCTCTAAGGCCTTTTGAAGCGAGAATTCGCTGTCAACATATTTGCCTTGTTCAATTTGAGCCAAACCAAGATTGGTCCAGCACATAGAAAATTGCGGCGCAAGCGTAACGGCTCGGCGCAGCAGAGCTTCGGCGTCTGAATGCTTCTTTTGACGGATAGAGACGATACCCAGAAGCCGAAGGGCATCTATATTATCTGGGTCTTTGCGCAGAACGGCCCTAAAACTTTTTTCAGCTTTATCGAAGTTTTTAACCCGGAATAACTCCATGCCTTCGACAATATTTCGGCGAAGCGGGTTTACTTCAAAAGCTTTTTCAAAAGCCTCATCGGCCTCGGATCCACGTCCTGCCATAGCGAGAATTTCGGCAAGCCTAAAAGTTGCATATTCGGATTGCGGGTTTAACTCTACCGCTTTTTGTAAGGACTCTATTGCCCCGTCCCCCTTGCCTAAGCTCATTTGGATTTCGGCCAATGTCTCATAGCCTTCCGCAAAATCGGGCGCCATTCTAATAACCTGCACGAGGCGCTCTTCAGCTTCTTTAAAACGTCCTTGTTGCATCAAGGCAACGCCGAGCAGGCGCGTGAGGTTAGGCTCGCTAGGGAAATCAGCCAAAGTATTGCGCAGGATAATTTCAGCTCGGCCCGGCACATTTTCGTCAAGTGCCTGCACGGCTTGTTCAAAAGCCTGTTTAAGTTGCGCTTGTTGATTCATACCTTACCGCTTAATCTTCGTCTTCATTCCACATCCCGTCAGGATCTCCGGGATATTGTCCGATATGGCTACCGTGCCCTTGATAACCGAGCAAGCGCGGAATTGGTTGATCAAAGCTATGAACTAACTCTTTTGGGTGCATCAGAGTGTAATTAACCTCTGGTTTCAGCCAGCCAAGACTATAGGTGTTTATCAATGCAGCACGAGGGGCTTGCGAGCGATTGGCACCGCCGCCATGCCAAGTCTGACCTAAATATAGCAGCACTGACCCTTTGGGCATGACAGCTTGACCAACATCTTCTTCGCGAATGGTAAACGGCTCAAGTTTGCGGCGCGGGTTTATAGCAACATGGGTCGCGCCGTTCTCTTTGGTAAAATCATCCAGCGCCCAAAGCGCGCTAAACTGCACATTGATTCCTGGCATAGACAGCGGATAAATTTCATCATCTCTGTGCAGTTCTTGCGCTGTTTCTCCGGGATGAATTTCGATCCCAGTTGTGCTACCAAGTTGATAGTTAACACATTGATCCAGCAATATCGCGTCAGCTATTTCCATAATACGGCTATGGCCAATAATATCCGCCGCGCTTCGAGAATAAGCTAAAACGCGACTAAGCCGTAAAGTACTAAACCCGTTAAATTCACTTTCTGACGATTTTCCTTGTGCATCAAAATGAGGGCGTAATTCTTTACGTACACTATCAGCCAATTCATCACTGACTTGATTGCGGATGATTGCCCCGCCGACGTGACGAAGGGCTTTGACGATCTCATCTGTTGACGAGTTTTTATCAAACGTCGGAAGGGTTGGTGTCTTGCTCATCGACTTACCTCACGAATTAGCTTCAAAAAT
>JABABK010000010.1:44070-71893 GCA_014238285.1 Hellea sp.
ATTCCCATGTCCCCTCGAAACCGGCGTGAAGTACAAACGGCTCACCAGCTTTAAATGTTTCGCTATTACCAGCATCGTCTGTGACAATCGCAGATCCTTGAGTTAAAACGCAGTATTCGTTTTCTGAGTATGAAACTTTAATTATACAAGGGCCGCTCGCCCAATGCCCGACATGAAACTGACCGGTACTATCAGAAAATGCGTTCCAAGCTGTTGTCTTACTCTGCCCAGATATTAATTTTTCTGGGGCTATAGTGTCATCGGAACCTTCGATATCACAGGTGACTTTAGTTACATATTTGACACTCATGGGAATCTCCTAAAATCCAGCGACGCCTGTCGGCCATGCGGGGCTATCGCCGACATTTTGGCCTTCGCGGTTTATCTTTGCGATCGCCTCTTCCATCACAGCCAGCCCGTCACGTAAGGTTTTTTCTTCCATATTAAGCGCCGGATACATACGGATAGTATCTTCGCGGTCGCTGATCGCCCATACTCCATTTTGCAGCATTTGCCCTCGCACGGCTCTAGAATACCACCAATTTGCGTCTTCATCTTTGCCCTCAGGGCTTTGAAAACTAACCCCTATCAAAAGTCCGTTGCCGCGGACTTGGCGGACAATTTCGTATTTCCGCTCCCAAGAGCTCATTATGCCCTCAGCAATTTCAGTTAATTTTGCGGCGTGCTCAACAACGTTATCACGTTCAAATATTTCAAGGGTTTTCAATCCGGCTGCGCAACCTGCTGGCGTTCCCGCAAAAGTCGACCCTGCTGTAAACTCAGGGTTATCACCCAGGATTTCATCGCGCGCCGCAACGCCGGCACACGGTTCTATGCCGCCGGAGAGGTTTTTACCAACAACCATAATATCGGGGATCACATCGTAATGTTCAACCGCCCACATTTTACCGGTTCGGCCAAGGCCGGTCAGCACCTCATCGGCAATCATAAGCCAACTGTTTTTGTCACAAATTTTACGAATGCCCTGAAGGAATACTTTGTTGGGAATCCAGTTACCGCCTTCAGCAAGGCCCGGCTCAATCAATACAGCGGCTATGTTGTCTTTAGCCGCAACGCTGGCGGGAATATGAGTGTCGATATACCAAAGGCAATAGTCAGAATATTGTTCTTCTGTCATGCCAGCTGGTACATGGTCACTATAAGGAAAAGGCGCAGAAATAACGCCGCCGCGCCAGCCTTCAAGATAGGGTTTGTATTCAGGCGCGCCGCCGCTCATGACTTTGGTCCCTATACTATTGCCATGATAGGAAGAGCTAAAAGATATCACATGTCGTCTGCGTTTATAACACATGGCCATATAGACCGCTGACTCGGCAGCCTCTGTCCCAGAAACCTCATAGCTAAACCTGGGCAACTTATTGCCAGGCATAATGCCGGCGAGCTTTTCAGCAAGTTCATAACGAAGTGGGTGATCATAATGAAACCCGTAACGCTCAAAGGCTTTTGTCACGGCTTCGATAATTTCTGGATGAGCATTTCCCAAAGGGTTCGTTGCCCAGCCGTTTTGGAAATCTATAAATTTATTACCATCAACATCCCAAATAAAATCGCCCTTCGCTCGGTCAATGACCAGTTGACTAGCTGCGCGAAAGCCTCGGCGGGCTGCCCGCGTGGCTTCTTTTTCATAATTAAGGCCATTTAGAAAAAGCGGAACACCCCGCTCAAGAACGGCACGTGTCTTTGGCCCTGGTATTTCCTTGCTCATAATATTTCCGGCTAGAATGGTCCTGGAGGAGTTTGGCGAGTTCGCGGATTTGAGAAAAAAGAGCCATCGACAACGGTTGCCTTCGCGTTTATGCGATACCATTTTCCTTCTTTATCCACATAAACTTCGACCCAAATACCGTCGCGTATGGTATCGCCGTAAGGGGCTTCCAGTTCAGCCAGCGCAATATTGCGCTTTGTTGTTGGCGACCAAGCTGCGGATGTGACAAACCCAATATGCTTTTCCTTACCCACATAGACGTAGGAAGAATCTGCTGGATATTTATCTTCAATATCAAGCTTCACGAGGTTATACCGCTTGCCGTTCTTTTGATGTTCGAGCAAAGCACGGCGACCGTTGAAATGACCTTTATTGAAGTCGACCAACTTACCAAAACCAAGCTCGAACGGTGTGCGGCCACGACCAACCCGAGACACAGCATGGGCCGCTTGAAAATCAACTCCCGGCGCAATAAAGCCCGTTTCAAGCCGCACAAGTTCAAGAGCCTCAAGACCAATTGGAATAAGACCCCAGTTTTGGCGGCCAGCTTTCCAGAGCCGGTCCCAAAGTTTGAGAGCATTTTTATTTTCAGTTAGAAACTCATAGCCAAGATCACCTGTGTAACCCGTGCGGGACAACCAAAGACCTGGTTCCACTTCACGAAGGTCAAAAGGCTTCATGGTTTCAACGCCTTTAAAACCAGCTTCCTTTATGACGGAATAAGATGTCGGTCCTTGCAGCGCTAAGCCGCAAATATTGTGACTCTCGTCAATGACTTCGACATCGTACCCCCATGCCGCATCTTGTAACCAAGAGTACATATGCTCCGCACATAGCAACATGAAGTCTTGTTTGCCAAAACGAAAAATCGTCCCGTCATCAATCGTCATGCCTTCTTCGTCGCACCATAATGTGTAACCAACCCGGCCAGTTCTGATTTTTTTGACGTTACGAATAACGACCCGGTCCAAGACCTTTCGGGCATCGGGGCCTTTGATGCGATATTTACACATCGGCGAAATATCAAGCAAGGTCGATTGATTTCGAATGGCAAAATATTCTTTTTCAAAAGACTCATAGACATTCGCAGCCAAGTAACCTGCCCAGTCATCCCAGTTTTGCATCAAATTAAACTGATTCGTCCTTGGATGAAACGGCGTGGTCTGCGTCTTTTGCGGAGTGAAACGCTTTTCAGTCTTTTTAGCTGGCTTCCTCATGATGCTGCTCCATCTTTGATCAGTTGCAAAGCGCTGTTTCGGCCCGCTAGTCCACTGACATCTCCGCCCGGATGAGCGCTAGCCCCGCAAAGATAAAACCCTTTAATGCCAAACGCATATCGGGCCAACAAGTTGACGGGGCGCACAGCCAGCATTTGATCCGTGCTAAATTCACAGTGATGCCAGTGACCGCCTGGGGCCCCTGTTTCCTGTTCGATATCCGCTGGTGACAAGGTTTCAGTATAATCGATCTTATCCCGTAGATCAGGCGCATATTTCGACAATGTGTCCACGACAATTTTCGTAAGCTTGTTACGTGCTTTATCGTTCCACCCACCCTCAAGGTAATAAGGGATATATTGAACAACAGCTGACAACACATGCTTCCCACTCGCAGCAATAGAGGTATCAGATAGACTAGGAATTACCGCTTCAATCACGGGCGCTGGTGGCATTTCACCGTATTTTATAGCGTTAAAAGCCTGCTCGATGTAATAGGCAGACGGCGCAATTAAAAGACGGCTCGCCATTTGACTATCAGATAAACCAGCAATTTCTGGAACGTCTTTTAAGACAATATTGACTTTCGCGGTTGTGCCTTTAGAGCGAACATTTCTAAGACGCCTGACGGCCTCCACATCAAAGTTTTCATGGCCGCCAATCATCATAGATTGGAAAGCTCCGGCGGACGACATGACAGCTTTGGTTTCAATGGTCGTTCCGTCTTTGAGCACAACGCCGGTAACCTGATCATCTTCGACAACAAGCTTCTCAGCGGCGCTATTGGTCCTGATTTGCGCGCCGTTATTTTTAGCAACATCAGCGATGGCGTGGCTAATCGCGCCCATCCCGCCAATGGGCAAGCTGGATTGCCCGCCCGTGCAGTAACGATACATCAGAGACAAAACGGTTCCCGGAGATCTCGGACCCGTCCACATGCCCCAAACAGAATCTGCGGCAAGGCTTCCGGCCAAAACGCCATCTTCCATATCATCCAAGATTAAGTCGTAAACATTAGACAGAGCAATACGCATAAATTCACGCATTTCTTTTTTGCCCATGAGCTTCATTTTCAGGCCGAGTTTAGCCAGCGGCATAAGCTCAGGGAGTCCGGCAAAGCTAGCCCCTTCTGAAAGGTCCGGCGCTGTTCGCGCCGCCATCGGTTCAAGCAGTTGCCCAAATTTAATAATACGAGCTCGAATTTCTTCATAGATAGCGGCGTCTGGATGGGCGCTGCCGTCTGTGTACTGGGCTTTATTGCCTGCTATTTCTATATGGCGTCCATCAGGATCCAGAGCGATTGTCGGCAGTTCTTTGAGTTTAATTGCGCTCGACAGGCCAAGCTCTTTGACCACGGTCGGGTTCAGATTGTGAAGCAGATGCGCAATATAAGGAACAGACGTTCCGTCATTGTCCCGAGATTGTGCCATGCCGCCAATAGCATTTGTGCGCTCTAATACGCAAACTTTCTTACCACGTTTGGCTAAGGTTGCCGCAGCCGCCAAGCCGTTGTGACCTGCGCCGATAACGATGACGTCAAATTTATCAGAGTGACTCATATCGCTCCCCTACGCCGCTATTTTTGGATTAAAGTCAGGCATGGACTTGCCTTTACCGATTCGACGTAGAATCTCACGTGCCGCATTAGCCCCTGGCGCGGCCATAACGCCGCCGCCTGGGTGGGTCGACGAGCCTACAATAAACAGGCCGTCAATCGGCGTATTATATTGAGCGTAACCGGGAACAGGCCGGTTGAATAAGAGCTGGTCAAAGGTAAGCTCACCTTGGAAGATATTGCCTTCGGTCAGACCGACTTCATTTTCGATATCAAGCGGTGTGCGCACTTCGGCGTGCAGGACACGGTCACGGATATCAGGACAAACAATTTCAAGCCTATCATAGACAGAATCTGCGAAAGCCTTCTTGGTTGCTTCGTTCCAATTGTCTGGACTACGGACGCCGTCCACATTCAAATCGTAAGGGCAGTATTGCGTGAAGACAGACATCATGTGCTTGCCGGGAGGCGCAAGCGTTGGGTCGATCCGCGACGGGATCAACATGTCAAAGAACGGCTTTTTAGAGAACCGTCCATCTTTCCAATCATCATAGGCCATTTCAAGGTTTTGCAAAGATGAGCTGCAGGACATGTCGCCGCTAAACATCAAATTATCGTTGGGAAGCGCCGGGAACTTAGGCAAGCTATCCAGAGCAATATTCAGCTTTCCGCTGGAACCGCGAATTTTGAAACGCTCGACAGACCTTACATAATCTGCAGGTAATTTTTCACGGCCGATATGTTTGAGCACTGTGCGCTTAACGTCCATATTAGAGGCAATAATTGGCGCGTGATACTCGTCGCCATTATCAAGCGCCACACCAGAGACCTTCCCGTTCTTGATCAAAAATTCATTGACACCGGAGCCCATAGTAATCTCACCGCCAGCCTCTTTAAAGGCGGCGCCAAGAGCTTTGGTAATCGCGCCCATAGCGCCCCGAGCAAAACCCCACGCGCCGATAGATCCATCTACATCGCCCATATAATGATGCAACAAAACATAAGCAGTGCCAGGAGAATAAACGCCCAGACCCGTTCCGATAATACCGGACCCTGCCATTGCCGCCTTAATAATAGGGGTTTCAAAATGTTCGTCTAAGAAATCACCGACAGACATGGTCCAGAAGCGAACCATTTCGCCAACTTCTTTTTGTCCCAAGTCATGAATACGTTTGGCTAGAAAAATTAACTCACCAATATCGCGAGGTCTAAGCGTTGTAGGATCAGGCGCTGTCCGCAATAAAAACGGCCGTATGAAACGGCATTGACGCATGACCAGCTGGGAGTATCGATCATAGGCATCGACATCTTTTTCGCTAAAGCGCGCGACTTCCCGGCGAAAGGCGTGATGGTCGTCATAGGATGAAAAATATCCACCATCTTCGTGGAAAGATACGGACCCCTGATAAGGCACGACCTGTAAACCAAAACGCGGCAATTCGAGATCGCGGATAACCTCTTGGCGAAGGAGTGAGCACACATAAGAGCAATTGGAATATGTCCAGCCTTCATATAATTCACGGCTGATAGCGGCGCCGCCGATCATATCATTTTTCTCGATGACCAAAGTTTTCAAGCCAGCTTTGGCGAGGTAGCAAGCGGTGGTCAATCCGTTGTGACCTGCCCCCGCTACGATAGCATCATATTTATCATGCTTGCCCATATTATTCTCCCGATACTCATTATTGAGCGCCTCTCATTGTAACTGGAGGCAATATATGCTTTAACCGCATTATGTGATCACAAATTAGAATTTTCAAGCAAGCATCAACAATTATTATAAAATAAAATACGATTAATGTGCGTGTTTCGGGACCCAAGGACGATTATCAATTTTAAAGAACTATATAAATACGATTTTGAGCGCAATCAAATTGGGGATTTGCAATGAATGAAGTGCTACAAGGGTCTAGCAAGTCAGGGTTTTCCCATTTTATTAGAAGCCGGGTTTTCCCAAATCTCAAATGGGTTATCTACACGCTGCTTTTTATAAACCTAGCCTATTACGGATATGAAGATTGGGCCAATGCGCAACACACCCTAACGGACAATCCAACTTTGATGGAAAAATTGTCAGCCTATGCCACAACCCTTGATGATATCGCTTGGATATTTTTAATCGGTTTATTTGAAATAGAGACCTACTGGTTAGAAGATGATTTCGACAATAAGTGGATTGGCGGGCTAATGATCGGTGCAAAGGTCCTGTGTTATGGATTTATTTTGCAAACCACTTTTTCCTATTTGGTCGCATTCGGAAACATAAGTAACATTCCCATGGTCAGCAACATCACTGATCTTTGCTCCCTAGCTGGCCAAGAATTATCGTTCGTTAGAAACCTGGCTTACGACACTGTCAATGCTCAGACTTGCGAAACTATTCCATATGCAGACGCTCTTTATCTTTACCCCCACGAACCTGTAGTGACAGACACGGCTGGACTGGCTTTAGAAAATCGTTTTGGCCGAATTGACATAATGGAAAATATCAGCTGGCTCATTATAATCGTAATGATTGAATTTAATATTCAAGTTCAAAACAGGGGTCACTATGACAGCTCCGCTATCAAGTGGAGCAAGCGTCTCGAATATGCCGCCTACCTAGCCATCATACTCGCCGCAATACATTGGTTTGTTTACGGACATATCGTTTATGCGTGGGATGAATTTGTCTGGATTGCCGGATTTGCCATGCTGGATAACAACCTCTCACTATGGCGCGAGGAACTAGAAGAAGCCGACAATCTAGCGAAAACTCAAACACAATAATGGGCTAATTCAAGTCAGCCAACGGGGCTGAATATACGGCATAATTTTAACGTCGTCACCGACATTAATCCTACCCGCGACTTCAACAACGCCAATTAGGCCGCGGCTAAGTTTAGCCGCTTTTGAAAAGTCACTAAAGATCAGATCTTTTCCAGAATTAGTGGTATATGTTATTGCGAGTTTCTCGCCCATTTCTTTGCACGGCGGATTATATTCCTCGACCATAAGCTCCGCGCCTGACGGGAATTTGAATATAGTTCCCTTAGGCAGGCGAGAAAAACTTGGCACCCCTGACAAACATATATTTACGCCAATACTCGCCGCGGTCAGTGGTTCTTTTAAATCCATGTCGCGCTCTATTTGCGCAAGTTCCTCAATTGAAATTGCGGACCAATGACGTTCATTGCGCCGAACGACCCCTTCGGCTTGTTTGTCATGGGCCCAATTTTCCCTCGAAAATGATCTGTGTCGGTCGCCTACAAAACCATCGAGTTCCGTCTGCAAATATTTTGCAGGCACTTTGCCTAAATTACCTTCAGTGCCCAAATGCACCGAAACGACTTTTGCAAAGAGTTTACCCATATCTTAATTCGCTAGATTGATCCACGTCGCTTTGAGCTCTGTATATTTATCGAGCGCGTGTAGAGATTTATCGCGCCCATTTCCGGACTGTTTAAACCCACCAAACGGCGCTGTCATGTCGCCGCCGTCATAGTAATTGACCCAGACACTCCCGGCCCGGATTTTACCAGCCACCCGATGTGCCCGGCTTAGATCACTTGTCCACACGGCGGCTGCAAGCCCGTAAGGCGTATCATTGGCAATCCGTACGGCTTCGGCTTCGTCCTTGAACCCAATACAAGATAAAACAGGCCCAAAAATTTCTTCTTTGGCAATGGTCATGTCTGAGGAAACATTATCGAAAACGGTTGGTTCAATGTAGCAGCCATTGGGTTCGATATTGGCTTTCTCGCCACCGTGGCGCAAGGAAGCGCCCTCATCTGAGCCGCTTTTGATGAAGTTCATCACGCGGTCCATTTGAGTATTATCAACCATTGCGCCCATGGACGCTCCGGGTTCAAGTGGGTGAGATGGATGCATTTGCGAGGCGGCCTTGACCACAGCATCAACAAAATCTACGCGAATATCTTCATGTATCAAGAGCCGAGATCCAGCCGTACAAACCTCGCCTTGATTGAAGAAAATTGCAGATGCGGCAGCTTCAGCAGCAGTGTCGAGATCAGGCGCATCCGGAAAAACCACATTGGGACTTTTCCCGCCGCATTCAACAAAGGTTCGTTTCATATTACTAAGGGCTGCTGTGCTGAGTAAATGTTTGCCCACAGCTGTTGAGCCTGTGAACACTAATCCATCAACATCCATATGCGCCGCAATGGGTTCGCCGGCTTCTTGTCCATAGCCAGTCACGACGTTGAATACACCTACAGGCAGTCCAGCTTCCAATGCTAGTTCTGCTAATCGGATCGCTGTCAGTGGTGATTTTTCAGATGGTTTCAAAACGACCGAATTACCTGTCGCAAGCGCCGGGCCAAGTTTCCATGATGCCATTAGCATTGGGAAGTTCCACGGCACAATTGCGCCGATAACACCGAGCGGTTCGCGGGTTACAAGACCAAGCTCATGCTTGCCCGTTGGCGCGATTTCATCATAAATTTTATCGATGGCTTCGGCATTCCAATCTATGCAGCGAACGGTCGCCGCCACATCCACATTCAGGCTGTCCTCAATCGGCTTACCCATATCGAGGGTTTCCAGCAAAGCCAATTCGTCGGCGTGAGCTTCGATAATTCGCGCAAATCGTTGGAGGACCTTCTTGCGTTCACCTGGTGCTTGGTCAGCCCATACGCCGCTTTCAAATGCTCTGCGCGATGCAGCGACTGCGCGCTCAATATCTTCGCTCCCGCATCTAGCGACAACCGTTAAAACTCTGCCGTCAATTGGGCTAACGCAATCAAAGGTCTGACCGGAAGCCGCATTAACTTGTTTGCCATCAATGATAGCCCGCGACGAAAAATTCAGCTTCGGGATCATTTTTTCCCAGTAGGATTTGGTTTTGTTAGACATAGTCATACTCCGCTATTGATTGGCCGTTGTTAGCGCCGCTTCTTCTTCAATTTCTTTTTGCCACCGCACGATGTTCATCTCGATAAAGAAGAAGGCAAACAACCATAGGAACGCATCAGAGAAATCAAGAAATACTCCCGTGTACCACCAGGCTAGCGCACAGCCAAAAAGAATAGCATATAAAACAAATTTCAATATCGTGACGGTCTTTTGAAGGCGGCCTTTGTCCTGCCCCTTAAGCTGAAACCAAACGTCGACTTCCAAGATCGCAACTACTGCCACCCAAACAACCGAATTCACCACATCGATCCAAGACACATTCAGCGCATATTTAAGGTCCTTATGCGGCGCGATTATATCATGCCCATTAAGCCGCCATAAATCCTGCCCGGCAAGGGCCTGACAATTTTCCATAGTGATGGCTTCATATTCTTCAACATAAGTCAGAAGCGAAAAGTTTTGCCCAACTAAATCGCACGGGTTGGTGACGGGAAATGTCGACATATCGGCCTGAAACAACATTTTGACGATATATCCATATACCGCGTAAAGGATGACGGCATAACACAAAGCCCTAAGTGCAAACATCGACCATTTAACAACAGGTTTTTTTAGAATTTCATCATCAATAATATAGGTCTCGAGTTCCAAAAGAAGCAGTAAAAATATCCAAAAAGCTGTATCAATTGATCCTGAATAAACTGAGATAATTTCAGAGACCGAAACCTGTCCATTAAATGTCGTTTGCGCTGCAAGGCTTTCATCGGCGAAAAATTGGTAGCCATTATAGATCAGCCAACCATAGGTCAGCCATTTAATCGCCAGAAAAAGACGTTCACGAACAACCGGGCTTTCGGGAATAAAATTCAAATTACATTCTTCCTATGTCAATCATCACATCAAATCCTGCATTCGGTAATATAACATGCCAAGAGCAATCATATTATTTCCGACCCACCGCGGCGCTCTAATTTTAAAATGCTTGGCTTTGGCGAAGACATCAAAGTCTTCCATTTGTCCGGTGATAGCATCAGCTAGAATTTCACTGATTATATGTGTTTGGTTGATACCGTGTCCTGAATAGCCTTGGGCATAATAAACATTATCTCCCATACGGCCGACATGCGGCAAGCGATTGACGACGATACCAATCATGCCGCCCCAGCCAAATTCAATGTCTGAATCCTTGAGTTCAGGGAAGACTTTTAGCATGCGTGGCAGCATAGCGGCTTTGATATCTTTGGGGTTACGCCCTGAATAATTACACTGCCCACCAAACAACATACGGCGATCCGCAGAAAGGCGATAGTAATCAAGCATATTACTAATATCGCAAACCGCTGCATCACTTGGCAAAAGTGATTTCGCCATATTCTCGCTCAGCTGTTCTGTCGCTATAATATAAGTGCCAGCAGGAAAGACGACGCCGCCTAAATGTTTTTTCTCCAAAAGGTGGTAGGCATTCCCGGCAATAATCACTTGCTTGGCTTTCACCTGACCTTTGGCCGTGTGGACAATCGGGTTTTTGCCGTGCGTTATATGGGTCACTAGACTTTGCTCAAATATCTGAACGCCTAATCCAGCGGCTACCTTAGCTTCTCCGCGGCAAAGATTTAGCGGATGTAGGTGACCATCGCGATCATTATACAGCCCGCCTTTATAAACCTTTGTACCAATATAGTCGCCCATCTCTTCCGCGCTAACTTTCCGGAAATGATCGCCCATACCGTGCTCGGTTTGAAATTCGAGCTCTTCTTCGAGGTCACGGACTTGACGATCTTTGAACGCGCAATCCATATAGCCGCGTTTAAAATCGCAATCGATATTGTATTTTTCAATATTCTCTTCGACAATTTCATTGCCGCGCCAGCGTAGCTTATTGATGAAGGCGTCAATCTCTTTGCCATATTGCCGCTTTAAAGTACCCGCTCCGCCAAGGCCATGGATCAATTGTCCGCCATTACGACCAGAGGCCCCGTAGCCAATGGTCTCCGACTCAACCACGGCAACCGAAAACCCTCGCTCAGCTAATCTGAGCGCTGACGCCATTCCTGTAAATCCGCCGCCAATTACGCAAATATCAGCGCTTTGTTCGCCCAGCAGCTCGGGATAAGCGGTATGGTCATTGACAGACGCGCTGTAATAGGACTGTGAATTTATCGTTGTACTCATGACATCAAACTTTGAAACAAGCGAAAACGCTTAGGCAATACCCAGATCGCGGGCGGTTAAATCAAGACACATCTCGGCTTTTTCAAGCAGTTCATCAATTTCGCTAATCGTCATAGTCAAAGGAGGACTAACGATCATCGACTGACCCACGGCTCGCATGATCAGATTGTTTTCAAAGCAATGATCGCGGCATTTGTTCCCGACATCAAGATCCGCATCGAACAGTTTTCGAACGTCCTTATCCTGCACCATTTGCAAGGCTCCCATCATGCCCCGCCCGCGAGCTTCGCCAACCATTACGTGGCGATCGGCCAGGTCCTGAAATCCCTTTTGCAAGTAAGGCCCAGTTTCAGAACCAACTATTTCAACAATATTATGATCGATGATATAATTTATGTTCGCAATGGCGGCAGCTGATGCAACCGGATGTCCAGAATAAGTATAGCCGTGATTGATGTCGCCGCCTTCAATGATAGTCTGGGCGACATGCTGGTGTAGACCGACAGCGGAGATAGGCAAATATCCAGACGACAGTCCTTTTGCCATTGTGATGACATCAGGTTTGATACCCATAGTTTCAGAGCCAAACCAAGTGCCTGTACGGCCAAATCCGCAAATCACTTCATCGGCGCACAAAAGAATATCGTATTTATGACAAATCCTTTGAATTTCGGGCCAGTAATTGGCTGGCGGAACAATAACCCCCCCTGCGCCCTGAATGGGTTCACCAATAAAAGCGGCGACATTGTCTGCGCCGATTTCTTTAATCTTGGCTTCAAGTTCCTGCGCGCAGGCCAAACCGAATTCTTCCTCAGTAGCAGCGCCGCCGTCCAGATACCAATGCGGCTGACTAATATGCTCAAAGCCGGGTAGCAAAGATCCGCCCATTTCATGCATATACTTCATGCCGCCAAGACTAGTGCCAGCCAACGTGCTACCATGATAGGCGTTGTTTCGGCTGATAATGGTCTTCTTTGTGGTCTTACCGAGTATTTCCCAATAGTGCCTAACCATGCGCACGACCGTGTCATTGGCTTCTGAGCCGGAACTTGAATAGAAGAAATGATCAAACCCGTCCGGCGTCACGTCTGACAGTAGCCGCCCTAATTCAATTTGCGGCGGGTTAGAGGTTTGAAAGAATGAATTGTAATAGCAAAGCTCTTTCATTTGCTTGTCAGCCGCATCGATAATTTCTTGACGTCCGTAACCAACATTAACGCACCAAAGACCAGCCATGCCATCGAGAATTTTATTGCCTTCTGAATCCCAAATGTAAGATCCTTCGGCTTTGGTGATAACGCGCGTACCTTTCGCGTTTAGCTTTGCAGCATCCGAAAAAGGGTGGATGTGATGATCGCGGTCCAGTTCTTGCCACTGCGCGGTATTGCGATTGAAATTTTTCATTGGATTTCCAGTTCGTCTTTTAAGTTTTATACGTTGGTTAGAAGGTACTCGATATCCCAAGACGACAGGACGCGAGCCCGAGCCGCAATTTCCGATTTCTTGATATCGATATATGTGGTGACAAAAGCTTCACCCAACACGCGGCGTAAAGCCTTGCTTTCATCCAGCGCATCTAAGCTAGCATAAATATGTTGAGGTAATTTATGACCCGGAAGATCATAGGCAGACCCGACTATAGCATCCGTCGGTGTTAGATTCTCGACCATGCCAAGATATCCGCAAGCCAGTGAAGCCGCGAGAGCAAGGTATGGATTCACGTCCGATCCAGCAATACGGTTTTCAATCCGGCGAGATAACTTTCCACCTTCAGGTACACGTAATCCGACAGTGCGGTTTTCGAGGCCCCAATGGGTATTTACCGGTGAGCTAAGCGCGTTACTGAGCCGCAAATAAGAATTTTCATAAGGCGCGAAAAACGGCATGGACGCACTCATATATTTTTGTAGTCCCGCGATATGAGAATGAAATAGCGCCGTATCCTTTCCGGCATCATCCGCGAAAACGTTCTCACCGGTTTCCAGATCAACGATACTTTGATGCATATGCATGGCATTGCCAAAATCTTCCGCATAGGGTTTGGCCATGAAGCTTGCATGGAAGCCATGTTTAACGGCGGCCCATTTCATGATCCGCTTAAACTGAAAAGCACTATCGGCGAGCTTAACGGGGTCCCCATGAGAGATATTAAATTCAAATTGCGCCACGCCGGCTTCTTGAACCAACGCATCCATAGGTAGACCCATCAAAGCGCAATAGCGATTAACGTCGTCAAACATGGCTCCGAATTCACTAATGCCATCTAGCGACATGACACCCCGTGAAACAACGGGCTGCCCTGAACGACCGATCGGCGCTTCTTGTGAGGGCCCTTCGCTCTGAGCCAGCAGGGTAAATTCAAATTCCGGCGCAACAACAGCCTTCCAGCCTTTATCTGCGTAAAGCTTCAAAACGTTTTTCAAAACTTGGCGAGGCGCCATGTCATGAGTTGTGCCATCGGCGTTCATCACGTCGCAAATAAAATAGGCGGTGGGACGATCATTCCATGGCACCATGCCCGCCGTATCAATATCAGGGACAAGAAAAACATCTTCTTCAAGCTCGGTAATATGATCATTTTCAACGAAGTTACAATCAACTGTCGTTCCAAAAATCGAGTCGGGCATTCTCAAGATATTGCCGCCAAGCGCGCTAATAAATTTATCGACGGGCTTCTTCTTCCCGCGCGTAATTCCAGCGAAGTCACCAACAAGCACCTCTACCTCTTCGACATTGCGCTCCGAGAGCCATTTTTCTACGGCTTCATATTCATTTGTTTTAGCCATGGCTGATTTTCTTCCTCTGACCACAATCCGCTTTTTGCTCCCGTAGGAAATCAAGCCAATTTGACAATTCTCTCAAACGTTCCTCGGCGTCTAATACATCACAAGTCAATGCATATTTTTCTGTCACCTTGCTGCCAGCCGCCTCATTTTCAGCCTTGGCCCAATCAGCAGCCCATTGTTCAACATCTGCTTTATCTTTGCTAATTCCCTCGTCGATCAGCTTCTTTTCATATCGGCGGATGAGCCCAGACATATAACCAAGATCAAATTCCGGATGATATTGCACACCCCAAAAAACAGACCTTCCGCGTTTAATCTCTACGCCCTGTACTTCGCTTTGTTCATTTCTCGACAACACAATCGCGCCTTCGGGCAGTCTTGTGGTATGATCCAAATGAATATTGATCGCGTCAAAAACCGGCGGCTTGCCCTTATAAAGAGGATGGGTCCGGCCAGCGTCGGTTAAATCAATGTCGCGCGCTATTCCAATTTGACGCCCTTTATCATTGGCAGCAATTTCTCCGCCTGTTGCGACTACGGCGACTTGCAACCCCCAACAACTGCCAAACATTTTGGTCTCTTCATCAAAGCAAGCTTTCATAAAATCGACTTGACGGGTAATAGCGACGTCATCGTCATATATATTCAGCGCCGACCCCGTCCACACTATTCCATCATAATCGGCAAGCGAGTTACCCATAGGCAAGACCGCATCTTCGTCCGACGGACAAACGATTGAACAATTTAAGTCATCCGCCAGCGAATTTAATGTGTTTTTGTAGAGCTCGCCCTGCGTCAACGCGCCGTTGATTTCGGTCAATTCTCGCAATGCTTTGACATTGCCCTCTACTATTAATATCTTTACCATAGAACATCCGGATATATGATCGGCTTCGATTACTGAAAATGTGATCACATTCTTATTCTTGTTTCATAACTAGATCAAGGGCTTTGCTGAAAATCTACCGAAATTGGGCGTCAAATATTTCGCAGTAAAACCAAAAGGGAATGAAAATTGGAGCTTAGTACATCAAATGTAAGAGACGACATTCCCGATCGAACGATTGCGCATGAAGAAATTTACAAACAATTACGCTACTCAATCCTGACAGGCGGATTTGAGCCCGGAAAAGTTCTGACCATTCGCGGACTGGCCGAGCAGTTAGGCTGCAGCGCTATGCCTATACGCGAAGCTGTCCGGAAACTTGTCGCGCTCGGCGCACTTGAAATGCAAAGCACACGCAGAATTTCCGTTGCGCCAATGACGAAAGAGCGCTTTTACGAAATTTGGGCGGCGAGGGCATTACTTGAGCCAGAAATTGCATCTCGCGCTGCCATTCATTCAAATGCAGCTCTTGTGAGAAAACTTAAAAAAATTGATGCCCAGCTTGAGAAAGCTATCGCGAAGAATGATCCTGAAAAATACAGCCTGAAAAACTGGGAATTCCACTTTACCATTTACCAAGCCAGTAATAGCCCGATCATGCTACGTCTCGTGGAGAGTTTATGGCTTCAATTTGGTCCATTTATGCGAGTTGTGACCGGACGCCTAGGCACATCCCTTCAAGTCGATCATCACCAAATGGCTATGGACGCTTTAAAGCGTAAAGACCCGGACGCGCTCCGGGAGTCAATCCGTCTTGATATTCAAGACGGCATGGAGCGCATTCGAATGGATTTTGAGACCTAACATCTAAGTTAAAATGAAATAGACCTTCCGGACTGTTTCGATCACTTCGCCCGTGCCCTTCCATCCTTTTGGAAAAATCCAGCTGTCGCCAGCTTTTACTTCTGTCACTTGTCCGGATTCTGATGTCAAAATCCAGTGGCCTTTTAACAGATGGCAGAACTCCATCAAATCCAAATCAATCTCTAGCGTTCCAGGTTCACACTCCCACGTGCCTGAAAACATATTATCTTGCTCAAAGAAACCGCTATCAGTTTGCTTTGGTAACGGGCCAACAGGCACGCCAAACGATTCTGTTAAAACTAGATCTGTCAGTGAAGCACATTGTTTTTGAACACTAATTTCAAGCATAAATTTCTCTCTTTTCTGAATTTTAAATTTTAGTTTTTCTTGCCAAAACTGTCGCGACCCACAATATTTTGATTTGTCTTAGTCATAGCCCCGTCAATCTAATTTGTGATCACAAAATACAGATATTTATGCAAAATTCAAGTCGGCGTATTAGAAATTAATTCCGGGCCAAAAGCCCTTCCGGTTTATTCTTAAAATATAAAACAAAAGCTACAAACAAAGTCATAACTTCCGCCGCTAAAACCGCGTATAAGAATGGAGTTTGGGGGAAAAACTTCAGCAATATATAAAGCAGCCCCAACGGTAAAACCAAAGCCCGCAACATAGCGACCACTGTGGATTCATTGGGCTTATGGATTGCCGTCAAATAGGCCGACGCCATTAAGTTTAAACCGATAAAAATAAAAATCGGCCACAAAATTGCGATAAAGCTTTTGGACAAATCGAACAAAGCCGTTTCACTTTCATCAATGAACAGACTTACAAAAACATCTCCAAACATGAGCAATAAACTTGAGAAGATCAGGGCTGAAATTACGGTGAGGGCAAAATTGATGTTGACGAATTGGCGTAGTCGTTTCTCGTCTCTGGCGCCGAAACATTGTGAACCCACAGCCTGCAAAGTCTCGTTCAACGCAAAGAAAAATAAAACACCTATAAAGAGGCTATACATTACCACGCCAAATGCCGCGACGCCCTCAGCGCCATACCTAGCAATCACGATGAAATTTAACGCAAAAGCGACGAAACCTGCTGATGTTTCATCAACCAAATCTGATAAGCCGTTATAGGCAGAGTAAGCCATATCTTTCCAGCCTGATCTCGCAGGACTAAAGGCGAGCCATGCCCGTGAAAAAAATCTGTAAGACAGAAGAATAGCGGTCATTAACAAAACTGACAGACCTGTTGCAATTGCAGCGCCTTGCAAACCCATATTCAAAACAACTATAAACAAATAGTTCAAAACGATATTGGATAGGACGCTGACGATCACGCCAATAGATACGAGACCTGGGTGCCCAGCGACACGGATAAAATAATATAAAACAATCGCACTCACTTCGACCGGTAAAAACAAGATGAGCGTATCAAAGTATTCGTGCAAAAATGGAAATAGATCTCGCTTCGCGCCTAATAACGAAAACAGTTTTTCGCTCAGCAAAAGACCGACTGTAACAAAAATCGAAGCATAAATAATTCCGGTGAGAATTGTCATACCGTATATTCGGTTAGCCGCTGGCTTGTTGTTTTCTCCGATATATTTCCCAGCGCTAACCGACCCACCAATTCCGATCATATAAGGCACGCCAAATAGAACTGTGAATACAGGAATTAGTAAATTGACTGCTGCGAGCGCCTGCACGCCCAAAAAATTGGCAATAAAAAGGCCATCAATAATCGGCGCAGCAGATACCGCCAATAACCCAGCAATAGATGGAATAGCGAATTTCAAATAGCTATTGAGCGGGTTGCCTTCAAGAGCTGCATTTTCGATGGTCATTTGAGTTTTTTCACGTCTTTGAGAATACGTTTGGCAGCATTGCGGCCAGGTGCGCCTGTGACGCCGCCGCCAGGGTGAGCTCCTGAGCCGCACAAGTATAGGCCCTTTACCGGCGTTGCATATTGGGCCGCGTCTGGATGAGGTCGCATGCTGAACAACTGATCCGGCTCAAGGCGTCCATGGCATATATCGCCTCTGGTCATCCCGAACATCCGCTCTAAATCCAAAGGGGTCAGGCATTGATAACCAACCAGAATATCCGAAAGGTTAGGGATAAACCCTTTTAAATATTTCAAAATATTAGCCACAACCTTTTCTTTCTCATCATCCCAATGTTTTCCATCTGCCAAATCATAGGGCATGTATTTACACAATAAGCTCATAACATGAGTCCCGGGCTTTTCGACAAGACTATCATCCATCGTCGTCGGGATAATCGCCTCTATGATGGGCGGATCAGCAGGAATACCGGCGCGCGATGCACGATAGGCCTCTTCCACATGTTCCTTATTCTCAATGAATGTCATACTACTGCGATGATGATCTCCAATGACTGATCCAGGTAAGCAGGCAAATTCAGGTTGACCGCTTAGCGCTAAGTTCATGCGAAGCGATGCCGATTCTTGCCGGAACACCTTGATATCTTGCACAAAACTACTCGGGAGATTTTCCTCGCCTAGAAGCTTGAGAAATGTTCGGTTAGGGTCTGTATTCGCGGCAATAATTTTTGCGGTATAGATCTCGCCATTTTCAAGTTCGACACCCGAGACGGTTCCCTTAGCCATGGTAATTTTCTTAACCGCTGCGTTGGTAACAATTTCTACGCCCTTTTCCTTCGCTGAAGCGGCCATGGCTTGCGTGATGGCCCCCATGCCGCCTTTGACAAGCCCCCAAGCCCCCTTCTCCCCGTCAATTTCACCGACCGCGTGATGCAGCATGGCCAAACTACTGCCCGGCTGCATAAGAGAAGCATAATTTGCCGGCATACATGTGCTGGCCATTTGGGCTTTGACCTTGTCACTCTCAAACCACCTCTCGATAATAGTATCCGGTGCGCCGATAAAAAATTGAATGAATCGATGTTTTGTTTCGCCGTCAAGTTTCCGAAAATCCATACCAAGTTTGAGCGTTGCCAAGAGATCAGAAATTCCGCCGCCGGACAGCTTGGGCGGTTCATTCAACCATTGGGACCCGATGATATCGCCAACTTGGTCGACGAGGGTGTGAAACGATTTTACGGCATCATAATCCGTATTCGAAAACTTTGCATATTGTTTCTTGTTGTGCTCAGCGTCATCTGTCAGCAATAAATAGTCACCCTTGGAATCTGGATAGAATGAATTCTTCAAACCTATCGTCTCGTAACCGTATTTCTTAAGGTCTAACTCCTCAATCACTTCTGGGCGCAGCAGACTTACCACATAAGAGGCTATGGAGTTTCTATAACCCGGATGAAACTCCTCGGTTACGGCAGCCCCGCCAACAATATGCCGTTTCTCGAGCACGCAGACCTTAAGCCCGCCCATAACAAGATAATTAGCCGTAGTCAGGCCATTATGCCCAGCGCCGATTATTATGGCGTCAAAATGTTGAGCGCTCACCCTGCCCCGCTCTCATTAATTTCCAGCTCCGCCGTTGGTCGGTACAGCTTTCGTATAACAAAGAAAGAAATCAGACCGAGGGATCCCTGTACAACCGCCCATAGTAAGGCCATTCTGGCTTCCCCGGTGGCTAAGTTCGGCATGTCGCCTGCTTCGATGAGACCTGTTCCGATTTGGTAAGGCGTGACATAATATTTCAATTGCAAATAAGACATGGTGAAACCAAATAGAACCAACATGACCGGAGCAATCAGAGTGATTTTTGTTTTCCTCGAATTCGCGTCTTCATTTGGCGTTTGGTGTAATTGAAGGCGGTAGGCTTCCGCTTCGGGGTTAACTTCACCCAAGCGCGATAGCGTCAGGATTGTGATCAGGCTAACCGTAGCGCCAATAATCACCGGATCAAAATAGCTCGGCAATGAAATCCAGCCCAGATAAACCATAGCCGTCGGAATGACGTTAAAGGAAAAGCCGGTTACGATGCCCCAAAATGCGGCCGCTTCTGTTATGCGCTTGCTCCAAATACTCATAAACCCAACCGGGCCCCATGAAGATGCAAAGGCCGTCCCGATAAACAACGTAATCCAGAAAATATTTGGCGGGAAAAACCAAGCCGCGATTAACACAATGATGCCTGTTACGAGCATCAATATCCGCGTGGTCCGTAAGGTCAGCTCTTTTTTACGCGGGATGACGTCATTACTTACACTAAACCCGACAAGCGATAAGAACGTCGAAGCAGAAGACAGAGCCGCGGCGACGATGCCAGCTAGCAATATGGCGCCCAAAAATTCGGGAACCATGTTTTGAGCCGCCCAAATAATGACAGTTTCCGAGGGGCTGATATCAGGGTTGGCAATGTTGATAATTCCGCCTGCGCCGTAAATCATGATCTGCAATACGAGAACAATCATACAGGTATAAAGCGCAGAGCGCAGGACGACATGTTCGTTCTTTGCCATTAAATGGCGACTCGATTGCCACGGGCCAACGGCGTAAACAATGCCCCATGACAAATCGATCACGAAGACCCAGATTAGAAAATCCATTGCCGTTGGCCATTCAGTGCCCTCCCCGATCATTCCGTGCCAAGACGCTATACCCTTTTTGCCTTCGATCTGAGTCATGCCCTCTACAGAGGCTGATACGCCGCCCAGATCCCCAACTAGAAAGCCTACAAAGAATATGGTGGCAAAGGTAAAGAGCAAAAACATCAATGTATCCGTGAGGATGACGCCCTTGGATCCCGAATACATTGTGAAAACCGTGTAACTAAGCCAGGCCAAAATCAGGCTGAGCGGATAGCTCAGAGCCGTAATATCAGACAATAAAATAGCGGCTCCCTGAGTGACAACCAGTAAGTAACCACCTAGCCCCAATATAATGGTCACACCCGCGGCTTGCTGAACCCTACGGCTTTTAAACCGTCGTCCAAAAAAATCGGCAACGGTCGGCGCGCGGCTCCGCCGCAAATATATCCCCATGAATAGCGCCCCGTAGACATAGCCCGCCGCTGCGACGCCGGGCATTAGAATATAAGGTCCCAATTGCCCATCGTAAGTGAAACCGGCTTCACCTAAAAAGATTGTTGTGCTGAAAACGCTAGCCACCAATGTACCGACGATTAGCAGCGTCGGAGCACTACGCCCGGCTACAAAATAGTCGTCGAGCTGCTTAACATTGCGGCCCGCATAATTGCCCAGAAGGACAAAAATTACGACGCTGATAGCAATAGTGAGCGTATAAATATCGATAGCTGCAGCGCCCTCAGTTAGAACAATGACATTGTGTTTAATCATAATTACGACAAAGCATCAAAAATTTCAATGAATTTGTGATCACAAATTGTCAACGTTAAAAATTTAGGTTATAAGCCAAAAAACTATAAGGGGATCGACATGAAAAACCGGATGAAATTCATCGCTATTACCAGCCTCGCCTTGGTTTTATTGGCAGGCTGTAGTCAAACTACACCGCCGTCAACTAGTGCCGATATAGTTTTGCAAGACGGGAAAATATACACGGTCAATCAATCCGCCCCATGGGCCGAGTCGGTTGCGATTAAAGATGGCCGCATAATTTATGTCGGCAATGACGAGGGCATGAGCAAATTCAAGGGCGATAATACTCGGGTCGTCAGTCTTAACGGTAAAATGGTCATGCCAGGTATAACCGACACCCATATTCACGCCCTTGGAACAACTAAGCCAGACATGTGTGATCTGGATACCAAACCGTTCTCCCTAGACGACATGGTACCTCTGCTTAGAAATTGCATTACACAATACGACATCAAACCCGGCGAAAAACTATCTGTTCTGCAATGGTCCTTCTCCGTGGGCAACCAACCCAGCGCAAAATACCCTACGCTCCGGGCGGCTCTTGACGGCGTATCTACCCAGCACTCCGTCATACTATCAGGCGATGATGGTCACCATAGCGCCTATAATAGTTTCGCTCTGTCTCAAGCGCGAGATAAAGACGGCAATGTCAACCCGATTAACAAAGAGACTCTCAAAACCGCTTATAAAGACTATGCAAGCATGATCTCGGTCGATGCCAAAGGCGAACCCACTGGCGGCATTTCTGAAACAGCCCGTAATTTAATTCAATCCCAAGGCATGGAAGAGTTTACCTTTGCCGATACAAAATCACAGCACCTGATGCCTCGCGTGGCCAAAGAACTTGCTTCAGTTGGCGTAACATCCGTTTTTGATCCATTCGTTGGTGAGTCCGTTCTAGGCCATTATGATTGGCTAGAGAAAAGCGGCCACATGACATTTCGGGCGCGCCTTGGCCTAGTGCCCGACGAAACACCTTGGATCTCTGACCCAGAAATTCCGATGATCCCCAAATATGTTGAGGACTTTAAAGCCAAGCGAAAACGCTTTGAAAACTCGAAATATGTTCGGGTCGATGCCGTCAAATTATTCGCCGACGCGGTCCTTGAAGGCAACCCCTTCACCGATCCACCAACCATGCCAGTATCAGCCATGCTCAACGGCTTTTTGAGCCCCCAATATGACTTTGACCTCGAAGCTGAAACTCTTAATTCTCTTGCCTATATCGATAGAAATAGCGACGTATGTAAAAGCGTTATTCAAAATCCGGAACAACATTCGGGAAACGCCGTCGTAGAAAAATTTCGCGCTACCAATGGTTTCGTGCCGTCACAATGCATGCCTTATAAAGGCATTCTAGAACATCAAGACGGCTATATCAGTGCCTTTACCCAGCAGATGACAGACGCTGGATTTAACGTTCATATCCACGCCATTGGCGACACGGCGGTTCGTAAGGCTGCCGATGCATTTGAAGCGGCTAAACCTTCTGCTGACGCTCAAGGCCTGTCTCAAAGCATTGTCCACATGCAAGTTATCCATCCGGATGATCAAAAACGCCTTGGCGATCTTGGCGTCTTTGCCTCCTTCACATTTTTGTGGAACCGCCCAGAGGTCGAATATGACTTGATGGTCGTGCCTTTTATCGATGAAGTTGAAACCATTGAAGACATGTACAGCATGGATAATTATTATATCCAAAACGTCTATCCGGCCAAATCATTGATCGATCACGGAGCCATTGTCATGGGCGGCAGCGACGCCCCTGTCGGGTCTCGCGATCCATTGACATTTGCCAGTATAGAGCAAGCGATTAGCCGCTCTAACGGACAGTTCATTCTTAACCCTGATGAACGCATCGATATCCATCAGGCCATTGCGGCATACACGATCAACGGCGCTAAGTTTTTTGGCAATGAAGACAATCTTGGCACCATCGAAACAGGTAAGCTTGCAGACCTTATCGTCCTTGATCGCAATATTGTGGAGCTCGCAGAGAGCGGTTACGAGGCTGCGGTCGAGATTGCCCATACCCAAGTCGAGATGACCATTTTTGATGGCAAAATCATTTACGAAATGAGCGGAGAATAACGTGGCTAATGAAGCAACCAATGAAGCTATGGGGTCTTACTGGATGCCATTTACCGGAATGCGTGACTTTCTGGATCGCCCTCGTCTCATAACAGCGGCCAACGGCCACTACTATACCAGCGAAGACGGCCGGCAAATATATGATTGTTTCTCTGGTCTATGGACCACAGGCATAGGGCACTGCCATCCTAAAATCGTTGAACGAGTTCAAAAGCAAGTTGCCGAGATGGACTATGCCATTGGCTTTCAGATGAGTTCGCCGGACGTGTTCAAACTAGCTAGAAAGCTCTGCGACATGGCGCCAGATGGTTTTGAGCATGTGTTTTTCACTAATTCAGGCTCGGAGTCAGCTGATACAGCGCTAAAGATAGCGCTGGCCTATCACCGCATGACAGGACAAGCCTCGCGCACACGTTTGATCGGCCGTGAGCGTGGCTATCACGGCGTGAACTTCGGCGGTCTTTCTGTGGGCGGCATGGGCCATAATCGTAACATGTTCAGCGCGTGCTTAATCCCTGGTGTTGATCATCTACCGCACACATTCAATTTATCCGAAAACGCTTTTACCCGAGGCCAGCCAAAATGGGGAACACATCTTGCCGATGAGTTGGAAAAACTCTGTGCTCTCCACGGCGCAGATAACATCGCCGCCGTCATCGTCGAACCTGTGGGCGGATCAACTGGTATTCTACCGCCGCCTGTGGGTTACTTAAAACGCCTCAGAGAGCTTTGTACCAAACACGGCATTCTCTTGATTTTTGATGAAGTCATCACAGCCTTTGGCCGTATCGGTAGCGCCTTTGGAGCAGAGCGGTTTGGCGTAACACCTGACATCATCACAACAGCCAAAGGCTTGACCAATGGTGTCATTCCCATGGGGGCCGTACTGGTCCAAGACTATATCTACAAGGCATTCATGGACCACTCAAAGACAGCCATCGAGTTTTTCCACGGCTATACCTATTCAGGCCATCCCGTCGCCACAGCCGCCGCCTTAGCCTCCATTGAAGTCTATGAGGAAGAAGGCATGTTTGAACAAGCTCGCGCGCTAGAGAAACCCTTCGAAGATATGCTGCACAGTGTTGCCGATAATTCCAAGGTCATGGATGTCAGAAATTTCGGCATGATGGGCGCCATCGAATTACATCCAAGAGACGGCGCGCCCGGCGCGCGAGGTATGGAGGTTCATAAAAAGTGTTTCTGGGACGAAAACATCGTCATCCGCGCCGGCGGCGATACGCTTCAATTCTCTCCATTTTTAAATTCAAACCCGGACGAACTGGCCAAAGCTATTGAAGCTGTCGAGCGAGCCATCAACGCGATCGAGTAGTTTTTTAGAAAAACGTGTTATCAACGGAACAAATGGTGGAGCCAAGGGCCACCACACATATATTCCCCATCAACCCCATACGTCCAAAATATACATAAAAATCAATTATATAAAACACAAGCTATCCCACACTATTCCCTAGCGTCCGCCCTCTTCATACTTTAAAGGTATGAATGAGGGTATGAATGACTAAGGCGAAACAAATGGCAAGATTGCGGAATAAATTGAATGTATCAGCTGTAAAAAACGCCAAAAAACCGGGGCGCTATGGCGATGGAGGCGGACTTTATCTTCACATAGGCAAAACTGGCAGTCAATCGTGGGTATTCGTCTGGAAGCGCAACAAGATAAAACGGGAGATGGGACTAGGCTCAGCCTTGGACATATCGCTAAAGCAAGCCCGCGAGAAAGCTGCACAATGCCGCCAAGACATTGAAAATAGCAAAGACCCAATTGCTGAACGCGACAAAACCAGCGAACCGACGTTTCTAGAGTGCGCCCTGAAATATATCGCTGACCATGAAAAGCAATGGAAAAACGAAAAACATAAGTATCAGTGGCGACACACGTTAACAGTTTACGCAAAGCCTTTGCATCAATTGCGTGTGTCACAAGTCACAACGCCGGATGTGCTGGCCGTGCTTAAGCCAATATGGATGGACAAGCACGAAACAGCGACGCGCCTTAGAAGCCGTATAGAAGCGGTGCTCGACTATGCCACCGCCATGCATTGGCGCTCAGGCATGAACCCTGCAATCTGGCGCGGCAATCTAAAAAGCCTTCTACCTACAATCAGTAAAGCCAAGCGGGTCGTCCACCACAAGGCGATGGATATAGATGTTCTACCTGCCTTTATGACGGATTTGCGAAACCGTGAAGCTATAGCCGCAAGATTAGTGGAGTTCGCCATTCTCACTGCGTGCCGCTCCATAGAAGCGCGTGAAGCCGTTTGGAGCGAGTTTAATTTTGAAAAGCGCATCTGGACAATCCCAAAGAAACGCATGAAAGCAGGACGCGAGCATATTGTACCACTGCCTGATCGCACGATGGATATTCTAAAAGAACTTTGGGATGTTCGCCAAAATGATCTAGTATTCCCTCACCCAAATAGCTTAAAATCATTATCGGTAAACGCGCCTCGCGCATTATTGAAGCGAATGGGCCGAGATGAAACTTTGCATGGCTTTAGAGCAACCTTTAAATCATGGGCCACAGATCGAACTAATATCCAGCGAGAAATTATTGAGATGGCACTGGCTCATAAAGTAGGAAATGAAGTTGAAGCGAGTTACTTAAGGACTAGCGCTATTGAAAAACGACGATCCCTTATGAATAGATGGTTAAAGTTTTGCACTGAAATCGAGTCCGACAAAGTCGTCAAGCTCCATCAGTATTGAGCGCCCTAGTTCCATTGCTAAATGTCCTTTTTAGTGAACTAAAGATCAACTCAAGCACATCATGAAAGTTTAGGTGCGTTCGCACCGTTTTAAAGTCTACCCATTGTCACAAATGGGTCAAAACTAGCGGGGATTTGACCTACAGTTTTGACCTTTAGTTTTTATAGCAACTTGAAGAATTTTGGAGATGGTTCAGAAACCATCGTTTTTGGCCCATGTTGATCATCTCACAAACATATCAGAAACAAATTGATTTGAGAGAGGTTATTGAGAGCTCACTTACGCCGTTAAACCTTAATGACGGGGAACCCTCTCACGAACATTCGTTTGTGAAGTGTACTCTATTGTCTTCTGCTAATCATTCTTAATGGTTACATAAATCATTAGCGCAACACCGATGATTAATATTGTTCCAGAAACGACAGCTGAAAATATGACACTGAAGTCTCGAACTAATAACACAAAAATAAATAAAGTAATGGTTAAGAGTAAAAATAGCCCTCCACTCCATATATCAGTAATATCAAATTTCATAATGCTTCCAGTTTTAGTCTTTCTTTATCGTAAGAACTCGGCATCCATCAGCTTGATCATCTTGTTCATGATGCCAAGTTCACGTTCTTTATCATCTACTAAAAACTCTAAAAAACGAGGTTCTTTAATCCATTCCTCAATTGCAAAAACAGTATCTACATATGGCTCCCTTGGGAAATATCCGTCTCTACTTGGTATAAATCTACGGCGAAGATGCCAATGTTTTGAAACACGACTATCTAAAACCTCGAAGCAAATAGCAGGGAAATGCGTGATCGTATTGAATCTCGGTTCCCTAATATAAAAAGAATCACAACCACCTCCCATTGTCATGGCATAAACATTAGTTTCATACCCTAAAGTAAGAAAAGGATTCGAGCTCCCATAATCTTTATCGTCTTCGGGGCCTCGACTATCATAGCTGTGATTATGAATCCTAATCGATTCACGGTTTAAGCTAAGGCCATTAGCATTTTTACGGATATATCTAATTCTCATATCATTCAGTATCTTTGTTTAATTTTACCTCGAGATGTTGCGCCAGTTTTTATATCTTTCCAATAGTGAATTTTGGTATCTGTAATGGGGTCGTTATATTTCTTCTTTTCTTCTCCCTTGTGATTAGGATCACCAACATCTTTTTCTTCAATCTCTATTCTACCCAAATCTCCTCTTACCGTATCTCTAATAGCATCTGCTTCCTCTTCATTTCGAGGTTCTTGACCTGGTTCTGCATCCGGATCGAATATATCGTCAACTTCATCTTCACCGGTGGCTGTAATACCTCCAACCTCATCACCTTCTTTTATGCCGTCGTTATCATTGGTAACAGACTCTATCAAGCTCGCTACGGCACCCGCTATAGCACTACCGATATCAGAGATACCCTCGCAACCGCAATTTTGTTTTTCCATCTCTTCAGTAATTGCGGGATGAGGACGACGTCCATCAGGGTCAATAAGATTGATGGGATCATTAAAGCTGTAGCTGTATCGATTAAACATTCCTGAATTTAGCTCAGCCTCCACAAAACCAACCGGATCATGGCTCAAAAACCGCCCAATAACCGGGTCATAATATCTCGCCTGCATATAATTCAGGCCCGTATCGGCGTCCTTGATATGCCCGGTAAAGCCGGCTTGATTGTCATTGGCGGCGTCATTGTCGAGCGTCATACCAA
>JABABK010000110.1 GCA_014238285.1 Hellea sp.
GGCATCTGTAGCTGGGCTACTAACCGCATTTGGCGCGCGGATATAGGCGGGCACAACTGGATTTTCGTAATCAAGCAGGTTGTTTAAATCTATGTTATTGCCAAATGTTTGCTCAACAGCTGATAGTCCCGCGCTACTTGTTATCAAAAACTCGTCGACAGCTGACGTCAAATTCCCATCTGACGCGCTAATCGAAACGGTAACCACGCCTTGCGCGGTTGGAGTCCCGGAAATAGCGCCGTCTGCCGCGCTAAATATTCCATCATCGGGTGTAAAGCTCACGGAGTAGGTCAAAGCATCACCATCAACATCGGTAAAAGACGTATCGCCCTGTGTTGCGTCATATTGAAAAACCTGCCCAACCGTTGCCGACTGATCAGGATTGGCCGCCGCCACAACTGGCGCATGATTAGTCGTACCTGTTCCGCCGCCATTACCGCCAGCGCTCGTGGGTAAAACCGGATTATCGCCGCCATTACTGCCGCCGCAGGCTGCAAGACTAAAAGCCGTAAATACCGATACTAAAAGCGTATGACGCATATTTTCCACCCATTTCACCATATTATTGAGCGGAGCATTAGTTGATTAAGGTTAGAAAACGCTTAAAATGGAATTAATGTTGGTTTAATGCCTGATATTCGGTGGTGCTACTCTTCCGAGTTGGTACAGAGATTTATGACAGATTCTATTACGCCCCAAATGCGAGCCAGCGACATCGCTTTATTGATCATTCTTTCCATTTTATGGGGCGGGTCATTTTTCTTTATCGAAGTCCTCGTTACGGCCTGGCCACCGCTTACTATTGTGACCATACGTGTTGCCATCGCTGCCATGATATTATGGCTAATCATCGCCGCCAAAAAGATCGAAATACCTAAAAGCCGAAAAGCTTGGTTTGCGCTATTCGTCGTCGGCTTGCTCAATAACGCCATACCGTTTTGCCTAATCGTTTGGGGGCAAACTCAGATTAGCTCCGGCATGGCATCTATTCTAAACGCAACAGTTCCATTTTTTACAGTATTGATAGCTGGCGCCCTTCTGTCCGATGAACGTATTACGCGCGGAAAACTGCTTGGCGTTATTATAGGATTTATGGGAACCGCCATAATGATTGGTCCTAACGTGCTCTTGTCCGGGCTAAGTTCTGGAGCCGTCTTAGGTCAACTCGCCGTCTTGGGCGCGGCTCTTTCCTATTCCGTGGCGGGCGTTTGGTCCCGGCGGTTTAAAACGCTCGGTATCTCGCCGCTCGTCATCGCCACGGGGCAGACGACGATGGCCGCGCTTATGCTCTTACCCCTAACGCTATATATCGATCAGCCCTGGACCCTGATGAACGCATCGGCTGTAACATGGGGCGCCATGTTAGGTCTGGCCGTGCTCAGCACCGTCCTGGCCTATATTTTATATTTCCGTCTGATCGAGACGGCAGGCGCAACCAATGCGGCGCTTGTCGCTTTCTTGATCCCAATATCAGCTATTCTTTTAGGCGTGTTTATATTAAGCGAAGACTTCACTCAGGCTCAAGCCATCGGCATGGCCCTAATCGGGCTAGGCTTATTAATAATGGACGGACGCCTTTTTAAGCGAAAAGCTTAAGCAAATAGAGCCAGAATAAAGAACAAAATGGCGCCTAGCCCTGTCGCCATCAAAGTCTTGCGGCGATAGGCAGGCCCTAGAATACCGACGAAAAAGCCGCCAAACACAACACCGATCAGCCCAAGCGCGACAAGTTTTTGATACAGCTTAAATACCTTTGGGCCGTGACCTTTATGAAGCTCCATAAAGCCAGCTTGCAGGCTCGGCTTATTCATGGTCGCTTGCAGGCCAGAACTTGTTTGCTCAAGCTGAATATAAGGACGCGACGTTGGCCGCAGGTGCACTTTGCCAGGGCCGCGCGATTTTACATATTCGAATTTATGCTCAATACCGTTATCAGCCAATAATCTAATAATATCGTCACGAAGAATATCGCTCTCAAAATTCAAACTCGCGCCGGGCTTTAACTGTATCGCTGTTGTCTCAACACTACCTTTATTGCCCAAAAGATAATTTCCGCCTGTTATGGCAACCATCAAAAAGGCCGGGGTTAAAAACCCAGCAAATAACAAATGCAAATTTACGAGGGTTTTTCTAATCTTTGGGTTAGCCATAGCAGTTCCTTTATGAGCAATTTTTCATAAGAGTTAACGCGCGTAAATGTCTCTGTAAAGAGTACTATTTGGCCGGTGGCTGTAAGAGCATCAATCCCGATTGCGGCAGTCTGGACATATCAACACTGACGTTTTGCTCGACTGCTTTTTGAGCAATAATTGCCCCAATTTCCTGTGGTGTTTTTTCGTCCCCATCCATCACGGCCTGCTCAACAGACTGGAAAAAACTTTCAAAATGACCGGGTGCAATTATCAAAACCATTGTCGCTGATTCTTCATAGGGATTCCAAAATCCATGAAAATGTCCGCGCGGCAAAGACGCGACAGTACCGGCCTCTGCTATGACTTCATCAGTCCCAGATAAAAAATGAACTTTACCATCAAGAATGATAAATATTTCATCCTCATCTTCATGTATATGAGGCGGTGCTCCAAGAGATTTTCCGCCCAAAGACAATTCTAACAAGGATACTGAGGATGGTAATGTATCATTTCGGACGTGGTGACGAACATCATGCCCTGGAAAGTTCGTTATATCGCCCTCTCCAATCTTCGAAAAGTGAGGCGATTTCAATTCATGTTCTGGATTGTTGGTGTTGTCTTGTGCCGGGCCACATGCCGACAAAGCACTTATAATGAATAGTCCCATGAGTTTTTTCATGACGCCCTCCCTGATCTAGAACGAGGTAACGTTACAATTAGAACTTTGCAAACTTTATATTGTTTCTAACAACCAATATCATTTGAGAGTTCTTGCTTGTATATTCTGCGTGGATTTGCATAAGGTTTGGGGTCGCCTGAAGGTATGCACTTTTCGGGCGGCCCCGTTTACTAGGCCATGATCCCAATTAGGATTTTGGATAAATCATTGGAATAGTAAGGGCGGCCCCATATGATCCAACGCTGATTTTAACATCATTAAAAGTTGGTTTTTTGTTCATATCAGACGCGCCAGATGTGCCCCATCCATCGGTCGGTATCCAGTTATCGTCCAAGGAAAATTTACCATCGCTATCCGTGTCATGCCAGATCGAAACTGCATATTCTCCGGCAGGGACATTATAGGCGAACTGGCGATCGCCTGAGACATCAACGACATAAATACCGCCGGCAACGCCTTTATCGGCCATATAATCTGCTTCTTCTTGTACGGAAACATATAGCTTTCCGGCAGAGGCCTGAATACCCGTCAGATCAACCGTTAGGGCGACCTGGACCTCTTCTGCGAACACCATCGATGACATAGTTAAAGCCGTTCCCACGACAAGTGTGCCTTTTAAAGCCGTTATTGAGTTAGATTTTAAATAAACAAACATATCTTCTCCTTTTCAAATTAGTTTGCATTACAAACTTGACACAGACTAGTTTGTAATGCAAACATATTTTTAAATTACAAGAAAGGATCAATTATGACAAAGACTGAAGCTCACGAAAATCTGGACTATTTAAAGTCCCTCGCCGA
>JABABK010000111.1 GCA_014238285.1 Hellea sp.
CTTGCAATCAAGAGCCGTGATAGATTCAGGTGCTTTTCATAATGACGTGGTTTGCGTTGGCGCGATGCAAACATTGTTTTATCATGAGCTTGCTTTTGAAAACACCTCAGTTGTTCAAGCTGATATCAACGGCGCTGCTGATGGTTTGTTCAATCCAATATTTGTGGAAGTTCCTAATGCCGAGGTACCTATTGCAGACGCGATTAAGGCCTATCTATTTAATTCTATGTTAGTTCAATTCCCGGGTGATGATCGCTTAACCTTGATCGCACCACTTGAAACACAAGAGAATGATGCGACCCGAGCTTATTGCGAGGCTTTGACATCGGGTAACGGGCCGGTCGGTACTGTGAAATTTGTGGATGTTCGCCAGTCCATGCGAAATGGCGGAGGTCCTGCTTGCCTCAGGCTTCGTGTTACTATGACAGAGGATGAATGGGCCAACGTTAATTCTGCCATGAAAATGGATGAAGCCTTGCATCAGCGTCTAGGTGATTGGGCGAAGCGAAATTATCGCGATGAGTTAGCGCCAAAAGACCTACCTGATCCAAGTATTTTGCGCGAGAGCTTTACAGCGCTTGACGAGCTTACAAAAATCTTGAATTTAGGGTCAGATTTTTACCCTTTTCAAAGATAGCTTATATGACCCAGCAAACACCGCAGCAATTGGATCAAAACTGGAGTAATTACTGGCAGGGCCGAACGGCAGCTCAGTCTGGTTCTGCTTTAGTTGGCATAGAAGACCATCCACAAATTCAATCTTTTTGGGTCGAGAGTTTTGCAAAACTACCAAAGAACGCATGTGCGCTGGATCTTGCTTGCGGGGCAGGGACTGTGGCTAAAGTTTTAAACGGACTGGGATTTACCGATATATCTGGCCTGGATATTTCTTCCGCCGCTATAGATGTTTTGAAAAAATCTTTACCAGATGTTTCTACATTTGTTAGCTCTGCAGATGCTACGCCTTTTGAGGATGCGAAATTTGACGTAATTGTGAGCCAATATGGGTTTGAATATGGTGATTTTGAAGCCGTTATTCCTGAGATTGCGCGCATCCTAAAACCAGGCGGGCGTTTTTTAGCGCTTTCCCATAAAGCTGATGGCGCTATTTACCGAGAAGTGAGCCAGCAGCTTGAACAGATTACGGCAATCGAACAAACAGGCTTTATCGACGCGGCGCGCGGAATTTTTGAAGTCGCGATGACCAAGGATAGTTTTAAAACACCAGAAGAGGTGGACCAAGTTTTTCGCCCAGCTCAAGCCAAATTGTTAGAACTTGCAAAAACACATAAACGGCTCGCCGAACATATATATTTTAGCACGCAGCGAATGTTTAAGCAGCGTAGTCAATATCACTACAAAGACATCGTTAACTGGCTAGACGGCACGGATCATGAGGTAAAAAGTTTTATTGGCCGAATGACGTCTATGAAAACGGCGGCCATTTATAGTCAAAAAATGGATGGATTTATGTCGGCATTCTCTAAGTCAGGCCTTGAGATGTGTGAGCCAAGAGTTTTAATCGATGACATTCAAGAAGAACTAGGCTGGGTATTCGATGGTGTGAAAGCCTAAGAGGCCTTGGCTAAACGCCCGCCAGTATTAGCATAGGCTTGAGTGCCTTTATGATAGATTTTATCTGTTGGTAGAATATCCGTCACATCATGCATTTTATCTGACTTTGACATGAACTCATAGATGGATGCGAAGTCCTGTTGGGTTGCCTCAAATAATTCTTCGAATGAATCTATGCCGAAGTAAACTTGCTGAAAATCATCGATAATATAATCCGTTTGCATAACACGCTCTAGATCAAAGTGAATACGATTAGGGGAAGTAGATTCAACACTAAAAATACTCTCGGTCCGAGAAGATACAATGCCGGCACCGTAAATTTTAGGGCCATCGCTAGAGCTCATGAGGCCAAATTCTACCGTATACCAATAGAGCCGCGCGAGGTTCTTTAAGCAATCATATTTTAGAGCGCGAAGCCCACCTTTGCCGTAAGCCTCCATGTAATTAGCGAAAATAGGCTGAGTTAAGAGCGGAACATGACCGAACACATCATGAAAGATATCTGGTTCTTGCAAGTAGTCCATTTGCTCTCGCGTTCGGATAAAGCGTCCGGCAACAAAACGGCGATTGGCTAAGTGCTCAAAAAATACATCATCAGGAATAAGGTGAGGAACCGCAATAACTTGCCAACCTGTAAGGTCCATGAGCTTTTCATTGATCTTTGAAAAGTCCGGAATTCCGCCTTCATTGAGGTTTAAAAGTTCCAGTCCTTGATAAAACTCGGGGACAACTCGATCTTTGAGGATATTGATTTGCTGGTTATATAAATCACGCCATATCGCGTGTTCATCATTGGTGTACTTATCCCAGCATTGATTAATGCTAAAATCAGCAGCTGGCGTTTGCGCTGCAATGACTGGATCATTTATGCCCATGAATCACTATCCGTTTTAAATTCCTGCCTATAATGCAGGAATAACGTAAAAATTCCTTCTAAGTTTCGAGCGATTTGAAGTAATTCACGCCATATTGTTTTGTGGAGAAAGCTAAACGTCGAAGATTTATCCTATTCGCCTGTTTTCTTTTTCTTCTTTTTGAAGAGGCTTTTGAGAACATCTTCGACGACTTCTTCGTCTGTAGGTTTCTTCTCTGCCGGTTCGGTCTGAACCGTATTGTCATTAGCAGGGTTGGGCTCCGTGGCCACAGGCGCTTTTGTATCATTATCGCCAAACAAACCGCCAATGATGTCTTCTACTTTGTCTTCTGTACTCGGCGGCGTGACGGTTTCTTCTGGAGCGGGAACATTGATTTCGGTTGGTGTTGACGGAGCCGGCTCAGGAGCTTCATTTTGGCCTAGAATACCGCCCAGGACATCACTTAAGCCGCCGCCAATCCTGTCTGTGAGTTCTTTCTTGGCTCGTAATTTAGCCTTTTCAGCCACGATATTTGCTAAAAGGTCCGTATCAAGGTTAGTGGAAATATTGCCCCAATTGCCTTTGATTTTTAACGGAATACCAAAATTAGCGACGTCTCCGGCGTCTGATCCTGTCAGTCTAGGACGAAGGCTAAAATCGACTGATTGATTGCCGATATCAAATTTTCCTGAGCCGCCGGCGACTGCGTCTAGAGCCTTTAGGTTAAACTCATTGATTGAGACCACGCCGTTGCTGACTTTAAAAATACCGACTATATCTTGGAACTTTGTCGCATAATCTTTGCCTAGTCCTTTGGGTAAGGTTCTGCTGGTAAAGACGCCTTCAAGTCCGCCTAAAAACTGGCTAAGATCGACACCGGAAACAACGCCGTCTAAAACTTTGAAATCTCCAAACCCATTCAGGGACTTCATAATCTCAGCTTGTGAGCGGCCTTCACCGCTAAGTTCTAAAACGGTATGCCCGCTGCCTTCGAGCTGAGTGTAGTTGGCGATGGATGA
>JABABK010000112.1 GCA_014238285.1 Hellea sp.
CATGAACTGTAGCGCTTCATTGACGACAGCACCTGCTTTGGCACCAAATTGGCGCCCCTCGGCAGCTTGAGCTTGGGCCTCAGTTGGCACAGTCAATGTCACAGTAGAACAGGACAAGACAGCTACGGCGCCTAAGCAGAGCCATTTTTTAAGAGAAAACGTTTTTGTTGAAAGTGTCACGACACAATTCTCCAGCTAGTAATATCGGGGGACGGCCGAAAGGCCGCCATGATTAAATTATTCAGGAATTACGTTTCCGCGTTCATCGGCGAGTCTAAAAGTAATTTTAGTTTCAACACCAGAGCGAGAAACCGCACGACCGTCTAACATTTTCGGGTTATACTTCCATCTAGATACTGACTTGGTCGAAGCTCGCTCGAAAAGGCTTTGCGTGCAGTAAGTCGCGCTCACATTGAACGGCGCACCTTCTGGGCTCACATCAAACTTAACCTTACAGTGGCCTGATTTTTCGGCACGCGGCGGCATAATTGGTGGGATACGAACCAAAGGCTGCGCGTCACGGTCACTGACCTGAATTTTAAAATTCTGGCGGTCAATTTTAGGTGCTTCAAATTCCGGGATAGCGCCCTCAAGAGAGGCAATCGCTTCTGTTGGTTTTGCAGCTTGCTGGCGCTCAATTTGCGGCGGAGGCGGAGGTGTTACAACCCGCTTCACTTTTTGAACCTTTGTCTCGCGCTTAACAATTTTGACGTCTTCAACCGTCGGATTAATTTCGAAAGTTCCACCTTCAAATTTCTCCTGGGCTTCAAAATCTCCAGAAATTAAAGCCACCATCGCCGTAAATAAGGCAAACGTCACGAAACCTGCGACTGGAAGAAACATTATCCATCTTAAAATATTAGCCATGGTTCGTCTCCTCTACTCGGTTGATACACGGGTTGTTATATTCATAGCTTGCATCATATCCTGGACCTGCATGACAGTTCCAACTTCTGCATCCTTGTCACCAATAATAATGGCAGTTGCCTTGGCGTTTTCGTCTTTCATACCCTGTATGATCGGCCGAATTTCATTAAGGTCGTATGGCTGCTTATCAATCCAAATTTCGTTTAGATTATTAACGGCCACCAAAATTGTTGGATTCCAAGCTACGTCTGTAGCGGCTTCAGGTTTCGCCGGATCAATACCCGGGGTTTTAACAAAAACTGAAGTCACAATGAAGAAGATCAATAGAATAAACACGACATCAAGCATGGGTGTCATGTTGAGTTCAGTTTCTTCTTCTTCCATTCTTATGCGGCTGCGTCTTGCCATATTGTTATCCTATCACATTTTTCGATTAAATTCAAATCTGAATTACAGATTAAATATTAGGTCGAATAATTTCAATTACTGTGGTCATATTTCGTTCGTCAAACGTATCTTTAAGATTGACTAACAGACCATGCCGCGCCGCTTCGTGAACACGAAGAATAATATTGGCGTCAGGTTTATCGGATAAAAGTCCTTCAACCGTTACCGGAACGTCACCACATTCGGAGGACCTTCCGTCAACAGAACAAAAGTTCTGCTCGTCGACATATATTGTAATTGCTGGTTTCGGCTTTGATTCAGGTTGATTTTCCGGCGGAGGCGGTGGTTGAGACATGTCAATGCCGCGCTCGTCCAAAAAAGTCGCTGTCACGATAAAGAAAATCAACATGATAAAAACGATATCAAGCATCGGTGTCATATCGACATCTGCGTCGTCATCACCGTAGGTTTTACGATTGCGTCTCATGAGAACATTCCTAACTGATCGGCAAATTTAGCGGTTTCACGCTTACTTTTGCGATCAAAGTGTGTCGGAAAATAAAGACCAGACAAAGCAACCATCATACCAGCCATGGTTGGGATGGTCGCCTTAAAGACGCCGCCAGCCATCAAGCGAGCATTAGATGATCCGGACAAAGCCATCACATCGAACACTTCGATCATACCGGTTACAGTTCCCAGCAGGCCAAATAACGGCGCTGCTGCGACAAGTGTTTTAATAATACCGACATTTTGGTCAGTACGGGTTTTCACCTCTGAGACCAACTCATCACGAATAGCGATAGCTCTCCAAGATGTTTTGTCGGTTCTGCTCTCCCACTCACTTTTCAAGCGCTTGATAAGCGGTTTGTGCGCAAAACTATAATATGCGAACCGCTCCAAAATAAAGCTCCAGAGAAAGAAAGCTAGCAACATAATCCAGAAGAGCACGCTGCCACCAGTTGTTAGAAACTGCTGAATACTGTTCAGAGCATGTACGGGGTTAAGAAACTCCATATTTTAGACCTCCCCTTGGGAGTCGCAGCCTTAGCTGCGACTTTCTACGTGACGGGCTACGATACCAGCTGATTGCTCTTCAAGTGTCCCCTGAACGCCGCGAGCCAATGATGAACAGAAGCTGTGGAGGATAAGGAGCGGAATAGCAGCAACTAGGCCAAGCATGGTTGTCACGAGGGCTTCAGAGATACCGCCAGCCATTAGCTGCGGATCACCTGTACCGTAGATCATCATAGCTTGGAAGGTTTTGATCATACCAGTAACCGTACCCAGAAGACCAAGAAGCGGCGCGATACCAGCGCCTAGTTTCAAAAGATTGAGACCACGCTCAAGCTTAGGAGATTCCTTCAAGATAGCTTCGTCCAGCGCAAGCTCTATAGTTTCAGCGTCTTTGGTCTTAGCATTATCATAAGCCATCATGATCCGGCCAAGCGGGTTAGACTTAGAAGCCTGTGCTTTACGTTTTTGACCACGAACAGCCGCAGACATCATCATCAGACGAATGATGTTGAATATACCGAAAATGATACCGATAGCTGCAAGCCACTGGATGATCACACCAACGCCGCCGCCATGGCCGCCTGTGAATTTCCAGAATGTACCGAAACGCTCAGTGCGTGTTGGAACGCGTTCAAAGGAGCTCAAAAGTGAGCCACGTGTTGGATCAATCGGCGCGTAGACTAACTGGCCATCAGATGCACCGATGACGGATTTAGCTGCGTTTACAATGTTTTTATCTTTTGGTTGCTTAGGCAATAGAGACAATGTGATGTCACCCGCTGCTTTGGCTGGCTTATAACTAAGATAGTCACCACCGCTTTTCGTGAAGGCCGCGAAAGGACCGACACGAGTCACAGATTGTGCTTCACCGTTATTTTGGTTCGCAACCGGCGCGTCAAATGTTGCAACATTACGCTGAGCCTGAATTTCTTCGAGCATAGACGTCCAAATTTTGTTGAGATCATCTGTACTTGGCAGCGCTTCTGATTCAGCAATCCGGCCCAAAACGACAGTACGGTTAGGGTACTGAGCGCTAATCATAGAGTTATC
>JABABK010000113.1 GCA_014238285.1 Hellea sp.
CTTCTTAAGCCTGCCTTCAATGTAATCCCGAACTGAGCGATAATTATTCATCATAGCTCTGACATCCAGCACGCCGTGAGTTGGGTCAGGCGTCGGCCAGACTTCGATTTCCGTATCTTGGCCTTCAAAAACACTCTCGGCGGCCCTGCCCGCATCTTCCGTAAAGGCAATAACAAGATCAAAGCTGGTATCCGACAAATCGGCCAAGCTTTTCGCAATGTGCCCTGACATATCGATGCTTTTTTCACGCATCACAGCAACCATCAGATCATCTATTTCGCCCGTCTCAAGCCCGCAAGACTGGACATACATGTCCGAGCCATACAGATTTTTACAAAGCCCTTCTGCCATAGGCGAACGGATAGAGTTCAAATAGCAGACAAACAAAACTGACTTCGGCGTATTTTGAATCATTAAGGGCGCCTATGAAGAGAGCAAAGAAGGGTGAATATACGACGTGATGTATTGAACTCAATTTCGGCGTGATTGCGCAGACTATCTGTCAATAGACGGGAACCCTCATTATGTAGGCCTCTACGGCCCATATCGATAGCCTCAATCTGGGCTGAGGTCGCCGTCCGAATTGCGTTGTGATAGCTTTCACAGATCATGAAATAGTCTTTCACGATGCGCCTGAAAGGCTGCATGGATAGCGAAAAACTCCCCCGGTCACTGCCATTAGAGCGGTTTACGTCGAACACTAATCGCGCGCCGTCCTGCAAAGCAAGATTTACAATGTAAGGCCCGGATGCGCTGTTAAGCGGTTTGAACTCGTTTTCTTCAAGAAGATCAAAAATGGCAACGCGGCGTTCATGCAACATTTCCTGACTGGTTGCCGGAAGGCTATCTGGGTCGATATTAAGTTCGACTATATAGTGATCGCCTTCGACTTCCACAGCTTACCCGTCAGAATGCAACGGGAGTTTGTCAGTAACTCGAACTGTCGAAACATCGGCGAGCATGACTTCAATACATTCAACATCCACATTCATTTCTCCGCCGCCAGCGAATACAAGCTGAAGGACACCGGACGGATCAGTTTTGGATTTTGATGCCTTTTCAAAATTCACCGATAGCAATACGGCAAAAGCCTCTGGATCAGATCGATCAATCTGACGGCTTTTCACGTTTAAAACAGAGTCTATTCGCAAGCCTGTTTGAACCCGCTCCGAGGCGGATTGGTTCTCATGCTTAAATCGAGACAATCGGAGATTCAAAAACCGTCCCTTTGTATCATAGCTAATCTCGCCGACTTTCAGAATAGCATCCTGAAGCGTGGACGAAATAACGACCAAATCATCTTTAGTCTCTGCCCGTAATTTTAGCGCTTGGCTCATTCACTCACCCGTTTGATCTTGGCGCCGCATTGGCCAAGTTTGATTTCAATATGTTCAAAGCCGCGGTCCAAATGATAGACGCGGCCAATTGTCGTGCTGCCTTTAGCGGCTAGCCCGGCACTAATCAATGATGCAGATGCACGAAGGTCAGTCGCCATAACAGGTGCGCCGTGGAGTGACTTCACCCCGCGAACGATTGCTTCACGGCCGCTGACCGTAATGTTCGCGCCCATACGGGATAATTCAGGACAGTGCATGAACCTATTTTCAAAGATGTTTTCCCTAATAATCGAGACACCATCAGCGAGAGTCATCATAGCCATAAACTGCGCCTGTAAGTCCGTCGGGTATCCCGGATAAGCCTGAGTATCTATATCGACGGGGCGTAGCTCTGTTCCATTTCGTTGAATAATCACGGAATCCGCTTGCAACTGTACATCAGAACCAGCCTGAGCAATTAACGGCCATAATGACCCCAAATGATCTGGACGCAAATTCGTAAGTTTAACTTTACCGCCAACAGTCGCAGCCGCAAGCGCATAAGTTCCTGCTTCTATCCTATCCGGCACCACACTATGCGTAACACCGCCAAGAGATTTCACACCTTCAATTTCGATCATGGAGCGACCAGCGCCGGTAATTTTTGCGCCCATAGCATTAAGACACTCCGCCAGATCAATTATCTCTGGTTCTCTGGCGGCATTGTTTAAAACAGTTTTCCCCTTAGCCAGAACCGCTGCCAACATGGTATGTTCTGTTGCGCCGACACTAATAAACGGAAAGGTTATATCTGCGCCGCGAAGGCCGTCTTTCGCATTCGCAATGACATATCCTTCATCGAGCGTAATTTGCGCGCCCAGAGCTTCCAGCGCCTTGAGATGTAGATCCACAGGACGTGCCCCGATTGCACAGCCACCGGGTAGGGATACCTTGGCCGCGCCAGTTCTCGCGATCAGAGGACCAAGCACATTAAAACTGGCCCGCATTTTACGAACCAGATCATAAGGCGCTGTGGTGGATGATAAAGACTTGGCGTGGAGCGTCATTTGCGAGCCAGGCCCCTCTTCCACATCCACGCCCATATGAGCCAGTAATTGCCCCATAAAGCGAGTATCGGCCAAGCGCGGCATGTTTTTGAGCGTGACTTTCTTGTCAGTCAGCAAGCAAACCGCCTGCAGCTTAATAGCTGAGTTTTTCGCGCCGCTGATTTGAATTTCGCCGGAGAGCGGATGCCCGCCTTCAATGACTATGCTGTCCATATTCTATTCCATTTAATTGTTTTTAGGCCAAACAAATCCTTAGCAAAAATATTTGGCAGTATTGCGGCGCTGACTATGGCGATTCCGAGGCATTGTCACTTTTATCATTACAAAATGTGGGTTTAGTCGCATTCGCGGAAATAGAGGGGCAAACCTCTTCGCGGATCCAATCGGCGTAATAGGAAACTTTAGTATAACCGCCGGGACGATTGTCCATCGCACAGAGCCCGGATCCCCAGCTAACAACCCCGACCAGTTTTAACTCACTCTTTCTGGCATACTGAGCAATAATCGGACCGCCGCTATCACCATAGCAAGTTTTTCTGCGCGGATCTGTTGCGCAAAACACTTTTTGATTATCGGCCGTATCACCCCATCTTGGATCTGCGGCACACTCGGCGTTTGTCTTGAACTCAAGGGCTAGCATTCGCAAAATAGCCGAGGGCTTAAAACCGTTGTCAGGTTGCGTCTTTCCCCATCCAAAACTAATAAGGTAGTCGCCCGAACTAAGATCAATTTCACCTTCACTTATTTGGGCGATACTCACAATCGATGGTTTTAACGGATCATCATCGGGTACAAATGGCATCATACTTCCGCCGCCGCCGCCCATGCCGCCAGGAATATAAAAGACCCCATGATCTCTCAGCAGTTTTTT
>JABABK010000114.1 GCA_014238285.1 Hellea sp.
TCTTGCACTGAATGTGGTCATTTTACACTCGTTCGCAATGGAACTTGCCTTAAATGTGAAACTTGCGGCGCAACAACGGGCTGTTCTTAATAAATGGGCTGTACATTACCGTAAATTTACTCGCATGTCATAAACTCTGCCAGTATAAGGCCCTTGATGATCAAAACTGTTACACTTTCCGCTGCAGCTTTCATAATGATGTTAGAGCCAGCTTATGCGCAGGTTTCGCGCGTTGATAACCGCGTCACTATTCAAGCGGGTAGCTGTTCAGGATGTGACCTTTCCGGCAAAGATATGCATGGTTTACGTCTAAAAGACGCGAATTTTGCCGGTTCTTTGTTTAATCGGTCAAACCTTTCGGGGGGTGAGTTTTATGGCGCTGACCTTCAAGGAGCACATTTTAAGAAAGCTTTTCTAGCCCGCGTTAAAGGCAAAGGCGTAAACCTCACCGGTGCTAATCTTAGCGACGCGACGCTGACGGAAATGGCGTTATCCCATTCCAAATTGACTGGCGCGAATGTTCGTGGTGCTGATCTCGCGCGGGCGAGTTTCCACGCTTCTGATTTTAATGAAGCTGCTCTCAACAATGTTAAAGCCTTAGGCGCTGATTTTAAAGGGTCTCATTTCGTCAATGCACGACTAAACGGTGCAAACCTTACGGGCGCTAATTTCAATGAAACCGTATGCCATGATGCTAAATTTGGCGATGCCAATGTAGAAGGGGCCACTTTTGAAGGTGCAAATCTAAGCGGCGCTAAAATGGGCAATGTGATCGGCCTCCAACAAGCGCAGCTTGATCTTGCCTGTGGGAATGCAAGGACAGATTTACCCATAGGTTTATCAGTGCCTTATTGCGTGGAAACAGAAATGGCTGAAGGTGTTCCTCATCCGCCTGAACATCCAAAGCTTAAGCAAAAAGAGAAGTATATTGCCGCCCGAGTTGACCGGGCCATAGGCAATGTAGAATCTCTGATGCACGGGGCTGATACGTCGACCAAACGTCAGTTAGAACGCGTCCATGCTGATCTGATGGCTGTCCGCCGAACGGTGGAAGAGTAGCGCTTTAGGACGGTAAAATCCCCGGAAGATTGGTTGTAAACCAAGCCGCAAGTATGGGCGATATAATCTTGATTGTGTAGCCATAAAATTCTTTTTGAGTGACGGATGTACCGAACGCATTTCGAATAGCTGCAAATAATTTATCAATTCGGCTTTCGTTCTGGGCCGTAACGTCTTTTGTCTTTTTATGTCTTGCGTTCATAGATTCTTCGTCCAAGCAGCTTATCAGTTTGAGCCGTGCGGGGAAGTAAAAAGCTGCGATCATAAGGCTAAATGTGAATCCTGTGAAAATAGTCATAGCCCTAACAATGTCTTGAAATTGGATTTTTTCTTGCACATAAAAATGGGGCCAAGACATATATGAGACAAAGAAAATGATGCCGGTAATTAAAAGTACCGCTGATAAGAATAAGTGACTTTCTAGCCGGATAAGGGCGTTTTGAATTTCAGGAATTTTAACCTCTGTTTTAAACGCTGGTAAGGTACAACTCACGCCGGAACAGATCACAGCGCACATCGCGACGAACAAGTTAAAAGAGCAGAACAAATAGATTTTTATATATTTATCAAAAACCAATAACCCATTTTCATTTAGAGCTTCTTCGAAAAAAGAGCCATGCGAAGTCAGCGCTGAAGTGCCATATATTTGATAAGAATGGCGTATCATTGAACCCTCGCTAGGAATAATTTGCGTGAAGGAATATGCTAAAACTCCAAAGGCTAGTCCTAGCGGAATAACAAAAGGGAGTGATTCAAATAAGTGGAGATGTTTGAAGATATCTCGACTGGCAAACCATGTAACCGACAATGAAAGGATTGTGATAATTAGGGATATAGAGATGAAAAAAATACGATTATTGATTTCATCTATTATATGTTTATCAACGTTTTGATCGACGTGAAAATACACCGTATCAACGCTCAGATAGCCATATAGAGTTTGACTAACCAAGTAGACAAAGACTGGAAGTAACGGAATTAAAATAAAAAACCGAACTGACTTATTAAGTCTCTGCGGCTTAACTTGAGCTGAGCCGGACATAATTTACCTCTCTCAATGAGACAGGCAAATTATATGAAATTGAAAAAAAGGCACGTGACTAAAGTCACACTCAACATGATCTATTTCTTGTCGTCGACGGGAACCAACCTCAAATTCAATTCTTTGAGCTGAGCGCTGTCTGCTTCTGAGGGTGCATTCATCATCAAATCTCGCGCCTGACCATTCATCGGGAAGAGAATGACTTCGCGAATGTTTTTCGCGCCGGCGAGCAGCATCACAATACGGTCAACACCGGGCGCAATACCGCCGTGTGGCGGCGCGCCATATTTAAACGCATTGATCATACCAGCGAATTTGTCATCGACGACTTCAGGGCCGTAGCCCGCGATTTCGAAGGCTTTATACATGACTTCAGGTTTGTGATTCCGGATCGCGCCGGATGACAACTCTACGCCGTTACAAACAATGTCATATTGATAGGCCAATATATCGAGCTGTTTCTCAGCCGTGTCAGCCTCTTCGAGCACTTTCATGCCGCCTTGAGGCATTGAGAATGGGTTATGCGAGAAATCAACTTTTTTGTTGTCTTCATCCCACTCGTACATTGGGAAATCGACAACCCAGCAAAATTTAAAGACGCCTTGTTCGAGAAGTTCTAATTGCTCGCCGATTGAATTACGAGCCGCGCCAGCGAGTTTGTAGGCGTCAGACTTTTTACCAGCGGCAAAGAAAATACCGTCGCCAGCCGTAAGGCCCATATCAGCCAAGAGTTTTTCGAGGTGAGCTGGTTCGAAGTTCTTAAGAACGGGGTCTTGTGATTTCGTGTTGCCATCATCATCTGCCGAAAGGCGCGCATAACCAAGACCAGGCATTTGCATTTCTTTTTTGGCCCATTTGTCCATATTGTCGAAAAACTTACGGGATTTTTCAGCGGCCGCTTTGGGCGCCGGTATGGCAATGACTTTTCCGCCGCCGCCAACGATTTTCTTAAAGATACCAAAACCTGTTAGGCTGTCATCTTTGAAATAGTCTGAGACGTCTTTTAGGAGAAGTGGGTTTCTAAGGTCAGGTTTGTCAGTGCCGTATTTTTCCATAGACTCTTTGTACGGGATACGCGGGAAAGGTGTTTGAACTTCGCGGCCATCGGCGAATTCTTCAAAGACACCAGCCATAACAGGC
>JABABK010000115.1 GCA_014238285.1 Hellea sp.
GGCCTAACCATTCGAGATGGCTATAAAAATGTATCGCACCGTGGTTACACCAATGCCATTCTAGAGTTTGATAATTGCCGAGTACCGCAAGAGGCTATGCTCGGCGAACTCCATAAAGGTTTTGAAGTTGCCAATAATTGGCTCGGCGCAACACGGCTACAAGTTGGCGCAACATGCCTCGGCCGTGCTGAACGGGCCTTTGATCTCGCCGTAGCCTATGCGGCTGAGCGTGAACAATTTGGGCAGCCTATCGGTAAATTCCAAGGCGTGTCCTTCAAGCTCGCTGACATGGCAACAGAGATGAAGGCGGCAGAGCTCCTTATTCTCGAAGCTGGTTGGAAAACAGATCAAGGTACTTGCACAGATGCTGATATGGCGATGGCCAAGCTCAAAGCCAGTGAAATGCTGGCCATGGTCGCCGATGAAGCGATACAAATATTCGGCGGCATGGGCCTTATGAGTGACCTGCCTCTAGAACGCATATGGCGTGACGCGCGAATAGAGCGCATTTGGGAAGGCACCTCAGAAATTCAGCGGCATATCATTTCCAGATCACTTCTCAGGCCGCTAGGGGCATAGGATCTGATTTGCGCAATCTATTCCCACTTCTAAACCCTAAATCAATCGCTGTTATCGGCGGCGGATGGGCGCAGAACGTCATCACTCAACTGCAACAGTCTGGTTATGTAGGCGACATTTGGCCGGTACACCCTACGCGCCCAAATATTTGCGGCATTCCTTGTGTCGCAGATATTAGCGATTTGTCTACCGCGCCTGATGCCGCCTTCATCGGCGTGAATCGCTGCTTAACAGTCCAGGTCATGCAGAGCCTATCCAATATGGGCGCCGGCGGAGCGGTTTGTTTTGCCTCAGGTTTTCACGAGGCAGGCAATTCCGATCTTCAAAAAAAGCTTGTCTCGGCGGCTGGCGACATGCCGTTTCTAGGACCAAATTGTTACGGCCTGCTCAACTATCTCGACAATGCCACCATCTGGCCAGATCAACACGGCGGCGTTTCCGTCATGACCGGTGTCGGCATACTCGCCCAGTCATCGAACATCGCTATCAATCTGACCATGCAAAAGCGCGGTCTTCCCATTGGTCAAATGATAACCGTTGGCAATCAAGCCCAAACCGGACTGGCTGATCTAATAGAAGTCCAGATTGAAGATCCCCGTATCACCGCTATTGGACTCTATCTTGAAGGATTCGGAGACATCCGTACCTTTGAGCGTGCCGCCCTAAAAGCCCGCACTTTAGGCAAACCCATAATTGCTCTTAAAGTCGGAACGTCTGAAAAATCCCAAATTTCAGCTTTGAGCCATACAGCGTCTTTGGCAGGCAGCGCCGCCACATCCTCGGCTTTTCTAAAAAGGTTAGGTATTGCCGAAGTCAAATCTCTTGATGTCTTTCTAGAGACGCTCAAAATATTGCATGCTCACGGGCCGCTACGGGGCAATCGATTAAGCTCTGTCTCATGTTCTGGCGGCGAAGCTAGCCTTATGGCCGACCAGTCCGAAAACATGGATCTATGCTTCCCTGATTTTCCGGCGGTAACCCTCGATAATCTCTCGGACATATTGGGAACAAATGTAACTCTGGCGAACCCGCTGGACTACCACACCTATATTTGGGGCGACGTCCCCGCCATGACCAATTGTTTCAAAAGCGTGATGAATAGCGACATGGACTTGAACGTCTTCGTGCTCGACATCCCAAGAACAGACCGCTGCGACCCCGCTAGCTTTATTCCAACTATCGAAGCCATTATCAAAGCCCAAAACCAAACAGGTGCCCCAGCCGCAATTTTATGTTCCCTTCCCGAAAACTTGAGCGAAGATATTATAAAGCAAATACAAGCCGGAGGCGTCATGGTCCTAAACGGTATGGAAACCGGACTCAAAGCTATCGAAGCGGCCTATCGCTCAGGCAAATACATAAGTGCGCCTATGCCTGAAAAACCTATTTGGTTGATTGAAGGCGATCAGAGCGCTGATGCGGTGATTTTATCTGAGTTCAGCGCCAAAAATGAACTCAATAAGTGCGGACTTAAAACCCCAAAGAACGTGACTTCTAGTTCGAAAGATGGCATTATAACCGCCGCTGATAACTTGTCATTCCCACTTGCACTTAAAGCTCTTGGATTGCCCCATAAGACGGAAGCAGGCGGTGTTATTCTAAACATTAACACCTATAATGAACTAGCAAACGCATGCGCGAAAATTGCCCTAGGACCTGAAGGATTCTTTCTAGAAGAAATGGTCCCAAAGCCCATAACTGAGCTAATCATCGGGATAACCCGCGACCCTACAGGGTTGATGACGCTGACGATCGGCGCGGGCGGTATTCTGACAGAGCTTTTACAAGATAGTGCCTCGCTCATCCTACCCTGTTCAGCAGAAGATATAAAAACCGCTCTCAGATCATTAAAAGTGCACACCCTGCTGTCGGGCTATCGTGGACAGCCGAGCGCGAGCATTCCGGCCATTATTGATGCTATAAGTTCTATAATAGCTTATGCAGAAATAGAAAAAGACAATTTACTAGAACTCGATGTGAATCCGTTAATGGCAGGCACAGATAGTGCTATTGCCGTTGATGCCCTCATCCGTCTTAATCAAGATAGGAACTAAATATGTCCAGCCCCGTTAGAATTGAAATCCGAGGCCACGTTCTCGAAGTCACTTTGGACCGTCCAAAGGCCAATGCTGTCGATCTGGCCACGAGCCGAATTATGGGCAACATATTTGCGAACTTTAGAGACGATCCAAATTTACGGGTCGCGATCATCACAGCGGCAGGTGAGAAATTTTTCTGCCCCGGTTGGGATTTAAAAGCAGCTGCGGACGGCGACGAAGTCGACGGCGATTACGGCGTCGGAGGATTTGGCGGCATGCAGGAACTACCTAACCTCAACAAACCGATCATTTGCGCCGTTAACGGAATTTGCTGCGGCGGTGGTCTGGAAATAGCCCTATCAGCCGATATTATCGTCGCCGCCGAACATGCGACATTTGCCTTACCCGAAATCAATTCAGGGACTGTGGCTGACGCGGCATCAATCAAGCTTCCGAAACGTATTCCTTATCACCT
>JABABK010000116.1 GCA_014238285.1 Hellea sp.
ATCTAAAAAAGCCCATAACTGTAAAAAGTGCAGGAATCAGGCCAGAAATTACACATGTCAAAAAATCAGATCGAAAAACAACCCAACTATAGATTTGAGTCTCAAATTGAAGGCTCTGTTTGCGGTGTGGATGAAGCGGGCAGAGGTCCTTTAGCTGGTCCTGTTGTCGCGGCGGCAGTGATCCTTGATCCCAATAATATGCCTGCTGGTCTAAATGACAGTAAGGTTTTAACCGCTGAGACGCGCGAATTTCTTATGAAAGATATCTTGTTAACATCCGTCGTGGGCGTTGGCATTGCTGAGCCAGAGGAAATTGATCGGGCTAATATTTTAGGTGCCACCATGATCGCCATGACGAGGGCTGTAGACGCCTTGCCTTTCGTGCCTGCGGCCGCCTTGATCGATGGGAATAAAGCGCCGCATCTGGCTTGCCCAACGCAAACTTTGATCAAGGGTGACGCCCGTTGTCTCTCGATAGCCGCTGCTTCTATCGTAGCTAAAGTCACAAGAGACCGGCTTATGGTCGAAGCTGATCAACGTTATCCCGGATATGATTTTGCCGGCCATAAAGGTTATGGCACTGAAGTCCACCGCGCTAAAATTCACGAATTGGGACCATGCCCGATTCATCGCCGGAGTTTCAATCCTGTGAAAATGATGTTGAATTAAATGGCTGGATTTTTGAATTACCTACCATCAAAACTAAATGCAATTTGGATTGTTCTGACGGCGGTATGGTTCATCATTCATGTCTGTTTTATAAATTTATATGGAAATACGATATTACAAAGCGATATGTGGCGCCATGCAGCGACTATCCTTATTCCATTTGTAAATGGAGATGCTGGCTGGAGCGTTTTATTTGAAAATCATCACGCGATACCATTAATTCATCTTCATCAACTCACGAATTACTTTGTGTTTGGCGGGAATTTTAAACTAGATGCATTTTTGGGAATGACTATTTGGTTTCTAATAGCCGTTTTGTTTTTTCGAAGGTTTTGCAAACGATTTGAGGCGACGGACAATAGAAAAGTATTTTATGCTGGGGCGGCGTTATTGATCAATACGATCATTTTTATGGGCCTAGGATCGCAATATACTTTGCCGTTAGTGGCCGTTCAGAGTTATTTTTTTATAGTCGGTTTCATTCTTATTTGGCTAACCAAAAACTATATAGAAGGTGGCAACGGGCATTATAAAGCGGTGGCGATGATCATTCTTACCGCAGTTATATCGCTCTTATTTAATGAAAACTATGGATCGCTTTTTGTTCTAGCGTCAGCGGGAGTGCTGTTCATAGGCTTCCTTCATGAACGTCAACCAAGATTATTCATTTTGGGTAGCCTGCTATTATTGATCGTCATAATTTATAAATTGACGCTTTTGAGCTTAACCGATGAACTCAAACCCGCTTCCTCAGCTGCGTCAATATTAAATTATGCCAATTTGAGTTTTGTGAAATACCTATTACAGACGGCGGGGCAGGGCGTTGCAAATGGTTTTATAGGCGTTTCTCCGTCAGCGAAAACAGGACTTTTTGGTTGGGTCTATGTTGCTTTAGGAGGATTGTTTTTTGCGTTTTCGGCGATTTATATATTGAGGCGAAAATCTGATAAATTGATTTCAGCACTACTAATTTTTGTGATCTTGGTCATTCTATCTGTTGGCGTGTTTCGGTGGTGGGCGCCGGATGGGTTTGTAGCGGCGCGTTATGTTTTTACGCATAAATTAGCGGCAATTTGTTTAATCTGGGCAGGCTGCGAAGCCGTCATCCGGCAGACTGATAAGCCGCGGCTCGGGCCAATTTTTTGCTTGGTGGCCATAAGCCTCGTTTTCTATCAAATACTGGTTAGTTTAAGCGCCTTTAGCAAAGCTAAGGGTAAACTCTATGTGCAGCAAGATTTGGAAATCGCGATAACGATGCTAGGGACAGATTCCAGTAATCAGTTCGAACCACTAGGCTTGGTTGCCGTCGCTCATAAATCTGAGAAGGCCAAGGGAGACGCATATGTCAATGGGGTTATCCCTTTCCTTGCAAAGCATCAGTTGAATTTGTTTAGTTCCAAATACAAACATAGAGATGTGATATCTCAATATCGGATAGCCTATGATGTCTTTCGCATGGCGGAAAATCCAAGCCCAATTCTACCTCGAAAAACCGGAGAATGTTTTACAGTGGATGCAAACAACGATCAGAAGTTTTGGTCGTTATCGGTTAAGTCAAAAAAACCGAGGCGATATATCGAAGTAAAAAACCGAAATACAAAATCCAGTATTAAGTATCCCGTCTACCGAGGCTTAATGACCCATTATGGTATATTCGCGGCCGACGTAGAGTATGATATCTGCATACCTGAAGGGCTGGTTCAAGCGGACTTTCAAAAATTATAAACACCCATAGGCCGCATCGACCAAACTTTGTCCGCGATCATTTAAAAGCATGCCGCCGCCCATTTTTGTCATGGAATAGGCAAAGCTCATTCCAGCTTCGGGGTCGGCAATGAGCGTGCTGCCGCCCATGCCCACATGACCAAACGCGCCGTCGCCAACGATAAAAGAATCGGTCTCGCCGGGGTGGTTAAGGTTGTCCATTTTGAGCATAACGCCTTGTCCAAAGCGTGTTGGTACTAAGAGCGTTCTGTCGCGTTCTGTTTGCGCGGCGAGCTTACGTAGATCATCAATACGCTCTTTCGATAGGATCGTATTATTGCCTAAAAGTGCATTCATCAGTTTTGCCATGGCGCGGGCATTTGATATACCGCCGCCGCCGCCAATTTCGGCGCGCCAAGCATCTGGCCCGTCAAAATAATGTGAGCCAGAATTCATCA
>JABABK010000117.1 GCA_014238285.1 Hellea sp.
GCAGTTGCAATGCCATTATTCAATAGCACAGCTTTGGCTTTGCTTTTGTTTGAATCAAATTCCAATGCTGAACGATCTGAGCCAGTATAGGCGATATCATGTCGATCGAAAAATTCGGAAAACCATATTCTGGTTACTTGATCACTATCAAGTACATATTTGCTGCATAGCACAACAAGGTCAGGCTTCTCTTCGATGATGAGATTTAGCACCGACGCATCTGTTATTTCGTGAAACGTGGCTTGTCGAAACCGCTCTCTGATGTGCTCGCAAATAATCCGGCAAGTTTTTTTGGAGCCAAATCCAGTTTCATTCAGATTATACGCGTTTGTTGTTATGACGGCAATGTGGCGATCTATCTTTGTTTGGGAACCCTGTGCATTTTTGGGGAGGTCAGCAAACTCGAAAAGATTCATTCTGGCACCGAACTAGAACAACGTCTTGCCTGAGCTACTGCGTCTTTTAGAGATGTGTATCGAAAGATGGCCACATGGTAATAGTCCATTCGTTCTCGAGTGACGCCGTATTTGATCATCTCTGCCTCTTCCTTGGACTGGGTTGCGTCTATATTGTCGGTCATGATTTAATTCTTCCTTCACAGTTCGCAAGTGGTCGGGTTTTTGAAAATATTATTGGACGCTTATTTTAGAAGCCTTAATTGAGCGCACAGGCATCACCTTCTTTTCGAAAAGGACGATCGCAGTCCCAGCTGTTTCCTGAACGGCTTATATGTGCGTTTTGAGGCATTATGAATTTTACACAGATGTTCTTGCTTACTTGATAACCTCGAACGCATTTCCAGCCATCATCGTAGGTATTCCCTGAAAAAAAAGCATGTTCTGGAATATCTATCGCAGCACATTTGCTGTTGGCTTCACGAAAGCCTCGGCGACAATTCCAACCATGGCCAAATGATGAATACGTTTGATAAGCATTTTCAGGCACGCTTACTATGCTGCATGTGTCCTCAAGTTTTTGATATGGCTTTGGACACTCCCATGCATTACCTCTGTCAGTCAGATGTGCGTTTTCGGGTAATTTTATTGATTGGCAGGTTTTGTTATTATCACTCCGAAATCCACGGCCGCATCGCCATTGATGTCCAGAAGCGCTAAGGTATGCATTTTCAGGAATGTTGATTTCTTCACAGACGTTTCCATTTTCCTTAAAACCTCTTTTACATTCCCAGCCCTGCCCATAAGGCTTACCTGTCAAATAGGCATTTTGCGGCGCAACAAGCTCGGAACAACCGCCTTTGTTTTCACGGAAGCCTAGTTTGCATTCCCAACCCGCTCCATACCTTTTAGGTTGAGCATTTTCCGGAATGGGTGATTGGGCAAAGGTGCTTGTTCCCGATACGCCAAACAAACAAATTGCGATGAGGCCAATTAAGGACCACCTGCAAGTCCGCTGGAATAGCTCCCTTAGGCTGAAAGTATTTGCCTTTTTTTCACTTGAGCAAGACGGTCGATCAGAGCTATAGCAATCTGCAGTAACGTTTATCATGACATTTTCCTAGGTACTTATGCAGGGGTGCTTAGACTGTCAAAATTGGCAATCCGCGCATTGATAGAAAAGTGTTTGAAGAATAATTCGGTGCTCTGAGCGCGGAGATGCGCTTTACGTTTCCTGAGCTACCAGACGAATTAGTTCTATCTACCTAGATGGGGAGTTTTGCGTCAGTTACAAGTGAAAACTTGTTTTTGCCTGCAACTGATCACAAATGAAACTGTCGTGATTAAGGTTTGCTCTGTTTATTGGCTTCAGTAACACACCACGCTAACGCCAAGACAATTGACCTGCGCCCCAAAGTTTCCCCATTCATGCATTGAGTTATTTTGGTGATTTATGGTTTTGGGTTTTATGTCTGTCACTAAAAAGAAAGCCTGTTAAGTTTTGACTTAACAGGCTTAATTGGTTGCGGGAGGTGGATTTGAACCACCGACCTTCAGGTTATGAGCCTGACGAGCTACCGGGCTGCTCCATCCCGCGGTAAACTTTTATTATGCCTCCTGTCCGATGGCTTCGCCATTCTTCAGTGAGGCGCAGCTCAGGGCTGTTATATTTTGCTCACATTAGCTTACGTTTAGTAAGCGTACCGAGCGCCTGCGAGGCGGCAACGTTTTGCCGTTAGCCAAGCGGACGAATGTCCGCGCCGGCGCCTGAGGCCAAACAAATAATCCTGTGCAGCTCAGGGCTGTTATATTTTTACCCCCGTTTCGCGACCCTTCGGGCTCCGCTCACATGGGGTGCAGCTCAGGGCTGTTTATGCAAAGATGTTTTATGCTTTTTTTGGGGTATTTTTATCAGCATTCAGAAGATCTGGCGGCGACCTACTCTTCCGCGGCTTAAGCCGAAGTACCATCGGCGCGAGGTCCTTTCACTTCCGGGTTCGAGATGGGACCGGGTGGGGCGAACCTGCCATAACCACCAGATCATCTGAACGCTGAATAAAAAATTTTGTTATGCACCCTGTCCGAAGGATTGCTGCGCAATCGCATTCTCCAATAGTGCGCAGCTCAGGGCTGCTTTTGTTATGCCTCGACCCGCAGCAAGCTTTTAGCTTGCAAGGCAAGCGCGCCTGCGCGCCCGCAGCTTTAGCGAGGATAGCCAAGCGGACGGATGTCCGCGCCGGCGCCTGAGGCTAATAAATAATTATTTATTTTGCCTCCTGTCCGATG
>JABABK010000118.1 GCA_014238285.1 Hellea sp.
ATGTCCATCTGACCGCGAGACATCATGTGTCCTTGAGCGGCGCCAAGCCCAAACCAATAAGTCGCTTTTGACTCGTTCTTGGCGACACCCAATCCGTCACGATAAGCAAGTCCAAGTTTGTATTGCCCCAAATAATGACCGGCTTCTGCGGCCTTGCGATACCACTCTACAGATTTAGCCGGCGACTTACTCGTCCCTAATCCTTCAGCGTAAATATACCCTATCTCAGCATATCCAGTTGGCTCCCCTAAATCCCCGGCGATTTTGTAAAGTTCAATAGCTTTATTAGCGGATTTAGAAACCCCTTTTCCATATTGATAATGATTACCGAGTTTTAGATGTGCTTTGACGTGCCCCTGCTCTACAGCTTTTTGAAAAGCTGGAAAAGACGCCGCGTAATTACGGTCGCTATCCGCCGCTACCCCGTCCTCATAAGGACCCGCATAAGCTGGTAATGACATTGCAGTTAAACAGCCAGCAAGAAGGCCGCCAAAAGACAACTTTCGAATCAATGTCATGCCCGTTTACTTTACTTCTTCGGCCAATATAAATTCAGGCGCATCGGCAAACCCCATAAACTGCCCCATGATATTTTGGACCACCGCGCCGGGCATATCCGTTCCCGTAAACGCGCCAACATCATTGAGGTCAAAAACTTCGACATATTGAAACGACGGCGATCCCTCGCCCATTAAAAGCTGTTTGGATTCCAGTGTGCGAAAATTATCGACCGATGCCAATCCGCGCATAGCCGGATAGTCGGTTGTTTTCACCCACTCATGAAAGTCATCACGAGAAACCCCGTCTTTGAGATTATATAATAAAATGATTTGTGCCATATCTTGCCCTTTTCAGTAGTCCTACAATCAGACTTTATCATATCTGCTTTCTCGCCGCATCATCCAAATAGATGAGGCTTAGAGCATTTGCATTAAAACAGATCACTATTGAGCTTTAACAAAGTCCTTCGCAAATTCTCTTGAGCCTGCCGTTCCAGTTTCTCGTGAAAATAATCGGAGTTATAAATGCGAGCGCGCTTCAAAAACCTTTGCAGCACAGTTTTTCTTTTTTGGCGGTAGATACATTCGGGAATTAACCCATATTCCTTTCGAACATAAATTTCATAAATATCGTATAGCTGAGCCTTAGCTCCCAAAATTGCCATATTAATATCCGAAAATATTTGGGAGTCTGCAGTAACAGTTTGAGCATTTGGACAGGTAGCCATGATAAGCTGCTCGACTTGCCGCAGCCGCGTATCATTTGCACCATTGGCCTGCATAAATCTTTTAGCCCAGTCGGCGCTCTTACGTTTATTATCGGATTTGAATGAATGATGGATAGCATCGTGAAACCAGAACGCCAAAGCCATAGAGTTCCTGTCGCCAACTTGATCCCGGACAACATGCAGATGATTGAGACAGGCAGATATATGTTTGTGATTGTGAAAGTGTCGCTTTTGATGGGAATAGACTTTGATCAATTCCTCACAAGTTTGGTAATTGCTGGCAAATCCAAGTCCTACCATCATATCCAACCATCTTTGAAAAGTCATATCAGTCTCCCCAACTCAACTAAACTCTCAAGACAAAGCTTTATTGAATTAAACTAATAGTAGAACCCCCGTTTTTGCATATCTCCCTTCCATTCCCCCAATATTCATTTCACAGCCGTAATCACGCCTTATTTTATATCACTTCAGCACAATCCCGCCTCAAACCGGGTCAAAGGCCCCAATATTTCCTTAAAGCCAGCTAAATTTGGTCAACTTCACAGGCCATATCAGGACCATAGACATAGCCCACAGGAAACAAATGGAGGCCCTAATGAAAAAGTTTTTTGCAAATACAGTGCTAGCGATTGCTGCGTTAACCGCCAACGCTCAAGCGATGGATTATCAAAATCCAATCGAAGCCGGATTATCCGAAGTCAAACTCTTCGCGGCGCATTCTGTTGAGCCCGTTATAATGAATTCACCTCTCTTAAAAGACGGTGCCAAAATTGCCGTCGCGCGACTTGATGGTGGCCGCCTGATCCCAACGCCTCATGATGAAGCGATTGATTGGGCTTATTTAGACCGACGTGTCAGCAGCAATGTCACTCAGCTCGGCGCAGGCAATTACATTAAATACATTCCTGAAATTCCGTTTCAGGGACAGGACACTGATAATAAAATCGATGAAGTGCGCTTAACGGCCGCCAATGAAGGTTTTGATTATGTCCTTATTTACGGTGTGGGGCCGGACGCCAGCTGGGCCAGCTTTGGAAAAAAGGCGCTGTCAGAGACAGGGCTAAAAATCAAACCGGATTGCAAATCCTGGAGTGATGCCAAAGCTAAGGCCCTGCTGGTGGACAGCTTCACTGGCGATGTTCTGGGCGCCGTAACCGCCGATGATATCGAACATAATATTGGTAAGCTCGCGGACCGGGTCGGTGAAATGATTACTGATTTATCTGCCCCTAAAACGACTGAAGTTTAACTCACCTCACACATCCCCCTAGGGCCGCCTCTCTCCCGGCTCTAACTCTGCGCTG
>JABABK010000119.1 GCA_014238285.1 Hellea sp.
ATCCCTGTCGATCCGCCATTCTCTTCAATTTTGTATTTCGGTTGGCAAATTACAGATCGTCGGTATTTATTGGCAAAAGAAATTTTGGCAACTGATCGCATGATCAATTCAAAGCGAATGCTCAAACATTGTGATTTTTAAGAATTTTGGCTCCGGCGGTAGGGATCGAACCTACGACAAATTGATTAACAGTCAACTGCTCTACCGCTGAGCTACGCCGGAAAACCTTTGCGCCGTATAGCAATGAGATTCTGGCCCGTCCAGAGGGATTTTTTGCAAAAACCGCAAAGAAAGAAAATTTATGTTTTGGCTGCTTTCGGGCGTCGAAGCGCAAAGGCGGCACTTGGACTCAATTTAGGGTTTGCGGTTACGAGGTCACGTTGGTGTAGGTGTACGAGATGGGCGAAAATATTGCGCGCCGCGGCAGGGTGAAGCGCTGGATCGGTTTCGCTATAGACTTCTTTTGTCAGCATGGGGATTGTCTGTGGTTTCATCGCCAACGCGGTGAGAATATCAGCTGTTCGTTCTTGTCGATGGTCTATCAGCCAATTGATACGTTTCATTGCCTCTGGCACAGGTGCGCCATGGCCAGGATAAAGAATTTCGGGTTTCCGGGTTTTTAGTTTTTCACAGGATGCTATAAAATCTGTCAGGTCACCATCGGGAGGCGAAACAAGTGAACTCGCCCAGCCCATAACAAGATCACCGGTAAATATAGCGTCGCCCCACCTAACAGCCATATGATTTCCCATATGCCCCGGCGTATGAATGAACTCCAACTGCCATTCGTTAGTCGCAAGGATTTCGCCATCACTTACTATTTGATCCGGTGAAAAGAAGGGGTCAACACCTTCGCCTCCTCCAGCAAGACCCGAACCAGCAAGCTCTTGCATAACGGCACTGCGCCCCGCTTGGCTATCTCCGAAGGCAAGAACGGGTGCGCCAGTTTGCAGCGCAAGCGTGGCCGCAAGTGGCGAGTGATCAAGGTGGCTATGCGTCACAAATATGAACTGTAACCCAGCTGTGCCAATTGTATCGAGAATAGCTTGAAGGTGGACAGGATCATCCGGTCCCGGATCAATCAGAAATAGCTTCTCGGAACCAAGGATATAGGTGTTTGTTCCTCGAAATGTCATCGGCGAGGGGTTCGCGGCGACAATACGGCGTACACCCGGTGCTAACGTCTCAACACGCTCTGTGGGTGGGTCAAAAGTGGAAATTTGCATAACGACTTTCCGATGCCTCCGCGCCTCGTTAAAGTACCCTATGTTCTTTGCTTGGCTCAAACAATACATGCCGCGTGGGCTATATGTGCGAGCAGCGCTTATCCTCCTGCTCCCTGTGCTTACAATCCAGCTTTTGGTTTCCGTTGTATTTATCCAACGCCATTTTGAAGGTGTCACACGGCAGATGACAGGCGCAGTAAGTATCGAGTTGCGTTTTTTGCGCGACACGGCAAATCAAGCGGATTCTGTTGAGGAAGCACGGGCCGTCGTGTCGCGGATCGCTGTCCCGCTTGAGTTAGATGTCAAATGGGTGAATGAAACACCCGATTTAGGGAACGACAAACCCTTCGTTGATCTCACCGGAAATTCTGTTCGATCTCATCTTCAGTCGTCTGTGCCGGAAATTTCCGCGATTTCGCTCGTTGACAGCCGTCGTGTGACGCTGTGGATGGATACAAAGGCGGGCGTCATGTCTGTTGGCTTTCCCAGACAACGTGTCTCGGCGTCAAACCCGCATCAGCTATTGGTTATTATGGTTGTTCTTGGTGGCTTGATGACACTGATTTCCTATTTCTTTCTGCGAAATCAATTACGGCCGATCAAACGAATGGCCGCTGCCGCACAGGCGTTTGGCAAAGGGCAAGTTGTCGATTATTCGCCCGGTGGCGCTGTTGAGGTTCGCGCAGCGGGCGCTGCATTTTTGGACATGCGTTCGCGAATAGAACGACAGACCCAAAACCGAACAATGATGTTATCGGGTGTCAGTCATGATCTTCGAACGCCACTGACGCGCCTAAGGCTTGGGCTTTCGATGCTGGATTCGAACGATACGGCTCCGTTGATCAACGACGTTGAT
>JABABK010000011.1 GCA_014238285.1 Hellea sp.
GTTCATAGTCTTTCAATATTGCATCCGGTTTAGAATAGGATATATTCCGAAGCTTGCTTTTGTATCGCATGTTCAATGTGAATGTTGTTAAATGTGTTGAAGGCGCTGAAGGCGATGCTAACCGGGCGCGTAAAAAGGCTGAAAAGGCTCGAAGCCTGATTAGCTCAGTCGCGCTTGGCCGGATGATTTCGGCCCACGCCGCTGAATCTAGCGGTGATAGCGCTGAAGCCATCAGTCATTACACAGCGTTGCTCGAAGATGAGCGAACAGACTCAGTTGGCCGACGTGGTTTGGCACAGCAATATTTGACGACAGGTAACTTATCCGGCGCGATCGAACATGCAGGCGCGGAATATAGTGAAAACAAAAATGCGCGCTGGGCCTTTGAAATTCTACTCCAGGCGCAGCTCTCGGATTATCGCTGGAAAGACGCCATTGAAACATTGGAAACGGCCCTTAGCCGCAAGCATGTAGATAAGGATGTAGCGCGTCGCCGCATTGCAGTCCTAGACACGGCCATTGCCACCAAATTTGAAGATGAAGACAATATGGCAGGCGCCATTGATATGGCTCAGCGCGCTATTGCATCTGCGCCTGGATTTGCGCCAGCCGCCGCTTTGCTGGCGCGATTACTTGGCAAAGAAGGCGAACAGAAAAAAGCCATCTCAGTTTTAGAAAAAGCGTGGGGGAGAACGCCTCATCCCGCTTTATCGGCGGCATTTTTGGACCTTTTAGACAATGAAAGTGATAATGGACGCGCCAAGAAAGTTGCCCACTTTATCAAACAAAACCCGGAACACCGTGAAAGCCTATTATTACAGATCGAAGAAAAGCTGCGCACGGGCGATGCTGTTACCGCTTGGTCCATGCTCTCTCCTTTTGTTGTAGACGAGGATGCCACAGCGCGGCTCTGTTTGTTGGCCGCCGAAGCTGAAACCATGCTGTCTAATGAGGTCGATGCCAAAGTCTGGGCGCTTAGAGCGGCAACAGCGCCGGTCGAACCCAACTGGGCCGATCTTGACCCGCAAGGCGATGCCTTTGATTATGTTGACCAAGATTGGCGGCGTCTCGTGCATTCCTTTGGTGAAAATGGTGAGCTTATCCATCCACGATTTGAAATCGGGGCAGCGCGTCAGGGCGTGAATACGGATAGCAAGGCAAAGACGTCAAAACAAAGCGCGTCGGATATCCTCGACGGCGATGCCGGCCCAGCCAGACAGCCAGATGATCCCGGCGTTGATAAGAGTGTCGATAAAGACCTCGACACGGATGACCTGGCTATGCGCCTTGATAACCTGCTTGGGGATAAGTCTAAATCCTAGTTTAGCTCTAACTCAAAACCCGCTTCACAGCATTATTCCATCCGCTGAGTAATCCACTTCGTGCGTCGTCTTTCATGGCGGGTGTGAAGTGTGAGTCTCTTTGCCAGTTTTCGCGCACATCTTCCAGTGAGTCGTACAACCCAGCTTTTAGACCTGCGAGATAAGCTGCGCCAAGGGCGGTGGTTTCGAGAACCTTTGGGCGCTCGACGGGAATGTCTAAAATGTCGGAGAGGAATTGCACCATCCAGCTATTTTGAACCATGCCGCCATCGACCCGTAATGAGCTCGGCTTGACGCCGTCTTCGGCCATGGCAGAAAATAGGTCATGAGTTTGGTAGACCACGCTTTCAACGGCGGAGCGGGCCACATGTTCTGGGGTTGTGTCGCGGGTAATCCCGAAAAGGCCCCCGCGGGCATCCGGGTCCCAATGTGGCGCACCAAGACCCGTGAATGCTGGCACTAGATAGACGCCGTGATTATGAGTGAGACCGCTGGCCATGGCTTCGGTTTCTGCTGCGTCTTTGATGATCTTGAGGCCATCGCGTAGCCACTGCACCGCCGCGCCCGCGATGAAAATCGAGCCTTCAAGAGCATAAGTTGTCTTGCCATTAAGGCGATAACATACGGTCGAAAGTAAGCGGTTCTTGGAGGTGATACATTCGCTACCCGTATTTAAAATAACAAAGCAGCCCGTGCCGTAAGTACTTTTAATATCGCCGGGCTTAAAACATGCTTGCCCAATGGCGGCGGCCTGTTGATCGCCCGCGACGCCGAGAATTGGAATGGATTCGCCCAGCAAGTTTTTATCCGTTTGGCCGTAATCATCGGCGCAGTCCCTAACATCTGGTAGGACAGAGGCCGGGACATCAAAAAGCTGTAAAAGCTCCGCGTCCCAATCCTGAGTGTGGATATTGAAGAGGTTGGTTCGGCTGGCATTGGTCGCGTCGGTTGCATGAATCTTGCCGCCTGTTAAGCGGTAGATCAGAAAGCTATCCACGGTGCCAAAGGCAAGCTCTCCAGAATTGGCCCGCTCCCGCGCGCCGTCCACTTGATCGAGTATCCAGGCCGCTTTGGTTGAGCTGAAATAAGGATCAAGCAATAGACCTGTCTTGGCGTTAAGCGCCTCTTCGTCATAGCGCGATTTCAGCCTTCTACAAATTTCGGCGGTGCGCCGATCTTGCCAGACAATAGCGTTATAAATTGGTTTACCCGTGGCTCGATCCCAGATAATTGTGGTTTCCCGCTGGTTGGTAATGCCGATGGCGGCGATCTTTGCGTCGATCTTTTTGGTGAAAGCATAGGCGTCTTTGAGGGTCGATAAAGTCGTATCCCATATCGCTTCCGGGTTATGCTCGACCCATCCGTCTTGCGGATAGATTTGCGGAAACTCCTGCTGTGCCGTGAAAAGAATTTCGCCCTTCTGGCTAAAGACAAGCGTGCGGGAACTGGTAGTGCCTTGATCGATAGAAAGAATAACAGTGGTCATAATGCGTTGTCCTATAGCTTGCCTTGTTGGTCAAATTGATTTTGTGGCTATTGGGCGATATTCCTATTTGTGGTAGACTTAGCTATGTCCAAATACACACAGTTTTTCGCCTATGAGCATGTCGAGGGCTCTCACAAACTCTATCGACTGACCGAAGAGTTACAATGGGATATCGGGGCTAAGGGGTCGGGTTGGGTGTTAATTGTTGAAAAATACCGCGTGTTTGATATTTCCGTGCCGCGCTGGCTTGAATGGCTGCAAAGCCCCCATGATCCTTGCGTGCTGTTGGCGGCTTGCATTCATGATGAGATTCTAAACCGCAAACATGATGTCGGATTTGCGGCGGCTGAATTCCGCCGAGGTCTATTGGCTCGAAATTTAAATCCGCTTAAAGCTTGGATTTGGTTCTTGGCCGTATTGGTTTGGACGGCTTGCGGCCGGATGATTAACCGCCGCCAGCGCAGCTTCTCCGAAAAGCCTGCATTTATCGAAAAATCAACGTAATTTCATTTTAAGAGAGGGTGTAACATGCGTGACGGAGATCACACTGAGTCTATTTGACATGTGTTAGAGATGACTTGACCCTAAGAGCTTGAATTGCCATCACGGTTTACTAAAGAAAATATGTAAAATGGGGAAAGCACATGCATATGGATCGCTTTACGTCAAAGACGATACGCCCATGACTTCTCAAATAGACAATCTCAAAACCTACGAAGCGGCCGTCTCTGCGCTTTCCTCTGATCCTGATGATTTATCCCGCAAACATGCGGCTGTTCTGGCGCTAGCACGGGCGGGTTCCTTGGATTTCGCTCTGTCGGAATATATGCGGCTTGGGATGAACGACATTCGGCATCATGAAGATATCATGGCGCTGGGCGGACGGCTTTATAAGGATTTGTATCTTGCGCATCAGGGCCAAGACGCCAAAGAATTTGCGCGGTTATCGGCCGAGAAATATGAAGACGCCTATCAAGATACGAGCGGGTTTTACTCCGGCATAAACGCGGCGACCATGTCATTGCTCGGCGGTGTTCCTGCGAAAATGATCCAGATGCGGGCGCAACGCCTTTTAGAAATTTTACCCGCCAGCGCGGATATAGAAAACGACGTCTATTTTACCGAAGCCACGCGCGCCGAAGCGTATTTTTTACTGGCTGAAACAGACAAAGCCTGGGCCAGCCTTCAACGCGCGATAAATTATGATCCGCTGAATTTCACCGCTCATGCTTCGACCCTTAAACAATTTGCGATGATTGCGCGCGCGCGCGGTGATGATGTCACTTGGCTATCCGAATTTACACCGCCTAAAGCGGTTCAATTTGCGGGCCATATTTTCGGCTACGAAGGGGAGGTGGACGGCGTCCCGGTTTTATCGCAAGCCATAACATATGAGCTGGCCGAGAAAATTTCTGATATCATTCAAGTCAACGATATCGGGTTTGGCTATGGCGCTTTAGCGGCGGGTTCAGATATCATGATTGCCGAGAGTCTTTTGGAGGAAGGCGGGGAACTTCATGTGATTTTACCTGTTGCTAGAAATAGTTTTATCGCAGCGTCTGTGGCGCCATTTGGCGAGTCTTGGGTCGCGCGTTTTGATGCCTGTATGACGAGCGCGACTTCGATCACTATTTTTGATGATCACGGCGCGTGGCCGGATCATATGCTTCAGCACAGAGGCAGCATCATGGCTATGGGGGGCGCTATTCGTCGATCAGATGAGCTTGCGATTAAGGCTGGGCAGCTTCTGGTCTGGAACGGCGAAAAGGGGGCTCAGGGCACGGCCTTTGACGCGCAGCTTTGGCATGATAGCGGACGTCCGCAATATATCTTGGCCTATCCGTGGGCGCGAAATGTCAAACCTCACGGCACGGTACAATCCGATTATCACTATCAAGCCGTCCTAAGCCGCTCGGGCGGCGGCAATACCATCGTTTTTGACGACTTGAGTGAGGCTTTAAAAGCGGCGACCGAAGCACGCCAAGGTACACCAGATATCATGCAAGGTATTTCGGTAAAATTGCGAAGCTCGGCAAAACGGGATGCCGCAGAATATCCAGATTTATGTAGCGCTCTACCGGGGGCTATTCATGTGGATGAACTGGCGGCCAATTATATCGCTGTACATCATGGCGCGGATTATAAAGTCAGTTTTATGGGGCTGACAGATCAAGGCTTGCGGGTTTTTGCCTTGCAAGAACGCGGCTGAGATGAGCGCCGATAATCAAAGTTTAGGCGACACATCCATATTGCCCGAAATCGTGCGGGCCTTGGCCATAGATAAGGCCTATGCCATCAATAACGTCATCCACCATCAGGATGAAATATTTCAGCATATTTGCTTTATTCAATCGGGCCGCGCGTTTGCGCTCTCCTTTGACATTGAGGGCGAAGAGACTTGGATCGCCGAATTTGGCCCCGGTCAATTTATGGGGTGCACGGCTTTGTTCTATGAACAGGCATCATCTTATCAAATTGTGGCAAAAACACCGCTCAGAGGGTTGTTATTCTCACGCCAGAGGTTCCGAGCTTTGATGCAGGAGCATCCAGAGCTAAACAATATGGTCATTGCCGATCTATCTCGGCAAATTGCGAACCTCACACGGGCCAAAATTGATACTCATAGATTATCCATGCGGGGACAGATCATCTCAGAACTTTCGCGCATGGCACGCCCTGTTGGGAAAGACCCGGATACATTCATTATCCGGCCAAGACCCATATTTTCCGAACTTGCCCTACGTCTAGGCTCTAGTCGCGAAACCGTTTCTAGAACTGTCAGCAGCTTGGTGAAAAAGGAAATCTTGATGCGGACAACAGGTGCGCTTGTTGTTCCAGATCCGAAAGTTTTAGCCCGTGAGATTGGGTAGGGTAGTTTTGATGCCTGAAGTATAAACTTGCCATTTGTCGTCAAAGCGACTTGCACGCCCCGCCCGATTAGCCTAGATAGCGCCAATCCTTGATCCGCACCCGTAGCTCAGCTGGATAGAGCGCTGCCCTCCGAAGGCAGAGGTCACAGGTTCGAATCCTGTCGGGTGCACCATTAAAAGAGATATTCGTTTGAAATTTTCTCTTTAAGCCCCTTGCGATTTTAGAAGCGGCGCTGCACATAGCTTTCATGAAGACTTTACGTGGAATTTTATTATCTGGATTAGCCGTTTGTTTGGTTTTGCCTATCTTGTCGGCCTGCGCGCCGGGTGAGGGCGTTAAGGATAAACTTGAAGCCGCTCATGAGCGCAATGACGCGCCGCCGATCTGGGTCGTGAAAGATCATGACAGCAAACTGTTTTTGTTTGGCACGGTGCACCTTTTACCGACAGATGTGAGCTGGCAAAAAGACGATATGAAAGCTGTCTTTGATGAGGCGGGCACGGTTTTCTTTGAGCTGGATAATAGCGGGCAGGCCAATCTGGATATTGTGATTTTGACCCAGCAGCTTGGACTGCTCTCTGGTGGCAATCAGTTGTCAGAGCGGCTTGATCCTTATCAGCTTAAACTCCTAGAAGCGGTTTGTCATAATGGTGATGTGCCCTTGGCGGTGCTCGATACAATGAAGCCATGGCTTGCCAGTGAAATGCTGACAATTATCGCGGCGCAGGCAGCAGGGCTATCAGCAGATTTATCCCCGGACGAGACTTTGAAAAACCGGGCGACTAGGCAAAAGAAAAACGTACTGTATCTAGATGATGCCGAGACACAAATACGCGCCAGTGCTGATCTACCCGATTATGTTCAGATGGATTTATTCATTGAATCCATGGAGCGTTATAATAGCCTTGGAGATGAGCTTAAAACGATCGCCAGTAGCTGGGCTAAAGGTGACGTTAATACGCTTCGGGTTGTGGGGGCAAATTCGCTTAAGGAAAAATCCCCTGAGCTTTATGAGGCTCTTATTGTAAAGAGAAACGAAAACTGGACTCGGCAATTTTTGAAATTCTTAGATGAAAGTGGTACAGGATTTGCAGCCATAGGCATGGGGCATTTGCTCGGCGATGACAGTCTTCAAAACATGCTGCGAGATCAGGGTTACACGGTCTCTCGGCATTATGCCTTTCAAGGCGAGCAAGTGATTAAGGCGAGCACGCTTAATAGTGTGAACTCTGATGCGGAAGAATAGGACGCAGCATGACTAATATTATACCGGTTATTATGTCGGGCGGCGCGGGTAGTCGTCTTTGGCCTTTATCAAGGCAAGCTATGCCAAAGCAGTTGTTACCGCTCGTGACAGAGCAAACCATGGTGCAAGAAACGGCCGAGCGGTTTGACGGCGATATATTCACTGACCCGGTCTTTATTTGTAATGCTTTGCATGTGGATGGCATTCGCGCTCAAATGGCCGAGATTGGCCGGGATGTGAGTGCCTTTATTGTAGAGCCTGTCGGCCGCAATACGGCGCCGTGTGCTGTGGTTGCTGCGGTGCATGCTGCAGCGCAGGATGAGGAGGCGCTTGTCATGCTGGTCCCTGCGGATCATCACGTGAAAAAGCCGGAAAAATTCAGAGATGTGATTGCAAAGGCCATTCCGACAGCTAAAGCCGGCTATTTGGTGACCTTTGGCATAACGCCGGATGGTCCTGAAACGGGCTATGGTTATATCGCCCAGGGCGAGGCGCTAGAAGAGGGTGTTTACAAGGTTGATGCATTTGCCGAGAAGCCGGATTTAGAAACAGCAAAGGCCTATTTAGAAGAAGGCCGATATGCTTGGAATGCCGGCATTTTTCTGTTTTCTCCTGAGAGTTTTTTGGGTGAAGCGCAGTCTTATGCGAGCGAAATCGCGACCGAGGCCAAGAAGGCCTATGAGCGCGCGAGCCACAACGGCAATGTGATTGATCTTAACAAAGAGATTTTTGCGGCCTGCCCATCTGAGTCTATTGACTATGCAATTATGGAGCAAACTAATAAGGCGGCGATTGTGCCGTGTGAAATTGGCTGGAATGATATCGGGTCATACACGTCGCTTCAGGCGGCTCGCGCCGAAATTAAAAGCGATGATCAAGGCAATGCCATTAATGGCTCCGTTATGGTGGAGGCGTCCGAAAACTGTTTGGTTCATACGGATAGTCTGCCCGTTAGTATAATTGGCCTGTCCAATGTCGGCGTCATTGTTCATGAGGGTGAAGTAATGGTGGTCGCGCTTGATCAAGCTCAAGTCGTGAAAAAAATTGTGACCCGGTTAAAAGATAGCGGCGAAACACACCGTCTTTAATAACATCGAAATAAAGCTTTGATATTTTCAAAAGTGAATATGGCTAAAAGTAAAAAATACTTCGGTACGGACGGAATTCGCGGCAAGGCGGGTGAGGGTAAGCTCTCTAAGGATATGGTTGCGCGCCTGGCGCGTTGCATCGGGTATTATCTTACGCAGCACAAATCTGACCCGGTTGTCATCATTGGCCGAGATACCCGTGAGTCTGGTCACTGGATGGAAGAGGCTTTAGTTGAAGGCTTGCAGGCTTTTGGCGTAACAGTCTATTTGCTCGGCGTGATTCCGACGGCGGCAATATCTTATTTAACAGCCGATAAAAATGCTGAGCTCGGGATAGTGATTACGGCATCGCACAATCCCTATTGGGATAATGGGATTAAATTTTTTGGCCCCGATGGGCGTAAGCTTGATGACGATTTCGAAACAGCGATCGAGGCTTTGCTTGATACTGATGTTAGTTTGCCAAAAGGTAAGGAACGGTCAGTTCAATGTGTTGAAGGCCTTAAACAGAGTTATCAGGAAAAACTTGTAGGAACGCTTGAACTGGCAGGAGCATTAGCTGGACTATCCGTTGTCGTCGACTGCGCAAATGGATCGGCATTTGAAACCGCGCCGGCAATATTGCACGCGCTGGGGGTTGAAGATTTAACGGTTATTGGCGCTTCACCTGATGGGTTGAATATCAACCGTGATTGCGGCTCAACGCACCCCGAAAAGATGTGTGAAATGGTCCGTCAAAAAAAGGCCGATGTTGGAATTGCTTTGGACGGGGATGCTGACCGATTGATCATGTGCGATGAAAAAGGCGACATTATTGACGGTGATCAAATCATGGGGGCTTTGGTTCTGTCATGGCAGGCTAAAAATCAATTAGTTAAGCCAGTGCTCGTGGCAACTGTGATGTCGAATTTAGGCCTAGAACGTCTTATGGATAAACAAGGTATTGAGTTTATCCGCACGGGCGTCGGTGATCGGTTTGTAGCGGCTGCTATGCTAAAAAATGGATATAATCTGGGCGGGGAACAATCCGGACATATACTCATGCCCGATTACCTACCAACAGGGGATGGCATGCTGGCCGCGATACAGATTTTATCAGTTCTGGCGGAATCAAAAAACTTAGCGAGTCAGGCATTGCGGCTCTTTGAACCTGTGCCGCAGCTATTGGTCAATGTTCGGTATGACGGGCAATCGCCTTTGCATAACTCAAAGGTTGTATCGGCGATAAATCGAGCTGAAATACAGTTCGAAGGACAAGGTCGGCTACTCATTCGGGCATCAGGGACTGAACCTGTCATTCGCGTTATGGCAGAGGGTGATAATCCTGACCAAGTTCACGAAATTGTCCACAATCTAGCGGATGTGATCCGAAAAGCTTGATTTAATAGCTTTAACTGCGACTTGCCATTTCAAGTGAATCAGCGGAATTTCTGTTTATATGAAATGGATTATCCGCATATTTGGCGCTATTATTGGCGCATTTGTATTAGCTGGCGTCATCGGTTCTTTTATGCCTAAAGATATCAGCGTAGAGCGGTCCATTCAAGTCTATGGCCAACCCGAAGATATATTCCGTTATTTTTCTGATCTTGAAGATTATCAAGCTTGGTCGCCTTGGCAAGGTACGAACACTCTTGAGCACTACGTTGTTGGCGGCGCTGATGAGGGTGTTGGCCAGCGCGCGGCATGGGAATGTTCCGAGATCGGTTGTTTGCCCGGGACGCAGGAAATCACTATTATACATTACCCTGAATTTGTGCAGGCCAATCTAAACTTAGGCGGCAAGGACGCCGATGCGACATACGCTCTTATGACGGCCGAAAACAATGATGGTAGTGTGACAGTGCTGGTCAAAGTGGATTTGAATGTTGGCGGCTTTCCATTCGTTCAGCGCCTTCTAACATTTAACCAAAAATCTGATTTGGAAAACCGTCTCGATGCGGCTCTATTAAGGCTTAAAGGCCTTATCAAAGAAGATAGTATTCCAGGATAGATTATTCGTCTTCTTTCGGATCAGGTGGAAGGATAAGTGTATCTAATCCGATGCCCGTTCTTGGCTCTTTAGGACCGCCGAAAATATCTCTGACCCGCGCCGGATCACTACCGTCTAGGGGCGTTGATAGGAATTCACGGCCAAAGCCTGCGTCGCCCAGAACGGTTGTTGACGGCCCGCCATTATTGACCGAGTTATCGCCAATGCCGCTGCCAGACCATAAATCATTGTCTCCGCCGATGACGCCTTGGACGGGCAGACCTGAACGCGCGCGCCGTGCTGATTGTATGCCGCTCGTAGAATGAGCCCCGAAAGTTTCAAACCCGGCGGCATTTCTACCTTGGAATTTGGGCATATATTCCGGACAATCCTGATGGGTACGGTCGAGTTCACGGCAGCGAATATCCTCTATCATCCCACCATAACCTTCACCTGTTTGGCCACCAAGTGATGACGGGTCGAGAGTCCAGCCTCCTGAACCGGGATTAGAACGCGGTGTTCCGCCAGCAGGAGGTAACCCAGCGCCGCCGGTATTTGGCCCGCTAATTATTGGATTTCTTCCGCCTCCAGGTCGTTGCCCAGGCGTTCGCGGTGGTCTTCCTAAGGGATCAAACATTTGATCTGCTTGAGATTGCGGCACAGCGAGGTCGAGTTCCTCAATCGTTTCCGGCGCATCACTTGAAGCAAGGACTGTTGGCGCTGTTGTGATGACAGGCAGCTCAGGCTCTGGTTCGGGTTGAATAATTTCAGATTCAATAGGCGGAGCGATCGGTTCGGGTTCGAAAATTTCTATATCTTCTTGCTGAACAGGCGGGGCAATCGGCGTGGGTTCGAACGGCTCTATGATAGGGTCTTGCGTTCCCGGTAGAGGTTCTAAAATATCTTCTAGAGGCTCAATAATTGGGTCTTGAATGATCTCGGCCTCCGGCATTATGGGGTCCGGTTCAAATACCGGTTCGGGATCAGGCTCGATATAAGGCTCGAATACCGGCTCTATGATGGGTTCTATATAGGGTTCAGGTTCAATGATGGGCTCAAATTCAGGCAGAGGCTCAAGCAGAGGTTCAGGCAGAGGTTCCTGAATAATGGGCTCTGGCTCGATAATTGGCTCGGGTTCAATGAACGGTTCGGGCTCAAACACAGGTTCAATTTCAGGTTCTGGCGGCGTAATTGGCTCAAACTCAGGCGTGTCGGTTGGTTCCGGTGTAGGCGCCGCAAGAATATCTGGCGGTGGAATAAACTCTGGTTCAACAGGTTCGGGTTCTGGCTCTGGTTCAGGTAATGGCTCTGGTTGCTGAATAGGAGGAGGGGGCGGGGGAACTGGTTTTGGCTTGGGTTTGACCTGCGGACTTACAGCTGGTGCAATCGGAATGATGGGCGCTGGCTCTGGCTCAATCACGGGTTCAGGTTCGGGCTGTAAATCTTCAAAGGAAACAATATCAATGGTGATGATTTCCGGTTCTTCCTCTTCTACGGGGTTAGGGAGGATGAAAGTCGGTTGAAGGAGTAATAATAAGACAATGTGGACCAAAAACGCGACAAAGGCTGATGTCGTGCCGCGCCGGGATATATCCTCATAAAATTCATTTATGGGTTCCGGGTCTCTATAGGGCGAAAAGCCGTCTGTAGATGGATTGGGCCAAATCACGCGAAATATCTTATCCTATGTGCCAGAATCCCAGCTTAAAGGATGAGTCTAGGGCCTCTCGCCATAATCTCCAAGGGCGTGAGTGTAAAAAGTAATGGATAGGGGGTTAAATTTCAGAAATGACGGGTTTCAGCTCGGAACATTTTTGTTGCGAGATAGAGAGCAACCAACCCGAAAGCCTGTGCTTTGAAGCCTGATGGGCTGATCATAGCCTGCTGGATCGACGTGGCATCGGCATTAGAGCTGATCATCACGAGGCCGAGAAAACCAAGAGAGCTGATAAAACAGAATTTTTCAATCGTTAAGCCGTCCATAATGTACTTCTTTATTCAACTTTCGTGCCACTTAAAACAGTTTGCTATAGTGCAAATTGCTGTGGGTGATTTGATTTTCACTGTCTTTGGTCTAATACTGTTATGAGGCGCCGATAAGACCAAATTAAGGTCATTTTATGGTTAGAGATTTATGAAGGTGCAGATTTCCAAACATTTGCTTGCGGTAAAACCTTCCGCAACCATGCATATGTCGCAATTAGCACGGGACCTAAAAGCAAAAGGGCATGATGTTATCAGCTTGTCTATGGGGGAACCTGATTTTGACACGCCAGAGCATATTTGCGACGCTGCGGTTAAAGCTATTCGGGATGGCAAGACCCGTTATACATCTGTGGACGGTATTCCTGAGTTGAAAATAGCGATCTGTGACAAATTCCAGAGAGAAAATGGTCTGAATTATAGTCCTGAACACATCAACGTATCGCCGGGTGGTAAGGCTGTTTTATATAATGCATTGATAGCGACACTTAACCCGGGTGATGAGGTAGTCATACCCGCACCTTATTGGGTGTCTTACCCAGAGATGACACGGCTTTGCGGAGCGAAGCCTATCGTTGTGTCTTGTGGTATGGAAGCAGGGTTTAAATTATCGCCAGAGGTTTTGGAGGCAAACATTACACCTAAGACCAAATGGCTGATTTTAAACTCTCCGTCTAACCCAACCGGCGCTTGTTATTCTGCTGACGAACTTAAGGATTTGGGTGAGGTGTTATTGCTCCATCCTCAAATATTGATCCTCACAGACGATATATATGAGCATCTAATTTATGATGAGCGTGAATTTACGACTATCGCTGAGGTCGTGCCCAACCTCAAAGACCGGGTCCTGACCATGAACGGTGTATCAAAAGCCTATGCCATGACGGGCTGGAGGCTGGGCTATGCTGGCGGGCCAAGATGGCTAATAGGCGCAATGCGTAAAGTCATGATGCAGACGACCTCAAACCCTTCTTCAGTGACGCAGTGGGCGTCTCTAGTCGCCTTAACGGGACCGCAGGAGTTTTTAAAAGAGCGATGCGACGTCTTTGAGCAAAGACGTGATAGAGTCGTTGAAGGTCTAAATGAAATCATAGGATTGAAATGCCCCGTACCTGATGGAGCCTTCTATGTGTTTCCAAGCTGTGAGGACTTATTAGGCCTTACCTCTCCGGGCGGAACTTTAATCAACAACGACCAAGACTTTGTTCAGTGTCTGCTAACGGAAGCTCATGTGGCGGTTGTTCCTGGGAATTCCTTTGGCGGACTCAATCATTTCAGGCTATCATTTGCGGCGGATATAAATCTGTTGGAAAAGGCTTTGGCACGGATAAATAATTTTTGCGCCGACTGTTCTTGATCCGGGTTTTGGCCCAATTTAAGTTAGAATAGGAATTCTAACCGTTTGATGGTAGAACTTAAAAAAAAGGATAATGTCATGGAACAATTACAAGGTTTGGACGCTGTATTCGTCGCGCTTGAGCAACCCACATCTCCGGTGCATGTCGGATCAATTATGATTTACGATCCGTCGACAGCACCCGGTGGATTTGTGCGATTTAAAGATATTTTGTCTTTTGTTGAGGATCGTTTGCAGCTTTCCAAAACACTTCGCCAAAAAATGGTCAAGGTTCCGTTCGGTTTAGACTACCCTTACTGGGTTCAGGATATTGATTTTGACCTCGAATTCCATGTTCGCCACGTTGCGCTCCCGAAACCGGGTGACTGGCGTCAGCTTTGTATTCTAGCGGCTAGAATTTTCGCACGTCCACTCGATTTATCCCGTCCGCCGTGGGAAATGACAGTCATTGAAGGGCTTGATAATATTGAAGGTCTGCCAAAAGGCTCATACGCTGTTCTATCCAAAGTCCACCATGCGGCGATTGACGGGGTTTCTGGCGTTGACATGATGCAAGCCATGCATACGCTTTTCCCAACACAAGAACCGCTCGATACGCCTGACACTTGGAAACCTGAAGCTAACCCTAGCCAAATCGGGACGTTTATGCGCGGCTCTATGCGCAGCATGACTCTGCCATTTCGTCAGTTAAACGCGACCCGTAAATCAATGCCAGGTATTTTTAGGGCCACTAAAGGATTAGTGAAGCGTGACTATGGTGTAAAACACTTGGTTCAGGCTCCTCGAACACGGTTTAATGTTCCGGTTACGCCGCACCGTATGTACGGCGCTAGCACCTTTGATATTAAAGATATTATCGCCATGAGGGCTATGTGCGAAGGCACTAAGCTCAATGATGTAATGCTATCGATTACGGGTGGTGCCTTGCGGCGTTATCTCGAAGCAAAGAGTGAGTTACCTGATACTACCTTGACGGCTATGGCGCCTATATCTGTTCGCTCCGAAAGCGAAAAAAATACGATGGGTAATCAGGTTTCGGCTATGTTTGTGCCTTTGGGCTCGCATATTAAGGACGCACAAGAGCGTTTGGAATATGTGCGTGAAGAGACGCGAAAAGCTAAAGAAATGACCAATGATTTGGGCGCACGTCAAATGACTGAAATGGCCAAACTAGCGCCGTCCATGGCAATGAACGTCGGGGCCAAATTATACACCCAGTTTAAACTGGCTGATAAAGCAAAACCTTTTATCAATACGATTGTAACAAACGTTCCTGGCCCTAGAATTCCAGTTTATTCTGCTGGCGCAAAAGCCGTTGGTGTTTATGGCATGATGTGTTTGTTTGATGGTGTCGCCCTTGGCCACATTGTTCATTCCTATGTCGATAAAATTACGCTCTCATATACCGCTTGCCGGGATGCTATGCCTGACCCAGATTTTTATAGCGAATGTATGCAGGCCAGTTTTGATGACCATATGAAAGCTTTAAAAGCATTTGAGAAAAAAGAAGCCGCTAAGGCGACGCAAATCACGAAACCTAAAATAGCTAAGCCTCAAATTACTAAACCTAAGAAGCCTAGTAAGCCTAAAAAACCGGTGGCTAAACCAGTTGCGTCCAAGACCAAACCAGTCAATGGTGGCCAATCAGATACGTTGAATTAGGGAAATTATATGACAGCTTCTGCCATGACGGAAAAATATAAACATCGGGCGCCTTCACCTATTTGGACTCTATTAGAAGGGCGCTGGATTTTCGAATTGGCGTCCTTTTATTCCATGCGTCCACTCTTGAAACAGCTCCCTAAGGGTGACGGTCATCCTGTGATCGTTTTTCCTGGGTTTATGGCCAGCAGTCTTTCTACGCGGCCTATGCGTAAGCTTCTCAAGGATTTGGGCTATAGCGCCTATGATTGGGGACTAGGCCGTAATTTACGGTTTAATGCTGAGGTCGAAGAGCAAATGCATGACCTTCTCAAGAAAACCTTCTTAAAGCATGGCTGTAAAGTATCTTTGGTAGGATGGAGTCTTGGTGGAGTATTTGCTAGAGAGATTGCCAAGACCTATCCTGATTACGTCCGTAATGTTGTGACGCTAGGGAGCCCTATTACTGGTCCCAGACATGCTGCACGCGCGCGTCCTTTGTTTGAGTTTATTAATGGTAGTCCGTCGGAAGAGACAAAAACAAGACTTGAAAATCTACATATTCCACCGCCTGTCCCTTGTACGTCGGTTTATTCAAAAACGGATGGTATCGTGCATTGGCATGGGTCTATTCAAGATGATATTCCGCAAGCTGAAAATATTCAGGTGCCATCAAGCCATGTAGGCATGGGTGCTAATCCATTAGTCATGTATATTTTGGCTGATAGATTGTCTCAAGCCGAAGACGATTGGACGCCTTTCGAAATATCCGGGTTTAAGAAATTATTGTATAAAACACCGCGAAAATTCAATCACACGCCCGAAAAGTTTTACTAGGGCCGAGGTCTAAACTATCCTCTTAGGAGGATATTTGACATGTCTTGGTTTTGTCCAGTATCGTCGCTAATGCACTCCTCAAGTGTTTTTAAGAGACGTTCTTGGCGAATTGGCTTGGCAATGTAATCGCTCATACCAGCATCAATGCATTTGTCACGATCATGTTTTAGGGCGTGTCCTGTTAGGGCAATGATTGGTGTTGCCGGATAACCCTGTTCGGCTTCAATGTTTCTGATAAAGTGGGAGGCTTGGTAGCCATCCATAACAGGCATGGAAATATCCATTAAAATAGCTGCATATTTTTGCGGATCGGCCTTAAAGGTGTCGACGGCTTCTTTACCGTTGTTGGCAAAATGCGGCTCATAATCTGTATCGGCTAACATAAGCCGGATAACTTCTTGGTTTAACGCAAAGTCTTCGGCCACTAATATTTCTGTTTTTAGGCTTACAGTTTCGGCTTCTATTAGATCTAGTGTTTCTATTGCGACGGGCGCTGTAGCACCAATAGTCTTAGGGGCATCTGATAAAATCTTGACCATTGCATCAAATAAAACGCTTTCCCGAGCAGGTTTCATCAGAAACTTTCTGATATTTATAGCTTTGAGTTCTTTCGTAGATACGGGCTGATCGCAGGATGAAAGCATTAGGACCGGGATGTCTGGCAGGGTTTGTTTGTTATGGAGCAGGCGGGCGAATTCGAGGCCGTTCATGCCTGGCATGAGGTAATCACAGATAATGAGATCGAATTGATTACCTTCAGTCATGTTTGTTTTAATGTGGGTTAGGGCGTCAATGGCGTCGCTGACAGCGACAGTTTCAACTTTCCAGCCTTCGAGGCGCTGACTTAGAATGCTACAATTCACATCAATATCATCAAGGATCAATATACGTTTGCCGCTCACGACTGTCGTATCATAGGCTATTTGGGTCGCGTTTAAATCAATTGGTAGGGGGAGGGTGAAGCTAAAGTCCGAACCTTTTCCGACCTCTGATTTGACGTGCATTCGGCCGTTCATAAGTTCAACTAGCTTTTTGGATATGGAAAGACCTAGGCCAGTACCTCCATAAAGTCGGGTTGTACTGTTATCCGCTTGCGTGAAATTGTCGAAAATTGTTTCTAGCTTGCTGGTATCAACACCGATGCCCGTATCTTCAACGCTGACCGTGACGATACTAGATTGATCGCGGAGTTCATTGACGAAGATGTTGATAATAACGTGACCTTCATGAGTGAACTTAATCGCATTGTTGAGAAGGTTGGTCAGGATTTGCCGTAGCCGGTTTTCGTCGCCGATAAAATGACTGGGGAGCCTTGTATCGTAATTCACGATGAGTTCTAGATCGTTTGCTTGTGCAGATTGGGTCAATAGATAGGCAACATCATTGACCATTTCGCGCATATCAAACGGGGCTGGATCCAGTTCCATAGCGCCGGCCTCAATTTTTGAAAAGTCCAGGATATCATTGATGATAATAAGCAAGGCGTTCGCCGATTTATAAATGACTTTTACATGTTCTTTGTTGTGCTCATTAATGGCTGAATTGGCCAGAAGTTCTGCCATGCCCAGAATGCCGTTCATAGGCGTTCGAATTTCATGGCTCATATTAGCGAGAAAGGATGATTTTGCCTGTGAAGCTGCTAGAGCTTGGTCTTTAGCGCGGTTAAGTTCTTTAGCTTGTTCGTGATCCTCTGTGATGTCTTTTACGAAAGCTTGAATTTTAGCAGGCCTACCGTCCCCGTCACGAATGATTTTACCATAGGTTTGGTTGCGCCGATTTTGACCTTTTAGATTACGGGTATGGCTTTCAAATTTAAATCGATCATTGGATTTAAGGGCTCTTGCAATAGCTTTGGGAAGGATTGCCTTATCTTCATCAATAGTAATCGAATTAATGCCGAGCTTATGTATTCTTTCCAAATCTTCTGTGTTGAAATAATCATGATATGTTTTGCTCAGAAGGGTTGTTTTCGTTTTAACGTCGAAAATCCAATATCCCGATTTTCCAAGATAAAGGGAATTCTGTAATAGGCGTTCTGTTTCAACGAGTGCAGATATATCTCTAGAAACGGAAACAGTATGACCGTTGGATAAGCGTGTTCTGGATAATTGCATAGTCCGTCCATCAGCAAATTCCATTATTTTAGTAAATCGAGAGGAGGGACCTCTTTGTTCTTGAGCTTCTGAGCTCAGCGTGTTTTTATTAATGATGTCGGAGTTTAAGAGGCCTTTCGCTAGCAGTAAGTCATGCATATCTTGTAGGTTTTTGCCAGGTGAAATCTCTTCCTGTGTCAGGCCTAATTGCTCGTAAGTTGCTGAATTTATATATAAATAATTCAAGTTCTCATCAAGAACACTAATGCTCATATCAAGGGCCATATCTAGCATACCTAGAAAGCTCTGAGCATTTTCAGATGTGATGGTTTTGTTTAAACTGTTCATGGTGTTCATGTTGATAACGCCCGCGCGGTGATCTATGGCGGAAGTAGTAAAGATTTGGGGTTAATAAAAAGAAAAAACCGGGCGTCGACAGTGTCGAGCCCGGTATAAGTCTTCGCTATACATTCGGGGAGGAATAATACGCGGTTGAACACTAGCGGCAAAAAGGGGAGGACGCCGCCTTGTGTTGAACTCTATTTAGGGGTTTTCTAGAAAATCAGAAGAGATAGAACTGCAAATTAGCTATGCATTTATGCATGGCGAGAGTGTTTTAGTTTTCCCAGTTCTTTGACACGCGCAGGAGAAACTCTCTAAACACTTTTGCTTTGACGGATCCACGTAGTTCGCTGGGATAAACAAAGAACACGTCAAAAGGCTCGCCACGAACTTGTGGTAGGACACGGACCAGCCGTCTGGACATGGAAACCGTATAATCAGGAATGCCAGCAATCCCAAGGCCAGCTTCAGCGGCGCGCATAATACCATGCAAATTGTTGACCTCCATAACCGGTTTGCGGGGCTTGTCGGTGGGGCGACCTGCTTTTAATACCCAATTGGTTGAATGCAGACGTTTAGGGATCAGTTCACCGAAGGCGATAATCCGGTGGTTATCGAGATCTTCTAATGATGTGGGCGCGCCGTATTTCGCTAGGTAAATATCGGATGCGTAAAGGCTTTGAGAAATTGTGCCTAATCGCCGTTCGATAACATCGCCTTCAGTTGTCGGCCAAGGACGTAGGGCGCAGTCGACGTCTAGGGCTGATAAGTCATGTTCGTCGTCTTCAAGGATGATCTGTAGGTCGATCTCTGGATAGGCCCGCACAAATTCTGGCAAGACTGACATGAGCCAATTGGACCCTAGAGAAATGGGAGATGATACACGTAACGTCCCTTGGGGTTTACCTCGGCTGTCAGCCACTTGGGCCTGAGCCAAGGCCACTTTATGGGCCATTTCATGAGCGGTGCGGTAGAGAATATGACCTTGTTCTGTCAGGGTCAGGCCACGGGCATGGCGATGGAATAGCGGCGTGTTGAGCTGCTCTTCAAGTGCTGCGATTTGGCGGCTGACGGCAGATTGGGAAATATGTAATTTTTCAGCAGCTGCGGTCAGTGAACCTGTTTCCGCAGCTGCGTGAAATGTCTTAAGCTTATCCCAATCCAGCGTGTTTGGCATTAGGCCGCCGAGCTGATCTTGACTTTGCTTGCTTGTTCCTCAAGCCAGCGCTCGGCTTCAAGGGCGCCCATACAGCCTAGCCCAGCCGCCGTTACGGCTTGGCGGAAGGTCTCATCAGAAACATCGCCAGAGGCAAAGACGCCGGGAATATTAGTTGCCGTGCTGTCCGGCGCGGTTTCGATATAGCCGCCCTCATTCATTTTGACGTGACCTCTAAAGATTTCTGTAGAGGGTTTATGCCCAATGGCGATAAAGACGCCGTGAACATCACGTTCAAAGACTTCACCTGACTTTACATTTTTCAAACGAACGCCTGTGACGCCGAGGGGATTTTCATCACCGAGGATTTCATCCAGTGTTGTATCCCATAGGATTTCGACTTTCTCGTTTGCAAATAAGCGGTTTTGTAAAATTTTCTCCGAGCGGAGCTCGTCACGGCGGTGAACGAGTATGACTTTAGAGGCAAATTTCGTCAGAAAGAGTGCTTCCTCAACGGCCGTATTGCCGCCGCCGACAACGACAACTTCTTTGCCGCGATAGAAAAATCCATCACATGTGGCACATGCAGAAACCCCAAAACCTTTGAATTTCTCTTCGCTTTCCATGCCAAGCCATTTGGCTTGTGCGCCTGTCGCAATCACCACAGCGTCGGAGGTGTAGGTTTTTCCGCTATCGCCTTTCATGACAAATGGACGAGATGTTAAGTCCACATCAACAATCACATCTTCGTAAAAACTTGTTCCAAATTTTAGAGCATGTTCTTTGAATTTGTTCATGAGGTCTGGACCCATAATTTCTGGGAAGCCCGGATAGTTTTCCACATCGGTTGTAATGGTAAGCTGACCGCCGGGCTGAAGACCTGCAACCATACCAGGCTCGAGCATAGCGCGCGCTGCGTAAACGGCTGCGGTATAACCGGCGGGGCCGGACCCAATGATAAAGACTTTGTGGTGGATAATTTCAGACATGATTCTCTCGTGATTTTGTATAGAGAAAATAGGGTCGGCTTAGCGCCTATGCAAGAGCTGCAGAGCGTTTATCAAGGGCCGTCCATAGCTTTTGTGCAGCGAGGTCGGTTTCATTCAGCGGAGCATAGGCTTGCGGGGATAAATCAGAGCCAATGGCAGGGCGCACACGACAGCGTGTTTCTAGGGTATTATAAAGTTTTTGGAATTTCCCCGGTTTACCGCTCATAGGTAGGCGAAAGACTGGTTTTCCTGTCACGCAAGCCTCTGTGAGCATATTTGTGCTTTCTTCGGTCACAAAGATCATGTTTGCGTAATGTAGGTAGGCAAAATAAGGGTTTTCGCCGTCGCCCGTATAGAGCTGTATATTTTTTGTTGTTTCGGCCAGTGATTTATAATCTTGAGTAACATTTTGCGGCGTCCGACGGGATGTTGTGACCAGCATGTGCCATCCGTTATCAAGAAAATCCCGCATTAAGGCCATATGTTGCTTGTGTTGACCGGCGTTTAGTCTGTGATTTTTGGAATCTCCGCCGACAAGCCATGTGGCAATATTTTTGTTTGTGGGCTGTATGAGGCCTTTATCAACGGCAAGTTTTTCAATGGAAATACGATTAGGAGAGCCGATAATAGAAATTACGTTAGGGCCTGCTAAATTGTCATGCTCAGGCGCGACGACATAATTAAAATAGGACGGGTCCAGTCGTGGATGCTGAACATAGACCGTGAAAATTTTATCTTTGCGTTCGCGCTTAAGGGCTAGAAGAGGCGCGATCGCTTGACGTCCGCAGCCAATAGCTATGTCTGGATAATCTTGATTGTCAAAATATTTAGCTGGGTTTTTGCGAAGACTAAACTGTGTCCAGGCCGGTAGGGCACTAAACAGTGGCCCGTTTTTTATAACTTGAGTTGTCAGCGTTAATTCACGTCGCAAGGCCATAGCTTCAGCCAAGCCAAGAGCTTGATTTTCAATACCGCGCCGCCCGTCTGAAATAACCCAGGCTGTTAGCGGCGCGTTCATATAGCCTATTTAAAATCTATCTTGAGAATTTCATAGCCTTTAGCCCCGCCGGGCGCGATGACTTCAAATTCATCACCAACTTCTTTAGAGATCATGGCGCGGGCTATCGGAGACGTAATCGAGACCTTACCGTTTCTGATGCTGGCTTCGTCTTCACCCACGATTTGGTAAGTGCTCTCCTCATCAGTATCTTCATTGACGATTGTGACTGTCGCGCCAAATATAACAGTGTTGCCGCGCATTTTTGTGATGTCGATAACCTGAGCCAGGGATAATTTGCTCTCAAGCTCTTGAATCCGGCCTTCAATAAAGCCCTGTTTTTCTTTGGCCGCGTGATATTCGGCGTTCTCTTTAAGATCGCCATGATCGCGAGCAACGGAGATCGCCCGGATGATTTCCTGGCGTTCAACTGTCTTTAGCTGCTTTAGTTCCGCTTCCAGAGCCGCGTGGCCCTGAACAGTCATCGGGACTTTTTGCATGTTAATTCCTTTGTTTCATCGGGCGAACTCTCGCCAAACGTATAAGCGCGGGGAACATAAGATGAATTTCTCAATAATCAACCCCTAATGGACATCAAATTTCACCGGCAAGACAAACCGGGAAATATTAAAACTAATCCTTGGGTTAAACACATTTTTACCCGTTATTGATATAGTACCGTTAATGATTAAAAATCTGTCAACCTTAGCCGTTGTAAATGGGCGAAAAAGTCACCGATATTTCACATTATTGGCTGCGTATTTGTTTGCCTTATTGACGAGCTTCCCGGCGCTCGCTCACGAACGTTGGGTGCTAACGCCGGATCAAATGCAGACGCTTAATTCTCAGCCCAAACCAGATATTTACACGTCTTTTACTTTGGAAGGGTCTGTGGTTCTATTGTTCTTTGGAAGCATATTGGCATTTCTAATCTATGTTCACTATTTTAGACATCCCGATAAATGGCTGTTGCTTTTTTCTGGTCGAATGCAGAGATTTGTCGAGTGGATACAGCCTTTATTGCGTCTAACTTTAGGGTGGACGCTTATTGCGGCAGCTTTGGGACTGGTTCCCCGTTTGGGCAACTCGGCTATGTCATACCCAACCTTTCTAGCCCCGGATCTTGAACTGGCGAGTTTATCACCGAGCTGGCAATGGCTTGTCTGGGCGGAAATGGGTTTGGGTTTCTGGTTTATGTCAGGGCTTTGGACCCGTATTGCGGCGTCAGTTTTATTGCTTGCTATACATTTGGCGCTGGCTTTGTATGGGGAGGCCTTTCTTGCTTATTATTTTACTTTTTTAGGGATTTCGCTGTACCTTATTATTCGGGGCGGTGGACGCGGTACTATGCATACGCGGACGTTTTTTGGGTTACAGCCTGTCTTAGACTGGCTGGATAATCTCCAAATGCGGCACGCGCAATATATTCTGCGGGTGTTGGCAGGTCTCAACTTCATTTATCTAGGGGTCTGGTTTAAAGTATTACAGCCCAACCTGGCTGTCGGAATTATCAATATTTATGAGGTGCCTATTCTTTGCGAAGCTCCGGAATGCTTCACATTGATTATGGCCTGTATCGAGATTATTGCCGGTATTGCAATCATGGCCGGAATCCTTATTCGGCCTGCTGCTCTTTTCCTGTTCTGTGGATTCGTGTTTTTCGCGACCGTTCTTCCTGAAGGCTATGATGCGCATTTGGTGTTCTACGGCGTGTTAATGGCCTTTTTGCTAGGGGGACCCGGACGATTGACGTCGACAGGTATTTATCAAAGAAAGACAAGTGACAATGTCCTCAAAAGACGCATTAAGACCTTTATCAAATAGGGATAAACTCGCGCTCGTCGCTATTGCGCTGCTTGTAGCAAGCGTTCTTGTGCTTATGCGGTTGGATACAGCAGGCTGGGTTTTTAAATATGAAGATCATTTTATCGAAATAAATGAAACGGCTCCCGCGCCCAAACTGGATTTTGATTTAGAAAAATCAGGTGGCAATGACTTAAAAATCAAACTCAGATTGGAAAATATCTCTCTTGTGGAGTTTTGCACGGCAAAAGATAGAGGTTGGGCTAAGGGACATGCCCACATATTTTTGGATGGGATAAAGCAAGGCAGTTTTTATATTATGGAGCATACATTGGAAAATCTATCCGTCGGTGTTCACACTGTCACAGTCAGTATAAATCAACCGCCTTCACATAAAGTTTTATCTTGGCAGGGAAAGCCAGTCGCTGTCACAAAATCCATTAAAGTCGACTAGAAGCTTTATTTTTTATCAAGTTCTCGTTAAGTCTGTAAAAATTAATTATTTATCAACATCTTAGATATGAATTATTAACCATCGCATTAACCAGATTTTAGATTTTGTTATCCATAAATTTTAAAACTTTGGGATAACTTGATGGCTCTAACGAGAAGACATGTACTGGCGGGCGCTACCGCTCTTGCGGCGGGAATGAGTACTGGCTGCACGGCTGCGATGGGAACCAAGAGTTCCTATTTGACACAAATATTAGCCCCTCAAAACAATAATACGGTCTTCCATTGGCTTGACATCATCATGCAGCAAGTGCGGGATCAACGGGTTCCGCCGCCCCGTGCTGCCGTCGCTTTTGCAGCGCCGCTTGTGGCCGGGTTTTTGGCTGTAAACGGTATCGCTCGAAAGTATGCCGAGCCCTATAATATAGGATTTGGTCCGCAAGGCGCGAATATGGATGTAGCTTTTGCGACGGCTTTTGCGACTGCAGCTTCCGAAGCCTTCCAACAACCTTTTCTTTTTGAACGTACGGCCTTTTTGAAAAAATTCCCTGGCAGTGAAGCCAAATCTCTGGGGGTTAGCTGGGGACGGCGTGTTGGGCTTAAAGTGGTCAGAATGCGGACAGATGACGCGGCACATTTAACAAAGGCCAATTATTATCGGCGGCTCTATAAGCGCCGCACAGATGCCTTGGCATGGAAACCAACCGGTTCCTTTTTCAGCGCTAAGCCGAGCCCGGCCTTCACGTCTTTTCCTAAGGCTCTATTCCCCGGACATGGCGGTATCAGGCCATGGACTATGAATAGCGGCTCGCAATTTCGAGTTTCTGGTTTTTATCACCCTGAGAGTCCTGAATTTGCTCAAGAGTTTGACCGTATTCGAACTCTAGGCGGTAAACACAGCCCGGCTCGTACGCCGGACGAAACGGAAATTGCTCTGTTTTGGGAGGATGGCCCATGGGGAATTACGCCGCCAGGGCATTTCCTATATCTCGCTGTGCAGGCCCTTCAGCATCATCGTTTAAGCCTTGTGGACATGGCCCGCAATTTTGCCCTTCTGGGTATGACGCAATGCGATGCGTCTATTTGTGCTTGGGATAATAAATACCATCATGACATTTTACGCCCTGAAAGTGCTATTCGCGCCCGAGCGCCATATTTTAACAACCGTGACCCGCGTGTGCGCAAGCATGCCAAATGGGTGAGTTATATCCCAACACCGGAATTTCCAGCCTATACATCAGGTCATTCGACATTTGGAGCTGCAGCGGCAGAAATGATGGGGCTTATCCTTGGGCATGATAATGTACCATTGGTTGGGCGTTCGCCGGATCAGGTTTTATGGCCTCAGCTTACAGGCGTTGTCAGGCGCTGGAGCGGTTTCAAGCACGCAGCGGAAGAAAATGGTCTCAGCCGTCTTTACGGCGGCGTCCACTGGGAAATCGATCATAAAATGGGTATGCGTTCCGGGGCAGATATTTCTCGGCATGCTTATAATACAATGTTTCCGAGGTATGCATAACATGGCGCATCAGGTTAAATCCTATATAATGATTATAGGCGTGGGCATATTGTTGGCAGCTTGTTCCAATGGACAGGATAGTCGCCATTTACGCTATCAACAAAATGCTTCTGCTGGATATCAGGGCGGTAATTATACCTATAATTCGGCCGCCCCATATAAGCCTCATCAAGGGCAGTCATTTTCTCAGCCATATCACATGCAGCCAGGATTAGCTTATAATGTAGACGGTCATAACGGCCAAATGCGCCAGAGTTATTATCCTCAACAGAGAGGGTATGGGCAAAGACAAGGTCAGCCTTTCCCCCATTTGCGCGGGCCTTATAAAGGTTCCAAAATGAGCTATGAAAACCTCAATGCTTTTGAAGCTCCAGTTGCAACAGAGATTGCCGGCGTGACTTTTGAGCTACGCGGAAGATTGGATTCGGTTACGGATTATAGCTTTGACCAAGACCGAAATGCGGATCATCGTCTGGTCGGAACTCACCGCCTGACGGCAGAAAAACAGCTCCCGAACCGCTTGACAATTGGCGCGGCGTTTACCGGGCGTCACGAAGATATAGGTAATTCCAATGCTGACTATAAAGGCCGGATCAGAGGTTATGTTGGCGGGTCATGGGGCACGGTTTTGGGCGGTAATGTCCAGGACATCGTTTATGAGGACACACGGCGATTAAGAGGCGCTGGGGCACTCGTTGGCAGAGGTCCGCGCGAAGAAAACCTTTGGGGCGACGGCGCGCTCGGACGTTTGAATGACTGGGGCGGTGGTTATCAAGGGCGGTTTGGCCCGACGACGGTTAGCGCTATTGTCGATGAAGATACAAATTATGATGTCGGTATTAAATTTCAGCGCCCTATTGGGAATAAGGATTACCGCCTGACCGCGCGCCATAATAGCGGCACATATCTTGCTGCTGATGGTCTTACGGAAATCGACACAAAAGCTGTAACCGGGGTCGGTGAATATGTCTATGGTAGTACGCGCTATGATATTAGCGGGGGTTATGAGCAATTAGATACAGGCGCAACAAACGCAGATCGCTGGTTCACATCTGCGGGTGTCACGACTAAGTTAGGTCTTTGGAACTTTACGGCCGAAGGACATTATGGACAGATCGAGGGCCAAGATGAAGTGTCGGCATTTGCGGGCGTGAAATATGACATCGCCAGAGGGCTATCCGCCACCGCTGCTGTGGATTATCAGGATCGGCAAATCAATGTTGGAGGTGTAGATCTCGTGAATGAAAAAGACACACGGGCGCTCATGGGCTTAAGTTACGGATTCTAGAATTGTTATTCGGTTAAACCAAAAGCGCTATCTTCATCACAAAATGTTAGAATGCGTTTCCGGGCTGCATCCGCCGCTGGCATGGACTGTAGAGTTCTGATAGCGAGGCGCAAACCAAATGCGGAGACAATTTTGTCTATTCCTTTTATCGACCTTCAAAGTCAACGGGCCAGAATAGAACGGGCCGTTGATAGGGCTATTGCCAATGTTTTGAACCATGGTCAGTTTATACTGGGGCCAGAGGTTACGGCATTTGAAACAGCTTTGGCATCATTTGAAAACGCAGCTGCTGTTGTCGCCTGCGCCAATGGGACTGACGCCTTAGTATTAGCCATGCGAGCATTGGGCCTTGGAAAGGGTGATGCCGTCTTTTGTCCTTCCTACACATACACGGCCAGCGCGGAAGCTATCGTGCTGACGGGCGCGACGCCCGTTTTTATTGATATCGAGCGAAGTAGTTATTGCATGTCGGCAGCCTCCTTAGAGGTTGCTATCAAGGACATGCAAGAGCTTACGCCGAAAGCAATCATGACGGTGGATCTGTTTGGACATCCGGCCGACTATGAAGCGATAGCACCGATAGCGAATAAATATGGTCTCAAGCTCATCTCTGACAATGCGCAATCCATCGGTTGCCGGATTAACGGTAAAACTACATCACAGTGGGCTGATGTTACGACGACGAGTTTCTTTCCGGCCAAACCGCTTGGCTGTTACGGCGATGGCGGCGCAATCCTTTTAAAAGATAAAGCTTTAGAGCCGCTTTTGCGGTCCCTCGCGTTCCATGGCCGGGGCAGCGAGCCCTATGATCATGACAAAATTGGCTTTAATTCGCGGCTAGATACGATGCAGGCGGCGGTCCTGCTTGAGAAGCTCAAAATATTTGAAGACGAAATCAAAGAGCGTAACCAAGTGGCTGATCGATATGCTGATGGCCTCGGCGGTATTATTAAATCTGTGCCGCGGGTAAAAAAAGGCTGCATTTCAACCTGGGCGCAATACGCCATCGAAGTTGACGACCGCGATGCATTTTTAACTTATATCCGCGCGCAGGGCTTGCCTGTTGCCGCCTATTATCCACGGCCTGTCCATGAGCAAACCGCTTATACAAACTATCCAGTCGTTTCGTCGGGTTTAGAAGAAACCAATCGCGCCAAACAATTTGCCGCCGCTCTGCCGATGCATGCTTACCTCTCGGAAGCAGATCAGGATTCAATGATTAGCGCGGTTAGAGGGTTTTATCAGGGGTAGTTTCTTCATTGGCGGTTATCGACTGACCAAATCCAGCTTAACATTATGAAATGCAAGCTCTGCTGAGCCTTGCTTTGGTTTTGTAACTGGAACACCTTCAATTCCGGAAATTGGCGTGAAGGTGATCGTGAGCTCTTCGGCGCCTAGTTTTTCATAAGCGGATTCCAAGGCAAATACGTATTCTGATTTTTCGTTAATCCCGTAAGTGGAAAATGTGCCGAGAATGACATTGTTAGATTTTCGGCAAAACTTCTTAGCGGGTTTTGATGCAGACACTTCCCAGCTGCCGGTAACATCTCCAAGCATTTCAGAGCGGCTGAGCAACAAGACTAAATCAAGATTTGGATCTTGAATTGCGGCGTGTTGCTGCTGCGCCAGAACAGGTAACGATATTTGAGTGCTGTCGGCTTGTGTCAGCATAAGGGACGTGTCTGCCCCTAGGATAGATTGGCTGAATATTATCAAGAATGGGATCATTCCTTATACCTTTGGATTGATTGGTCAGTGCAACTATAGCACAGATATCATTCGCTTTCAGCTTGAGAACGCAGTTTTTCTTGCTCGTCCTTATTTGGAACAGGTGTGGCTTCGATCCCTTCCACGCTAATGCTTTGAATAGACAGCGGGTATTCTGATTTTGGCCTGATTTTCTCATCGTCTAATCCGCTTATGGGGACTATAACGACCTCATATTCATCCCTTCGCAAACCTTTCGCTAGGCGTTCGTTGATCGAGAAAACATATTCTGCTGGTCGGTAATGATGTTGCCGGCTTTTGAGCCCGGCGCTGAACATTCCAAAAACGCCAACAAAATAGCGACTATCGGAATTAAAAGACTCCATACCTTTGGGACCTAAATAAACTTCATAAGCAGCGCCAGTTTGTGTTTCGGCTTCGATTCCTTGCAGGCGTAGAACCAAGTCGTCATCTGTTTCACCGCGCCTTTTTTCTTTTGCTTTGTCTCTAAAACCTTCAATCATTTTAAGGTTTTCTGGCTCCAGATTCCCTAGGTTATGTCTGACTATGTCATTTCTAATGAGGTAGGGGTCACGCAGGCGACCTTTTAAAATGGGATACCATTTGATTGGGATTAGAGGGCCTACTATTATAGGTGTGAGAGGACAGTATTGATTAACCTGTGTTGGTTCATCTTCATATTCGTATCCAAGTTGGCGTGCTGCGCGCAATATTTGGCATGGCGTCATGGTTACTTCTTCGCAGCATTCATCAAAGAAAGTGAATGATTCATTGCGCCAACTTGCATCGGAAACAGGATTACTTCGACCGCCTTGACCCAGCCATACATTCCATTGTCGATCGACTTCGGAATGATGCAACCAAAACAGGGGATCTTTTGCGGCGGAATTAACTGAACCCATATTTCCTCCAATCGCAACATGTACGCCACCGTGCGGCCCGTTAGCGGAGCCTTGCGCCGAGAAATAATTGTTTTGATTGTTGATGAAATTGGCGACAGAAGTACCTAGAGACGTCGAAAGTGATGTCGCGCCTGTGTTTAACGATGCGTTTCTTGACGCGTCATAAAGCGTGCTGTTTGTAACTCTGAAAGGGGCCGGGATGGCCCGTTGGGCGGCGTTTGTGCTGGTCCAGTTCCAGTAGGGTAAAGCCCAGTCAAACATACCTGAATATTTGCGGATGATCCGTTCAAACCAGTACAGGTACATACGGTGCCAAGCCCAGAAAAACCGCGCATCCATATGGCAAGAATTCCATGCTGTCTGAGCAGGCATGACATTCGTGCCGTGAATAGCGGATTGGTAGAACCAGCTACATGGATTGCTATCAGGTAGGTTCTTCATCGCCGCCACTGCTCTGCGATACCCAATCATGACAGGGTCGTTTGTTGCCATGTTAGACGCGTTGCGCCGCATAGTTGGATTTATGGCATATCCGTATAGGGCGGATACGTCTGTGAAATAAGTTGCTGCCCCAACAGTCGCTGCTGTTGATTGCATGAATCGTCTTCGGTTTAGTTGCGCCACTTGTTGCTCCCCGTGTGGTGTTAATAATTCATTATACCACAAAAACGTGTATTCTTCAAGTTGGCGCCCATCCCCGCCGTTAAGTAAACGCCTGATTTGGGAGTGTTAAGTTGAGTATGTTTTTGATAAAAAACGTAAATTTGAATGAAACAAAACAGGGGTGTAGGAAGCTTTGAGCCGCTTCAGAACCGTTAAATAATTTGAAATACGCTCACCCTTTATTGCCCAAAAAACTTGGGATGAGTAACTCGAATGAAGTGCGCCGGATGAGGGAATTTCTCTAAAGCCTTAGCTCCAGGGGAACGGGCTGTTAGATGTTGGGTGAAGTTCACCTTCAGCATATCTCGAGAAGCGGAACGGTTTTAGGAGCTCAGATGTGTAGCCCATAACGTGCTTGGCAACCAATTTGCCAACGCCGAGCATTTTATAACCGTGATTACTATCGGCGATGACATAGCAATTTTCACGAAATTCATCAAAGACTGGGAAGTTATCAGGTGTGAAGCAGCCGACGCCGCCGGATGGCTCTTTATGGTAATATTGCATGGTGTCTTCAAAACGCTTGTGGCAATGGGCCAATGCTGACACCCACATGTGAGCAAATTCAGGGGATGAAATCCATTCAGGGCTGGCCGGCCCGTAAGGATCAAGCTCCAGTTCATCGGCCGGTGTCGTCACTGGATATGGCATCGCGCCGCCTTGGACGCCGCCAAAATGGAAGTCTGGCTTGTAATACAGCCCCCAGATTTTATCTTCTTCAATGATTGAGCCGTCAACGAGCGAGTGCAAAGTGGCATCTGTATCCACATGCATGACGGGCGGTTGTTTGCCGTCATTAGTTTTGAACATGTCAGGGTCAACATTAAGGACGCCTTCTTCGAGCTGCCAGTAGGTCCACATGTCTAGGCCATCATGGACCAAGCCGCCCTTGCCGCGAATGCTGATCTTTTTTGGTAGCTCTAACATATCCCAAAAATCGCGAACCCATGGCCCTGTGCCGACAATGACATAGTCACACTCTACATTACCTTTAGAAGTTTCAACGGCAGTGATGGCCGAGCTCGAACCATTGGCGTGCTTAAATCCCGTGACCTCTACACCGGTGATGATACGAACGCCTTCGTTTTCAGCCTTTTTGGCGAGGCCGTACATGGCTTTTGTGTTATTGGCGTAACCGCCTCTTTTTTCGTGCAGCACTGACGTAATGTTCTGGGCCTGCCAGTCGCTATAGATGTCTTTCATATAGCTTTCGCAATCCGGTGCCCCTTCGATGAAAGTGCTTTCATACCCAATGGCTTGCTGCTGCTCATATATAGCGGCGACATCTTCATGCATGGATTCGCACGATATCTGCATATAGCCGACCGGATGATAAGAATAAGCTTCCATATCTGTTTCCCAGACTTCAACAGAATGGGCCATGAGTTCACGCATGGCGGGCTGGTAATAATTGTTCCGCACGACGCCGCAAGCAATCCCGGACGCGCCTGAGGCGATGCCGTCTTTATCGAGGATGACAATATCATCGCCGCTACCTTTTCCGGTGGCTTTGAGGTCTTTAGCCAAGTGGTAAGCTGTGGAGAGGCCGTGAATGCCTGCGCCAATGATGACGTATTTTTTATGTTCTGGAAAAGCCATGATGAGCTCCTATTTTTCCATTTTGCTGTTATTGTTCTCGTTTCGACTGGATTTGTGTGGCGACCCAGTGGTGGAAGATATGGGTCGGCACATCCATGACCGGAGAGAATTTCCCCCCATCAAAAAATTCGCCTTTACGGCCTCGCTGCATACCTTCAACGACAAAAACATCTTCTTCAAAAACTGATTTCCAGAGCTTAGCATTTTGGACTCTCATATCCGCGTAATCATCGCTTTGAGCTTCTTGACTGTAATAGAGCTCTATATGTTCAATACTGTGATCGGTCGCTAGAGGTTCGATGACGATGGAGAATACATGATCTCGGTGGACGCCAAATAGGACATTGGGGAAAACCGATATGTATTCTGACCCGGAGTCCCAAGACGAGCTAAGGTCATCGAAATCTGGAAAGCGCTTTCCACCTTCCCCCTCGATTTGTTGGTAAACCCATGAGCCCTGACCTGAATAGGCTAGAGGAGCTTCAATGTTATAGTGATCTTCGAGACGAGAAATTGTATTCAGCCCGGGATGAATCCAGGGCAGATGATAGCTTTCGCAGTAGTTTTCAACCGCGAGCTTCCAATTGGTTTTTATATCAAGTTTGAAAGAGGACGCCTCGCCGCCGTGGAATATTGGTTGATCAAATTCTTTCCATCGTTCGAGAAGATCCGCGTGGACGACGTTGAATTCGGGTGCAGAGCGGTCAATATTAACAAAAACAACATCGTGCCAAACATGGGAGCGAATGCGGAAAAGACCGAGTTCCTCATGTTTAATATCTTCATGCATATTGACGCCGCTGCCGCCAACATGGGGTGTTGATTTCAAAGCGCCGTTTAGATCGTAACACCAGCTATGATATGGGCATCGTATTGGGCCTTTAATCCGCGTCGGTTCATCCACCAAAATCATACCGCGATGACGACAGGTGTTTTGAAAGACCGCGACCTCGCCGTTGTGGTCTCTGACCAGCAGTAGTGGCATGCCTATAAATGTTATGGGTTTAGCGTCGCCTATTTCAGGAACATCTTTGCCAAAACCAATACCGCTCCAGTTTTTAAACAATACGGCGCGTTTTTCTTCTTCAAACATATCCGGGCTGGTATAATGCGCATTGGGCAGGCCCTTGGCATTGTTAACTTCGGTGAGAACGGAGGCAAGAGAATCCGGTGTCATAAAATTATCCAGTGTTAATTATCTACTGGAAGCATTAAATGAGGTTAGAGATATTTTAGCAATATCACTAATCTTCGATATGAGTTGAGTTGAATTAACCTGAATTTACAAATTGTTCAACAGCCAACCTTTGAGGATGCGAGCATTCGGTGAGATCGCCTCATCAGGATCCGAGATAATATAAAACCGCTTGGGAGATTGCATTCGATAAGAACCCACAGGGGCGAGCAGGTTTTTGTCTAAAAGCGGTTTGATGAGTTGTTGCCAGCCTAATACGATGCCCATGCCGTCTTGGGCCGCCTGTAAAGCAATAGTGTAATTATTTACCTTATTGCCTTTAGCGATGTCGCCGTCATATCCTAAGGCGTTAAACCAGGTTTTCCAATTCGGCCAGCGTGTGCCCCTAGTTTGCAGGTGGATTAGCGGCTGTTTTGCTAAGTTTTCAATACTGATGCCTGATAGGGTTTTAGCGGTTTCCGGCGTACCGACCGGGATGACATAATCTTCGAATAGCTCTTGTTGGGCTAAGGCGGTATCGTCGTTTTTTCCGAACTGAATCCGCAAATCAGGTGTTTCGCCGGGGTTTAGGTCTCTGTCCGAGACGATTTGATTGACGGGTATGTCGCCATATTCTTTCCAAAATTTTGACAGTCGCGGCGTAAGCCATAGAGATGACATGGCGGTGGTTGAGGCGACAACGACAGTGTGATTATCTCTGGATTTTTGCAGTTGAGCCAAAGCCACGCTGATATCCGTGAAGCTGTTTTGAAGGGCATTGAATAAAAGCTGACCATGCTCGGTTAAAACCACACCCCTATAGCGGCGTTCAAATAAGCTAATCCCTAGTTCGGTTTCGAGGGCTTTAATTTGATGGCTGACAGCGCCGGGCGTGACGTTTAGCTCTGATGCAGCCACTTTAAAACTGGCATTGCGGGCGGCCGTTTCAAACGAGGCGAGGGCGCTCAGCGAGGGCAATTTGTAATGACGTCGAGACATAAAAGCGTTCTACATGAGTTGAATTCACCCAACTATGAAGTTTTTAGCTATTGTCAGCAATGTGTATTATCGAAATTGATTGCATATGATTAATGCAAATGCCTCGATTTATGATTAGGGCTATGAGCAGAAGCAAAAGGTTCTGGATATGACACTTAAACCAGTTTGGCAGAATTACATTAATGGACGATTTGTCGATGGCGGCGCAGGGCTTCTGGATGTTGATAATCCAGGGACAGGCGAAATATTGGCCCAGCAGGCCATTGCCGATGCGGCGGATGTATATATGGCAGTTTCAGCCGCGCGGCAGTGTCATCAAAGCGGCGTCTTATCAGATTTACGCCCTGTCGAGCGAAGCCGCATGGTTCGAAAAATGGGTCAATATTTTTTGGACCATATTGATGAAATTGCGCGGGTTCTTACCCTTGAAGCGGGCAAGCCCCTTTGGGAAGCGCATATAGAGGTCGAAGGCGCGGCGCGATACTTTGAATATTATGGTAATCAGGCGGAAACAGTCGAAGGCCGTTCTATCCCGCTGGGCAAAGATTATTTTGACTTTACCGTGTATGAGCCGCGCGGCGTATCGGCTCAAATCATTCCGTGGAATTATCCCCTTGAAATGACGGCTCGAGGGATCGCGGCGGCATTGGCCACGGCAAATACCGTTGTCATCAAGACGCCGGAACTTGACCCGCTCAGTAATTACTATTTTGCTAAGGCGGCTGAAATGGCAAGCTTTCCGGATGGGGCCGTGAATATTATTTGCGGATATGGACATGAGGCCGGCGCAGCGCTTTGCGCGCATAAAGGTGTCGACCAAATTGTCTTCACAGGGTCTGTCCCAACGGGCATCGCGATTGCCACGGCAGCAGCGCAAAACATCGTGCCCTGTATTTTAGAGCTCGGCGGGAAATCCGCCGCGATTGTCCATGCCGATGCTGACCTTGATAAAGTGCTGGATGATGTGCGCTGGGGTATCTATTTCAACGCCGGTCAGGTCTGTTCCGCTATGTCGAGAATGATCATTCACGAAGATGTCCATGATGAAATGGTTGATCGCGTGGCGGATCTAGCAAAAGGCTTATCTGTGGGGCCAGGCTTAGACCGGCCCGAATTTGGTCCCAATATGGGCGCCATGGTGTCAAAGAAACAGCGCGACCGCGCCGCTAATCTTTGCGCGCAAGCACAGACAGAGGGCGCACAGATCGCGGCTGGCGGGCATAAGCTTAATATCCCCGGACATTTCCTAGAACCAACAGTTCTGACGAACATCACCAGAGACATGAATATTGCCCAAGAAGAAATTTTTGGGCCAGTCTTATCTGTGATGAAATTCAAATCTGATCAAGACGCTATCGATATTGCCAATGATAGCGAATATGGTTTGGTCGGCGGTGTATTTACCCAAGATATTGACCGTGCTATGCAAATGGCAAGGCAGGTTCAAGCCGGGCAGATATATATCAATGAATGGTATGCGGGCGGCGTCGAGACTCCGTTTGGCGGCTATAAAAATTCTGGCTATGGCCGGGAAAAGGGCCGTGAAGCCCTTTGGAATTATGTCCAAACTAAAAATATAGGTATCCGCTTGAAGTAAACGGTCTTATTTTAGAGGTAATATTATGCAGGTTCAGTATCTCGAAATCGTAACGCCCGACGTAGATGGCACTATAAAAATATTTGAAAAATCCGCCGGGGCTGTATTCTCCGCGCCTGACCCTATGCTGGGGAATGCGAGGCTTGCTGATATGCCTCATGGCGGCAAAGTTAGTATCCGGGCACCGATGCACGATGCGGAAGAGCCTGTGACGCGGACCTATTTTTTAACCGATGATATAGAAGCGGCGACCAAGAAGGCTGTCGATGCAGGGGCAGAACTTGCACATCCTGTTATGGAAATTCCAGGCGTGGGCACGTTTTCAATCTTCTTTCATGGTAACAACCAATTTGGATTCTGGCAGGTTTAAACGCCAAGGTATGGGATCTATTAATAATCGGCCCGGTTCTTTACCCGGTTCTTTAATTGCTGGCTTTATCTCTTTGCCAGGGAAATCGACCTTCTAGCTCGACTTGCAGTGAAAGGCTTAGGAACGTCCGAATGAGTACAATCATGCCTAAGATCAAAACTTCTTGCATAGTCGGTTTATCTACCACTGTCGCCATAATGTCAGCTGCAATCAATATTTCTAAACCAAGTAATATAGACTTGCCTAAGGTTTGCCGAAGCTGAGTATAAGCATTCTCGCTTGAGGAAAGTGACATCAAAAATTTACCAAGCGCGTAAAGGCAGCCGATAAAAATCGTCAATACACCAATTCCCTCTATGATTTGCGCGACTAGGTCTACATATAGTTTTACTTGATCCATATTGCGGTCTCCCGAGACAAGGATAATCGCTACGCAGCCCGCTTGCAAAGTTAAATTTGCTAAGTCTCTTCTGTGATGATTTCCAAAAATGCAGGTCCAAACCGTTCAAATTTGACGCGGCCGACACCGGAGACATCTAGCATGGCTTCTGCGCTGTGAGGACGTTTTTGGGCCATATCAATCAAGGTGGCGTCAGAAAACACGATATAGGCAGGTTTCCCAAGCCCGCGTGCGATTTCCATGCGCTTGGCTTTCAGGCGAGAAAGTAGCTCTTGGTCGCGCTCGGACAAGGCGCTTTGGGCTTCGTTTTTGGATTTTCTGCTTGATGAGCGTTTGCTGGTTTTAGCGGTTTTGATGGCTTTGCATTCATAGGTCGCGCGACCTTCTAAAACGGCCCGCCCTTTATCGGTTATGGTCAGCGCGCCAAAACGCTGAATATCCATATCAATATGGCCGCTGGCGAGAGCTTGCCGAATGAGCCCTTGCAGATAGGGGGATCCCATAGCTTTAGCCTTGCCGTAACTGTCTATTTTTTCGTGCCCGAATTGTTTGACCCGCTGCGTATCGGCCCCGCGCGCCACGGCGATTATATGTGCCTGACCAAAGCGCGCGCTAGTGTCTTTGATCGTGGCGAGGATAAATTGCAGGCCTTCTGTGGCAGCGACCATATCGGGCGGGTTTTCGCAGTTATCGCAATTTCCGCAGGGGTTAGCTTCTTCGCCGAAATAGGCCAGCATGACTTGGCGTCGACAGGTCGAGGCTTCACAATAGGAAAGGAGTGCGTCGAGGCGTTTGAGCTCTCTGATCTGGTGATCACCGCTCCTGTCAGATTTTGAGCCGTCATCCATGATAAATTGACGGCGCATACGCACGTCATCAAGGCCGTAGCATAGTGCGGTGGCCGCTGGCGCGCCGTCGCGGCCAGCACGGCCAATTTCTTGGTAATAGGCTTCGAGCGAGCCGGGAAGGTTAGTGTGATAAACAAACCTGATGTCCGGCTTGTCGATTCCCATACCGAACGCGATGGTCGCGACGATGACCATGCCTTCCTCGGCCATGAACCGCTCTTGGGTATCAAAGCGTAGCTGTGGATCGAGCCCAGCGTGATAGGGCAGGGCTTTATGTCCAGCAGCGACTAAATGGGCGGCGAACTCTTCGGTGTTTTTACGTGATAAAGCGTAGACGATCCCAGAGCTACCGCGCACGCCTTCCATAAACTTGGCGAGCTGAAATTTACGGTCGGTTTTGGGCGTTATGGCGAGAGAGAGATTAGGCCGATCAAAACCGTGGACGATGATTTGACCACGAGACCTAAATAACGCTCTTGCAATATCTTCGCGGGTTGCGCCATCTGCCGTGGCCGTGAAGGCCGCGATCACCGCGTCTGGAAAACTTTCATGAAGCTCCGAGAGTTGGCCATATTCCGGCCGAAAGGCTGGGCCCCATTTAGAGACGCAGTGCGCCTCATCGATGACAAACATAGACGGGCTCAAACCTTTGATGGCGGCCATCATGCGCGGCGTCATCAGGCGTTCGGGTGAGAGGTATAGAATTTTACTTTCCCCGGATGCCGCCCGTCGCCACTCTGATACATTCACATCACGGGACTGACCGGAGTGAATACAGGACACTGAAACGCCGTTTGTCCGAAGGCCGGCAACCTGATTATCCATCAATGCCACGAGCGGCGAGACAACCACGGTCAGCCCGTCAAAGATCAGGGCGGGCACTTGATAGCAAAGAGATTTCCCAGCCCCTGTCGGCATAACCGCGAGCACATGCCGTTTCGCCATAATTTCAGAAATAACGCCTTCTTGGCCGGGGCGGAACTCATCAAACCCAAAGGTCGATTTCAAAATAGAAAGGGGAGTCGTCATAGGCGCGGTGTTGGCGCGAGTGATCGCGGATGTAAAGAGGTGATGATGACTTGGTTGAAAGTCTTCTGGCTAAGAAACGGTTTCCGCATCTGGAATGATAGTAATGTCTCGCGGCGTGGCCTCGGCTTCGCAGTTACCACAGACGATTTTTGGCTCAAGGGGCAAGCCGCATTTATTATGGGTCAGATAGATCGGCGGTCCAGCTTCTGACGGATAATACTTATCGCCCCACATCATCAGGCTGATAATGACTTCATAATAATCCATGCCTCTTGTGGTCAGGTGATACTCTAATCGAACAGGCGTTTCTTGATAGGGCTTGGCGCGCAGGACTTTGAGCTCGGCGAGTTTTTTAATGCGCGTCGATAAAATATTGGGCGCCGCGCCTGTCTCTGCCAGGATTTCATCAAAACGCCGTTGCCCGACAAAAACCGCGCGCATGATCAGCGCGGCCCAGCGGTCGCCCAGAATGTCTATAGAACCGCGCAGCATGGATGACTGATCAAATGCGCCTTTGGCTTGATTGCGGCGGCGGTTATAAGCGGCGGGCATCCACCCTGTTCCTGGGCCTTCAGTCCATTCAATGTCTTTGACGCTGTAGCTCTCACAGCACGACCCACAGCGGGTTTCCGGGATGAATTCTGCGCCGCAGCTATTGTGTTGTAAAAGGCTGTGAAGCCGTGATTTGGACGTGCCCCATTTACGCTCCCAGCGATAAAGCATTAACACCACGCCGAATAGATCGCCGCCCTGGGGAGTTAGGGCATATTCGTAGGACTTGGTGCTGCCTGATCTAAGGCGTTTCACTAATAGGCCTTTATCAATCAATCGTTTTAAGCGGCTGGATAATAAGGCTTTGAGTAGGCCCGTTGTTTTTCCGATCTTGCCAAATCGGCTGGAGCCCATCCAAATGGATTCGAGTATCAACAGGATGGGTTTATCGCCGACCACATCCAGCGCTCGCCATATGGAACAGGTTTTGACAAAGCCAGGCTGATAGCTTTCTGGCGCTAAACTTATTTGGGGGCTTTGCATGAACTAGGCTCGAACTAGGCAGGGGCTAGGGGATCTGAGTGATCATGGACCGACGTGTCGTCTTCAGAAGGCACAATAATGTTTGAGCGAATGGTCGTTTCCAGCAAAGCGTGAAAGGCTTTCCTTGATAATCCTGGCGCGATCGGCGCGCAAAAGGTTCCGGTAATTATACCGGGACGAACACCAAAACCGCTACGTGGCCAACAATAGCCTGAATTATGTGAAAACGGCAGGCAAGGGACATCGTGCCTTTCATAGAGCCGCGCAATGCCCTTGGCATAGGGTTTGGTCGTTTCGGGCGCGAGGCGGGTGCCTTCGGGGAAGATCACGACTTGGCTGCCATTTTCAAGGGCTTGCCCAGCATGATATAAAACTGATTCAATGGCGGTTTTTGGATGGCGACGATCAATGCCGATACAGCCAATAGCTTTGATCCACCATCCGAGTATAGGAATGGTAAATAACTCTTTTTTGACGATGAAAACTGGATCGGGGAGATGTATCACCAAGGCGAACATATCCCATGTGGACTGGTGGTTGGCCGCCACTAACATCGGCTCAGAGACTATATTTTTCTTACCCAATATGACGCTTTTCGATCTGCAGATATAAAACTGCCCTATTAAAATCAGGCGGGCCCAGATGCGGACGATTTTCCATCCGGCTTTGCGAGACACAAAAGGCACAGGTAGAGCGATGAGTCCCATGACGATTGTCAGGACCGTGAAATTGGCCGCGAAAGCCGCGCTTTTGATGCAATGTTTGATTTTAGTAATAGGCATAGTGAAAATAGTATGGTTATGAAAGTCGCGACTTCTATAAACATACTAAATATCTGGTCAAGGCCTATGATGGCTAGGTGTTGTATTTTAAAATAAGTTCAACGCGTGTTGAAAGGGTTGTGAGCCTAATTATTTAGAATCGCTCTCGGATTCGTTACTAGATTCGTTCTGTGTATCATCCTTGGGTTTTCTGACTTCGCAATAAACCCAATAGGCGACGCCGATAATAAAAAACCAAAATGCGGAAGCCATAATGTCCATTTCCGGCCCCGAGGGGCAGGTCAATAAGGGGCTGTTTGTGAATGCAGTATGACAGGCTTCAATTTTCAAACATTTTGAAATGATTTGTTAATTGGGTGTTGTTCTCTTCACCCCGAGCTTGACGAGGGGCGAAGGAGGGCAGAAAATTAGGCTCTATCTCCACGCCCGCGACGCTAACGTTTGCGCGGCGTACAGGGTGCGCCAGTGTAGACTGAATCTATTTAATCCCGATCGTAAGTCAGCGCCATAAACACGTCTTCAAGGTCAGGCTGCTCAGTCCGTAAATCGGCAATGGATAGCCCGGCCGCTTTGACCGTGTTGAGCATGCCTGAGATGGAGTCTGTTCCGCTACGGTATTGAATGGCTAGATCGCCATTACCTCTTAGCGAGATATCGAGTTTTTTTAGTTTATTCGGAATCTCCGACAACTCAGTCGTTGGCGTAATGATCAAAGTACGTTTATCGAGCCTAGACAGAAGTGTGCTTTTTTCTTCATTAGCTGTGATTTCGCCGTTGTGTATGATGGCGATACGGTCGCAGAGCGCTTCGGCTTCTTCTAGATAATGTGTGGTCAAAATGATGGTTGTGCCTCTGCTATGCAGTTCTTGGACATATTCCCAAAGCTGACGACGAAGTTCGATATCCACGCCCGCTGTGGGTTCGTCGAGGATCAGAACGGGTGGATTGTGGACGAGGGCCTTGCCGATCAAAAGCCTGCGTTTCATGCCGCCAGAGAGCTGGCGCACATAGGCATCGCGTTTATCAGATAGGCCAAGGGCGCTCAGAATCTCTTCCGTGCGGCGTTCTGATTTTGGCACGCCGTAATAGCCAGCTTGTAGTTCAAGGGCCTGATAGGGCGTGAAATAGACGTCCATGGCAATTTCTTGCGGGACAACGCCGATAGAGGCGCGAGCCTGCCGGGTTTGTGTCGTAATATCAAAGCCGCAAATACTGGCGTCACCCTCGGATTTCATGACCAGGCCCGCCAGAATATTGATCATGGTCGACTTGCCAGCGCCGTTTGGCCCTAAAAGTCCAAAGATGCTGCCGCGCGGTATAACCAGATCGACACCTTTAAGCGCTTCTTTGGCTGCGGCTTTTTTAGTGGCTTTATAGGTCTTTTTTAGACCTTTTATCTCTATAGCTGGGCTATCTTGCATTTGGCTAACCAATATAATTGACGCGGGGCTGTGCCTCGCCTATCTGTTCATCAAATAGTGCATAGGATGAGTCCCGACAATGTCAAAAGGTCCAAAAGTCGAAATCGTTACAAAAACCCGCATCGCCTGTGACGGCGGCGGGTCGCTAGGTCACCCGAAAGTCTGGATGGATATGGCTCAGGACACAGAAGTGATCTGCAAATATTGTGACAAGGTCTTTAAGCTTGATCCTAATGCCAAGGTGCATGGGCATTAGATTTGCCTATGATTACTCTTAAGGTACCCCGTTGGGAGTTAGGTTTAGGTGTACCTGATCACTTGCGTGACAAAGAATTAAACCCCGATGAGCCTATTTATTTGGTTATTACGTTTGAAATCCAAATCTATACAAATAAATTTTCATCATTTTTCACTTTAATTCTAACAAATCCAGCAGCTTTGCAAAAAATGGGAATGCAGCAAGATCATAATATGTTCTTGATATACGGTCGTGTTGTTCCTTCAGAGATAGTTAAAAAATGCATAGAATATCTGGAAGGGTTAGTATTTTTGGATTTGGATGAAGCGTACACTTTTTTAAATCAAAACTTTGGAGCTGAAGAATTTCCAAGCCATGAAACTATATCGCTTAGAGATGTACTTTCTGAGTTTAACAAAGAGTGGCTTGTGAGGTCAAGAAAGGGACATCTCAGTGATGTCCCAAAAAGAAAAGATTAAAACTTTTTCGCGATCCCAATCGATAGAACCGGATAATATTTATAATCATCCGCGTCGTCTTCGAGGCGCTGAATTTCCGTTTGAATTTCGCTGATCAGTTGTGGTGAGGTGCTAAGGAGGCCGCCGACAGATATTAGGTTCGCTTCAGGTGATCCGGTAAACATGACGCCCGCACGGATGTTGAAACTGATGCTCTTGCTTTGAATGAAATTATCATAGCCAATGCCAAGATAAGGCGCGAAGTCTTACAAGTTTACATCTCCAATTAAGGTCCCGACTTCTTGTGGCGTGTATGTAACGTCCCCGATTTCAACATTTGACGCTGGCATGGCGATAATGTCGATCGATTTTTCGCCGATAAACGCGCCGCCTGAAACGTTGAAGCCGCCGCCAAATGGGTAAGCATCAACAAAACCGCCAAAGTTGGACATGTTCAAATCACCATTATAGGCAATATCATCAAATGTTTCGTCGTGCTCATAATCCAGATAATTATAAGAACCTCTTAAAACGAAACGATCGGCCATAGACGTTTTGATTTCAACCGAAAGACCCGGTGTGCCGACTCCGCCGCCAATCCCGAAATCGCCTGCATTTGCGGCTGTGCTGGCTAATAGGCTGAGTGTAAGTGTTAGTAGTTTTGTTGCATTTTTCATAAGTGTCTCCCTCGAATGCGTCTTCTACAATCGGTTAAAATGGGAGTGTTGGCGAAAGATGAATAAACCTGTTGCAACAAGCTATTTCTTGTTTTGTCGTTAATTTTATATGATCGAAAACCTAGTCTTCAACCTGAAAGACAAAGCGCTTGGTAACACCCATAGACGCAACAGGCCTGCCATCAATAGTCTTGGGATAAAACCTCGTTTTGAGAGCCGCACGTTCGGCGGCTTTGACGAAGTGTTTGTGGTATTTGCGAGTTTTGACGGAAATCAATTCGGTCATTTGCACGTGTCCTTTTTCGTCAATATTGAGGGCAAGCGTGATCTCGGCGTCTATGCCTCGTCTGAGGGCGCGGCTCGGATAGCGGGCTTTTACGTTCTTTCTGACCTTTGGTTCAATAACCAAGCCATTATTATTCGGAAGGGTTTCGACGGGCGGTGTAGGTGGGATATAAGTGGGTTCAGGAATGAAAACACCGCCGGCCATTTCATCTCCGTTGACGCTATCATCAAATTTATCGGGCGGAGGGGTAAAGTCCTTGGTTTCGTCAAGCTCTTCTCCGTCTTCCTGTTTAAGGATGACCTCTTCCCCAAGTAGAGCTTTTAGCCGAATCAAATCATGTTCGCGTCCGCCGAGGAGCTGTGTGCCCCAAATATCTTCATAAAGGTCAAGCGCGGCGAGTTTTACAGGTTCGCTTTGAATAGGGTTATAAACAACGTCTGTGAGGCTAGCCCAGTCTTTGGCTTCTGTCGCTTGGATCACGCTAAGCTGAGCTTTAGCCGCGAGCAGTCGGCCATGTTTTGGATAAGTTTGTATGAAGTCTAATAGACGGGCTCGCCTAAGGGCTGGGTCGGTTTCCGTCATGGCCTTTGTATAGACTGCGTAATGCTCGGCAGTTTGATCCGGCGGGGCGTTGTTAGACCTTTGGGTTTGAGCCGAGTAAATCGCAGCCAGAATCAATAAGACGATACCGAACAAGATCAAAACACTGACCTTGAGCCGGTTCAGGGCTTTCTTGGGCGGTATGACCGATTCCTCGGCGTCATTTATGTCGTCAACGGATTGATACATGGGAACAGCATATTCCCATGTTTATATTCTGGCAAGCATTCAGCACGCTTGAAATTACCTCTCTTAAACGCGATACAGGAGGCGAAAAGGATTCTCTATGACTTCAGCGCCGATTGACCGAAATTCACATGTGGTTCTAGTAGATGGCTCTGGCTATATATTTAGAGCCTATTATGCGCTGCCTCCGCTTACCCGCAAAACCGATGGCTTACCGATTGGAGCCGTGGCCGGGTTTTCCAATATGCTGTTTAAGCTGCTGCGAAACCAAAATGACGAAGAACGCCCGACGCATTTTGCTGTGATTTTTGATGCCTCTGGCCATACGTTTCGAAATGAAATGTATGATCAATATAAGGCCAACCGCTCAGAAACCCCCGAAGATTTGATTCCGCAATTTCCGCTGACCCGTGATGCGACAATAGCCTTTGGCTCGCCTTCTATCGAAATGAAGGGCTTTGAGGCTGATGATTTAATCGCAACTTACGCCACGCAGGCAGCCGCCAAAGGCGCGCGGGTTACGATTATTTCCTCTGATAAAGATATGATGCAGCTGGTCACGGACCGGGTGCAAATGCGCGATACCATGAAAAATAAAGACATTGGTATCGAGGAAGTGAAAGAGAAGTTCGGTGTCGCGCCAAATAAAGTCATCGATATTCAATCGCTCGCAGGCGACAGCGCTGATAATGTGCCGGGCGTGCCGGGTATTGGGGTTAAAACCGCCGCGCTCTTGATTAATGAATATGGAGATCTGGATACGCTTTTGGAGCGTGCGGGCGAGATCAAACAAAAGGGTCGCCGTGAAAAACTCTTAGAGCATGCCGATATGGCGCGAATTTCGCGCGATCTCGTTACGCTCAAAGTCGATGTGCCTGTTGAGGTATCTGTCGAAGAATTAGCGGTTCGTGACCCGGACCCGAAAGCTTTGTTCGACTTTCTCGACGAGATGACTTTTCGCACCCTGACCAATCGCGTCCGCGATGCCATGGGGGAGGGCGCTACAGATGGTCTTCGCCGTGATGATACGGGCGAGACAATACCGGTTCAACAGGCTATGCCGCCTGCCGCGATATTTGATAAAGCCGGATATGAATGCGTCCAAACCATGGAGCGGTTAGAGCACTGGATAGCTCGCGGATTTGATGAAGGCGTCATTGCCGTCGATCTGGAAACAGATAGTCTTGATAGCGCCGAAGCTAATCTGGTCGGTGTGTGTTTGGCTGTGACAGATAATGAAGCCTGTTATATCCCGCTTGGCCATACGGGCGGCGGAGATTTAATGGGTGATGGCGCGCCTGAGCAAATTGACATGCGACAAGCGCTGGATGCGCTTAAACCCCTTCTTCACGCGGAAAGCGTTTTGAAAGTGGGACAGAATTTCAAATATGATCTTGGCGTGTTTCAGCGCTATGGTCTTTTTCCCTTTCCTTATGATGATACGATGTTGATGTCTTATGCCCTCGAAGGCGGGCTTCATGGGCATGGTATGGATGAGCTGTCCGAGATGTATTTCGGCCATAAGCCGATCAGTTTCAAATCCATTGCAGGCACCGGCAAAAAAGCTCGAACCTTTAACGAGTTTTCACTTGAAGAGGCGACGCCATATGCGGCCGAAGATGCTGATGTGACTTTGCGGCTGTGGCGGTTCTTCAAACCAAAGCTTGGCCAAAAACAGGTCGCGACAGTTTACGAAACACTCGAACGGGGCCTGCCGCGCGTCATTGCGAAGATGGAAAATGAAGGCATTAAAGTTGACCGGGCCGTGCTGGCGCGTCTTTCATCGGACTTCTCTCAAAAAATGGGCGCGCTCGAAGCGGCCGCTTATGAAATGGTTGGAACGCCGTTTAATGTCGGTAGTCCCAAGCAACTCGGTGATATTTTGTTTGGACAAATGGAACTGCCCGGCGGAAAGAAAACCAAAACGGGTGCGTGGCAAACAGGCGCTGGGATACTTGAAGGCTTGGCTGCCGAAGGTCATGAGTTGCCGAAAACCATTCTGGAATGGCGGCATTACCAAAAGCTCAAATCCACCTATACGGACACGCTCGTAGATCAAATTAATCCTGCAACGGGCAGGGTGCACACAAGCTTCTCACTGGCCTCTACGACAACTGGCCGTCTGTCGTCATCTGATCCTAATATTCAAAACATTCCGATCCGAACTGAAGATGGCCGTAAAATCCGCGACGCCTTTATAGCCGAGCCGGGCCATGTTCTAGTCGCCGCTGACTATTCCCAGATCGAGCTTCGTATTCTTGCTCATGTGGCTGACCTACCGACCATGAAACAGGCCTTTGCCGACGGCGTTGATATTCACGCGCTGACGGCCTCAGAAATGTTTGGCGAAAAGATTGAGGGCATGGACCCGATGATAAGACGCAAAGCCAAGGCGATTAATTTTGGGATTATTTATGGTATCTCTGCCTTTGGTTTAGCAAATAACCTTGGCATAGGGCGAGGTGAAGCTAAGGACTATATTGAAAGTTATTTCGAAAAGTTTCCGGGCATCAAAGCTTATATGGACGCGGCCAAAAACGAAGCCCGCGAATATGGATATGTCAAAACCATTTTTGGCCGCAAATGCCACGTCAAAGGCATCACGGACCGTAATTTCAATGTCCGAGGCTTTGCCGAACGTCAGGCAATCAACGCACCGATCCAAGGCGCGGCAGCTGATGTTATCCGCCGCGCCATGATCCGAATGCCCGATACCATTGCTCCCATCGAAGGCGCGCGCATGCTCTTACAAGTCCACGATGAATTGGTCTTTGAAGTTCCGGAAAATAAGTCGGACACGCTGATCTCAGCCGTTACAAAAACCATGGAAGGCGCCGCCATGCCAGCGGTCAATCTATCCGTCCCGCTTAAAGTCGAAGCACAGGCGGCAAAAAACTGGAACGACGCGCATTAAGTTTATCTCACAGCAATCATTCATTTCATTTTCAGAAAAACTGTCTATATGTTCTTCGAAATTAGATCATAGGGATTCTGAAATAGATGACACACTTAGTGCTCGTCCGTCATGGACAATCGAAATGGAATAAAGAGAACCGCTTTACGGGTTGGGTCGATGTTGATCTGACCGCTGAAGGCGTCAAAGAGGCCAAAAAAGCGGGTAAGCTTTTGGCGAAAGAAAAAATTCAGTTTGATGCTGGCTTTACCTCTTATCAGCGCCGCGCCATTCGCACGCTTTGGATGGCCCTTGAAGGGGTTGAGCAGTTTCATGTGCCGGTGACAAAAGACTGGCATTTGAATGAACGTCACTATGGCGGATTGACAGGGCTGAACAAGCAAGAAACACGAGATAAACACGGCGAAGAGCAAGTGCATATTTGGCGCCGTAGTTTTGATATACCGCCACCGCAGCTTGATCGCGACCATGAATATCATCCGGCCAATGATCCAAAATATGACGGGATTGATCCGGCGGAGCTTCCGGGCGGTGAGAGCCTAGAGATGACAACAAAACGCGTTGTTCCTTATTATAATAGTCAAATTGTTCCATTTATTTTGGCCAATTGTAATTTGATCGTCTCAGCTCATGGAAATTCTCTTCGGGCTTTGATGAAGGAGCTGTTCAACGTTGCCGATGAAGATATTCCGGGATTTGAATTTCCGACGGGTAATCCACTCTTGATTGAACTCGATGAGGGAACGCTCAACGTGACATCCGCGCGTTATCTTGATCAAGGCCGTGCCAAGGATTTGCCGCCCATCCCGAATGCATAATCAATCGTCGATAGACCAAAAATATATGGAGCGGGCATTAGAACTCGCTTGGGCGCAAAAAGGTAAGACCTTTCCAAATCCGTCTGTTGGCTGCGTAATTGTTAAGTCAGGTAAAATAGTCGGGCAGGGCGCGACAGCTGATGGTGGTAGGCCGCACGCTGAAACCCAAGCTCTTCAACTTGCAGGAACTCAGGCCAAGGGCGCGACAGCCTATGTCACTTTGGAACCTTGTTCGCATCATGGGCAAACACCGCCCTGCGCCGAAGCGCTTATTGAGTCAGGCATATCTCGGTGCGTGATTGCCTGCGTTGACCCGGACCCGCGCGTGAATTGGCGCGGCGCGGCGCTATTGCAAGAAGCCGGAATAGATACCGTGATTGGTATCGGTCTTGAAGAAGCGTTCGAAATTAATGCCGATTTTTTTGCGAGAGTAGAAACGTCTTAAATTTCGAGTTGTGCCGTTTTCTTACACTTTCAATCAAAGCGCGAGTTATCAACAATATATCACCTCCTCCTAGGGGATTCGCCTTGCTTTTTCCGGTAAAGCCGCTGATGGTTTATGTGTTAGGGGAAAGAATTGGGAAAAGTTTTCGAAACAGTTGAATTTGGGCGTATCGTCTTGCCTGTCGCCCAGCGGCGGACAGCTGATGTCTTATTCCTATCAGGGGCCTTAAAAGCTGCCAAAAATACGTCCCCGGACATTCGAAAAAAAATTCTGACAGATATCATATCTCACACTGAATATTCTGAAACCGAGCTGTCATTTTTGTTTTCTGATATTCCACAAGAAGCCCATGATCCTAAAATTTATGATTTTCCAGACTCTGAACGGCGTCGCCAAGTCATTCGCGCAAACCGTTTGGATGCGGCAGAATAAAGGCCGCTGCGCCGCCAATTCGTCCTAATTCAGTCAATCTTCGACCATATAGCCCTTTTATCCACTCTTCGTGAAAGAAGGAGGATGAAATGGAAATCCCTGTTAAATTACCGAGTCGGTCTTACGGCCTTAAGTTATTTGTAGTCTGTGCTTTGGTTTTAGTCATGGCGATCCCGGCCATGTTTATATCCTATATTAGTTTTGAACGCTCAAACCGCGCCGATGAAGTCACGCGGGAAGTTTCTCAGCGTTATGGCGGCGAGCAATATGTTATGGGGCCGATATTATCGATCCCCTATCATGTCACTAAAGGCGATAAAATCACGGAGACAGGCGACTACATAATTTTTCCTGAAAAAGGACAGGCAAATTTTTCGCAAGTCGATGTTGATATTAAAAAGAGGTCATTGTTTAAAGTGCCCGTCTATCACGCGAAGGGCACGCTGAGCGCGGAGTTTTCACCCATAAACCGAAAGTCGTTCGAAACATCCCGAAATATGAATTGGAACCAGGCTAGAATTCTGATTGCGATTACCGATGGCCGAGGCCTCAAAGACGATATTTATCTGGAGCATGGTCTGAAGAAGATTAAATTTGAACCGGCCTTTGCCAAAGGCCAAATAGGTGGAAGTTCAGGAAATTATGTGTTCGCCAAAGAAGCTACGAAACATACGTTTTTTGAAGACCGTATGAGCGGTACATTTTTATCAGTGCCTGCCGCGCCGCTACTCAAAAATGGTACGCCCCTAAAAGTCTCAGCTAAGCTTAGCCTGGGCGGCGCATCGAATTTGTCGATTTATCCATTTGCCAAATCTACTCGTGTTGAAATGAAATCTCCTTGGCCAACGCCGGGCTTCCATGGCGCGTTCCCGCCGACACAACATGATATAACGCCGGAAGGCTTTACAGCCAAATGGTCTGTGCCATATCTGGCGCGCGGCATTGTGGGCGAAGGACCTGGACAAAGTCTCAATATGTTTTCTGGCCGCGATAAAGCTATGACCGTGAAATTCGTGTCAAGCCTAGATCCTTACCGCACGGTCAATCGATCTTTGAAATATGCCGTTATGTTTATTGGCCTCGTGTTCATCGCGTTTTTCATGTTTGAAGTGATGATCGGCAAACCAGTCCACCCGGCGCAATATGTTTTAATCGGTTTGGCACAATCCATATTTTATCTCTTGCTGTTAGCCTTCTCTGAGCAAATAGGATTTGGCGGAGCGTTTTTGATATCATCCATCGCGACGGTCGGCTTAACAGCGCTTTATGCAGGATGGACATTCGGTGGACGTCAATACGCCATCCGGGCCGGAGTGGTATTTACCTTAACCTACGGGTTACTCTACAGCCTCATGCGGATGCAAGATTTCGCGCTTATGATCGGTGCTTTGTCCAGCTTTATGGCGATAGCGCTTGTGATGTACCTAACCCGAAATATGGATTGGTATGGCGGGAAGTCTGAAGTGAAATTAGGCGATCCTAGCCGTTCGCCTTTAGAACCTCACCCGACAAATACAGGGAGCCGCATATAAGGACTCTCGGAGCGGTTTGGGGGGCGATTTGAGGCATTATCGAGGTGGCGGTTTGTCCGCCGCCTATTTTACAAGCCAGCTCAACGGCTTTTTCCACATTATCGGCTGTATAGCTTGAGATATTTCTCGCGCTCGCCAGCTCTGCCAAAGTTTCTGCGGCGAGGGATGCATGGCCTGGAATATCGACGGCGATGACGTGAGCGGCCAGGCCCGCATAACAATCTAAAAACCCACCAACATCTTTATTGGCCAGCATACCCGTCACAAGAACAAGCGGGCGGGGCGTTCGGCTTTCAAGATCAGCAATGACCGCGGCAATGGCATTGGCCGCGTGGGGATTATGGCCACCGTCAAGCCAAAGCTCTCCGCCAATAGCGTTGACCTTATCAGCAAGCGGCCCTGTCGTCAGGTTTTGCATGCGGGCCCGCCAGCGTACATTTTCCAACCCTTTGGCGATAGCTTCGCGGCTGATCTGCATATGCCGGGCAAGCGCAATGGCGAGCCCTGCATTCATATATTGGTGATCACCCATAAGCCCCGGCGCAGGTAGGTCCATAACCTCACTATCGTTTTCAAAAACCATTCGGCCTTGCTGTTTATAGGCCCGAAAATCTTGCCCCCACTGCAATAGCTGCGTATTCATTTTATTGGCTTCGGCTTCGATAACAGCTTCGACGAGGTCTGTTTGCGGGCCCCTAAAAGCAACGGAATTAAATTTGAAAATTCCGGCTTTCTCGCGCGCAATACCGGCAATATCGCGGCCAAGAAATTCAGCGTGATCTAGTGCAATCGGGGTGATACCGCAGGCGGCCGGCATATCGATGACGTTGGTTGCATCAAAACGTCCGCCTAGCCCAACTTCGATGATACACATATCTGCGGCGTTTTCTGAAAACGCCAGGAAGGCCGCTGCCGTCGTAGCTTCAAAAAATGATAGTGGCTCGCTGCCATTGGCTTCTCTGACGCGGGTCAATACATCAACGAGGCTTTCATCATCGATCATCTTGGAACCGACGACGATACGTTCTTTGAAATGGACTAAATGAGGTGAGGTATAGACGTGAACTTTAAGGCCTTGTGCCTCCGCCATAGCGCGTAGAAAGGCAACGGTTGAGCCTTTACCGTTCGTGCCAGCAATATGAACTGTTGGCGGCAATAGATGGTGGGGATTACCGAGTTTTTTTAAAACTCGTTCGATCCGCTCTAAACCTAGATCAATCTTTTTCGGATGCAGGCGGGTAAGTTCATCAAGGGTGGCTTGGACTATATCAGATGATTGATTTGGCATTTAGGCAGCTTTATTTTTCTTCATTAAAACGGCAAGGATATTGGCAAGAGTCTCGCGCATATCACCGCGGGTGACAACTTTGTCGACCATGCCTTTTTCTTCAAGATATTCAGCGCGCTGAAATCCTTCCGGTAATTTCTCGCGAATAGTATCTTCGATCACGCGAGGTCCGGCAAAGCAAATAAGCGCCCCAGGTTCAGCCAAATGAATGTCACCCAGCATGGCGTAGCTGGCTGTGACGCCGCCGGTTGTTGGATCACAGAGCACAACAATATAAGGTAGGCTTGCTTCTCGTAGTTGCTGTACCGCGATGGTAGTTCTTGGCATTTGCATGAGGGACAAAGCCCCTTCTTGCATACGAGCACCGCCTGCCGCCGTGAACGCGATTAAAGGTAATCCACGCTTTACGGCTTCATTTGCTGCTGTGATGAACCCTTCGCCGGCTGCCATACCTAAAGAGCCGCCCATAAAGGCGAAGTTTTGAACAAGCGCAACAGCTTCAATATCTTGAATTTTACCAATGCCGATGGACATAGCATCATTGTGACCGGTTTTGGTTCGAGCCGCTTTGAGCCGGTCTGTATATTTCTTATCGTCTTTGAACTTTAGAGGGTCTTTAGCCACGTCGGGCGTTACGATAGATTCATATTTGCCATCGTCAAACGTGTACCCCATACGCAGCTCAGGTCCTATCCGCAGGTGATGGCCCGCTGGCGTGACGTGTAGAAGTCCTGGTAAGTCGTTCGAGAACACCATCTCACCCGATTTGGGACATTTGATCCATAGATTGTCAGGGCTGTCCTTTTTCGAGAACATTCCTTTGACGCCAGGAGGCGTAATTTTTGTGAGCCAATTCATAAAGGAAGCTTAACCTGATTTCGGCGTATAGAGCAATATAATGATGGCAATGACCTGTGAAAGAACGGATCTGGGGTGGTTCTCTCAAATGATAACGACGGATTTCCAAACTATAAACGTTATATGATTGAACAATTTGCGTTGCGAGCTTGAATTCATTAGGCTTCAACATAACAAGAATATTGGGGAATTTTCATGTTTGAAGCGATGAACCGGAAACTCGTCCATTTATGGACCTTAGGATTTGCAATGGCTTTGGGCGCCTGCGGGCATCCATTGATGATTGATGGTAAGGGCGACATTGTATCTGCCTCAGGAACGAGGAACTGTTCTTTTGAAGAACAGCCTTGTGAAAATCTCGTCGTTGACGCCTATTTAGAAACATATTCGGCTATTCCCCGCGAAGGGTATGAGTTCATCGGGTGGGAAAATTGCGAGGATCAATTTCCTCAGTGCAGCTTTGATGTTGATCAAGAAACGGTCGAAGAAAACTGGGGGGAAGTCATGCCAGCTTTAACGGCTGTTTTTGAACCCTTAGACATGCCAAGCGCAGTTACAAATCCGGAAGTCACAGCTTTTGAATCGGGTCACGTCAGACCTCTGGCGATGAACGCAGATAGTACTAAGCTTTACGCTGTCAATACGCCGGATAATGCCCTGGAGATTTTCGATATCACGGATGATGGTCTTGTCTGGAATTCTTCTATCCCTGTTGGGCTAGAGCCAGTTGCCATTGCCGTTCACAATTCTGGCGATATATGGGTGGTCAATCATGTGTCAGACAGTATTAGTATTATAGACGGTGCGTCCGTAACCCCTTCTGTGACGCGGACATTACTAGTAGGCGACGAGCCACGCGATATTGTTTTTGCGGGCCCCGGTGTAAATAGAGCCTTTATTACCACAGCCCATAGAGGCCAGAACTCTCCGGTTGATCCTGAGCTGCTGACTGAAGGTGTTGGACGGTCAGATGTTTGGGTTTTTGATACTCTAGATCTCGGCGATGCATTGTCCGGTACGCCGCTCACTATCGTGAATATGTTTGCCGACACACCCCGTGCTCTTGCTGTTTCAAACGATGGAGAGCAGGTCTATGTGGCGACGTTTAATTCAGGGAACCAAACAACCACGATTAATGCAGCGGTTCGTATGGGGGGTCTTGATAAGCCGACGCCGACGATGAATATTGAGGAAGTTGAGCAGCCTGACACGGGACTTATTGTCAAATATAATGGCGCAAATTGGATGGGGCCTGGTGATCCGATTACCGATACGGCGCCGAGGGATTGGTCAGGTCGGGTTAGGTTTGATCTGCCCGATTATGATATTTTTGAAATTGATGCGAGCGCCGCAACGCCGACTGTTTTAGATCAGGTAAGCGGCGTTGGGACCATTTTGTTTAACATGGCCGTTCACCCGGTCAGCGGTCGTTTATACGTATCTAACACTGATGCCCGTAATGATATCCGGTTTGAGGGTGAAAGTGCGGCGGGAACGACTGTACGAGGCAATTTCATCCGAACACAAATTAGTATTCTTGACCGTGTCTCCGTGACCAAGCGTAATCTCAATAAACATATTGCTAGCTATGATGATGATCACGGAACCCTGACTGAAAGACGGCTCAGCGTGTCTCAAATTTTGCAAATGGAATTTTCGTCTGATGGTATTTGGGTTTATGGGGCCGCTTTTGGCAATTCAAAGATCGTAAAATATGGTGCTGCCAAACTCGAAGATGACAGCTTTACGCATAAGTTTTCCCATCAGGCCCTTGTCACTGGCGGCGGGCCAACTGGTTTGGCCGTGGATGAAGCACGGGGTAAAATTTATGTTCTGACGCGGTTTGACAATGGTATTTCGACCGTGGATATTGAGGATTTTATCGAGACTGATCATATTCTTATGCATAATCCAGAGAGTAGCCTCATCGTTGAAGGGCGGCCATTTCTGTATGATGCTTTTCTAACGTCTAGCCGCGGTGATAGTTCCTGTGCCAGCTGTCATATCTTTGGAGATATGGACCACCTGGCCTGGGATTTGGGTAATCCTGATGGCCTCGTTGTCGAAAATACACGCGATTATGCTTTGGATTTTGAGAATAAGGTGAGGGACCTCCATCCCATGAAAGGGCCTATGACGACGCAATCGTTTCGCGGCATGAAAGGCAATGGTCCCATGCATTGGCGCGGAGACCGTCAGGGGACTTCAAGAGATAATGACGAGACCTTGGAGGAGCAAGCCTTTGAGGATTTCAATGTTGCGTTTCCTGGTCTTCTTGGAAAAGAAACCCCGCTCAGCGACGCTGATATGGACAAATTCGCCAAGTTTTCTCTAGAGCTGGCTTATCCGCCTAATCCGCTACGTGCTCTGGATAACAGCCGAACGCCCGGACAGGTTAATGGCCTGGATGTATTTATGAATGACCTAACAACCGGCGGCGGTAATTTGACTTGTAACCAGTGCCATACGTTTGATCCTCTCAATAATCACTTCGCCACATCTGGTCTTATGAGTGTTGAGGGCGGCGGCGTGTCGGAAGATTTTAAAATTCCGCATCTTCGCAGCATTTATCAAAAAGTAGGAATGTTTGGAACTATTGTAGAAACTGGTCCGCAAATACGAGGCTTTGGTTATTTGCACGATGGCAGCGTTGATACGATCGACACTTACCTAGCGGAAAATAATGGCGCCGGATTTATTTTTGACACGCCTCAGGACAAATTGGATGTGATGGATTTTGTCTTTACTTTGGACAGTGAGCTTGCCCCAATCGTCGGGCAGCAAGTGACAATAAATACGGAAAACGTTACTAATAGTACGGTGACTGATCGCCTTGATCTTTTGGTTGCTCGTGCTGAAGTGACCACGCCGCGCGAAGAATGTGATTTGGTTTTTAGTGGCCGAATAGGTGATGTAGTGCAGGGCGCATTCAAGCTTTCAAACGGGATGTTCGCGATGGACTCACAATCAGATGTGCAGCTCACATTGAGCGAACTGACCGCGCTCGCTGGTGCTGGCGGGAATAACGGTACCTTTACCTGTGTTATGCCGGGTCAAGGTCAGCGTATTGGTATCGACCGGGATGCAGATGGCGTTCTTAACCGGGACGAGTAAGTCGCATAGATCTCTTGTGGCGAGGTGTTTGCCATACCAACTCTCTTGCTATACCAAATCGGTATGAGGAGAATTAAATGAAATATTTGAAATATGTGACCGTAAGTGCAGTCGCAGTTTTGTTGGCATCATGCACCGAAACGCAAAAGCCAGATGCCAATTCGAAGGTAGAGGCTAGTTCAACACAAACTGAGACGAAGACGGAAACGTCGAAAAATGCGAAGCCGATTAAACGCCCAAGTAAGAAAGCCAATATTAAGGCTGCACTTGAAAACCCGAACCGTCTTGCGGCTGAAAAAGCAGATGATGAGATCAGAAAAGCCGCTGAAGTCCTGCAATTTGCTAGCATTAAACGAGGTTTGACGGTTCTCGAGCTAGAAGCGGGCGGCGGCTACTACACTGAATTAATGTCATTGATAACTGGACCAAAAGGCAAAGTTATCTACCAAAACCCGGCTGCTTTTGACGCCTATATTACACCAGAAGCCGTGGTCGCAAAATTTGGCGACGATGGGAATAGATTACCAAACGTCGAGCGACACAAAAGTAATTTTGATGACTTAAGTTTTGCAAAAGACAGTTCTGTGGACGTTGTGACATGGTTTCTTGGACCACATGAATTATGGCTCGCCAATCCTGAAGGGCAGTTAACTTTAGGGGCGCCAGATAACGTCTATGCCGAAATTTTTCGAGTTTTAAAACCTGGGGGTAAATTTGTGGCACTTGATCACAAGGCTGCTCCGGGAACCCCTGAAACATCAGGCGGCGATACCCATAGAATTGATCCAGCTAAAGTTCGCGAACGGGTGGAGGCTAGCGGGTTAGAGTTTTTGAAGGAAAGTGACATTTTAGCGAATACAACGGATAATTATGATGTCATGGTTTTTGATCCAAGTGTTCGCCGTAAAACGGACCGTTTCCTACATAAATATGTGAAACCGAAATAAGACGCTCATTATTGCAAGCAAAAACCCGGCTTCCAAACTAATGGAAGCCGGGTTTTTTTATAATGTCATTCCGGGGCTCGTGTAACGAGAACCCGGAAGTTCGAGAAAGCTAAGTTGTATCTGGTCTTTGGTCGTTTCGACCTTCCGGATATTGGCATAGCCAATTCCGGAATGACAGAAATTAGTACCCAGCTTTAGCCAGTTCAGCGTCAAGCTCAGGCAGAGCCTTGAACAAGTCAGCGACAAGGCCGTAATCAGCAACCTGGAAGATCGGGGCTTCTTCGTCTTTATTGATGGCGACGATGACTTTACTGTCTTTCATACCCGCCAAGTGTTGGATCGCGCCGGAAATGCCGACAGCGATGTAAAGCTCAGGGGCAACCGCTTTACCGGTTTGGCCGACTTGATAGTCATTAGGGACAAAGCCTGCGTCAACAGCCGCGCGAGATGCGCCAACAGCTGCGCCAAGTTTGTCAGCGATAGCTTCGATAAGCGCAAAGTTTTCGCCGGAGCCCATTCCGCGGCCACCAGAAATAACGATTTTCGCATCGGTCAGCTCAGGACGTTCTGAAACGGTCAAGTCTTCGCTGATGAATTCAGCTTTGAACGGGCCAGATGGATCTGCGATAACTTCAATAGAAGCGCTTCCGCCGTCTCCAGCTGATTCAAAAGCTGTCGTCCGAACGGTGACAACTTTCTTGCTATCAGTTGATTGGACAGTCGCCATAGCGTTACCCGCATAGATTGGGCGCACAAATGTATCTGCGCTCTCAACACCTGTGACGGAGCTGATTTGCTGTACGTCTAGCTTGGCAGCGACTCGCGGCATGTAGTTTTTGTGAGACGTTGTGTCCGGCGCGAGAACGGCATCGTAATCACCCATCAAACCAACAACCACTTGTTCCATGCTCTCGGCGAGTTGACGACGAAGGCTTTCATGATCGCACGCTAGCACTTTTCGGACGCCGGCAATTTTAACGGCTTCGGCTGAAACGTCTTTGACGCCTTTACCAGCGACAAGCACATCAACATCACCGCCCATAGCTTGAGCGGCTGTTACCGCTTTGTGGGTGGCGTCTTTAAGAGATTCATTATCGTGTTCTGCAACAACAAGGATGGCCATTAGATCACTCCCGCTTCGTTTTTGAGTTTATCAACTAAGGCGGCAACGTCTTCAACTTTGACGCCAGCTTTACGAGAGTCTGGCTCAGTCACTTTGATTGTCTTGAGGCGAGGGGCTGTATCAACGCCGTAATCAGCTGGCGTTTTTGCATCAATCGGCTTTTTCTTAGCTTTCATGATATTTGGCAGAGACGCATAACGCGGCTCATTCAAACGAAGGTCAGTTGTGATGATCGCCGGAAGCTCAATCTTGACGGTTTGCAAGCCACCATCGACTTCGCGGGCAACGTTAAGCGCGTCGCCGTCTTTGGCGATAGAGTTAGCGAATGTGCCTTGCGGCCAATCAAGAAGCGCTGCGAGCATAGAGCCGGTTGCGCCGTAATCATTATCAATGGCTTGTTTGCCTAGGATCACAACTTCTGGACCTTCGGCATCGACAATAGCCTTGAGGATTTTAGCAACAGCGAGCGGCTCAACATCGTCATCCGTTAGGACGTGGATACCCCGGTCCATGCCCATGGCAAGGGCGGTGCGGATGGTTTCGGCTGCTTTGGCTGGCCCAATAGAAACAACGATGGTTTGTTCGGCTGTTCCGGCTTCTTTCATGCGAATGGCTTCTTCGACAGATATTTCGTCAAATGGGTTCATCGACATTTTAACATTAGCTAGGTCAACGCCGGTTTGGTCTGATTTGACCCGGGCCTTGACGTTATAGTCAAGCACGCGCTTGACGGGGACGAGGACTTTCATTTCTAACTCCGGTTAAGGGAAATATTTTTACCGCTGTCCTATGCGATAAAGGCTTTAGAAAGACAAGCCTAGAGTTACGGCCGTTTATGAGACTTATTGCATATATAATCTTTTTTTATCCGAGTGATTAAAATTTATAGAAAGCCTGGATGTAATCCAGGCTTTCTTGGTTGATTTGTTAGTCTTTTCCGTTCTTCTTGTCTTTTTCAAGGATCTTATCCGCTGCGTCAGTAACTGCATCCCATCCACAGTCCATACAGTATTCAATGGTCTTTTTGACACCACGGACACGCTTGCCTACACTTTTATTGTTATTATTTTGATTGGTGCCGACAGTTTCGACGCCGTCACGTACAGCTTCTTTAACTTTTTGTGTGAAATTTTCTGTCGTACAACCTGTGCTTCCTGCTGGACATCTCTTAACAGTGCTTTGGTTATTAGATTGTGCTTGGCTTACACAGGGCAACGCAAAAATAGATGTCAGCATACATGTTATTAATAATAATTTTTTCATTTTAAATCTCCATTGGTTTGAGACCTAAAACATACACGAACGTCGGATGTTCGTTGTAACACAGGTTACATCGTCAAATTAACCTCTATTCGCTCCCGGTACCCATTTCACATCAGACTCGCCTTGGTCATTGCACCAGCGTGCGGCCACGAATAGGAAATCTGATAGACGGTTAAGGTAAGTGAGCGCAGCTGGATTTACCGGTTCGTCAGCCATTAATTCCACGCATAGTCGTTCAGCACGGCGGCAAACGGTTCGGGCTTGGTGCAAATAGGCAGATGGCGGAGAGCCGCCGGGCAGAACAAAGCTTCGAAGCGGCTCCAAATCAGCGTTAAGTTCATCAAGTTCCTTTTCGAGCCGTGTGGATTGCTCGGGCACCATGCGAAGGGCATATTCACTATCGGCTTCGCCTTTGGCAGGCAGGGGCGTTGCGAGGTCTGCCCCAAGATCAAAGAGATCATTTTGGATGCGCGATAACATATTATCTAAATGCTGGTTTTGTAGATGAAGCCGAACAAGGCCTATTACGGCATTGGTTTCATCGACTTCGCCGTAAGCAGAGACCCGGGCGCTGGCTTTGGGGAGGCGTGAGCCGTCAACGAGGCCGGTCGTTCCGTCATCGCCTGTGCGGGTGTAGATTTTATTGAGTTTAACCACCGTTTTTTCTAACCAGTAAAATGAGAAGGAGGAACATAACGGCGACGGCTTGCGCCCAGATACGGCGCCACATCCATTTGTTTGATGTGCTGCGATCACCATCATTATGAGTAACCATGGATTTTCCGCCCATTACCAAAGTAAAAACCACGGCCGCCATGGAGATGGCGAGTAAAATATATAATATCTGTAACATGAAGACTCCATTGTGTTTGGGGGGTGTGCTTCGAGCATTTAGGTGAGCTTAGCGCCTCTGGGAGACGCTGGCGACCTAAAACTTAGGGATTCATGGCGCGGCCGAGATAGGTGTAGAGCTCTGGTAGGAGTGCCTCATCCCCAACAGCCACAACGCGTCCGCCGTCGACACAGGATCCGCCGTGCCAATTTGTGATCTTCCCGCCAGCGCCTTCTATGATCGGTATGAGGGCCCTGACATCACAGGGCTTAAGTCCAGATTCGATAATAATATCCATACGGCCACTGGCAACTAAACCATATCCGAAGGCATCAAGGCCGAGGCGCGAAAACCGCGCTGCCGAGCGAATGATATTATAGGCAGCCAGTTCACCGGCGTTGAGCATAGATAAAGGCTCCGTACAGCCCATGATGGCGTCATTTATTTTAGAGCAGGCCTTGGTATGAATATTGGTTTTGCCCGATTTATCTTCGCGCCAAGCATGGCCGGGCTCACCCCAAAAGGCGGTATCAAGCGCAGGCAGGTCTATCAGGCCTAAAAGAGGTTTGCCCAGATAGCTAACGGCTATGAGCGTGCTCCATACGGGAACACCGGCGACAAAACCGCGAGTGCCGTCAATAGGGTCAAGGGTCCACATCCAATCCGATGTACCGTCTATATCGTCAAATTCTTCGCCGGTGATGGCGTCATTAGGGAAGTTTTTTTGGATAATTGCGCGCAGGGCTTTTTCAGCGTTTGTGTCGGCCTGCGTGACAGGATCATAGCCGGACTCTGTGCCCAGTTCTGCTTTGTTGACAACGGTCATACCGTCCTCAAACAATGGGAGTGTGATTTCGCGGGCTGCACATTGCAGCTCTCGCATGGCGCTGAGGCGCGCTAGAATGTCATTGGAATATTCATGCATAATAAAGGCGGCATTATCATGCCGCCTCGGGATTGTAACTATAAATGCGCTGGATTAAGGTGCGACTAATCTGAGACCTAGCTTAGAAGGATCAAGTTTTGTTGGATCATTTTGCAATGACTTGGCAAGATCCAAAAGATGTTTCCTCGGGCCTTCTGCCATTGAGTAATAGGCCCGTACCAAATCCATGGTTTCTTTTTTCGACAAAACATCCGGCGCGATAAATTCAGGCGCGTCTTGAAGGTTTTCGCGTTGGTCCGACAGACCTTCATAGAAATACTGGATCGGCACAGATAACGCTTCGGAGAGTTCAAACAGGCGAGCTGCACTGATACGATTGGCGCCGCATTCATATTTTTGAATTTGCTGAAAGCGAATGCCAACCATTTCGCCAAGGGATTGCTGGGTCAGGCCTAGAAGGCGTCGTCTACGGCGAAGGCGTTTGCCTACGTGATAATCAATTTCATTTGTCATCGGTTTTCCCTTTAAAACTTATCTGCGCCCCAGATTGGGGTATTCGCCAATAAGGGGAGCAATTGCCGTGCCAAGATCCTCAGGGGTTGTTCCCCCCATAGACGAAGGTATTTGGGGCTTTGCGGGTGCTTTTCAGGGGAGTCGTGACCGATAATAGGCCGAATTAACCAATCCATGTATCAAAACAGGACAAATTCGCGCCAAGCAAACGTCAGTTAAGTTTCATTCGTTAGGTTTTGAAGGGGTCAGGAAATCGCCCAACATATTCCATATAGAGTTTGTCCTGATGAATTCAGGTTCCTTCCCTATACTTGGTCCTAGTCTCTACGTCTTTTTCTTTGCGCTGTTTAAATCAGCGTTAGGCGCTGGCTATTTATAGGAAATGCCGCGGAGGTTTTCATATTGCTCATCAAGAATATCGTTTCCATCGATACGATATGCGGAACTTTTCCCAGTTCGTTTGTGAGTATTCTTTCATAATCTTCAAAGTCTTTGGCATAGATATGGGCTACAAAATCAATTTTTCCGGTTGTCATGTAACATGCCGTAATTGATCGTAAACCTTTAAAGGCTTGAGTTATTTCATCCCACGCTTCACGCGTATGGTTGCCCGTTTTTAATAATACGAGAGCAGACATTGTAAACCCAAGTGTAGATGGGTCAATGACGGCGCTATATCCGGATATCACACCTGATTTCTCTAGCTTTTTTACACGGTTCTGGCAGGCGGTGGCGGATAAATTAACGCACTCAGCAAGATCTAGATTTGAAATCCGGCCTCTTTGTTGAAGCGTATCGAGTATTTTTCTATCAATTTTATCTAGCATAATTTTACCTTGAATTTGAATGAATAAGATATATTCACTAAATAAGTGCAATATTACAGTGAATTTTAATATATAAAACCATATTCCATGGGCAAATAAAGTGACATTATCAAGCACGATAAGTTATAGTGTTGGTGCTAGGAAGCTTGAGCTCTTTGTCGCCTCCTAATAGAGGCATTCTTAAGACGAGTGGTTTAGGGTTTCTGGCATTTTTTCAACAATTATGACGTTGTCGTCGCCCCCTTCCCTTAAGGGGGGTGACGGTTCTTATCATGAGTATCTTATTGTCTTGACGGCCTCTGGCGCTTGATGAACGTCAAAATTCTTTTACCATGTGTCTTTGTAAAATGAGATGATTCAGTGGGGGTATTAATTTCGAAGGAAGTGAGATGTCCTCGATATCTAATATATTGGAGTGAAAATGATTAGATAAACCACAGAATATTGGATAAATAAAAATGATATTTTTCAATACGGCGCACTATAGTGTCTGCGCTAGGATGTTCTTGCCTTTTGCCGTCTCTTAAAAGAGATTTTTCGAGACTAGAGGTTTGGGCTTACTGGCATTTTTTAACGATTATGACATTGTCGCCACCCTTACCTTAAAAGGGGTGGCGGTTATTCCGTGTACTTCTTAGTATTTAAAGGAGGCTTTACTCAGCGGCTAACGGAAGCTCACGTCGTTCAGGCAACATGTCCCAGCAAATAGACTTCATATCATCAGCGAGACGAGCATATTCGGTCTTGCGCATCATTGTGACGGGGTTGAGGTAGAGGTCTCGGTTTATTTCGATCTGGATAACTTCCATATTACGCTCGGGGCGGCCGTAGTGCGAGGTCACATATCCACCTGCATAGGGGTAGTTGCGCGCTACGCTGTAACCTTTGGCGGTGAAGAGGGCTTCTAGCCGTGCCAAGGTTTCAGGATAACAAGATGTCCCGTGGCGATCACCCAATACAATGTCCGGTCGTCTTTGTCCCATTTGGGTAAAGCCCGGCATGGAGTGACAGTCTAGCAGGAGCGCCTGTCCGAAAGTTTTTATGGCATCCGTGATAAGCTGTATTAATGCATCATGATAGGGACGGTATAAATGTTCCAGCCTGTCATCGACACAGCTGGCTTTGAGCTGACGTTTATAAATAGGCACTTTATCGGCGATAATGGTCGGAATTACGCCCAGGCCCATTTCGGCCCGCGCCGTAGAGGGCAGATCGCCCGGTTTTTTCCAACTCATGGGCACTTCATCTACGGCGCGGTTGACATCCACAAAACAGCGCGGAAAGCGTGCGGTCAAAAGCGGGATATCCATATGGCGGGCAAAGCCCAGCATATCATCGATATAAGCATCTTCGTTTTGGCGTAGGGTTTTAAGGTCCAGGGCAGAGCGGTCGATCAGAGCTTGAGGGTAGACACGCCCTGAATGAGGCGAGGCGAGAATCAGTGGGCCGCACGGAACGACAGGCCGGTCGATGGTAATAGGCGGGTCAAAGACTTGCAGGCACTCTACCTCTTGACTTTTTTGCCGGCGGATCATGTATTTACAGTCTTTGTTGTAATTCGTGGCCCAATAAGGGCTTTTCTTAAGACATTGTTCAGAGAACACTCAGAAATATTTAAGCTATATAGAGTAGTTATACTCCAATTGGCGGGTATCGTGCATAGGTTTAGGTAAGAGCCGAACATAGTGCCGATATAGGCCAGTCGGAGAAGAAGAGTCTATAGTTTGCCCGCAATGGGTGATATATTTTTACGGGGTTAGTGAATGGCTACCATTTTATACGCAGAAGACGATGACGCGATGCGCCGCTTTTTTGAAAAAGCGCTAGAAAAAGCAGGGCACCATGTGATTGCCTGTGCTGATGGCGATCGGGCTTTACGGGCTTTGAAATTTGCCGATGGCGCTTTTGACCTATTGCTGACCGATATTATGATGCCGGGCGTTGACGGGATCGAGCTGGCTAAACAGGCTGAAATCATCGCGCCGGGCATTAAAATCATGTTTATTACAGGCTTTGCCGCCGTCGCCATGAATGATCCTAGCTCGGTTGATAGCACTGTTTTGTCTAAACCCGTCCACTTGCGTCAGCTCGTCAACGAGGTCGATAAGCTCATTGCTGCCTAAGGCGCAACTTAGCTGCCTCTTTTAAGCATAATTTTTCAAATTCAGGCTTGATTAGCCGCGGGCACACAGATATATGCCCGTTTCCGCATGGATGGTTCGAATACGGGCGATTAGCTCAGCGGGAGAGCACTACATTGACATTGTAGGGGTCACTGGTTCAATCCCAGTATCGCCCACCATCCTTTTCTCTTTTATATCAAGGGTTTACAGGATTTCAGAGCTTTAGTGTTATAATGTTGCTGGCGCTATTTTGGCGCTAAAATCGGAAAATTCACACGGAAACCTAGCTTTTTGGAGTTAAAAATCCTGTATTATTGGCAATATGAGGCATAAAATTCACACGGAAACATGCTTCGAAACGGATTATTCGTGATACCTTCCCTTCCCCTCAAAGTTCACATGACATTCAAGATAGTCACTGAGCAATTCAGGATCAGGGGTTTTGTTGATATGGCGATTGATGAAATCAGCAATGGTTTTAAATCGTTGCCAGTCGATTTTCTCATTTATTGTAACAGTAGCCGAGATCAATTCTAAATGCCGCAAGGCTGATCTTTCGGGCGGACATAGCCATTGCGAGCATTTTTCGATATGGCGAATATCTTTGGCCCGAATGGTGTCCTTAATCGGCTCAATTTTATCGGAATAATGACGGCATAAAAAAAGAGCCGCCAACCGTCTGGCTTGCTGTCGATGAATAGAGGCCAAAGGATCGCGGATATGGATATCTAAAACCCAATCAAACGGCAAAACCTGCTTGCGCCACTTTCCGCTTAGATCAAGCATATCATTAGCCCACAACCGTAACAGGGCGAAATTGGGGGTCATATTTTGTGCCTCTGCCTCCCCAATCAGCCTAATAATTTTCTGAAACCGTTCCTCTGACCATCGACCTGTTTTGGATACAATGCCGAGTGACTTAATGCAGTCGGTTTTTTCACTCGGGAAAAGCAAATCAGCAAACGATGTTAATCCGGTTTGTTCTATGCCCGCCCGAACTTTTGAATGACTGAGGCGTAAATCCATGGCCGGGTTTTTTAACGTCTGTCGCAAAGCTATTATTTCAGGGGCTTCCATAACAAATAAAGTCAACGGGTTTTCCTGATTAAACTTGGCAACCCACGATGTATCTGGTTTGTTTTTGGATAAATCCAACCCGATACGATAGCGATCAATTTTGGCCCATAACTCGACTGGCAAGGCAATATGTTTGTCTGCAGCCGCTCGTAGCAAGCAGCGCATGATTTTTTGATTGGATAGGCCCCAATCAATGAGTTGCCCAATATAGTCCTGATAGGGTTTCATTTACGGCGATTACGTTTACGGCTGGCTTTGGCCTGTTTCCGCTTAGCTTTCTTCTTCTGTTTTTGGACTTTCTCTGCGGCCATAAGCTGATTACGGGCAATATCATCAAGCTTTTTCAGAAAGGTGAGTAACTGGTAATAATCCGGTTTTTGATCTCGATGTTCCCAGATATAGTTAGAGACGATTTTTGCCCGCTTGTCATCCAGATCATTGTTTTCGCCAACTGTCATTTTCAACTGCTTCAGATCAATCGTCCAGTTTATCTTTTCGGTGAAATTAGCATCATCTATAGGGAGGCTTCTAATCCACTGCATGGCGTAATTAACTTGTTCTATGGTGACGATAGCGCCCGTGTTTTGAGGATTGTTGGGGCGACATTCGGGCGGTAATAAAATAGCTCCTAGACGCGCATGAGGGTCTTGAGTGCCGTTACCAAATTTTGAAGAGTGCATTTAACATAATCAGTTTATGCATAGTGATTATAGACGCAAATGGAGACTAAGTTTTTCAGTTCCCTAAATCGGGATCGTCTTCGTTTCCACTATCTCCAAACAGATTTACCAATTCGGAATATTCGGGCAGTGATATCGGTTCTTTATTGATGTGAGCACCAACAGCTTCAACAACATCCATGTTTATCTGACCGTTTTGACCCAGCATACCGATTTGCTGCCAGCTTAAATCACCGCGCCCCGTATTGTCACCTGTTTTGGCGTCTCCGTCTATATGAGTGGCTTGAAGGCGGCGTTCAAATTCGCGTAAATCGCTTTGGCTTGGAAAGCCAGTTCGTAATTCCGTCCCAAAGCCCATAAATGCGCCGTATAGCTGTTCGGCGCGTTTAACCTGAACCTCATCAAGTCTGATCTCTGTTACGCCCTGAGCGGCCAAACCGTCACCTCCTACCACATAACGATTAGCGGCTTGCAGGTCTCGATTGGCTAAGACTTGGGTAATCATCGCCGCCGACATTATCTCGTCTAGGTGACTGGGGTCATCATCGGGACTAAACGGAACTTGTAAGATACGTCCTCCGACCCGCGCGCTAGCTACGTAGGCGTCATGATCGGCTGGATCAGGATACACGGTATAACGGCCAACGGGTACGCCGTTGTTTTTATCAAATTTGACCATTTGTCCGTCGGCATTTTTAAACTGACCATCATTGGCCCGAACTTGTTCCAAGGTATCGAGCATTTGACTGGCATCACGAAAGCGAGGCACTTTGAAATGCGTCGCCATCGCTTCCTTACTGGCTTCGGAAATATCAGGCGCGGTAAATATAGTCGTTTGCATAAACCCCATCGGATCAGGAATACCGCCGTCAAAATTGAGCGCGTTGACCTTGGCATCAACCACCGCCTGATCTTCTGGTGTTGCAGCCAGCGACTGCATATCTACAAAAGCTTGCAGTTTGGGGATTTCTGATTTCGGTAATTTATCACTCTGAGCCAAGAGTTTTTGGCATAGGTTTAGATTATCAATGTCGGGATCATTTTTTCGAACTGCGGCGACGGTATTTTTGTAATTTTCGTCGGCGTCTTCTCGTTTATCGGCAACTTCATCTTCTTCTGTTTTAATATATTTACGTTCAAAGAAGCGTAATATCCGTTTTTCTGACCAAGTTTCAGTTATATCAAAATTTAGGTCTGCCTCGCGATACTTAATTTCTTCCGCATGTAATAAGCTCGATAAATCTGCTAAAACTTCAGGGCTGTAAGGTTCAAAGCCGAATAATTCGTTGTCCATCAAATACAATTCAATGGCCGCTTGACGGTCAGACTGTTGGTCAAGGGCTTCCGCTTGAAGGGCTTTTTCTTCACCTGCTAATGAGGCCGTTCCCTTGGCCTCGACTTCGCTCCACTCGGATTGAGGTTTAGGCGCAGAATTAGCCCCGTCCTGTACTTCCGATGACGGGTGTAAGTCTTCTGACATGAGGGATTATGGATTTAACCAGAGGTGATACTTTTGGTTGTTTCTTCAATGCTTTTTTGAGCGACAGCAGTTCTTATTTGACTGTTTCGAATACTGTCACAATCATCTGCTCCGCTCTCGAAGGCAATTTGCATAATTTTTTCATTTGGTTCCTCATTTGCAAATTCTTCCACGTCAGCCATACATTCATTAAATTCAGCTCGAATGTGTTTTTGTACGTCTGCCGATAGACTGGCAAAGGCTTTCGCTTCGTCTGCACTGGCTAATACCCATGTATTTTCTGCTTTGGTATCAGAATCGGGTTTTTTGGCCTCTGATGCCTCTGCACAACCACTGACAGCCAATATCCCCGCCGCCGTTAGTGAGCCTAAGAATGTCCGCAATCGGCTTATACCACCGTTACGTTCGTTGTTTTGCCGAGAGCCAGTATCAGGGTTTCCCATGTGAAAGGGGGTTAGGAAGTTTAGACGAAAATTATCTGTGAGAGCGCTACGACTTTGATACCGATCAAGTGTAACAATCGGATCAAAATAATGCTGGCTATTGAACTCATTGCAACCACGCCGCCAATCAAACCCGCATTCCATTTGATTTTGTTTTGATGGAGGTCTTCGATATTGGCTTCCATTTTGTCGAATTTCTTGTCGATTTCGTCGAAACGACGATATACATCGCGCCGGAACTCCCGCATATCGCTTTTGAAGTCGTGCATATCCTCTCGCGTTTCCTTGAGAAGCTCGTAGATCATTTCGTTGCTGATTTTGGGTGAAGTCATTTTTTGTTCGATGTATCATTATTATCTACCTATTTTGGGGTTTCAGTCAAATTTAAATGGGAGTTTCGGCGCTAGGCGCAGGGCCAGTTTCTCGGCTAATTCATCGATGAAATTAGAAGTGGTCAACCGTTGAGTGATTAGATCGTCAAAAGCTTCGTATATTTTCGGAACCAATCGCGCCCAAATCTCATCCGTGAACAGATCGAGAAATTCAGGGTCGAGGAAGTCACGCGACAGCGGTGTTAGCTTTTGCAGCACCTTGGGATCACGGGTTAAAATATCTCCGCGCAGGGCATGACGTTTGACCTTAGCCTTGGTAATGCCGAGATAGCGTAGAGTGGTAGCTGTATTTTTATGGCCGAGCATTTCGGCAATGGTGGCAATGTCGGAAAAGCCATATTCATAGAGAAAAACTGGTTTAGTGCGCCGTAACGAGTGGGTTGAATATTGGTCTGGCGACAAGCCTATTAATTGCGCCCATTGTTTGACCAACTTACGGCACCTGTCTGGTTGAATATGAGGGCTTCCATGCGGGTTCTTGGTTCTGGTAAACAGGTAATCATTAGGCCGCTTGTTGCTCCATTCAATCCAGTGTTTAAGAGCCGCTTGTGTGGCAGGCGTTAGGCTTGCTTCTACCTTTTCACTGGTTTTTTTCTGTTTCCAGAGCAGTTCGTCTTTGATGTCGCCGTTTTCATCTAAAACGTCAGCAACGGTCAATCGCAACAAATCGACACCGCGCAGCATACTATCCACGCCGCAGCAAAACAGGGCGTAGTCATGATGATTGCGCTGTCTTTGCAGGACGCTCATAATTTTTTGAGTTTCAATGATCGTGAACGCTATGCGTTCTCCAGCGGGTTTGTTAGCGTTCCAGACGGCGGTTTTTGTATGTGTCATGAGGGTGTTAAATAGGGATAGGAAGCCCCCATAATCGCTTCTTAAAGAAGCGATGGTATTTACGTATTTATGTCAGGTTTAATGGGAGGTGAATTGGTGAGCAGCAGGGGTTTCCCTGCCTGTCTTCATGAAGAATACATTAAGAAACAGGGATTTAGAAGGCTCGCTAATTTAAAAAGCAATGGTAGAGTTCGGGCATGACTATCGGATTGAACGGTTTGGAACTATGCTTTTATGAACTAACTTTGATGTATCAGGACACGGTGATGCGTGAGGAAAAGGCCCTAACTCGCAACGGTATTTGTCTTATTGGTAAACCGATTTCGTTTGAGGATTGGCGGACGCTTTGGATGGAATGCGAACTTACCGCTTAAGATCGAAAATGCCGTGTATAAGTAAGCCTGTATATACCTCAATTCAAAATTTTGCAGCACAGGTAGGTCATTCCTCCAGTTTTATTACTCTATATTGAGAAATTTTTAGACTGAAAGGGAGACTAAAGGAGACGTTAGCCCAGCTTACAAAAAACGGAAAATTATCCCCATTGCGGACGTTAGACGAACAGGTAATCGTAGCGATTTCTCAATCAACCTTTAAAGGCGACAACTGCAACACTATCTATATGGTTGTAATAAAATAAAGAGAATTCATGGTCGCCGATAATATAGAATTTAGAAGAAATCACTATGTTCCTGAGTGGTATCAGCGAAAATTCTTACTAGCAGACCAAGATAAGTATTTCCGTCTGGATTTAAGTCCTGAATCAGTAACGGAAAATGGTCACACTTACATTCGAAATCATATACATGAGTGGTCGCCAAAAAAAGTGTTTGTCGAAGAGGATCTTTACACGACAAGGTGGGGTAACCTTCTAAACACTGACATTGAAAAACGGTTTTTTGGAAAAATCGATAATCGTAGTAAAAAAGCTCTAGAGTATTTTTCTAACTTTGATTGCACTACCATAAGCGAGAAGAGTTTCCACAGTTTTCTAAACTTCATGAGTGTTCAAAAGTTGAGAACGCCAAAGGGGCTTAATTACATCTCTCGCCTTTTGGGCAATAATAAGAATAGAAATTTGCTTCACTTGCAAGAGATGCAGAATATGTACTGTGCAATCTGGACTGAATCTGTTTGGCAAATTGCATCTGCGGAAAGAGCCAGTGTTAAGCTGATTATCTCAGATCATCCTGTGACGGTCTATAACAGGAAGTGTCCACCTCTCTCAAAATATTGCAAAAATGGCAATGATCCAGATATTAGGCTGGCAGCAACTCATACCTACTTTCCTCTTAATCTCGAAAAAGTGCTGATTTTGACAAATTTGAACTGGGTGCGCAATCCATATCAAAATGAACTTCGCATGAGGCCAAATCCTGAATTCTTTAGAGATTCTATTTTCAATTTTACTAAAATTCAAACCGATAGGTTTCTGACGTATGATGAAGTTCTTCAACTAAACTTAGTTACTAAAAAGCGAGCGTTTAGGTATATTGCAGGAGCGAAACGCGAATGGCTTTACCCCGAAAAATATGTTTCTACGAACCATTGGAAAAAACTAGGCAATGGTTTCCTCTTGATGCCCGAACCGAGACATGAACACATGGGAGGTGAGATACTTATAGGGTACGGAAACGGTAAAAGTGATGCATTCGGACC
>JABABK010000120.1:0-237 GCA_014238285.1 Hellea sp.
AATCACTTTTGTAGAAGTCGGTATATATAATGGTGGTTCGCTTTTCATGTGGCGTGAATATTTTGGACCGAAAGCCCGTATTATTGGGGTTGACCTTAATCCAGATGCCAAACGGTGGGAAGATCATGGTTTTGAAATTCATATTGGCAGCCAAACAGATAAGAAATTTTGGGACGGCTTTATTGAAGACGTCGGCCCTATTGATGTATTTCTGGATGATGGTGGGCATACGTTTGA
>JABABK010000120.1:247-2009 GCA_014238285.1 Hellea sp.
TTGAACAACAAATTGCCACGACTATATTTTGTTTACCAGCCATTAAGGATGGTGGACTTTTGGTCGTTGAAGATACTCACACGTCTTACTTGAAAAACTTTGGCGGCCCTAGTCCCATTTCTTTTGTATCCTTTGCTAAGAATATTGTTGACGGCGTTAACCATAGATTTTCTGCCCTATGTGAGGACAATGCTGTTGAAAAAAGCGTTTATTCCGTTAGATTTTACGAATCTATCGTTGCCTTTGAAATTGATAGAAAATTAGCAGGGTTGAAATCTAAGGGTGTTAGTAACGGCGGGGAAACAATGGGGGCTAAGGATTTTCGCCATAAAGATAAATTTGTCATTTCTGCAACCCAAATTGCAAAGGCATTTCGCTACTAATCAATTCTGCGATGCCAAAATGGTTTGAAGTTTTTCACGGTTCATTCTAGTTTTTATTGAAATAAATGAGGTCTGAGGGATCAATTCATGACAGCCCATGCTAAACAACCAAACCCTGATCAACTCATGGGGCGAAAATATATCAATGTTTCAGTTAGTCGAGAGCTGAAGGCCGTAAGGGCTGCCGTTACACGTAAAAAGCTCTGGTTCATTGATATTCCAAGAACATCATCGACCTTTGTTCATATCAATCTTGGGGATACCGTAGGTTTTCCTTACGGCAAAATCGATAATCCGGGTGAGAAATACTATAATCGCTCAAAAGTCTCCCCCTTATTTGAAGCCCATATGCCTGCTTATGTGGCTCAGGAAATTTTAGGACAAACACTGTGGGATCAACTTAATAGTTTTACTGTTGTCCGTGAACCACTCAGCTGGGCGATTTCTTATTGGCAGTTTTTTCTTCGGTTTCAACCTCAAATTTTTGGGGATGGGGAGAAAAGTTTTTTTCGCTTAGTAAGGATGTTATCAAACGGCTATCGTCCAGCCTTGAACCAGCGAGATGTTCATCCAGCGAAATATTCACCAGCAGATTATGTCGTGGATAGCCAAGGCGGTAACGTTATCGTGAAAACACTGCTTAAATATGAAGACCGCACTAAAATCAAAGAGTTTTTAATGGATTTAACGGGCGGTGACTTGCCCCATGATCGGCCAATGGCTTCAGCAAATATGGGGCAGTATGAGGCAAGTAAGGAAGAAAAAGCCTTGGTTTATAAGGTGTTTGAACGCGAATATGATTTGTTTGGTTATTAAGGTGTTTAGTTGTTTCTATCATTGTTACAGAATGATCTATTAAGTGCGGCGCTTTATTGTTTAATAATACTGAAGCACGATTTTGTTTTTATTTATATAAGTTAATAAGGGTTTCAGCCACATGTTTGAAAACAATATCAGGATAGGTGTCTTTCCTGCAGGTTCTGAAGTGGCACTTGAAATCAATCGCGCTTTAAAAGATATTCGCCAGATTTCTCTTGTTGGTTTGAGTAGCACGGATGATTATGGAGACGCGGCGTTTGATGCCATTATAAAGGGCTTGCCCTTTTTAGGTGAAAAGACGTTTATTTCTAAAATAGCCTCGGTGGTTCGAGAAAAGCAGTTAGACTTTTTGGTCCCGGCAATGGACGAAGTTGCCTACGTTTTAAAATCACATGAAGCTGAATTGGGGTGTGAAGTAGTATATGCTGATTTGTCCACTGCAGAAATTTTACGACGAAAGAGTGCGACGTATGAAATGCTACATGACTACATTCCTATCCCCAAAGTGTTTTCCCTCAAAGATGGGAGCGTAAGCGAATTCCCAATCTTTACAAAGCCTG
>JABABK010000121.1 GCA_014238285.1 Hellea sp.
ACCTGATGGGATTGTTTTAACCCAATTATCGGTTTTAGACGACCAGGTCATCTTAGGTATATCTGATAACGGCAAAGGTTGGCCGCTGCCAGATAAGCACCGGTTATTAGAACCCTATGTGACTACTCGTGCAACGGGCACAGGGCTAGGTCTTGCGATCGTTAAGCGAACAGCTGAGGATCACGGCGGTCAGTTAAAGCTTTCCGAACGGCCTGATGGTTTATCCGGCGCACATGTTGAGTTTTCTCTTCCGATACTTTCCAGGATTCAAGAAAATTATTTTTCAAAAATAGAGGCAAAATCATATGAAGCATGATGTTCTCATTGTAGAAGATGAATCAGATATTCGAGCCATGATTGCCGGTATTCTGGAAGATGAAGGCTATAAAGCTCATCAAGCCGCGACCAGTGAACAGGCGCTAGAATCTATTCGCACCAGGCTACCTGGACTTTTGATACTGGATGTATGGCTTGAGGGAAGCTCGATGGATGGTATCGAGTTATTGGATGTCGTTAAAAAAGATCACCCGAATTTGCCAGTCATTATCATCTCAGGACATGGGACAGTCGAAACAGCCGTTGCTGCGATTAGAAAAGGGGCTTATGATTATATTGTTAAGCCATTTAAGTCTGAAAAACTTCTCGTAACCGTCATTCGAGCTTTAGAGAATGCCCGGCTGAAACGTGAAAATGCCGAGCTTAAAGGCAAGACGGTTACAGCCAATGATCTAATCGGATCATCTGTCGTCATTAGCCAGATTAGAACCAAAATTACGCGGATTGCACCAACCAATAGTCGGGTATTGATCACGGGGCCTTCCGGGACAGGTAAGGAATTAATAGCCCGTCAGATCCACGCATTGTCTGATCGGTCACAGGGGCCTTTCATTGCTGTTAATGCAGCCTCTATGATTCCCCAGCGGGTCGAACAGGAGCTTTTCGGTATACAAGGCAGTGAAACCGTAAAGTCAGGTCTCTTGGAGAAGGCGCATAATGGCACGCTTTATATTGATGAAGTTTCAGATATGCCTTTGGAAACCCAAGGGAAGTTACTGCGCCTGCTGATTGAGCAAAGGTTTCAACGGTTAGGCGGGACGGATAATGTTCAAGTTGATGTTCGCGTGATCACATCAACATCTCGGGATTTAGAGCGCGAAGCTTCCATGGGGTCATTTCGTGAAGACCTTTACCATCGTCTCAATGTGATGCCGCTTGAAACACCGCCTTTATCTCATCGCCGCGAAGATATTCCGGAACTCGTCGAGTATTTTATTGAAAGATTGTCAGCGTCAACAGGACTGCCCGCTCGGAAAATTGGTGATGATGCTATGGCAGCGCTTCAGGCCCATGATTGGCCGGGCAATGTTAGGCAACTTCGCAACAATGTTGAACGTCTATTGATCTTGGCAACGGGAGATCCGGCTAAACCTATGACGCTTGAAACTTTGCCTTCTGAGGTTTCAGTTGTAAAAGGTGGGGTTGAAGTCAAAAGTAGCGATCGCATGATTGCTATGCCTTTACGTGACGCTAGAGAACGGTTTGAACGGGATTACTTGCAGGCCCAAATCGAGAGATTTGGTGGAAATATCTCGAAAACCGCTACTTTTGTGGGTATGGAGCGTTCAGCGCTTCACCGAAAGTTAAAATCGTTAGGGGTAGGCGGCAGCAAGCGAGGGGGTGGTTTGGAACCATGAGAGTTATTATTTGCGGTGCAGGGCGTGTCGGTTACGGGATAGCTTCACGGCTCGCCAGTGAACAGAATATTGTTACCATTGTCGATTTGTCGGCCGACCTTATTCGTAAGGTTACGACAGATATTGATGTGCGCGGCGTGGTTGGACACGGAGCTTACCCAGAAGTTTTAAAGCAAGCCGGGATCGATTCAGAAGGTCGTCGACGCCGCCCTCGATAAGTTTGGCGGATACGACTCGGTCTTCATCCGCACTGCCTGGCACGGTGGAAAGCCGACGTTTG
>JABABK010000122.1 GCA_014238285.1 Hellea sp.
AGGGGTACGAATAATCTGACCCCTTATTTGTGATCATAATTAGGCGAGGATATCTTAATAGTCAATGAAATCGCACATATCACCGAGAGGCGCAGTATTTAGCGTTAACAAGGCAATAAAAAGGCCCCTTAAAAAGGAGCCAATTAGATTTTAAGCGTTGTTTTAAGCCTATTGGAGTTTTTGCTCAATGCGTTCTAAACGAGCGTTGATCGCTTCATTTGCAATTGCAAGCCTCTCATTGGCTGCGGCCAGTTCAATATTTTCGGCGGCCATTGATTTATTTTGCTCATTCAGATCAGCAATATAAATGTGGGCTTTTTCAAGCTCATTGAGCATGCGGCCTAGCTTGTCAGAGACATTGATAGGGGCGTTTTCAACCGTCGGTCCAACATTTGGAAGGTGACGATTGGCAAACATTTCTTCGGCGTGGTCTTCAATGCTCGGAAGATCATAATCGGCGTCAAAGACTTTGTCACAACCAGAGCCGCAAGTGCCGCCGCCGGTTGTCATGGTGCCTGTTACAGTCGCATTTCCATTTGTCGCAACGCTGAATAAAGCGCCCGATGTTCCTTGTAGTTGTACGCCAAAGAAACTACCGCCAACCAGGTTCCAAATATTTCCACTCACGGATTCATGCATGCTCATAATCGCGCCGCCTGCATTTTCTAGGAAGACCTGAGAGCGAATTCCCGGAGTAGCCGTCGTATTTTGAACATAAATCGTGGCGTCATCGGTTCTTCTGACATGTAAGGATTGAGCAGGACTGTCTGTTCCCACACCAATATCATTATTAGCCGCAACGAAAAGAGAATTACTATCTGCACCGGGTTTGATTTTAAATGGCAACTGACTGCCGTTGGTTGCATCGCGAATAAAGAAGTTGGCTTCATTACCAGCCATATCCCAGGTTTGCGGTGTGAACCCGCTTGTGCCGTCTTGCTCTAATCTAACCGTTGGCGAGTCGCCATCGGCTATATGCATCTCGACAACAGGTGTTGATTTACCAAGCCCGATGCGTCCGGCATCATCCACATAAAGAGAGTGGGACGGGGCGCCGGCTTCTACAGTAAAGGGCGTTCGGCCGCCGTCTATATCGTCAATTGAGAATTTATTAAGGCCGCCATTTGAGCTGTCATTAGCGGTTAATTGCCAATCTCTTGATGGAAATGATGACGTAGAGCTTGTGTCAACAAACCTAATGCGAAGGTTGTTCTCTTTCAGCCGTAAGGTATCAAACCCAAAGCTCTCACCATTGACACAATCCATACCCGCGCAAATGCTGCCATCAACGATCAAATCGTCGAGAATGACTTGATCCGCTGATGCGGTGCTCGCCAGTAAAGATGTGGATATTGCCGCTATTCCGGCAGCGGTTAATTTTAGTTTTTTCTTAAAAGTCATATGACGCCCCTATTTGAAATTGG
>JABABK010000123.1 GCA_014238285.1 Hellea sp.
TTCTGGAGGAGTAGTCGTCACAAATTTTCGGAAAAAAATCAAAATGGCGGCTATGACGTCATACGTAAAACGCGTTTCCCGCCAAAATTCTAACTTTGTCAAAAATGGTCGGATCTTGACGAAATTTGATATGTAGGTACATATGGATGTCCTGAGTGATTTTATGCTACTTTCGTTTTCGAAAAAAATCCTAGATGGCCGCCATGACGTCATAATTGCCGATTTTTCAAAGTGGTTCAATCTTCTTGAAATTTTGTACAAATATTCCTACTGGTGTACTTACTCATATTATGTTGTTTTCACATTGATTGAAAATCCAATATGGCCGCCACAGCCGCCATTTTGATTTTTTTCCGAAAATTTGTGACGACTACTCCTCCAGAACCACAAGTGGTAGAGACATGGGGTTTTCACCATAAGGTTCAGTTTAGGTTGAAGAGCCTCCCGTTTTAAATTTGAAGTTCTACGATTTTCAAAATGGCGGCTATGACGTCATACGTAAAACTTGTTTCCCGCCAAAATTCTAACTTTGTCAAAAATGATCGGAGGTTGATGAAATTTGATATGTAGGTACACATGGATGTCCTGAGTGATTTTATGCTGTTTTAATTTTCGAAAAAAATCCAAGATGGCCATCATGACGTCATAATTGCAAATTTTTCATAGTGGTCCAATCTACTTGAAACTTTATACAGACAGTCCTATTGGCGTGCATACTCGGTTTATGTTGTTCACAGATTGACCGAAAATCAAATACCACTATGGCAACCATCAGCCATTTTGTTTCTTGATCTTGATAAGTATTTGTGACCAAAATGGTGATTTTGCCATGCGAAGCTCAAGTGAGCTTATCCCATCTTACTTCGTCCGTCGTCGGCGACGGTGACGGCGGCGGCGTAAACTTTTTACATTTTTGACATCTCCTCTGAAAGTTCTGGGCCAATTTTGACCAAACTTGGTATGCCTAACCCATCAAAATATGTCTTCTCCATAACTGTAACAGTTTTACTTTACCATTAGGATATTAGAAGTATCTTGCCCTATCATAGTTGTGAAAAGTGAAGCG
>JABABK010000124.1 GCA_014238285.1 Hellea sp.
ATGGCCGGCGTCGCCCAGGCCTATAGCGCGGCGTCTCCGATGGTTCACATCTCCGGCGCGGTGCCGCTCGACGCTCACCGCGAAGCGTTTCATGGCGTCGACGATCCGAATTTCGTCAACGACATGTTCAAGCCGATCACCAAATGGACGGCGCGGGTCCAAGAGATCGAAGACATTCCCGAAGTGTTGGCCAAAGCCTTTCATATCGCGCGGAGCGGTCGGCCCGGGCCGGTCCATGTCGAATTGCCACGGGTTGCCGATTACTCCGAGCATATTCTCCAGGAGGAGAAGGCGGTCCTTTCGCCCTATCGCGTCAATCCGTCGGTGGTTACCAAGCCCGATCAGGCCGATGTCGAGCGCTTCGGGAGATCGCTGCTTGGCGCCAAGGCGCCGGTCATCGCCGCTGGCAAGGGCGTTATCCGCCAAGGCGGAACGCGCCAGCTCGCCGATCTGGCCGAGCGCCTCCAGGCACCGGTCGTTTTCTCGCAGGATGCGATCGGCGTGATTGCCGAGGATCATCCATTCTCCGCCGGTCATTTCGGTGGCATTCAACCGCACCCGATTTGCGGGGCGGTGCTGGATCGCGCCGATGTCGTCCTGTGCATCGGTATGCGAATGGCGACTGCCGAGATGGCTGCACTTGGTGCGCGCGTGGCGGAGGAGAAAATGATTGTCGTCGGCTTTGACGATAAGGCGGACGAGGGCTATCGCGGCGACAATCAGCGCGTTGCCGATCCGGCGCTGTTCCTCAACGCGCTTTTAGAGTGGATGGGCAATGAGCATCGTCCGCGCGACGACGCTTTGATCAGCCAAATGGCCGCAGCCAAGGCTTCGATCCGCAATAGCCTCCTCGAACAGACAGCGCCGCATAGCGCCGAGCAACCAATTTATCCGGGTCTGGTCATGCAAGCCATGAACCGCGGCGCGAATGCTAAAGGCTATCACAAATTA
>JABABK010000125.1 GCA_014238285.1 Hellea sp.
AATATTACTTCATCCATTCTACTTCCTGTATCAATTAATGCGGTAGAAATAATTGTTAAAGAACCACCTTCCTCAATATTTCTAGCAGCTCCAAAAAATCTCTTGGGTCTTTGCAGTGCATTTGCATCAACTCCGCCAGTTAAAACTTTTCCAGAACTCGGAACTACAGCATTATAAGCTCTACCTAGCCTTGTTATAGAGTCCAGTAATATTACAACATCTTTTTTGTGTTCTGTGAGCCTTTTTGCTTTTTCAATAACCATTTCAGCTACTGCAACGTGTCTTTGTGCAGGCTCATCAAACGTTGAGCTTATTACTTCACCTTTAACAGTTCGTTGCATATCTGTTACTTCTTCTGGTCTTTCGTCAATCAACAATACCATTAAATAACACTCAGGATGATTTGCCGTAATAGAGTTTGCTATGCTTTGTAATATCATTGTTTTTCCTGCTTTTGGTGGAGAAATTATTAATGATCTTTGTCCTTTTCCTATTGGACTCACAAGATCTATAAGTCTTGCTGTTAAGTCGAGTTTTTTTTCTATTTTCGTGGTTTCAACTTCCATTATTAATTGACTGTTTGGGTATAATGGAGTCAAGTTATCAAAAGCAATTTTGTGTTTAGCTTTTTCAGGATCTTCAAAATTAATTTTGCTGACTTGAAGTAATGCAAAATATCGTTCACCTTCTTTAGGTGCTCTTACTGGTCCTTCAACAGTATCTCCTGTTCTTAAACCAAATTTTCTAATTTGACTTGGGCTAACATAAATATCATCTGGTCCAGGTAAATAGTTTGATTCCATTGCTCTTAAAAAACCAAAACCATCTTGCAAAACTTCGAGGGTTCCACTTCCAATTATTTGTTCATTTTTCTGTGCAAGTTTTTTTAATATTGCAAATAAAATTTC
>JABABK010000126.1 GCA_014238285.1 Hellea sp.
GCCAGAGCACCTTCATCGGACGGACACGAACATGCCACGGATCGACTTTTTGAAAATTGACATTGAGGGACACGAGCATGCTGCGCTCACGCCGTTTTTTGAATCCGACAATTCATTGCGCTACCCGTCCACAATTTTGACCGAAGTTTCCCACGATCCGGATCTGAAGGTGGCGGCGCTTTTAGAGAGATATGGCTATTTTCTGGCCCAGAAGCTGTCGGGCGATGCAATTTATGAGCGTATTGTGTGATACGTGCTGTAAAGTGGGACCACAGCAGCCAAAATAATTGTATTTTCAAACGCAAAAACCCGCCGCATTTTTGTGCGGCGGGTTTTGTTTTATTGAATGAGATTTATTTATGCGTTTTGCAGACCTGGCAGCGACCTACTCTCCCGTGCCTTAAGACAAAGTACCATCGGCGCTGAGACGTTTCACTTCCGAGTTCGGGATGGGATCGGGTGCAGCCATCTCGCAATAACCACCAGGTCGGCAAAACGCATAAACATGAAACTGGGCTTTTTTGGCGGGCTTGCTTATCCGTTTGAGTGCATCAAACGGGCAAGACCTTGTTTTATCCGGGCTTGCTTATCCGTTTGAGTGCATCAAACGGGCAAGACCTTGTTTTGTTTTGTAGATGTTTGCCATCCAAACCACGCAGAGTGGTCCGGCGCTTATGCGCCGCCCTCACGGAGGCGTTTGGCGAGGCCAAACTGCCGTGAGTTAAGCAAAAGACATTAAACAGGCAAAGCCTGCTTAATGGTCACAAGTAATGAGAACGATCAAGCCGATCGAGCTATTAGTACTGGTAAGCTTCACACGTTACCGTGCTTCCAC
>JABABK010000127.1 GCA_014238285.1 Hellea sp.
CAGGCTCCAATTTATTATAGTAGTTTTTAAGGTAATGAAAATATGAGAGACACGATCCACTTGGAATGCACTGAGTGCAAACGCAGGAATTATACTACTTCCCGCAACAAAAAATTAAAAACAGAGCGTATGGAAGTACGTAAATACTGCAGGTGGGATCGTAAACATACATTACATAAGGAAACGAAATAATTCGTTTTCTGCCTTTATTTTACGTCCGAAAAGGGCAGTAGCTCAGTTGGTAGAGCATCGGTCTCCAAAACCGAAGGTCGCAGGTTCGACCCCTGTCTGCCCTGCCAAAATTGTCAGCACCTGCTTTGACTTAAAGGTTTGGACTGCAGAACAGCAGAAGAATATTAATTTAGAATGTTTCTAATTCAATCGCGAACCTGATTATGTTCAAAAGAATTCGGCAGTTTTTTAAAGATGTCATTGCAGAATTTAAGCGGGTGCAGTGGCCGACACGTGATGCCACAATAAAGTCCACATCAGTGGTTGTTTGTCTCTCTTTTGCTGTGGCACTATATTTGGGGATCGCCGATTTGGGTCTTTCAGACATTATGCAAATGATTATTGCAGGATAAAATGGTGGAAGAACAAACTGGAACAGAAATGTTATCTGAAGAACAGGGAAAAAATACAAAAACGCAGGTGATCAATTCGGATGATCAGGAGAATAATCTTGTGGAAGAGACTTCTGTGGATCTAGAAGTGCAGAAAAACATACCACAAACTAGTGATGCGTATCTTGG
>JABABK010000128.1 GCA_014238285.1 Hellea sp.
CTCGCTGCTAAAGCAGCCTCTCTTTCACTCCGAATTTCGCGTAATCGTCGCCAGCCAATTAAAACCTTTTCAGATTCATCCCATAAACGAACATTCACACACTTGAGGCTTCCAAATAATGTCAATTCCTTAACATTAGCAAATACTGGATGAGAATTATGGCAAGCCTCCAAGTAATAATTTGGTATCTTGGTGCTAAGGTGATGCAGATGATGGAATCCAATATTTCCTGTAAACCACTGCAAAATTTTTGGTAACTTGTAATAGGAACTACCATCCAACGCAGCTGAAGTATATTCCCAATGCTCATGCCGTTCCCAATAAACCCCTTCGAATTGGTGCTGCACATAAAACAGCCAAACTCCAAGAGTGGCTGCTACAGACATAATCAACATCTGTATTAAAATAAAATAGAATGAACCGAAGATCAGACATCCTGAAGAAAGTATACACAGCAGTGCCAGATTAGTGAACATTACTGCTCTCCTGTGAGCTGAGTTCGCTTTTTCTGCAGGAAACCTTTCTCTTACAAAGAAAATATAGCTCGGCGCAAAACCAAAAAGAAAAAGAGGATGCCTCCATATTCTGTATCCTAATTTTTTCAATTTGGGAAGAGCCAAATATTCATCAACCATAAGTGTCCAAACATCTCCAACGCCTCTCAGAGCAATGTCTCCTGCCGTAGCATGATGAACTGAATGCTCCCATGT
>JABABK010000129.1 GCA_014238285.1 Hellea sp.
AAGAGACACCAGGAGTGTTCTCGGCATGTGTCTCTCTGTAGTTAATGGTAAGGAAGTTGAAGGAGCTCCGGGATACGGAGTTTACAGACTATGAGTTATCAGAATTACCATAAATTACTGATTGCTAATAGAGGAGAAATAGCTTGTAGAGTGATTCGAAGTGCTCATGATATGGGCATAAGTTGCGTTGCTGTTTATGTAGAAGCAGATGCAGACTCGCCTTTTGTCAAAATGGCTGATGAAGCTATTAAACTTTCTGATTCTTATCTCAATTCCAAAGAAATTATACAAGCCGCTCTAGATACAGGTGCAGAGGCTATTCATCCCGGATATGGATTTTTATCTGAAAACGCTAAATTTTGTCGAGCTGTTTTGAAAGCAGGATTACTCTGGGTTGGTCCTTCTGCTCGAGTTATAAACTCAATGGGAGATAAATTAAAAGCTAAAGATTTAGCAGAAAAGGCAGGCGTCCCTACTCTTCCAATGACGACAAGCCCCAACAAAGCAAAAGACATAGGTTACCCCTTATTGATTAAAGCAGCTGCAGGTGGTGGTGGAAAAGGAATGAGAATTGTAAATTCTGCTAAAGACCTAAAAGAATCTATTAAAGCTGCACAAAGGGAAGCAAAAAGCGGTTTTGATGACGACAGGATATTCATCGAAAAGTACATTGCGGTTTCTAGACATATAGAAATTCAGATACTAGGG
>JABABK010000012.1:0-28440 GCA_014238285.1 Hellea sp.
TATTATGTTACATCGGATGATGATGGTAATTTAGCGACGACTAATGAGCCGGTTCCTGTCAGTAATAATAGTGCAACCCCCGTTATCTCGGATGAAGCCGTAGAAACACTAACTGGTTCTAAAATCAATGGAAATGCGTCTGGTGCTGATGGTGCAAATGTTGAAACTATAAGTGAAATTTCTGAAGAGACTGTAGGCGCGAATTTGGTTGAAGAAACGAGCGAACAAAGCACACCAATTCCGGCAACACGAGGAGGATATGAGAGTATTCTGAGTGAAGAAGAAATGTTGAAGCTTGGGGTCGACGCTGCCGCTATAGACGTTAATACACGGGAGATCGCTAGAAATTCAATTAAAATTGATCAGGCATTTTCTCAAATAGAAGCGAATTCGTCGGCAATTGCAGGAAATACCACTCGGATATCGGATCTTGAAGAAGGCTTGGCAGCGGTAGCTGCTCTGCCAGACATGTATCTGAATCCTGACGAAAAGTGGTCTATCGCTGGTGGTATCGGTGCTTATGGCGATGAAGTCGGTTTTGGTACGACCTTGGCGATCCGCGGAACCGAAAACTGGAGCTTCGGTGCCTCGGTCGGCGTCGGCGGTGATGAAGCGACGGGTAAAGTCCAAATTAGGTACGGTGGAAAGTAAGATAAGCCTCGTGTTTTTCTTACACTATGTTGAGGGCCTTAATCGGCTCTCGACAAGTTTTGCTTAATTTGCTTAAGGGCGAGTAATCTTATGAAATTGATTTGCGTATCAGGGCTTCCACGTTCCGGGTCTACGTTGTTGTGTCAGCTATTGGCCCAGCATCCCGAAGTTTATTCTTCAGGACATTCGTCGCCTTTGGTTGGGGTTTTGGAGGGTGTCCGGTCTACATTGAGTTCCAATGATTTTTCATTGGCGCAGTTAGACGTCGATTTTGATTTAGTTTATTCAAGAATTGAAAACGTATTAAAGTCCGTATTAAGTGGCTGGTTCGCGGAAACCGACAAAACTATTGTGGTTGATAAAAACCGCGGTTGGCTACGGATGGCAGAAATGCTCAATGATCTGCACGATGATTGGCGAATATTGGTTTGCATCCGAGATTTGACTCAAATTTATGGTTCGATTGAAGCCCAACATGCCCGAACGCGCTATTTGAATTTTGCCGACGGGACCGATGCACATGGGGCAATGGCGCGGGCCGATAGGTTGTTTAGTAAGGGCGGTGTTGTTGGCGGGCCGTTAAATTTCATTCGTGATTTACAAGATGTCATGGATCAAGAAATTCTTGATCGTATTCAGTATGTTCCGTTTGAATATCTGACGGAAAACCCGAAAAACGCTGTTGAAGAAATGTTTGAATGGCTTGGTTTGGAGAAGGTGGACATAAATCCGAAGAAGCTGATAACTCGCCCTCATGAAAGCGACAGCTATTATAGATTTAAGTATAGACATGAAACAAAGAGTTCTATTTCCGTTCCAGAAAAACACATGGTTGCCCCCCGAATCGCTTCCGGTTTGCAAAAGAATTATAAGTGGTATTTTGATCGTTTCTATCCTGGAAAAATGGTTGAGAACGAGAGGCGAAATGTTGTTTCGTTCTAGGTTAATCACGCTAGGTTAATCACGTGATATTGGAGCTTAAAAATATGCCATCTGAATATCCAGCCCGAACCAGCAGGGAAAAATTACTTAAAGGCCCCCAAGATGCTCAAGTTGGAAAATCGCTTTCGCCGTTGAAGGGTGGTCGAGCGCTGGAGAATTCTGTCGCCATCAGTCGGTTGTTTTCTCCTTTGATGTTGGCGCAAAAGCAACTGACGACCGTTTTTGTATCGCAGGCGATAGCACATGATTTGAATAATCTTGTTGGAGCATTTTCTAGCTATGCGTTTTTACTGGGACAAAATGTTCAGGACAGTAGTGCGCGCACCGAAATGGCTAACAGCCTTAGCGAGATTTCCGATCAGTTTAGTCGAAGAATACGCGCTTTTGAACGGTCCAATTTGATTGAATTACAACTAGCACCAACGGATTTGGTAGAAATGATTAAACGCAGCGTCCATATGGTAAAAAGACTGCTGTTTTCCAATCAAAGAATACATATAAGTGCATCCAAAAATTTTAGGGTTGTTACGGACCGCGTCCAAGTAATCTTATGTTTATTTAATTGCCTGAGCGCGGTTTTGGCAGGAGACAAAAGCCCAATTGAAATTTTTATTTCTGTCGATGTCGTTCTTACTCCAGTGAACGATGATTTTGAACATTTAGCTGAACTAGGTTCAAATACCGGTGAGTTTTCGGCTGTTATCGAAATCGTTTTTCGTGGAAGCGCTATTGATGTTTCCCGATTCTATGAAAAGTTAATTGGAGGAGTTACGTTACAAGCAATAATTGATGGCGATGGCTTGGCTTGGGGATCGTTAAATAATTTGACCGCCGCTGATGCGGCCTATGTGCAAGTTTATACTGATCGATTGAGTCAAACGACCATAAAGATACGATTGAAGGATCAAAAATTGCCACCACACGCCCTTGAAAGTAAAACTGGCTTGGATAAAGAATCGATTTTTGTTGTAGACGATAATGCTCTTTTCGGGCGCGCAATGACTTTGACTTTAAATGCTCTTGGATACAAAGCGTCCTTTTACGAATGTTATGAGAACGCGTTGGCTGATGTGCCGGTATTAAAACCAGACCTATTCATAACCGATTATTTTCTCGGGGAGACAACGGGGGACCAAGTCGCAAATAGTCTACAGTTAATAGCGCCCCAAATTCCAGTTATTGCGATTACGGGTCAAGCAGTTGGATTGAAAAAAAATGGTCAATTTGACATGATTTTGAAGAAACCTGTTTCTTCGGTTCGGTTAGATAAAGCTATTCAAAAGGTTCTGGAAATACAACCAGACAAAAAACCTTATAAATAGCCTTATCTAATACTTGATTGGGGATTGGACGGGGTTTATTCGTAATTAACGGTTATCGTAAACGTGCCAAAATACTGCCCGTAAGATAGCTCATTTGCTTTAGCTGATCCTGTAGAAATGAAAACTTGATCGCCTCCGGTCGTGAATGTTTCTGGCTTTCGGGAAAGGCCGAATTCAGAAATAATAATCGCGTTTCCGCTCTCGTTGATCGTGCGCGCGCTTCTGGGTAACTCGATAGTATATACAAGGTTTGCAGGTCCTTTAACATCGAAAACAGCGGCGGTCTGATTCTTTGATAAGCTGGATAAAGAGCCGCGGCATTTATTTACATCATTTGGAAATATAATGGTCTGACCGGTTTCCCGGAGGTTTGAGCAAATATTTTCAAATCGCAAATTCAGAAGGCCTGTTATTTGGACAGGCTCCGCTATCCTGGCACCTGCCCTTGCGTTTTCCTGCGTGGCATTACAGGGAATTGCCTGAAATGCGATTGCTAACGAGAATAAAAATTTACCGATGAGGTTCATTTGGTTTCACTTTCTGAGCTTACTTCCTGTTAGACAATTGCGAAGTTGACGTAGGCAAGGATATTCGACGCTGTTTTGGCACATAAAGACTCTATGCAAAAGCCACGCCAAAAAGTTGATTTTTAAGCCAGTTTTTGCTTACAAGAAAAACAACATTACCGATGTGGGATGGTGTTATTCAAATATAGTCCTTTCGGTCAGGTGTACTAGTCCTAAGATAATCCAGGAGACCGTAAGGTCAATAAATTAATTCTCCAAATTAGTTATTGGAAGATGTCTCAACCATTTGGGTGGAGATAACCAGGAAATGGAGAGAAAAATGAAGTTTTTAAAATTACTGGGAGTGACGGCCCTTACGCTTTCTGTAGCGACCGTTTCTAATGCCAGTGAAGTAGATTCCGACGCCGGGGCCAAGATTGTTGCGCCGCTCGAAATCGCCAATACCACGAGTCTGTATTTTGGTACTATCGCTCCGGGCTTGGACCAAGATGGAGTCGTAAAGGTTGGATATTCTGGAGACAAGGCCTGCGGATCAAGTCTGACTTGTCTTACAAATGACCATACTGCCGCCCAGTTTACCGTGTCCGGAGAGGATGGGATGATTTACATTATCCAAGTGCCTTCAGCAATCGAGCTTTCTAATGGCTCTGGAGACACCATGACGGTTTCAAGTTTTGAGTCATCTTCGTTCGCAGATCAAGGGGTCCTGACTGGAGGGACACACACTTTCTCAATGGGAGCTGAATTACAAGTTGCCGCAAATCAGCCAACCGGAGACTATGTTGGTACTTTCGCTGTGGCAGTCGAGTACAACTAATCCAAAGTTAAGGAAGGACAAGCGCCCATTCCCCAAATCTAAGCAGCTTGTTCTTCCTTTTCCTATTATATGATTAATTTGTCCGTCATCTCCGCTTATTGGCGGATCAAATGCGTAATTTGGCTTTCAATTTATAGCAATTGCCGCAAGGCCATAGTGTAATATCTACTAGATCGAGTGCATTTGATTTCACTTACTGTACTTAGGTTTTTCAAGATAATTACGAAGCGGACGTCAGCAAAAATATTGGAATCTGTCTTGGTGCATGAAGGTCTAAGCAAAAATTGATCCAAAAATTAATTTTTCAGTCGACCGTTACTCACAAAGAAATTAGCGTTGCCAATGTAAAGCGGGTAAATCATAAGTAGTCCTTTTGGTCAGGTCTACTAATCTTCAGATAATGCTAACGACCGTATGGTCAATAAATTAAATCTCCAAACTTGTTATGTTGGTACCCTCATCCATTTCGTTTGAGATAACAAGAAAATGGAGAAGTAAATGAAGTTTTTAAATACTTTAGGAGTTTTGGCTATCACGTTTTCAATTGCGACTATTTCCAATGCTAGCGAAGTAGATTCCGATGCGGGTGCCAAGATCGTAGCTCCGCTGGAAATCACCAATACTACGGGTCTATATTTTGGCACCATTGCTCCGAGCTTGCATCAAGACGACACCGTTCAAGTTGGAGCAACGGGGACAAGGGTCTGTGGAACCAGCATAACTTGTCTTACAAACGACCATTCCGCTGCCCAATTTTTGGTGTCAGGGGAATCAGATATGATGTACTATGTCAACTTACCCGCAGACCTCGAGCTTGCTAACAGTGCCGGCGACACCATGAAAGTTTTCAATTTTACGTCCTCAGCTACCGACGATATCGGCACACTTACTGGAGGTACAGACGATTTCGGCGTTGGCGCCGACTTGTTAGTATTTGCTGGTCAAAAAAGCGGAGACTATGTCGGTACTTTCACCGTAACGGTCGAGTACAACTAACACAAAGCTAAGGAAGGACAGGGCTCCAATACTCCCTAAGTCCATGCCGCTTGTTCTTCCTGTCAGTTTATCAGCGGATTATATCCGTTGTTCGGTTTTTTTTCTAGATTGCAATACCACAAAGCGGTCGCTCACAAAGAAAATAAATTCGATTGTCTTAGTCGAGAACCTTGATTCTAAAATGCTCGCTTAACTACCAAATATCAAAACCGAAAAACGGCACTAATGTAGTCCTTTTGGTCAGGTGTACTAGTCCTCAGATAATCTAGGCGGCCGAATGGCCAATAAATTAAGTTTCCAAATTTGTTAACAAGGGGCCTCTCAGCCATTTGGTTCGAGATAACCATAAAATGGAGATAAAAATGAAGTTTTTAAAATTACTGGGAGTGACGGCCCTTACGCTTTCTGTAGCGGCCGTTTCTAACGCCAGTGAAGTAGATTCCGACGCAGGAGCAAAGATTGTCGCTCCGCTTGAAATCACAAATACTGCAAGTTTATATTTTGGTACTATTGCACCGAGCTTGGACCAAGATGAAAATATTTTCGTCGATTCAACTGGTATAAGGGATTGTGGATCAGCCGTGACTTGTCTCACAAATGACCATTCCGCCGCCCAGTTCACGGTGTCCGGAGAAGATGGGATGTCCTACTATATCAACCTACCCGGTGACGGTGAGGTCGAGCTTTCTAACGGTTCCGGAGGTACCATGTCGGTTTCCTCATTTGTGTCATCAAAGGCCGACGAAATCGGGACGCTGACCGGAGGCACTGAAGACTTTGCAGTTGGCGCCAACTTGTCAGTTACTGCAAATCAGCCAACCGGAGACTATGTTGGCACTTTTGCTGTATCGGTGGAATACAACTAGCCCAAAGTTAAGGAAGGACAAGCGCCCGATCCCCCCGATGTTCGAGCCGCTTGTTCTTCCTTTTCTCTCTAATGAATTTAATTTGTTCGTCACCAGAGCAATAGCCATTCGTTAAATTGTCAATTTTTGGATTAGTGGACTTCGCGATTCTTGGTAGCGAACCATTGATAATTCGTTATCGGGCTTAAAAGGTTTGAAAAATTCAATCAAAATTTTTATTAGAAGTTCAAATATAAGTGGGAATTCATGAATAATTTTATCCGTATTTTGCTAATGGCCGTATTAATTCAGGCAGTCGTTGGGCACTCCGCGAAAGCTGATATTCTTGTGGCCCCGACTAGAGTTGTGTTTGAGGACGGCGAGCGGTCTGCTGAACTGGTCGTAGTTAACAAAGGACAAGAAGAGGCCGCATTTCGAATCTCTGTCGAGAACCGCAGAATGGATTTATTTGGAGCCCTTGAAAGTGCTCCTGAAGCTACAGAAGGAGAACAATTCGCGAAAAATCATATTCGCTATTCTCCACGGCGCATGGTATTAAGCCCTGGCGAAAAACAAACCGTACGAGTAGCAGTGAGTGGTTCAGATTTGCAACCTGGCGAGTATAGATCACATTTAAGACTAAAATCTGTACCAACTAGCGCCAATCAATATTTAAGTAACCGGAATTCTGGCGAACAAAATGGAATCTCGATTCAATTGATCGCAATTAGATCTCTGACAATTCCAATCATAATCCGAGCGGGGAAATTGGATGCCAATGTTGATATAATTGGTGTCGATCTCGTTACAGAAGAGCAAGAAACCCTGTTAAAGGTGCAGATAGTACGAGAGGGAAATAAATCGGTATATGGTCTTCTTGAGGTTTACGCTGAAGGGGCTCCCAACCCAGTATTGTCGATGCGAGGTGTCGCAGTTTATACCCCTAATTCAGAACGCAGAATTACTCTTCCAGTTTCCCCTTCCGTACGAGACAAGTTGAGAGGACGGCATTATCGAATTGTCTATCGAGATTTGGAAAAAGATGCCGGCGAAATTCTAGCGGAATTTCGCGGGAACTTTAACTAAAACTGAATTCCCAAATCATTATGATTTCTGGAAAATTCATAATTGGTGTTCTGGTGGCGTTGTTGTTATTGCTTCCTAGGCAGGCGCACGCCTTGGATCCCTTTGCTCTCTTATATGATGACGAGTACTCAAACTTTGAAGAAAACACGGAACTCAGAGATGAAAATTTTGTTCTTGTTCGTTTAGTTTTGGGGGACAGCATTCTTGACGATAGTTTTCGGGTCAATAAATTGGACCAAAAAATCTGTGTGCCGTTAATAGAATTAACCGAAGCAATCGGTTTCAAATTGACCGTTGAAGACGGAGAAATTAGCGGTTGGACTGTTAGTCCTGACGACAAATTTAAAATTGACCTAAAAGGAAAATCCGGGTTCTCTAATGACAATTTGGGTTGGTGTGCAACAATTAAAAGTCTAGAATCTATTTTCCCATTGAAATTAGATTACAGTCAATCGACTTTAACTTTGGAAGTTGCTGGAACTTCAATACTTCCCATTGAAGCGAAATTGGAACGAGCTAAACGTAGAAAACTTATTTCTAAAGATTATGAGCCCGAGGAGGTAACGCATAGAATAGTGAAAAACCCTTATTCTTGGCTCTCGTGGCCGTCCGTAGATATCGTCGTTAATAGCAAAATACAAAATGGTCAACCTTTAGAAACTGTTTCCAATATCGTTACAACAGCTGACCTCATGAAGTTAACGGCTAAGATGAGTGGGAATGTTCAAAATAACGGAAAGTTCAAGCCTACAAAATTCTCTCTCTTCAGGGGTAATGATGAGAACTCTTACCTGGGACCTTTCGAAGCAAAGCACGTTGAAATCGGAGATATTTCTGCACCATCCCAGCCATTATTTGGGCTTAGTAAGACTGGGCGCGGTATAAGAATATCGAACGAATTATCGACTAAGCCTGACGAATTTGATCAAACGACAATAAGAGGGCATTTGCCAATAAACTGGGAAGTTGAGTTATACCGGGGATCTAACATATTGGCGTTTCAAACGGAATCGAATGCTTTGGGAGAGTATGTTTTCGAGAATGTATCGCTTCATTCTGGGTACAATAGGCTAACACTCAAATTTTTTGGTCCTAATGGTGAAATAAAAAAACAAACAATATCGAAATTTGTCGGTTCAGAATTCTCTATACCTGGTCGACTGACTTATGATATCGGATTTATCGATCCTAACAACAATATATTTAATCTTGGTACTAGAAAACCTGGACAAGAAAATAATAACAATGCTGTTAGTATAAGCAATAGCGCATTCGCGTCTCTTAGCTACGGCCTTCCAGCCCAGAAGGCAATTGTAACGGATATTTGGACGAACAATAACAAGACGTTTGCTAGCGTCGGGCTAGCTGCATCCACTTTGGGAGGATATGGCGAAATCAAGATCGGAAGCGAAGGACGGCAAAGGCCGGCAGTTCAAGGCTATTTTGTTCAGAAGCCTACTTTTAGCTCTACACTAAGCGTTATGGCCAAAGACTTCGGAGGGCAACGAACTGAAGCGAATATTGTGGGGATTCACAAGGTCGATCAGCAAGCCGAAATTCAGTTCTCAAGTCAAATCAAACCAACAAAATTGTTTCGAACATTTGAGACTGATTTGTTCTGGGAGAAACTTTCAAATGAACGTCAGTCCTTGAAAAGCACTATTCGTTTAGGCGGGCAGTTTTTATCGCCTCATTCTCATTGGTCAAATGAACTAAAAATCTCGACGCAATCTAATTTGGGTTGGTCGGTTGAAGGACAAACATTGATTAGCGGGCGTCCCTTGGGGGTCAGGTCTCGGGCATCGCTAACATATCGATGCGACAATAATTGCAAAATCGATCAAGGATACCTGGCTGTTCAAAATCGGTTCGGACAGGCACTTTATACGCAAGGAACCATTTCTTACGACAATTCTAAAAACGTCTACGCTTTGGAGGCTTCCTCGTCTCGCAAATTAGAGGATTTAGCATTATCGTCAAATGTTCGGGTCTCTAGTCAAGGAGACTGGGAGTTTGGGGTCGGCTTATCCTTTAGTTTGTTCGTGGACGAAAGCACTAAGTCTTATAAGGTTTCCACACACGGCATGGCGACTTCCGGGGTAATTGCTCCCCGGGTTTTTATCGATCTCGACAATGACGGAATTTATACGAGTAAAGACGAAATTATCGAAAACGCGAAATTCGTTGTGGGAGATAGTTTACGTCCGGAAAAAGGAAACGAACTTGGGGTAACTAGGGTATCAAAGCTGCCGGTATCCTCAATGATTAACTCAGAATTACAACTGTCTTCAATTTCGGATCCTTTTCTGAGACCTAAAGAAATAGTTAGATCTATGATATTGCGGCCGGGGAAGGTATTAAGTTATGATGTACCGATGTACACAGTCGCTGAAGCTGAAGGCGTTCTGAGCGTCAATCAAGACGGCGTGATTTCGCCGGTTGCGGGGGTCGAGATCGAAGCTATCGACGCCCGTGGTACGGTTGTTGGAACTGCTGTAAGCGAGTATGATGGGTTCTTTTATTTCCAAAGCCTTCCAATGACGGAAATCACTTTCCGCCTTTCGGAAGCAGCTTTTCAACGAGTAGGAGGAACTTTAAATCCAATCACGATAAAACCCACTTCTGAGAACCCGATTGCAGTAGGAGTCGTTTTGAATATTCGCTTAGACTAGTTAGCCGTTTTTTAACGGAATATTTAACCAAATGGGTTATTTGTTTGTGCAAATAACGAATGGGCAGGACCATGGAAATATTATTGGCAGATGATCATGATTTGGTACGTGATGCCATAGGGTCTTTACTGACAAATGCAGATGAAAATATTCGCCTGTCAATGGTCGAAGATTTAGTTAGTGCATTGGCCATGGTTCGGAAAAAAAAGTTCGATGTGATTATTTTGGATCTAAGAATGCCTGGAATGAACGGCTTGGTTGGGGCGCAAAAAATGTTGCGCGCTGTAGATAACGTTCCAGTAATTATTCTATCTGGGCAAGCGGGTCGAAGCGATGTGAGAACCGCATTAAAATTGGGCGTAAAGGGGTTTGTACCCAAAACACTTGCAGGTAAATCCCTTATAAATGCGGTTAAATTGGTTGCCAGCGGAGAAACCTATTGTCCAATCGATTTTTTATCCAACCAAAAAAGTAACTCATCCAATATTTATATTACTAAACGGGAAGAGGAAGTTCTTTGTCAGCTTAGGTCTGGGAACTCTAATAAAGAAATTTCAAGAATATTGGAAATTGCCGAAACAACAGTGAAGCTTCACATTAGATCTTTGACTGAGAAATTTTCCGCGCGTAATAGAACAGACTTAGTCGTTAAGGCGATCGACAAGGGAATTGCCTAAACCCGAATTTTCTTTTGGCAAAGAACTGCGCCTAAGCCTGATTTTATTAAAGAAAGGATTCGTCTACCAGCGGCCGATAGCTTTGCAATTCGCAAATTTCGTCGTAAAAAGAATGCACACTCTCATCGTTCTTAACTGAAGTTTCGGAACCTTTTTTCCCTGAGACTGTAAACCTCGGAGAGAGGCTTTATGTTTATGCTTTTTCGCAGCGGCAAATTATGAAGACAAAAAGCGGTTCGCTGGCCTCCATTCCTATTTTGCGGCTAATATTTCGTTAGATGAAAAGAAATGCAGGGCTTAAATTGGCGCCAGTCTCCCGCCGTGCCGACAATGGTTGCCGCGAGTAAGTTAGGTAATTCCTCCTCAGCAATTTTTATTGCCGCCAATTTACTGGTAGGGGCACGGCGAGAGAAAGTTAATGTAACCGAAAGTGAAGGGTTTACCATCGGGCGAACACCTGAAAAATATGCCAAGCCATGGAGATCAGCGTATTTTATAATTGCTATGCAAACAAGAAAATTGATGGCCCCGCCTTTTGGGGTTCATTCCAGTCTACGGTAGTGTCAAGCGCCGGTGACCTTAAAAAACGGGTGCATCGGCCCCCGCGGCTAACTCACCGTATTCTCCAAGTGCTTTTATTTTAGATTCTATTAAATCACGTCGCAGTGGTTTTAAGGGACATGATTGGGCGATTCTTTTTACAGTCGGAATGTTGCGGTTATAATTAGCCTCGAAACAATCATAATCTACATCTTCAAAAACCATTCCATACTTGTTCTTCAAAACTAGTAATTCCGGTGAAATAGCGTGGATTTGGGTCGCAATTTCTTGTCTTAAGATAGGTGTAGTTGCGCCATTAATTTCCATGTCAATTTTTCTAACTTTGTCTTGGAAGGCACGATTGTTTCAAAACCCTTCAAAAGTTGAAAACTTTTCGAAGGGCCCTAATCGAGCCAACGCAGCAAAATATTAAGTTGTGACAAAACTCGCTTGCGGCGATTTTAAGTTTTAATTCTGAGTTCCTCTAAGACAATTCTCTGCAAAATTTCGTTAAATATTTCAGTTAATTCTACGTCATTCTCTGCTTCGAAAAAATAGTCTTCATGCGATGCGCATGATTCAAGGAGTTCTCTAATTTCAGTTGGTGGTTCTGGCAATAGCCGACCGTACTGGTTCCGACCCAATGCAAAGCCAATTGTGAGAACATTAACGCCTTGATATTTGAGCTCGGTACAAAGTTCGGACGTAACCGCATTGGAACCGGTAATTGGGGTGCCTTGAATATATCCTGGCTTTGGTTCGTAGGATTGAAGTAAGACACCATCTACTATTAGGTAGTAAGGGTCATCGCACCCACAAGGATCATCATAAGGTTCAATCCTTATCCAGTTACCGGCCGTGTTTTCGCCATCAGACAAAAGGACAACGAATTTTTCCGATTCTTGAAAGGACTGATTGGCAGAAGAAGCTTCCGCTTTATGATAAGTGTCTTCGATTTCCAACCACTCAAGGGCTCTTCTAAGGCCAACAGTAATGTCCGTTGTGCCGCTTCCTCGAATATTTTCGATTTGAGTAACCGACGGCAACGTCCAGCTCATGTGCAGCAAGCGATTTTCAATAACTACATCGCTAAAAGGAACTATGCCGGTTCTAAGTTTCTTATGACCAGATTTTGTCGACCCGTCAAAACGGTAAGCAAGTTGTTTAACTATTTCAATCAAACTCATCTGCAACGCATAACTGCGTCGATCCTCCACAGGTGCGAGGCTATTACTGGGACCAGGTGCGTATCGTCCCCTCATTGAAGAGGAAGCGTCTGTCACAAATATCAACGATGTTGGGGAGACGAACTCTTGTTCTAGGAATGAGGTTGTAGTATGCGCCGAAAATGCAAGCGCATCTTTCCCTATAATTTCAGAAAATATAGGGCTTATCTTTCCATTTATTTGAACCTCGACATTACTGTTGATTTCATCGATATCGAATACCACTTCAACGCCGCTTAAGTAAGTTTCGGAGAGGCCTTTTAAATTTAAGCCTAGATCGGAAGCTGAGTATACTCTCCCTTCTTCAAAGCTCCACTTTCCAGAAGGCGGACTACCCAAATTCAACTGTAATTCTCTGGCGGCATTGAGAGCCAATGCATCGGCTAGATTTTGAGTTTTTGTTTGAGCATTATGGAGGCTAGCAATGTTCACAGCCGCTCCAGTGGCTACGATAATCGGTAGCATAAAGGCAGCCGCCCAAATTGCTATCGTTCCTTTTAGGTTCTTACGATAGGCGGTGCGAAGATTATTGAGATATGATTGCGCGGCCCTTGCCGACGTTAAGAGTTTAAATCGTTTGCGCTTCGAAGTTCCCATCAGAATTCCTCTCTAGGACCAAATTGAAAAGGGTCCAGTTACAGTTTGGGCGAAAGTTCAAAAGACAGCGTCTAAGCTTATAGATGCGGTGGTCTGATTTATTATCGCCCTCAAAATCGTTCATGAACAACAAAATAAATAAATGAGGAGACTGTTTTAAGTGACTATATGGGCGAAATTTAGTGTCGAAACGACACCCGCCCTATCCATAAGCACTAGTAGAATTCGGAGTTGTTTTTCGAATGGCAACCCAGGGTAAGTTGAGCGACTTAGTTTTGGAACGGTGAATTGTTTGACGATTAGAGCGCTAGATTAAGTACATTCGACGCGGGTATTATATTGAGGAAAATTCGCTATTGCTAAAACAGAATTTTGATGTCCCAGAGATTGTATTTTGCAGTGCAAGAACTGACAGAGATTACTTTTGAATTTAATCCTGATTGTACCAAGCCAATGGTGGCAATTGATCTTAGAATTCGAGATCAATTTAACATAGTATGAGCAGTCTTGAAATCAGAACGTTGCGTCGATCGTTTCTGATAAAGCGCTCTTGGCATTGTGTATGAGAGGTTGGCCATGAGCGCCGATTAAATGAGTGAATTTGAGCTGGAGAAGGCGTTCATAATCGCGCTGCAAAGTAGATCCTTTAGGGGTCATTTTTTTCATCCATGGTGGGCCAATTTGCGCAGGCCGTCGACGAAATCCTATTTTATGGACGGCTAGTTTTGCGAGAGGACTACAGCCCGCCGTATTTTGCCAATGCTGTACAGAGTCGCAGGTAATCAGTAACCCCCCTTTTGACGGGATTAATATTGCTGCTTCTTTATGAATTGTATCCTGAAACTCAAAAAGCTCGGCGTCCCTAATCGGCAAATGTTCCCGCTTCAATTCGTTGTCGACATCAGGATCTTGCTCGCGCGTTCCATTTGCAAGAGCCCAATAGGAGGCGTCAAAGCGGTCTATGAAATAGGCATCATCCAGCCCATGAAAATATCCAATTTTTACGACGTGACGAACTATTCCCAAACCACGTAATTCTTTCTCTCCATGATCTGAAAGTCGCACAGGCGAGATTACAGTGAGCTCTGTTCCTTGCCGGACAATCACCATATTCCTGCAAACCCTCAGTCCAGGTCCTATGTGGACTGACCCTTGGACCCAGAAGACATTTTGAATTAATTCTTGAATTTTCCCGTGGGGCTGTGGTGAAGGAAATTTGTCCAAGCCTGATCTCCTTTTTTGCTATTTGCACTCGCGAATTTGGTACAAACGTCTCAATGCAATAATTGCCAAAACGTATCTTGTAAGACCTTGTCAGTGAAACCTGTGTGCATAGGTTTTTGATCGGTCAGTTTGCCTAGAGCCGTATTTTCTGGTGCGCCAATTAGGTCTCCATTTTTTCCAATTTTACCCTGAATGCAGTCGGCAAACTTTCTGGCGCTTGATTGAGGATCCTGAGCTTTTCCTAACAATGCCATCATGGGAAACATGATTTTGCTCATGACAAACCGCTGAAAGAAAGGAAAATCGTCCACGCCATCCGTACCGTAAGTAAATCCCGGTGAAAACCAAATCACTTCTGTGTTTTTGGGTACTACTTCTGCCAACTTTTGACACCATAGAGCTCCAATAAATTTGGATGCGCCAAGAGCATCCATCGGTTTATAAGAAGCTGCTCTATCTTTCACGGTCACATAATCAAGCAATTGATCCTGATTATAAATTTCAGGCTTCTTGATAACACCTGGAATTCCGCGAGCGCCTTCGCCGCCGGCGTAAACAACGCGGCAATTTTTTGACAACAGGCCGCGATTTTTCAATGCAAAAAAGCTGACATGCGCGCCAACTACATTTTGAAATATTGTTTTCTCGAAGCTCAAGTTTCGGTCTTTTACTTGTAAAAATTTATCTGACATTGCTATGCCTCCCGCGCCCAGGAAAACCGCATCAAAGGGATTATCAGCAGGGAGAGAAGCGACAGAATCAACTATTTTTTGTGGATCCAGCATGTCAAAGCCGCCAGCAACTTTTATGTCGCCAAGCTTACCTGTAGCAGCACGAATTTCATTTCGCGCGGCAAGGCCCTTTGCTTCTGAGCGGCATCCCATAGCAATATTTTCTGTACCTTCTTTGACCAGGATTTTGCAAATTTCTTTGGCGATCCCGCCATTTGCGCCTGTCATAAATACCGATTTGGCAGCCATAGAAAAACTTTCAGAATATGCTTTAAAAACTAAGACGAATAATGCGAACCTAAACGTGAGGGAATCAACGGTAAAAACAGCTAATTTCTTCTTGAAAATACTTTTACCAAGTTGCTTTTGGAGTCAGTTTTCGGACAGTTGAACTACGAATGAGATTTGCTTGCCATTAGTTTATGGGCAATAAGCATCAGGATAAAAACGCCTATGGGCGGGCTGATCATTTTCGCGAACTCGGGAAATGAACCGTCCATGAAATATCCAATGATTCTACCTGCAATAATCGATAAAACAAAAATTGCACCAACCCGGATATGGGCAAAATCTTGCTTAATTGCTCCAATCAGGACGCTAACGCCAATTGCAAATATAGCTCCACCCCAAAGTCCGCGGATGCTCGAAAGGGCTGCGGCATCGGCTGTACCTCCTACCATCATATGTCCCAACGCGTTAGCCGGTAAAAACAAAAACATCAGCCCCGTGCTTATAAAAAATAGAGCTACAAACCCGAAAATACCTCGACCTACATTTACCATATTTCTCTCCAATATTTAAAAGAATGATCGTTCTTTTATGTTGTTGTTTGGTAAGTGTCAAGCCTATCCAATTCTCGGTAAAGAGAAAATATAGAAAGTGATTGATCGATCGATCAAGTGACAAAAAACGTGTACGGCACGCAGCCTTGAGCAACGGAAGCGGGTATCGTATGAAGCCGCACTATGGACGCAATGGCTCGCCGAACACTCGCCAAGATAAAAAGTTCCCGCCGCTTCGAATTCCGAGTTGATTGCGAATCTATCGAAAAACATTTAAGGGTAGTAAGTGATGCTAATACCCAATTAATGTCGATGCGACGGGAAACGACATTTAACATGTGGTTTAGCTTTAATAAATCGGGCGAATACCCGAATTGCAACCGAGAAGGTTAGTCGTTATTTCTGGTGCTATGCTCAGGAGCTTCAAGTAACGCGCTGCCAATAAGAAGTTCATTGCATCTTTTGTCCGCGCAACAAATCTCATTGAATTATTGCTTCTACGCGCCCCAATCGACCGTAAAGGGCTTCGTTGTCGGTCGCCAAAGCTTTATTCGCCGCCACTATATCTTTGTTCGCGGCTGCAATTTCTCGGTTCGCAGCAACTATGTCTGTGGTGGCTGCTACGATGTTTTTATTCGCCGCCGCTAAAGCTTTGTTTTGTTCGTTAAGGTCGGCGATATAGATATGAGCCTTTTCAAGTTCATTGAGCATGCGACCAAGTTTTTCAGTCACATTGATCGCTTCGCCTTCAATCGTCGGCCCGATATTGGGTAAGTGGCGTTTGGCAAACATTTCTTTTGCATGTTGTTCAATGCTGGGAAGGTCATAGTTTGGGTCAAAAACTCTGTCGCAACCATTGCCGCACATGGTGCCACCAGTTGTCAGGGTGCCTCTGACGGTCACGTTGCCGTCGGTGTCCAATGTAAAGTCAACCGGATTTCCAAATCGACCAATTCGGAATTTACCAGAACCTGCAATGGACCATGTGTTCCCTCCATCCGAAGAATCGTTTAGCGCAAGAATCGCGCCGCCTTGGTTTTCGAGAAATAATTGAGGCCGTACCCCAGGGCTATCCGTGGTGTCCTGCACATGGATCGCGGCGCCATCCCTCGCTACATGTAACGACCGAATCGGATCATTCGTTCCCATGCCCACATTGCCAGTTGAACCTATTACTAGCGCGTTATCGCCAGCGCCTTGCATGACTCTAAATGGCAGCATATTGCCCCCCGTAACGTCCCGAACAAAGAAATTAGCCTCATTGCCAGCAAGGTCCCAAGTTTGCGGGGTAAATCCGCTGGAACCATCCTGTTCTAAACGAATTGCCGGGCTGTCTCCATCAACAATCTGAAGGTCCATTCGTGGACTTGCGGTTTTAATCCCGACATTGCCGTTGGACGTAACGCGCAGTGCACTGTCTGGCGCCCCTGCGTCCACTCGAAACGGAACTGTATCCGCAGTTGAGTCTTCAACGGCAAAATGGCCAGCGTCGGAACCCGTATCACCGTTTATCGTAATGCGCCAATCATTCCCGATTGAATTGGAGGAATCAGGAGAGCTGTCTTCGAATTCAATCGAAACGTCGGGGCCTTTTAACCGCAGTGATTCAGATCCAAAATTTTCGCCGTCAATGCAATCTTGTCCAATACACGCACGACCATCAACTATTAAATTATCGGTGATGACTTCGTCTGCGTGTGATTGGCTTGCGGCGAAGGAAGCTGCGGCTATTGTTCCAGTGACGGCAAGTAATATAGTTTTTCTAAAAGTCATGCTTATCTCAACTGGTTGAATTTGTTTGCTGAAGATGCTCTTTCTTTTGACTCTTCTGAAATATCTTGCGGCTTAAATCTGACTCCGCCCAAAATCGTAAAGCTTCCATTTTCACGGATAGACTTGTAGGCAAAATTACGGGCTTCATCGCCGCGGCCATTGTTGAGACCGCTTTCATAGCTCTGGACACGCTCGCCTGTATGGCCAGTTAACTCCCACTTATACGAACCATCTGCTATCAAGCCATTTCGGATGAGAGAGACATCAGGCGTTCCATATTTCTTAAACGACATTTCGAAAAACCCGTCTGGACCTGAAACTGTAAGGGTCATGTTCTGGGCCGTAGTATCAGGCCGTACGCTGACGCTCCCAGCCGAAACATAAAGAGACTGCGATGATGCGGTAGTTGCTTGAAGAACTACCAAAGCCAAGGAGGCCATAGTACGGAAGGTCTTTCTCATGAATAATCTCCTATTAAAAATTCAAAAGGCTAAATACGAAGCCTTTCAGCTCCGCACGGTATTAACTTTAACATGCCTCGGGCTTTCAAAAAATCGGGCGCATGCCCGATTTTTCATCATATTGACTGAAGGCGGGGATTTATTTTGGATTTGCATGACGATATGGGTCCGCTGAAATTATAAGTGCGCTCTTCCAAGGCAACCCTTGGTTGGGGCCGTGGATCGCTCTGGAAGGGCGCGGGGCGCATGAAATCACTAACACCAACTATCATCTGGGCATATCGGGCGAATACACTATTTTTCAGTTCAGATTTGAGAAGCAATCTTTCTTTAACTTTTGCTGAATCAAGTGATTGGATTACAAGAGTTGCCCGGCTCAAAAACAGTTGAGGTGCCTTTAATGGTGATAAATCAAGTGTTCACCCGATTTAGGCCGTAAGGTATTGCTGATAAGCAAGTGTCTCGAGGTATCTCAAGGATTTCATCGCTACTCATTTGACCAAATTGATAGCAGTTGTGTTGAAGTCAAAATTGTGGGTTTGCGATATCTCGAGACCATTTCGCGTTAAAGCTAGGATAGTGCTTGAATTTGGGGTTGAACGAAACTTTGTTAAAGGGTCTGAAGATAGTGCAGGAATACAGCAATAGATCAAACGAGAGACTTCAAACACTATCCGGGAACGAATATCAGAAGTGTTTGGGGTGTGATTACTTTGAGACGGCTTGTTGAAAACGAAAACAATGCAGCCCGATTTTTCGGTTTGGTTTTAGTGATGACGGAGTTCTTTTGTATTTCGTCGACTAAGCCTTTTGCGCAAGGCGCTGAAATTACCATAGCTGATAAAAATAAAAGAACGGAAACCGAACAAAACTTCGACAATCATCTTTTGGCTGAGCTCGGTGAGTTTGATTTTCATAATTTAAAAGTTAACTGCGAGGTTCAAAGTGATGGAACTTTAGTTTCGCGCTCTTTTAAGTTCCAGGAATTTCCGACAAAATCTGAGAGCGCCTCCTCCTATGTAGGTGAGTTTGATATGTACTTTGTGATTGGTGAATTGGCTGACGCCGTCGCCATTTATGAAAAGGGCAGTAAACAAGACGAAAATTTGTTAGGAATATTCGCGGAAACTGAAACTATTGCGGCTGAAAATGTTGTGAAAGCTTTGCCGAAAAGCAGGTATATACAATTGAATCGTATAAACATAAATGAATGGCATGGCGGCATCGCTACCTTTGATTTCCAGGATGGCAAGACCTTGATATGGATGAAGCCTCTAAAGTGTTCGTTTTCAGGATCAAATTTAATTGAAGCGGCGCAATAACGGGATTTGGGCGTATTTTTCACATAGAATTCTTTTTTGTGTCCTGCGATTTGTAGCGTTGCAACCGGCGTTGCTTCATGACCTAAGTTTGAGTGGCTTTTCAGATAGAAGAGGCAGGCTTATTGCTCCGCAGGGGCATGGATTTGGGTCCGATAAATTAATGCTCGAAGCCAATCCAGAATTCGACGTTTCCAAGTGATTTGCGGCAACTCTGTGACTTAGCCCAAAAACCAGAAGCCATTCGTGCGTCATTGGAGTTCGCTAACAAGGCCATAAATCACCGTGGCGCGGGCCGGCGTTAACTGCGTGTAGGTGCCCGGATCGCCGCGAGCCCAAATTGACGTTATCTAAAACAGCCCGCAGGACTTCTGCAAATCGTTTTAGATTTTCTCGAGGTGTGCCGAGCAACTTTAATTAGCATTTTGTGCCGCTGCAATATACTGGACGAATCTATGACTTTTGGATATTTGGTCCTGGTTGGGATCACTTAGAATCAAGGCGTGCGTTTTATTTGAAAAATCTTCCATAACTCAAGTCTTCGCCCGATTTAGGTCGATAGCTATCTATGTTATTTTATAGGCCTCAGAATGTCGCAAGGGTTTCAATTCAGCTCATTATTCCAAATTGATGGTTCTTATATTGAAATCAAAACAATTGAGCTTACGGTATCTTGAGAATAATTTGACCTGAAGGTCGAAATCAGTTGAAGATCCATGTTTTAATGCCGACAGTTAAGAGTAGCCCTGAATGGATCTAGCTCTATGGTACTCGCAAAATAATTAATGGGATAACGAATATTAATCGTTAACAACTTTTTCAAGAGCTCAACACTCTGTTCTTTGGTCCATCTGAATGCTGCGTCTACAATTGCGTGAGAAGAGTTATCATCAGTACCAGACTCGTCATTATAAACACTTACGGTCAATACTTTCGTACCCTAAAGCCTTAGAGTTTTTGGCTGCGATAACAATCTTGGGTCTCGCTCGACATGTAAAGCACTGCCGTAAATTCAGTTGTAAGCAGCTGTGACTTTAAATCAAATCCGTCACAACGTCTCTAAATGTCCAAGAAACGTAAATTCGGGCTGAACGCGCGAAAATCCGGAAAACTCCAGTTCCTTAAGTGATGCCGAAATTGCGTGGCTTGCGTTCACCCCTTCGACATGTACGTGAAATACCTCATGGTTCCCATTAATCCAACATGACCAAATGACAGTAAACTGCTCCATAAAGCTTCTTGAACCTCAAAATTAATCTGAATAGAAACTTAAGTTATTTGTGACGGAAGTAATATCGGGTGAATCCCGTATTTTATTTATCAGGGCAAATTTTAGAGCGGGAGTAAATCGTCAAATAATCTGGCATCGTTCCGGTAGCGTTGCGTGCAAACGGCGCAGGCCGATAATCGGGACTGTTATAGTTTTGGATCCAGTATCCAAATGGATTTGAATTTTTAGAGACTCCTTTGCCGTTAATGTCAAAGTAGACGATTCTTTGTCTTCGGGTACATTCAAATTCAAAAAATTGTCCCTAATTGTCACTTTCTTTGACTTATGGTCATCGACCATTACCTTTGCATTTATGCAGGCGATGAATACGTTCTTCAAAAGAAGTTGGGCCTTTGGAATCGCTTTCAATTGGCGCATGGACTTTTACCGTCTCTTGACAGAACAGTACTGTCATTAGCTGTCGTTGGATGCGCTATTCATCTTGGGCTAAAAGGGTTTCAGTAAAATGCAAGACAGAAAATTCTGTACAAAAAAACCCGGCTGTAAGCCCGGGATGTAGTTAAAGTGATTACTTATACGAGACTAGCGATACCCTGCAATTATATCCCAAGTTTCGAGTAGCCTTTTACGGCTTACTGCTGCATCTGTTTGGTGTAAGCCGCGACCGAGGCGCGTCCCGCCCCAATCAGCGCCCGCTCGCATATTAGAGAACACAGGTACTCGCGTGCAGCTCTTTCCAACGACTAAACACGGATTATTATAAGACATTACTGTTCTAATTGGTATCGCAGCATCCGGCGCTGCAATCCCATAATTATAAAAATCCTGTTTGGTTCCAACACTATTAGTCGTAACGCGATCATGAGTTAACCCCATATTGTGACCAAGTTCATGCGTAAATGTGTTGCCAGGAATACAGTTCCTAGATGTCATAGAAAATGCCTCGTTTGGATTACCGGGGTAAGTCGCATAAATCGCCGCACCGCATCCACCGCCGCTTTTACGAACCAGCGCCACCATATCTGCACTGGTGCTATTTCTAACAACTGCTGCCCGCGCGCCGATACAGTGACTTGGATTAACTATATCATAGATAGGCTGAACATAACCTGAAGCGCCGCCATCTTCGTCATAATTACAATATGTGCTTCTGAAGCCCGCAAATTTTAATCGCTGCCCCCGCATACCCGTATTCGCATAGGTCATGTTGGCCATGGCCATAGCAAGTACGGCTTCCTCGCGCGGTACGCCTCCAGCGTTTTTAACTTCCGTCGCCGCAGCCGGTGTATAAAATACCAATAGCTGAATTCGCGGTGAAAAAGCTGATGGACTTTTTTCCAATTTTACGTTCTTAAATTTCGCATCTTCTTCCGGGAATATTAGAAGCGGTTCTTCATCAGGCAAATGATCTAAGGAAAGTTCAGAGATAACATGGACACCATTGTCTTTAGGCGTAATCCGAAAAGTGTCGCCGCCATATTGAACATGGCCAATCACTCGGCCTTCTTCCAACCGCACCAAGGTCGCAAACCCGTCTTCAAAACCTTCAACGCGTCCGCTCCAATTGCGGGTGCCTTCGCCCATATTACGGTCAAAATCCGTACGGTTAAGTTTAATCTGCGTTCCTGGAAATAAGGACATGTTAATAGTTTCCGCCGATGCTTTTTTATCAAAAAGTTTGGCTGACATTGTACGGTCAATTTTAACCTGACGGCTTCTGATCTGGCCGTCAAGGTGAACTTGATTAGCGGCGACTTGGTCTTCAAGCAACATGCCCGAAAATAAATCTTGCGCATATGCGCTGATCGATACGGCCATAGTAGCTGTACCTGCGAGTAGAGTTTTAAATAAAATGGTCGTAATGGAGCTCCAAGAAGTGGGTAAACGGTTAAGGAGCAGAACCAAAAGAATAACATCAAGACGAGGCACGGACCGCTCCAAAAAAATGCAAGAGCCTCATGGGTCCCAGAGTTAAAATATCCAACTGGGTAAAGCTCTTGCATAGGGCATCAAAGGAAACCCAAGAGGTTCGGGGTTCGAAGGCTCCTTTAATCAACTGTCACCACCAAATCGGTTTCTGTGGTGTAAGAGCTCACACTAAAGTTCTATTGGGAGGATTTAAATCGGGCGAATACATTATTTTATCGCTCAGGTTTGAAAAGCGATCTCCTTAAAGTTTTTAGGGGAACCGGGTGTTCCGCTTGTCAAAGGTGCCTAATACAAAACCGCTATCCATCCCTTAAAAGGAAATATATCAGTTATTCACCCGATTTATTCTCGCAATTGCGCGTGTTAAGCTTTCATTTCTCGGGTTACCTCACTGATTTAGAAGCCATTCATTTTTCCCAATCTGAAGGCTCCTACTCGCTTTTTTAAAGTGTGCGGGCTTGAGATATCTCGGGAACATCGAGGAAAACGCAAGTGGAATGGTAGCAGCTATTTTTAAAAGACTCATTGCAACAATAGTTGGTATCCTCGCATTTTCGATTTTCGCTTTAGCAGATGCCAATACTATAAAACTGGGTGTCGATGCACTTTTGGAGTTGCCCTGGATTGAAATCTGGGAAGGTAAATATAAGCTGGATGGGAAATGTCATGTTGTCGACAACGGTAAAAACGCGCATCATGATTTTGGGGAAAACAAGTCAAAATCCGGAGATATTATTGATGACTTGACTGGAGACGTCGATATTTACCTTCGAATGGAAGATGAGTGGGTCTCGCCGCAAATTCACCTGGAGTTTTCTGCGAGTGAACAGATCCAAATAGTTATAGCAAGTAATACCGGATTTTTTGGAGATGGTTTTAGTTCCGGAAGTCTTTTTTCTCAAATTAGACTAAACAGACTCAACCAAAATGACTGGCGAGGTGCCTTTATTTTGAACCAGTTCCAGAAAGATTCAATCGTCGTTTTCCTGTTTCCCATTAAGTGCTTGATGAACAAACCTTTAGAGTGACGGGTATGGTCCAGAAACCGAAAAAGGCGTTCATAAAACTAGGGTTTATTAAAGCAAAGTACGGGTTCAGAGCGACCCTTTGCAGGGGCGCAGGTCGCTCTGAACGCTCTCGGGGAGCACCAAGCGACTTAAGCTAGCATTCTTTGTTTTCAAAATATATCGGGCGAATGCCTTAATATTTACCTATTAAATCGAGATTCCAGCGGGAGCTCAAATCCAACAAATGACTTAGTATAGGTTTGGTAAATTTCGACCGTTCAACTCCTAAAAAATGCAAGAGCATTGGGATTCCTAACATTGGATACGCGATCAATTTGCGAGGGCGCACTTTTGAACGGCCAATGCTCTTGCACGAAGGCGTCAAGGAAACCCAGAGAATGGGGTTTTAGGGCTTCCTCAACAATTCCGCCGCGCAATCTTAACAGGGAAACGGCGACAGCAATAACGACGTAACAACCTTCCGGCCCTATTTAAATCGGGTGAATCCATTGTTTTAGGATTCAGATTTGACAGTTAATCTTTGTTTAGGCGTCAGTATAATCAAGTGATTCTACATTCTTCCGGTAATTTTTCATACGTCCTTCTCATGCCTTTTATTGGAACCGTAACAGTTTGGAGGCCGGTATTTGTGTGAATTCGAATAATCAGAGGTTTTTTTGCCTCTAAAAAGGAAACCGCGACTCTGCGATGTTGGTGGTTGTCCATATTCAGAAAATAATTGCCGACAATAATTTCAACTGATTTGGAAGAGTCTACCGTAATAGAGGTCTTCATTGGTTTAGTATAATTTAGTCCGCCACCGTATAGGTGAAATGTTCGGCTAGTAGTTTGTCTGTTACAGTGAAACAAAAGATAAGCATTTCTGTTATTTTGAAATTGGGCCTTGTTTGACGAAATTGTGGACTCTGAATCTGAAATATGAATGCTCCAATTTGGCTGTAATAAGGGAACATCGGTGAAGTAGCCCACGCCAACCAACAACCCGAAAAAGAACGATAGCACTAAAAAATTAAATCCGGACATCGGATTCCACCGTAGTATGATTAGGCGCGGCCAACGAGCCAAGTAAAATATCCCATTCAGGCGACTGCATTATATTCCTATGTTCTGAGATGGTGTTGCCTTTGCTGCGTTCCCCGAATGTCAACGCGTAAATTACATTAGTACAGCCTCAGGCCTGTTGAAACTCAAGCTTATTAGTATTTCAAAAACGAATAGGAAATCGGGTGAATCCACTAATTTTTAGAGGGGCAGGTTTCAGCGTTGGAGAACCGTTTGCGTTGATCGGTTCCCTCAAGAGTTGATTGGTCTTTATTAGATTCATTGGCAAGGTGAATAAATAGCTGGGTTTGTTCAAAAATAGGGTTTTTGCTCGATTTTTTTTTGGGGCTGAATGTGGGAGTTGTCGGTACGTGCTGCGCTCAATATAATTTTCACTTTGGCTTTTACAAAAGGTTTTGGATTTGTTTAAATTTTCCCGCAAGAATATTACTTTTGTTTCTCTTTTGTTTTTTCTCGCTTTATCGGTCCCTTTTTACGCGTCAGCTAGTGATCCTGGAGCACTTGGAAACTTGGCAGTCAGTACTGTAGAATATGATCTTGGGGATCGTGTTTTTATCCCAGAAACTTTTGATCGCCTAAGTGAAGTCGCTGGTGTAGTTCACCATCCTACAGATCTTTCCGATGGGCCATTCCCGTTGGTTATGTTAATCCATGGCCACCATCCTACATGTGTTAACGAAAGTGGCATCAAACTTTCGTTTTGGCCTTGCGATATCGTCGATGGTTACGAAACTCTGCACAATTATAGAGGGTTCGACTATTTAGGAGAGGTTCTTGCAAGCCATGGATATTTTGTTGTTTCTATAGGGGCAAATGCTTTGACGAGTTCAGATAACCCTATAGCTAAAGCGATGCATGCTCGAAGGGACTTACTTAATTATCATTTCAATCTTTGGGACACCTGGAACGCGTCAAATTCAGGCCCTTTTGGGAGTCGGTTTATCGGTAAGATTGATATGGATAACATTGGCATTGCTGGACATTCTCGTGGCGGGGAGGGGATCGTATTTCACCATTTGTATAACGTAGCGCAAAGCAATCCATATAATATCAAAGCATTATTTTTAATCGCCCCGACCAATTTTTACCGTTCCGCTGTCAACGATATTCCTACGGGTGTAGTTTTGCCTTATTGCGATGGAGATGTCTCGAGTTTATTGGGAGTACAATATTTTGACAAAAGTCTTTACAGCTCCGAATTAGATACAAGTTTCAAACACTTGTTTTTATTGATGGGAGGAAATCATAGTTTTTTCAATTCCAAAATTTCAACCGATGATTCAAACTGTCCTACACGACAAATATCTGAGCCTGCTCAAGAGGCAACCACGGCAGCTTATATTAGCGCTTTTTTCAGAACTTATTTGGGGCAAGAATCAGGTTTCGAAGATTATTTGACGGGAGCACAAAGTGCTCCGGTTTCAGCACTTGGGACGGAAGTGCATACGTCTTATCATGCCGGGGCAGGTTCACGTCTCGACATAAATCGAATTAGTAGTGGAGCTGAATTATCAACCAATACGGCTGGAGGGGACATTTCCTATAGCGGGTTTTTGACCCATGAAATTTGTGGCGACACGACGATTCTCGATTACTGTTTGCCCGGTGAAGAAGAAAGACAGCAACCGCATTCTTATGATGGAGGTATCCGTGAGGGGGCAGGAATGAATCAGCTTAAGCTCATTTGGAACCAATCTGGAGCTAGGTATAAAAATATTATCCCGTCTCACAGTAAAAATTTTAGTGATTTTGATGTGCTTAATTTCCGTACTGGAGTAAACTATTTAGAGAGTGACCCGGGCGTAGATCAAGACTTGCGCATTGAATTAGAGGATGAAATTGGCACAGTCGAAAGCATACAATTAAGTAATGTGAGTAATGCTCTCTTTTACCCCAGTATTACCGGAACTTTCGTGCCAAAACTTTTTTTAAACACGGCTCGAGTTCCGTTGAGTAATTTTACGAGTGTTGATTTGGCTAATATCGTTTCGCTCGAATTCATTTTTGATGAAACCTTTCAAGGGTCTGTGGTTATTAGTGATATAGGCCTAGCGAAAGAAATTCTGATATCTGAAAGCCTTCCAGATAGTGACAATGACGGTGTTGCAGATAGTGTCGACAATTGTCCGTTAATACCTAATCAAGATCAGCGAGATAGTGCTCAAGATGGCGTTGGGGATGTATGTAGTTCTTTTTGTGGCGAACATTATAGTAGCTATACAAGTGTGCAATATGTTTTTAGCGGCGGCGCCACTCATGAGGGCACGAATTTAGCAGATTTAATCATTGGAACAAATGAAGCTGACAAAATTATCGGGCGAGGCGGGAATGACTGTATTTATGGATTTGACGGCAATGACAAAATTAAAGGTAAGGTCGGAAATGATATTATTTTTGGAGGAGCTGGTGATGATCGCTTACGCGGAGCGTCTGGAAATGACACGCTGAACGGCGGTATTGGATATGATCTGGTAATAGCCGGCTCGGGGAACAATGATCAATGCATCAATGGGGAGCGTTATTTTCGAGCGGGAAAAGATTGCGAAACTATTATTGAGGACCAGTAAAATAAATCTAACGTAATGAGTTAATCATGGAAATTTTGTGATTTAGCGTGGAGTATTCACATCCAAGTTGGAGATTCTTGTTGTGTTGGAAGTTTTTTTATAGCGAAGCCGAATTCTCTAAATTTTATAATCCTACACTGAATATCTACGTTTCTAAGGGAGCTTTGTCGGTGCTACATCATGTTGATAGGCCTTTTGTATCCACCGTCGATCTTCCGATTGTCACGCATCGAATTGAAAGAAAAAATGTTAATAGAAAAATACATTGAGGTGCGCACACAGACGGAGCGTCTATGCGCGCCTTTACACAAAGAGGATTATATCCCTCAAGCCGTAAATTATGCGAGTCCGCCGAAATGGCATCTGGCTCACACCGCTTGGTTTTTCGAGGACATGATCTTGAAAGATTATTTGCCCGGATATGCAGTTTATGACGCTCGATTCAGTAAGTTATTTAACAGCTATTATCAGTCGATTGGTGTTCCTGCGGCACGTTCAGACCGCGGGATCATAACCCGCCCGACAGTCGAAGAGGTTTATACCTACAGAAAACATGTGGACGACCATATGAAGGTTTTGTTGAACTCCGACATTTCTGAAAATGTTAAAGAATTTGTCATTCTGGGCCTCAATCATGAACAACAGCACCAAGAGCTGTTAATCACCGATTTAAAATATGTTTTCGGACTTAATACAACATGGCCGGTTTATGATAAAAATTGCAATTATCTTGCCAGTGAATCGGGTGATTCCGGGTCGACCACTATACCGGAAGGCATTTATGAAATAGGCTATTCAGGTGACAACTTCTGTTTCGATAATGAACTCAACCGGCACAAAGTTTATTTGCAGTCTTACGAAATATCGAACTCGCTCGTCACAAACGGCGAATATATGGCGTTTATCAACGACGGTGGATACCTGACATTTTCTCCTTGGCTGGGTGAAGGGTGGGAGTGGATTCAATCGGAAAAAATCCGACATCCGCTTTACTGGCACATGGTCGACGGGACATGGCATACTTATACTTTAGCCGGACTAATACCAATAGATCTCGATTCACCTATGTCGCACATATCTTATTACGAGGCGGAGGCGTTTGCTCGCTGGAAAGGGGCTCGTTTACCCACTGAATTTGAATGGGAAGTAGCTGCGGACAAATTTTCATGGGGAGCGCGATGGGAATGGACGAGTTCCGCCTACGCGTCCTATCCGAATTTTAGAATAAGAGAAGGTGCCTTAGGTGAATATAATGCAAAGTTCATGGTCAACCAAATGGTGCTAAGAGGCGCTTCCATTGCATCAGGAACTAATCACAGTAGATCAACCTACAGAAACTTTTTTCACCCTGAAATTCGACCAATTTTTCCCGTATATTGTTCCACTGTATCTATATATATAAAGTAGTATGTGTGTGTGTGTGTGTGTGTGTGTG
>JABABK010000012.1:28450-60882 GCA_014238285.1 Hellea sp.
TAACTGCAATTGGGCATAGCCGTGCCACTTATCGCAATTTTTTCCATCCGCAATTGCGGTGGCAATTTTCCGGAATCCGACTGGCGAAATAATTATGAACGAACAATTTTTAGCGGACGTAGCTTCTGGCCTCAACGCCGAGCCAAAATACTTATTGTCTAAATATTTTTATGATAAACGAGGCGATGAGCTGTTTATGCAAATTATGTCCTTGCCTGAATATTATTTGACCCGTGCTGAGATGGAAATATTCTCCTCTCAAACTCAAAACATAATTGACCTTTTGGGCGTTAGAAAGGATATACCTTTTGACCTAATTGAACTCGGAGCGGGCGATGGAAGAAAAACCAAAATGTTGCTGGCGGCATTACTGAAAGAGGGATATGATATTGAATATGTACCGGTGGATATTTCGGCCAATGTGCTTGAGCACTTAACTAATGTTTTGGGGAGGGAATTACCCGGCTTAAAAATTCGTTCGCAGGCTAGCGACTATTTTAAAACGTTGAGAAAACTGAAACAGAGAGAGCGCTCAAAAATAGTTTTGTATTTGGGTTCAAATCTTGGAAACTTGACTGATGCTCAAGCCCGAAAATTCATTTATGAACTTGGCGCAAATTTACATAAAGGCGATAAATTTTTATTGGGCGTGGACCAAATCAAGTCTGCTGACATTGTCTTACCTGCTTACGACGATAGCCAGGGCGTCACCCGTGATTTTAATCTAAATTTACTTCATCGAATTAATGAAGAATTAAACGGAAATTTCGACTTATCCCAATTCCGGCATATTGCGGAATACCGAGAAGAAGAGGGTGTCGCTAAAAGTTTCCTGCAAAGCTTGAAAGTTCAGGAAGTCCGTATTCGATCACTGAAACAGAGTTTTCATTTTTCGGCAGGTGAAAAAATTCAAATGGAAATTTCGCGTAAATACAATCAGGCCATAATTGATAACATACTAGATAAAACTGACTTTGAAGTTTTGGGGGTGTTAAAGGATCGTCAGGAATATTTTGCTGATTACGTGATAGAGCGTCGATAATGACACCTCCAAGTAGCTTAGGCCTCCTGGGATTAGGTGCTCGTACAACTTCTTTTTACCTGACTTATCTCAATAAAATTTATACAGAAAATTTTAACGGTGATGGCACCTTTCCTTTAACTTTAGTAAATACGAACTTCGATCAAATAAATCGCTACCTACCGGCTCAATTTGATAAACTGGCCTTGGTTTTAAAGCCATATTTGTCACAAGTAAATTGTGCCCGCCTCATAGTTCCGAATATTACTCTGCATGAAACTCTGGATGTTATGCGGACTTCGAACTTGATCCATCCCGTTTACGAAACCATTCGTTTTCTGCAACAAGACAACTGTTCCAAGGTTATACTGCTAGGATCACAGTATAGTATGAAAGCGCCTTACCTGTCTGATATGTTAAAGGTTAACGGAATTGATGTCATGAAGCCGTTAGAAGACGAGCAAATCCAGTTGGATATATGGCGGAAGAGGATATATGCCTACCAAGAAACAACCAGCGACGTCCTAGCCTACCAAGGCCTGATCAGGAGTTATAGCCTAATCGCGCCGATAGTAGTTGCTTGCACTGAATTATCTCTCATAACTCCGCAAACCCAGAGCAACATTTACGATATGACGCGTATTCAGATGCGGGCGGCTTTTAAGAGCTAGTGTATTTGCTCGATTTTTACCGAGAAATGCAGTGCTAGTTTTGGTACGCCAGTAATTTTGGGTATTTAAATTATCATCTTTATTTAAAAAGAATTCCTTCATCAACGTAGTTTTGTCGTGGTACCAATTATAATTCTGTTTTGTTTATTTTTTTCGAAAAACCGTCAATTTTAATTTCTTACTAGAATAATAGCGTCGGTCTCGACTGAAAGCAATCGACGACGGAATATTTTGTAGGTTCAATGTAAAAAATTTTATGCCAGCCGACAATTTAGATTCCAATCTCTCTTTACTTTTTACCCATAATTACGAGCAACAAATCCCTAAAGTCGAAGATAATCGAAATCCCGATCGTCAACACAATTAAAGCAACCCAAGTGAAAAAAGGGTCGCTCAGGTGTAAAGCTAAGCTACCTCTGCCCCTAGCATCAAAAGATAGAACGGAACGGGAAAGATAAATAGCCAGCGGTATCCAAAAAAAGAAATGCCCAATGCCTATCAGCCATACATTTTTAGTCACGCGAAACACGATTGCAGCGACCAAAAGTGGCGCGATCATGCAAAACAGTACCCATCTAGCCGGAACATGAGTCCATATAAAAAAGACAGATGAGCCGAAAATAAACGTCATCCAATTCAGCCAAAGCTTGACGGCTCTCGAAGTCTGGGCGTTCACCGCAGCAAACATTTCTTTCATGATCAGTCCCTTTTAATCCAATTAAGAACAATCGTTCCTATATTGAATTGCATGGCGGGTCAAGGTTTCCCCACTTACGCTAGCTTTGAGACACAGTCCAACTTTGTTGAGTCAATCGTTGGGAATGATTTTTGCAGGGTTTGATATAGGGCTAATGGGATTGACCTGTGGGTTTATTCGAATGATGGCTGGAAAGGCTTTAGGCAGAATTTCTAAAATGAAATAAATTGAATGCTCACTGGATAAACTCGGTAAAGGTCAAGTTGAATATTAGCTGCCTTGTTGAGGCAGAGGACAATTAGACACGATTTCCAAGAATTTATCTAAGGCTGCCGCAGATTTTTTCATATGATCCGGGCTATATGGCGCATATAGCTCAGTCATACTAAATTCAGTAGACTGGTGCCCAAGCTGGGCCGAAACATCCCAGGCAGGAACTCCTTCTTTTCTCATCCAGCGAGCTGCAGTATGACGGAGGCTGCAAGGGTTGACGGCTTCATCTAGACCAATTTTGCGACGTGTTCTCTTCCAGGCTGTTCTAACCGATTTAACAGGCGCTCCATTGAATGAAATTACTGGACCAGATCTTGGATAATTTCCGTTATTCCAATACCTATCTCTCAAAGTTTTAGGCAACTTCACCATAGGTCTAATCTTCTTGTTTTGAGTTCTATTTTTGGGATTTAATCGGATAATTCCATTCTCAAAATCTACTTGTTCCCACCGTAAATCCGTAATGGCTTCTGGTCGAGCAGCTGTTCCCAGCCCAAAGGATATGAGAAGCTCTCAGCAGCCAATCAGTACCAATCTGACCCGTCGATACCAGAAAGCGTTAGGCTTGAACTATCGGCGCGATTTGATGGTATGGCGGCTATGCTGGACGAGATGTCAGCGGTCTTTAGCGATGAACCCAGTAAGGCTGCGTTCAAAGATATTATCAATCACACGACATTTGATTTTAATGCAGCAACGCCATCTCAGGAATTTTCTGAGGTAATGGTGACAATTGAAACATCAGCTGAGTTTACAAACGATCAAAAAATTAGGCTTCGACAGGTCGTGACTGGTAGTCATGTGCAAGATGTATTAAGCGCGACCATCACTAATGAGTCAGGGAACCGAGTTCCGCTCTATACTGAAAAACACCTGAGAGAGTTACGCTCTGGTGTTACCGGGTATGCACACAATAATGGTCGACAAATCATCGAGGGCCGCGCGGGCAGTCATCTTGTTACAAAGGATGTCTCCGGCTGGTCAGGAGACAATGTAGGCTTACTGATCGAAGCGATGCATATATGGAATGCACTGGATGGCTTTGGCGTCACCGGATTTGTCGAAAACGTCTATAAGTTTTTTCGATTAGAAATATTTGTTTATAAAGCAACGCTTTTGAAATGTGAAAGAAACTGATCCGAAACGAAATCTACAACCCTATTTTCAAGAGGTACTCCAAATCCATAACCAAAAAGATTTAAGTCCACGTAATATTTTTCTTGTACTTTGTCTCTAAGTTTTTCGGTATATAATTCAGTATAGGAAGTATCGCATACTTTTCCATCCGACAAAGGAATCTCGTGAAGTGAGATCTTGGCCTGCTCATAAATGTCCAAAGCCGCATGCTTTAAATGTTCATAGTACCCGATATAATTGACCAAAAGCTCTCCCGAAGAAGACGTCAATTGATATGTTTGCGAAGAGTAATATCTATGTGCGTCGGGTTCAGAAATCGAGCACACCGATTCAATAAACTCGTCAAAGGGCATAAATCTTCTGAAATAATCACCATGCTCATTGAAGGAATCCTCCTCGCCTAGTTTAAATAATCTTTCAGGAAAACAGTTGGAGGAGATTATGTTTTTATAACAATCGACCAGTCTGTCCCAAGGATTCCTAACGATTGTAAATCTGAAATGATTGTTAAATGCTGGATGAGTAACCGGTCCCTTAAAGGTCGGGAAAGGAAAATTATCTACCAAATGAACGTTATTTGAAAACTTAAATTTTTCTCTCTTCCCTACATAAGAAATTAAACTGGCTTTTATTTGAAGGTTGCAGCGTCCCGGAAGGTAACAAAAAATAGCCTTTTGATTTCGCAACCAAATGTTTTGCTCCAACGAATTCCGCTGGAGATGAGCTTTCTTGTTGTATGTTGAACCTCCTATGGCGGGAAAATTGCGTTCGGGTATTCCCAACTTTAAAAAGGAACACAATTCTTCCCAACCGTCTCCTTCAAAAACATTGAATATCAACAAATCATTGGGTCTATCCTTAAAATAATTTAAAACGTCTCGCTTATGCCTGTGATACTCCTCCGTCCACGCGTCAGTATTCATATTATACCAACCGGATTCAGGAAGAGCTTTTTGATACTTTTCAAGCTTATCTATTTTTTTGACATATTTAATTCTACTGCTGAGCCAACTCTTCAAATCGCGATCTGAAAATATAAATTTACTGCCTGGGTATTGCTGATCCATAATTTTAAAAAGATCGTTATTGGTTCCTTCCATATCAATCCAGTCAGAAAAAGCGAAAAACAACCCAATTCCGTTCAATAAGTTTCTATCGTTTTCAAGATTGAATTTGAAAACTTCTCCTAATCGCCCGATGGGAGATTCATAGTGTACAGTCCTTAGCTTGAGTATGTTTAAAGCGCGATTCAGTGAACCTGTTCCGGTTTTATTCAGTCCTATACAAAATAATTTTTCGGAATTATTGGCAGTTATTTGCTGGTTTTCGTTCGCGTTTTTTTCTTTTTTTTGATCGATAGCGTTTGAAAAGTAAGGGGATTTAATTATTTTTTTCGCCTTATTTTTATCAACCGTGCCTAATTCAAATTGGCTTTCTTGTCCGAATTTATAGTTAAATAAATCAACATCACCTTCATACCTAATTCTGACTTTCTCAACAGTTTCAGGAGTGTAAAAGTCGGTGTAATGCTGGATAATGTCGGTATTGTTCAATATTGGATAATCAGCAAATTTCATTCCCGTAAGTTGGCTAATCTCTTCTAAATGCTCTCGCAAATTTTCCAATTTTGCTATGTAGTTTGTTCTGAGTGAACCAGTAGGAGTTATAATGTCAAACAGCTGAGACCTGAAATGTTTATCAGCTTTAGAATCCGGAATTTCAGATATTAAACTTACGAATTCCGTGAACGACATGCCGCCTCGAAATTCCTCGCTTATTTTCGTAAATTGTATAGCTGCTCCATTTCTATAAAACTGGCTATTTACCTCAGACTCTTTGATTTTGTTTTTGAAACAAGAAACCAATCGACTCCAAGGATTTCTAACAATGCAATACCTCAAGTAGGACTGATATTTAGTGACTAGTTCTGTATCTTCGACTACTGGACATCCATAAACTCTTAATTCATGAACGTCTCTTGGATAGATAATCGTTTGAGGCAAGCGTAATAGCTTTACGATATGCGCCTTCATAGAGGTACATCCATTTTTGGAAAGTGCCGTAAAAACTGCTTTGTGGCTTTCCAATAAGTAGGATTTCACATCACTTTTCATACCATTTTGCTCATTTAAGGGGGGTAGTACTCTTTTTTTTGCTCAATCAAATCAGCAACTCAAATGAAAACAAAATAGAACATCTGACCACAGTTTCCTTATCTCTGCTCTTCGACGTAACTATGTGGAATATTAAGTAACAAATCTATCGTAGTTTGATCAAACCTTGCACCAAGAAATTCGTGCAATTCTTTTAACTTTTGTCCTTTCAGCAACACATCGGAATAAGTTATGTGAAAACAATTGGACCGTTTTTCGGAGTAAAGACTCATTTGGCCTTCCAGTTTCCCTAATTTTTTTAAAACTTGCTTCCGTGCCTTTGCTTTCCACCAACCACTCCTGACCACGTCTTGCAAATTACGGGTGTTAAAAATGAAAGCGGTTTCAGGAAATAGTTCGGATAAAAAATCTAGATAACTGTCAAAATCTTCACCTACCTCATCATACCTTATTTCCTTAAAGCCAAGGCATTGGTTTTTATTGAGGCCAACTTCAGCTCCTACTAAAACTGCTCTAGCTGCCTCTTTTAAGTTTCCCAAAAAATCCTCTAAGTTAAACAAACCAATACCAAACCACGATTGATGGGGCAAAATCGCGCTTTTATACTCGCCCTGAACAGTTGCAATTTTTTGGTACAGCTTGTAAAAATCATAGAATATATTTCCGTTTTCTCCCCTAACTATAACGCCTGGAATTGCATTGAGGATCCCTTGCAACAGAGTAGATCCGCTTCGGCCATAAGTTACGATCAAAATATGTTTGAAGTTTAATGCCGGCAATTGAGGGTTCTTCATTTTATCCAACAGAAACTGAGCATAGGCCTCTTGCCCAGCTTCTTTAAGCGCGATAATAACATCAGCCTGCGCCTTCTTAAACATGCCTAATTCAAAATAAATTCTCAGCCTATGTTTTCTCCATAATGGTATTTTTTTCGACGGAAATTTATCAAAGCAGACATTCCAATATTCGAGCGCTTTGGGATAAAGTTTTAAACTTTGGTAGAGTCTTGCCGCGCCAACGTAGGCCTGAACAGTTTTTGGAAATAGATCAATGCAACTCTCATAAACCTCTATGGCATCTTCAAACTGACCCAAGTGCATAAAAGCCTCTGCGTAGCCGATAAACCAATAGGGCTGACGTTGCGACGGAAATTTTTTGAAGCATTCAGCCCAAAATTTTGTGCAAAAATCCCAAGATTTCTCTGTATGCGCGATTTTCGCTTGGCCAGCTAATCCAACGGCTCTATTAGGGAATTTATTAGTGAGCTCAATAAAAACTTCACGAGCTTCGGCTATTCTTTCCTCATTTATTAATAACTCTCCTAGCCTTCGATACACCCAATCCGCTTGATCTGGTTCTTTTTCGATGGCGTTAAGAAAACAACAAATTGCGTCCGCGGGTTTCCCATTTTTCTCATTGTCCAATCCTCTGTTGATTAACTCATTATCTCGCCGAGATTTGATATTCATTTTGCTCATTTTTCGAAAACTTCTAAGCTTTTACGTTTTTGAGGAATTCGCACAATTAAAGGCGCGATAAACTATGGTTTTAAACTTTATGGCGTTTGGAAAATACTCTCCCAACGTTAACCTTTGCAGTGATTTTCTCCGATATATCCTCAACTTTCAGGTCCCTTATTCGTATTCGGAAAACTTAAACTAGGCACGGGCTTTTCCAGAAAATGGCAAAGCTTGAACCATTCTTCTCCGCCGCAAATTGATAAATCCAAAAATTTGTATTTTGGTTTGGATTCGAAAAAGACTTTAACACGGTTGGAATAATTATCATAAGCATCCTCCCAGGTAGAAAAACGAGAATATAAGTTCTCTTCAACACGGCCTCCTAATCCACCAAATCTTGACTCAATATTTGGGCGCTTAAGTTCCCATGGATGATCAATGCCTCTTCGAATTTTATAGTGTTTTCTAACTGATTTTACCCAGGATTTTTTTTCCCTCGATGTAAATACAAACTTGGAATCTGGAAATAGGCGGTAAAGTTTCTCGAACTGAAAACTTGTGGTAATATCGGTAAATCCGTCAAATAGGAAATAATCGTCGCCGGAGATTAATTTTTTTATGTGTGGATTATTCCAATGCACCGAATGGTAGCTCAACATATTCAAAGCCTTGTTTAAAGAGGTTGTTCCTGTTCGGCTAAGCCCTATGCCAAATATTTTTTGAGCCGTCCTGTTGGGAAACGCCGGAGATCTTATTTTATCATAAATTTTGAGCAAACTTTTAAGTTTGTTGTTAGGCATAGGTTGATTGGGGTAAGCTTCCATTAAATGAGAAAACCCGACGTAATCTTGAAGACTGAGTAGGATTTCCGCCTGTAACAATTTAAATCCTAATGTCTCTTGTCCCATAACTGACGCTTTTGATTTCGATAATTCCAGTAATTTTTTCAAGTACACCGTTTTTTCCGAAGAGGAAAAACTGTAATGTATCGCTTTTAATAGATGGGGTCCTAAGCCAAGGTTAGAGAAACCATCCAAATCGAGCAAATTAATGATAGCAGAAATTGCTTTCCTGTGTTCATCCAAACTGACTTGAAGCTTCATCACTTTAATATTAAGTAGAATAACCGCCGCTAGTTTTTCGGTTGGATAATCACCCCCTATTAAGCTTAGATAATGCAGTTGGTTCTCGAAATTTTTTTCTATTTTCGCAATTTCGAAAAGCCTAAAAAGAGCATCTTTGCCAGTTTCAGGAGCATAACGCGTTAAAGAATCAAATAGTATTTTGGCTTTTTGAAACTCTCCCATGTTCACAAGCTTATTTACAACAACCAATTTATTTTCCGAAAAATTGTCCATTTAAAATGAATAACCAAAAAGCTGGATATCTTTTCTGTACATTTCACTCACTAAGTTTTTGGAGAAGGTTGAATAATAATCACGGTAATGGGAGCCTTGGTTAGATTTGTTCATATGAGGAATCGATTTAATTGGAATCCGTAGCATTGAAAAAACAGTTTTTAGATCCGTTTCAAATCGCTCAAATCGACCAATAAAATTTACATTGTTCAAATCAATTAAACTCGATTGAGCTCTAAAATGAATGTTACATGATTCGAGATCCTGCTTTGAGCAAAAACGTACGAAGTCATCAAACTCTAATAGCCGAAGACGCTTTTTTTCGGGGAAACCAAAACGATTTTCAGTTACTATTTTGTTCAACCAAGTTGAAACGATACGATCCCAAGGATTGCGGACAAAAGCAAACTTGAAATAATCCTCATATTTCAGCGGGATATACCTGCACTTCCTAGCTTGCTTCGCAATTAACGTAATCTCTGCTTCGGTGAGCGCTGAAAGAATACTTCTCGTTCCAACTTTTGCATTTCGAAACCAAATAAATTTCGGTCGATTACAAATCGTAAGATTATATCTTCTCTGGGAAGGAATGTTCGAGTGATTTAACCAAAACTCATCCCATTCTTTTTGGTTTTTTTCGCTTTTTGCATCTAACTTCCAACCTGACGATAAATCTTTTCCGTACTCGGGACCGCATTCGGTTTCAATAAAGTATTCCATATCTAAAAATCAGCCGTTTTTTGTATAACACCCAATCTTACTAGCTGCTCACTTGATTTATATCGTTCCAAAGACTCGTTAGCTCGAAGAAATCCAGGTTCCAAACTGTTTAAATTTTCTAGGTAAGACCGGTGCCTCATGTTGCAGTGCGGAATCCGGGTGTTATTTTTCAAATCACTTTCTAGATTGGACTTAAAATCGCCTGCAAATTTAAAGTGCAACAAAACCCCGGAAACGTCTGACAAATTGGCCGGTGTAATGAGGTGACTACTTGATAAAAACTTTATATTTCGTCCCCCACGTATAATTGGAGTTTTAGTTTGATTTTCATTTCGACCAATCAGTTTCCTAACTCCCCCAACAGTAAATTTATAAGGACATATCGGAATGTTCGTGAAATGGTAATCATTGACGAAATAATTATAATCTTGAAAAAAATCCGTATAGTCGGGGCCCGTAACCTTAGATTCAAAATCGAGGGAGCACATATCAAGCATAAAGGCAAACATTGCCTCTTGTCCTTTTTTGCTCATATATTCAGTTAGTTTTCTAATACCCGTTTGTTCAATTTCCGGAATAATTAGAGCTTCATCAACGTCAACATACAAACACCATTTGTTGTCGCCATATTTTTTTACAAGAGAGTTAATCCACTGCATGCCCGATCTAGACTTCGCATAACTTTGTTCAGTCCAAAAAACATATACATCGTCTTGGGAATTTAAATATTCTAAGCTTCCGTCATTAGAATCATTGTCAATTATGAAAAATTTTGAACACCCTATCGAACGGTAATACTTTAAAAACCAAGGAAGCCGCCAACGTTCATTTCGTATCGCCGTAAAAACTAGGACCGAGTCGTCAGCAATTTGAGCCATAGAGTTAGAATCAACTCTGTTAAGTACTCCAAGGTCGGGTTCTTTGACCTGCGCAACATCAAAATTTAAGATGATATCATCCCATATAGCTTTAGCCTTTTCTAGGTCGCCACCATGATGGGTCGACCAGGCCCGAATTTCTTCCAGAGTTTTAACACCAGTTTCTTCATCCAAAAGACCAGTTAATTTTTCTGCTTCATCTGTTTGATTGAGAATTAGATTTAGACGGGTTCTTTGCCCAACAAACAACAGCTCATCATGATTTTTAATGCAAAAACTCTCAAGCTCATTGAGCACTTCACGAACGACTTCAGCATTTGCGCTACGCTTATACTGAAGAACAGCCAAACTCACTTTTTCAAGTAAAACCTTAGGCTCATCTGGAAATTCAGTCTGTAGCTTCAAAATTTCTTGATTAGCCTCAAACAATTTATACTGACCCTTAAAGAGACCAACTTGAACCAACCGATCGGAAATGTTTTTAGAAGCATGGAGATATTCATCATAACACTTTTGTGCTTGATCAAAATTCATCAAGTCTATCAAACAAAGTACATAAATTCTCTTATAATTTAGATCATAGGGGTAATTATCACTTAAAACCTTAAATCGGTTTGCCGCGAGTTGATATTCCCTGTCTAGTCTAGCGTTCCAGGCTAAATTTGCTAAGACTTCTTTTTGATTTACTTGAGTTCCGAGAAGAGAGCTAAGTTGCTCGTCAGAAACTTTAAACCGCTCCAAACGGCGTAAAAAAATCGCGTATCTAAATTTTATACTCAGATTATCGGGAAATTTGCGTATGGCTTTTTTTAAAACCGCTTCCTCTTTTTCTGCAAGTCCTCTCTTTTCATAAATTTCTGCTAGGCCCAGCAGTCCCCAATCTTTATCAGGTCGTTTTGTTGCAAACCCGCTATAAATTCGTTGCGCTAGTCCAAGTCGACCGCATTCCAAAAGCGCTTTTGCTTTTTTAACTTTCCACCAGTCTGGAATTTCATCCTTGCGGCAATCAAAGCAGCTCTCCCAGTGCTTTAATGCTTCAGGCCAATTGCCTTTCGTTTCCGCCAATAAAGCTAGATTTAAGTGCCCTTGTACCGACTCTGGAAAACTTTGAATAAGCCGCTTAAAAACTGCCGCCGCCTCCCCAGTATGACTCCCTTGCAAGTATAGGTTTCCAAGCTTTAAAAATTCGCTTTCTGAATTCACTCTCCTTAAGTTTAGAGCACTTTCATTAGAAGCAGCATTATTCGGTAATTCGCGACCTAGGTCAGAACTCGGGCCGCTAGAAACTCCTTGGCGAAAATCAAAATTCATTACATCGGCTCACATTTGGACTGCGCACAAATTCATAAACGATGGAATACGTTCGAATTTTCGAGACTATTGCTCCGCGGTGCCTAATTATGGTTCTTTCAGAATAAACGAAGCTCCCACTTCATTGGTCCAATCCAACCTCAGCATGAAGTTTAATCACCCGATATAAATTTTGTATCGGGTGATTACTTGATTTTACTTCATTTTCCGGTCTGCCATCGAATTGACCTTGAGACTTAAAAATGATCCAGTTTAAAATTTATTGACAAAGGTATTTTGAGTTTAAGGAGCCGCTTCAATTAGAAAACATTACAACTCGGAACAAATTGTTACGACGCCATGAGGATTCAGCTTGATTTTCTCAAACATAAGACAGGCGTGACACGCCAATTTCAAATGGGCCTCTGATGTGCCGCTAGCTTTGTAGACACCTTGTTTGGTAAAACTGGAAGCAAGGAGAGTGTCTTATGGGTGGTCGTATCAGGTATACAGAAGAGTTTAAATTGGGGGCTGTGGCGCAGGTCACTGACAAGGGTCACAGCGTGACATCGGTTGCCGGTACTGTGAGCTATCCAGCTGGGTTCGTTCTCAAAAATCCGCCCGTTATAGGAGATAAGCGCGGATTTTCTTGGACCAATTCTGATTATACAGCCTTTCGCATTACGCCAGACGAACAAGGCGTTCACTATAACCGCCTATTTGCCATTATTGCCTCAGGCACTATGACGGGCCAGCGAGACGATCCAGTCCTAGTCTGGAAACGCGAATACGAGGTACAAAGCCAAAATTTAATCTATGACGAAGAGCGTATCCGGCGCAGAAAAGCGGCCAATAGACAGGCTTGGAGCAATGCCTTAAATGCTCTTGCCTCCGGAATTGGAGAGGCGGCATCTAGCTATGAAAATTCATCGCTCGACACCGCTTCCAACGAGTCGATTGATCGTTATGGCGTCTGAAGATTTACCTTATTTGGATTACTCGGAACACATGGAGTTCTACACAAACGGCGGAAAAAAACGCGCCGATACAAATACATTCCTAAAAGAATGGGACCGCATCGGTAATTTGACCCTCCATACTATCAGAAGAAACGGAATGAATGGAAAAGACATTCAGCGGGTGTGTGATAATTCCAAAACTGAAATAAAAAATTGCTCGTGAATAATATGTCAACCAAAGACCAGAACAATTATCGGACAGACCTTACCACCCGAAAATGCCGAAAATGCGGTAACGTGCAAATGACTTGCCAGTCTCGCAGGGTTGATTTTCTAAGTGTAAAAAGCCTCTTCGTTTGCCCTAATTGCGAAGCTGAAGTGACCCTTCACTCTGGAGGTGCCAAAGGTGTTCATTTCGCTATAGGGATGCTAGCTGCGGGGTTTTTACCCTTTATACTATGGGGTTCACGCGGCGGGTATACGGGTATTGTTATTCTCAAAACTCTGGGTTTGATTGCCTTTTTGACTTCTCCGTTTTTGTGGGCCACTTTAATAGCGCAGCTATATCCTATTACGGGAACGCGCTCAAAAACGGTACAAGAAGAAGCGGCAGCTCAAATTGATTCGACCACGGACGATCTTCTCAAAAAAGGGATAGCGTCAATGGACAAACTAAGCCCCTTCAGGACGTTTTGGGCAGTGTTGTTTTTTGTGGCCTTGTTTTTAGGGGTGGCGAGCCTCATTGGCTGGATCAACTTTACCTTTTTCGACGATCAGTTGTTTGGTTAAATCCTATGCCATTCCTTTTGTTAAGTGGCAGCGCCGGACGCAGCGTCGTCCGGCCCGTCTTGATCCGCCCCTTTATCCCTTCCTGCCACGTACGAACATCCAAACGACAAGAGCGGCCAGCTATGCGGGCCTGCTATCCGGAGCGGCATCATGAGTGAGGTGGTCCTTCAGCCTGCCGCCCAGCCTGTTCCGGCGCTACTGCTCGCCAGCCATCTTAAAACCCTGCGGCTTCCAACCTTCCTGCGTGAGCATGACAAGTTGGCGCGTCAATGCGCCCGCGAGGATGTCTCACATATAGCCTATCTGGCTCGTCTGACGGAGCTTGAGTTGATCGACCGAGAGCGGCGTATGATCGAGCGCAAGATCAAGTCTGCCAAGTTCCCGGCCATCAAAAGCCTGGATAGTTTTGATTTTAAGGCCATCCCGTCTTTAAATAAAATGCAAGTCGCAGATCTCGCCCGTTGCGGCTGGATAGAACGGCGGGAGAATGTGATCGCTCTAGGCCCGTCGGGGACAGCTAAAACCCATATCGCGCTCGGGCTTGGACTGGCTTCTTGCCTTGCCACCAAGTCGATTTCGAAACAGGAATAGGGCCGCGAGGGGCGAGTATTTGGGAAAGCCTGACTAGGCCGGTTTGGGGGAAGGTTGGGTTGTCCATTTTGATTCACTTTCGAGTTGTTACGTTCAAAGTGAAGTTATGTGATGTATTAAAAATTGTGTGGGAATGGACAAATTCCGTTAAGGAATCCGTTATTGCAAGTAGTCCTTGTTTACTAAAGTGGTCGCTTCACGAAGCCATTTCAAAACTGTCTTTTGGTCTAACCCTAGACCTAATTTGTCTAAATCAGATTGTATGTCGGCCGTTGCAGGATTGCGAGCTGCTTGAGGGTTAAATCTATAACCTCCGATAGCCATAGCTGCGACTAGCTTTAACAAACTTTTGTTGTCACAAATCTCAACAGATTCACTTGTTTGTATGTTGCCTTGAAATTCGAAAACTAAATCTACTAAGTTTTGTGGCAAGAGAAACTTCATTTTGGCCAACCAATCCAAATACTGAACAGGGTCGCCGTTAACAATTTTTTTATGATCAAGAGCAGATTGGAGTAAAGATTTTCTTTCAAAAATTTCAGTTAGAACCGGAAATTGTTTTTTACTGTACGAGTAACGATTTTCTATTTTATCAAAAAGGTCACTAAATTCATCATTATATACTAACCCAAGAGAAAGTAACGTTGCTTCATTCACAGTCCAACCGGGCTTTCTAGCCCAGTACAAAACACTTTTTTTGGATAGGAATGGCGACAAACTATCGTTGTTTTTGAAGACATAACTGTAGGTCGTAAATTCTACATGTTCTGCTTTCTCTAAAAGAGTGTCCTCATCCAATCTGCTCAATAGATTATAGATTAAATTTACTGCTTTATGATCGGCAAACTCAAACGAGCCAAACTCATCTTTGGCTATTGATTCGAAATAAGATTCCAAGTCAAGAAATAGGGGGCTCAAAGCGTTTCTTTCATCCTGAATTTCCACGTTTTTGACACCCGTTGCCTGTTTAACTAAATCTGGGTCTCGGGTGAGTGCAAAGAGTAATTTATGGATGTGGTAGCGTTTCATAAAACCAATTTGGATTAATTAAGTCGCTAATGGCAAGGATAAAGTTACAGATTGCACACAAGCGTTTACAATGCCGTCGATATGGACTCTTGGGCCGTCATCAGCCTGGTATTCCCAGCCCTTAAAGCCTATGCTATCGACGATATCCGGGACAGTAATCAAGCATTGCTTTTATCATTGAAGTTGTTTTAAGTTAGTCTCAAAATTAGGAGGTCAGAGAAATGCAAATTGCCCGTGTTTTATTGTTGTCAATCATTTTGTTTTGGCTGCCGGCATGTACCGACAATGGCCAGAGCGAATCTCTAACAAGATTTGAGCAGGTTTTGGACCGTGGGACTATAAGGTGCAGCTATTTAAACTACGCTCCCTATTTTATGACGGACCCCAATGATGGAGCGCATTCAGGGATATTCTTCGATGTTATGGAAGAGATTGGAAAGCGCTCTGGCCTTGAAATAGATTGGGCCGAAGAAGTCGGCTACGAAGTAATTTTCACTGGATTAAATAGCGGAAGACACGATGTTTTTTGCGCCGGACTTTGGGCAAATACGACAAGAGCCAAAGCAGGCACGTTTAGTGAACCAGTTTTTTACAGTGTAATTAAAGCATGGGTTAGATCAGATGATGATCGATTTGCAGATGGGCTAGGTATTTTGAATGATGGAGAATTAGTTGTCGCCACCATTGACGGCGCTATGGAAGACATCATTGCAAATGCTGACTTTCCGAACGCCCCTAAAGAATCCCTTCCACAGCTAAGTCCATTTACTCAGAATTTACAGAACATAATTTCAAAAAAGGCGGACATTACATTTGCGGAGCCAGGAATTATCAACGATTTTCTTGAAAGTAACCCCGGAATGATTAAAGACGCCGCGCCTGAAATGTCTTTGAGAGTATTTGGAAATTCTCTAGTCTCACCGCTAGGAGAGCCAGACCTCGAAGAGTTTTTGGACATCGCAATGCAGGAACTACTCTATAGCGGTCATATCGATAAGATTTTGGATAAATACGAAGATGCGCCAGGTATATTCCCTCGAGCCGCAAAACCTTATGATCCGGATTCCGCTATTTTAAAACTACCAAACTAGGGGTTAAGTCCTGTGTGGGATATACTAGAGAATTATTATCCCGCAATTGTTAATGGCGCGCTTGTCACTCTGAAATTATCGATATCCGCATGGATCGTGGGGTTGACCGTCGGTTTTATTTTAGGGGCCGGAGCGTATTATTCTAAGTTTCTTAGAGTTTTATTGCACATTACTTCATTTCTAGCGTTAAGCGTACCTTTGATCGTTTTGCTGTATTGGGCTCATTTTCCGTTACAAGAGTTATTGGGCATTGTTGTTGACCCATTTATTACAGCAGCAATTCTGCTGAGTATATTGAACGCGTTAGCCGTTGCCGAAATATGGCTTGGTGCGTTGAATAGATATGGCCAAGATTACGTCTTGGTCGCGAGAATGTCTGGGCTTTCAGGCTGGCAATCCCTTCGGTTCATCCACTTGCCCCTTGCCTTTAGGAATGCATTACCAATGCTTGTTGCAACGCAAGTTGCCATTATGCAGCTTACGTTATTTTCGAGTCTGATATCCGTCAACGAGTTGTTTAGAGTGGCACAGAGGATAAATTCAGAAGTTTACAAACCAATAGAAATATATTCCGCACTTGGCCTTGTGTTTCTTTTACTCAGCGGGCCACTATATTTTCTAGCGTATAAATTAAGACAAAAATACGTTCAGGATTTTAACATATTGAATCGATCAGCAAGATGAGTTCGCCTAACACTGAAACTGGTTTTGTTGCCGAGAACATTCGAATTCAAAAGAACGAATTTTCTGCCCACTATGACAGGTTTGAAATCAAGCCGGGAAAAATATCGGTAATAATCGGACCAAGTGGCGGTGGAAAAACTACGCTCTTACGCCAATGTGCGCTGGTTGATAGTCCTGCACACGGAAGTATTTCAATAAATGGAACCACCTATTGGGAGCAAGGCAAAGCTTTGCAAAGTCGAAAGCTACTTTGGTCAAAATTGGCAGTCGTGTTTCAGGAATTTTATCTCTGGCCGCATCTCACCGCAATAGAAAATGCTGTGCTTCCACTAAGTGTCAATCAACAAAACTGCGATGAAGTTGATGATTTGTTTGAACAATTAAACATATCAAATATTAAGAATAAATCCGTGATAGAATTGAGCGTCGGCCAAAGGCAAAGAGTCGCCATTGCAAGGGCGCTTGCACAAAAACCAGCATATTTACTATTTGATGAAATAACGTCGTCGTTAGACAATGAGCAGGTTCACTTTCTGGTTAAGATTATTGAATCTAAACTATCAGAAGGTATTGGCATAGGCTTGATCACTCATCACCTTGCAATGGCTCGTCATTTTCTAAAATCTGACATAGAAAATAACTTCGTCTTTATTGATCATGGAAGGATAACCTCAAGAGGAACCTTCAAAGAATATAATTCGCCAAATTCCACAAGACTGAAATCTTTTTTCAGCGACCAATATAAGTGAGAAAACAATGAGCTTTTTTTATGCAAAAGAATCAGCCCACAATTATGACTCGCAAGTAGAAATGACGTCAGAACATTATGTTTTAGCTCATCAAACATTATCCAAATTGATAGAGCTAAACTTTAGTGGCCCCGGTGTTTGCAATTTAACGGATTTAGGGTCGGGAACCGGCGCAGTATTTTTTCACCTAATTAATAAGTACGAGCAAATTAATATGAAGGCTTTCGATATAAGCTCTGAAATGCTCGGAATATTTAAACAAAAAATAGAAGAGGCTGGATTAGAAAGTTCGAATACAAAAAAGGTATCATATGTTTTAGGCGATGTACGGAATACTCCGCTACTACGTAAAACGTTATCAAGAGTTGGCCAACTTGGCGTTACATCAGTAACGAGCGCTTTTATGCTTCATCATTTTCATCCTGTCGTAAAAATGCAAATTTATAAAGCGATCGCCGACAATTTAAATAAAGGTGAAAAATTTTTCCTCTTGGATCTATTTGATTATCATGACTCCGAATTTTCAAAGTTTGCACTCGATGTTGAGTTAGACTGGATTCGGAAAAATTTTAACGGAGTAGCAAGTGCTAATACTCAAGAAAAAGAAAGTATACTCGCGGAAAGAGATAAGTGGCTCAATCATCTAATTAGTGAAAATCAACTTGTCCCTATTGGTTGGCAAAAAGGTCAATCAAGCATCTCAGAAGAAGAGCTTCTAACCAACGCTGGCTTTTCGAAAGTCAATTGCTGTTTCAAGTATTTTCAAACTGCGATATTAGTCGGCGAAAAATAAGTACAAACCAATGAAGCTCCAAGAAAAAATAAATTTTTCCAAACTGATACGAGAAGCGCGAGGCGATTCCCAACAAGAAATCGTTCAACAAATGAATCTGAAGCTATCAACTGATGCAGTTAAAGCATTGTGTAGAGGCTTAGGAATATTAGTGACCAGCTTTGCATTTCGGAATACCTTGAATCGACAAACGATTTTTTTTGAAGAAGGAAAAGACCCTGAGACATATAGAACAAAATATATTTCTGACGGATCATCGATGGAATTTCACGATGAATTGATTCATCAAGTTTTTGTCGATCTACGAAGTATACACGTAAACAAAAATGAAACCTACTGCATAAATGGAAAAGAATCTAGATTTCTTCATGATTTTATTGCCCATCTTCCACTATCAGAAGATTCCTCAAATGGAGTAGAAAACCGTTCAAAACTTAAGGCTGAGAAAGTGTTTCGTGATGAATACCATGTTCACTATTGTTCGATAGGTGAAATGGTAACTTATCAACTGGTTTGGCGTTTACTTTGTTTTATCCGTGATTTAGGCTTTCAGAATGAGTCTCTTCAAGACATAGATTTACATAATTTGATTAACAATAAACGGACCTCACCCTTAAAATGGGAATGGCTTGGTGAGGAAATGTATACGCGGGAATTTTGCTCCAACAACGAAATTCGTGGGCGCGTAAAGAAGTTTCTATCAAACAATCCTGCTACTAATCAGACTTGGAAAGACGAATTGGCGTTTATTGGCCTCGGGGAAGAAGGTTGGGGTTGGGAGCCAATGCGTTTGTTTTTACAAAAAGCGTTTTCATTAGAGGTTTCTTCTTTAAACTCCGATGAAATACCAGTTTTTATAATGAACCATATAAGTATATTTTTGAATTTTCTTCATATAGAAACCAATGAGTTGAATGTTTCACAAACAATTTATCACTTGGAAAGATATAGCAGATTTCCGATTTTAGCATTTTATTTTTGGTCTCTAGTTGATAGTGCTCCGCGGTCTTTTTGCGCCAGTCCTGTTTGGTATTCACAATTTCACAATGATATTCATCATGACGGTAGTACCCGGATCCTAGGGATTTCAGTTAGCTCCCTTAAACCGATGACAAACCTAGATTTTACAATTCCACAAAATAAGAAATGGATCGAGCAATTTGCAACACAAGTTCACCCAAGTGATTTATTTGAATTCCTAAGAAGCCTTGCTCTGCCACTCGTTGAAGGTGGGCTTTATCAAGAAACCTATAAATACTCTAAATCAAACGAAATTCTACGAGATATAATTGAGGAAAAAAAACATATATTAGATAGCCAATCCGAAGATTCTAAACTACAAGTTATATTAAATAAAATAAATGATTGAGGGGCAACATGGGGTATTGGTTAAGATTAGGGTATTCAGATAATCCGTTTGACACCCAACCGTTAGATATTGGCTCGGCTAAAGACAACGTTTTTTTTGGCCGCGAGAAAAATGTTGCCAAATTCCTTAGTATGATGAATGGAAAAACTAAAAATTTAATATGTATTGGGGGGCTTTCCGGAGTAGGGAAAACGACCTTTTTTAATTATATTCAAGGAATTTTAAACGATGTGTCTAGTAGCCCAAGATTGCTACCTGATAGAGAACTCCCTTACATCGGCCCAAATGATACCGAACATGACGCAGCAAGAAAGATAGCCAACGGTATTGTAAAAAACATTATTCATCATAACAATATTAATGTTCGGTCCGAATTACCAGATTGGTTGAAACAGCTAAATAGTTGGCTTGACGGAGAACCGGTAAAAAGCAGTAGTTACCAGTTAAAGGTAGCCGGTACAGGCGGCGGTAAATCTACTATCATAAGCAAAGTAGATATTAGAACTGTTACAACAGAGCAATGGAAAGAAATAATAAATAGTCTTATTCGTTTTGTCGTTCGTGATTGGAAATTTGACGGAGTATTAATTGCAGTCGATAATCTAGAGGAAGTTGATCTTAAAAAATTGCAGGAGATATTCATGATTTTTCGAGATACAATATTTTCTATAGACCGATTGTCCTTGGTGTTTATTGGAAGCCCAACTATTTATGATGAACTCTCTATTGAAAAGCCTAAGATAGCTGAACGAATTCAATCGCCCGCCGTCGTTATTCATCCTTTTACAGAAATAGAAGGAGTAAAATTGGTTAAGAAACGAGTCGAGCATTATGGCGGACCCGGTTCAATTTTACCAATCTCAGAACTCATGATTCGATTAATTTTTTCGAGCGCCGAAGGATTGCCTAGAGCTGCCTTTAAAGTTTTTAGCGAAATAATAGAGTACTTAGATTTCGAGTTAGAGGTAGCCCACCGAGATAAACTTGCAAAAGAAGCCTATTCAATGAGTGAGCAGGATATTCAAACTGGTCTGAAAAGTAATTTTTCTAACCTTCTTGAAGATGGTGGCTTGCCCGATAGAATTGTAAGCAACGTTCTTTTAGCTGTTTCTATACAGCGTACTCTACAAATGTTGTCGGCCTTGCCAGAAACGCCATTCAAAAGAGCCGACATAGATGAAGTTATCGATGGGCGATTATTAAGTTATAATACTGGCGCAGCGTCGATACAATTTTATGATGAAATACAGCCCATAATTAGCAATAGCCAATCAACGATAGATTCTAAACGAGAACTGAGAAAATGGACCCAACTAATGCATAAATCGGCTAAATTTAGACGAAGGTATGCCAAAGAAATCGAAGACATAGAGTTGTAGATATCACGTATGTTTAAGTGTTTAGTTTGAAATTTGGCAAAAAATATCGTTCATTTACTCAGTATTCCTTGATAAAAAGTTCAATGTGTGAACTCCCCATCTCTGAGGGAAAACCAGGCGTGCAACTTCAGGGTTTCACTTATTTGAGGGAAGGCATTTTTCGCCACCAACTCTACGGCTAAATCCGTGAAACCGGGCACAAATTTCTCACAACTTGGTGCTTACTTCGTGTCTCGGTATCTATAAAAACAAAAAAAGCCTCCGCTTTTGGCGGAGGTTTTTTCGTATTTGAGTGTATTCCGCCTGCGCGGGGATGAGTGGAGTTTAGGCATAAAAAAGCCTCGCTTAACAACGGGGCTTTTTGATATTTGATTATATATGGAGTTTAATAATGTAATTTTCACACCGTTCATTTCTTCGTTGAAGAATTGAACCTATTAGATTCTTGGGTAAACCGGGCGGCGACCTACTCTCCCGTGCCTTAAGACAAAGTACCATCGGCGCAAAGTGGCTTAACGACCGAATTCGGAATGGGATCGGGTGGGTTCCTCCTGCCATAACCTCCCGATCTTCTGAGCAAAACAGTGATGCCTTTTTAGCGTGCGCAGCAGAATGAACGTCTATCTCAATTTTGCAAGCACGTCTGCCCACCATTCGGCGATCTTAACCCGCTCATCCCAATAGAGGCTACGGTTATAGGCGCGGCGCGTGGCATTGCGGTCTAATCTTGCACAATAGACTTCAATAGCATCAGGATTCCAAAGGCCGCTTTCATTCGCAAGGGTGGAAAATGTTGATCGAAAGCCGTGAGGGGTAACTTCACTTTTCTTGAATCCCATACGGACAAGGGCTTGGTTCATCGTGTTTTCACTCATAGGCTTTTTTGAGCAAAGCTGTGATGGAAATAGCAGCGCTCCCCATCCAGTGAGCTCTCGCAATTCCGCAAGTAAGGCCAATGCATTATCCGGTAATGGGATGGCATGCGGCTTGCCCATTTTCATCCGGTTTGCGGGAAGTTGCCAAACGCGCTTTTCAAAATCAATTTCGTCCCATCGCGCCTTACGGACTTCGCCTGGGCGACAAGCAAATTGCATCAATAGTTTTAGGGCGATTACAGTTTCACGATGGCCAGTATAGGCTTCAATGGACTTTAGCAGCTCAGCTAAAGTCTCTTTGTCGGTGATTGCCGCTCGGTGGGTGACTGTTGGTCTTATAAGGGCATCACGCAACGCATAGGTTGGATCGTTGTCTGTGATGCCACTAGCGACCGCATATCTAAAAACACCGCCAATGCGAGAGCGCATCCGGCTTGCCGTTTCATAGTGTTCGAGCTTTTCCCGCTTGCGGAGTGTCTTAAGGATCATCGGGGCGGTAATTGCCGTAATTGGTAGACGCCCGAAATCTCGCCGCGCATCCTCGAGTAACCACTTTAATTTGCTTAGTGTCGCAGGTGATCTGCCTTCTTTCGTTAGTTTTTCGACAAATCCATCGGCAATTTTGTTGAACGTGTGTTCGTACTGCCCCAGTTGTTCCGCTTTTTCTTCGCGTTTAATTTCGGCGGGGTTTTGGCCCTTTTTCAAGTTGGCTTTAGCTTCATCCCTTAGTTGGCGGGCATCTTTTAGGGAAACATCGGGGTAGGGGCCAAAGGATAACTTCCCCTCTTTTCCATTATTTCTGTATTTCAAACGCCAGAGTTTCGAGCCTTTTGGTGTCACATAAATATAAAGACCGCCAAAGTCAGAGGCCTTGTAGGCCTTATCTCTGGGTTTTAGGGCCCTAATTTTTGCGTCGGTCAAAGCCAAGCAGGTTGCCTCCAAATGGGGGCCTTTGATTGGCCCTGCTCAATCTGCCCCCAAAAAAGCCCCCAATTTGACTGGATATGCCCCCATGTGGATGGACGTTGCTGGACATACGATACCGTTAAACCCCAGTTTTATCAAGGTTTATTGGATGTTATGGCGCTGTATTGGATAAGAAAATGGTGCCCCCACACGGACTTGAACCGCGGACCCCCTGATTACAAATCAGGTGCTCTACCAGCTGAGCTATAGGGGCACTGATAGAATGAGCGCGCCAAGTACAAAACGGCGCGCCCTTTGGCAAGTGTAAAATGACCTCAAATTAGGTTATTTTACAAGTTATGTTGGATCGATGGCATCTTTGCCTCTGAAAAAGCTCATAACTGCGCCGGCTAGGATAAAACCAATGAATACATAGGTGAAATCAATCATGAGTCCCTTTACAGGATAACCTTCATGTAAAACGCTGTAACCCATAATCGGCAAGACCACTAAAGCCGCTATGATTGCGCAGATTTTTGCGCATGTGGCGAGCAGTGACGCGCCGGATTGCTGCAAGACATAAGATAGGCCTATGGTTGATAGCAGGCTGAGTAAAAAGCCGCCAATTAATGATTTGGCCATACCCGTTTCTTGTAGTTTAGCTTCCGCCATTTCCTTGGTCATATTATTAACCTCTAGCCAGGCTTCATTCATGATGCCGCCATACCAAAGAGACCCAAAAAGCCACATGGCCAGGGCTCCGAGCAGTATTCCAAGTATATTTGTGCCGAATAATTTTGGCATATTATTCCCCTCTAATTTGAGTGAAGGTGCCGGTTTGTCGGCACCCTATATTATTAGACGTCGTCTATTGCATCTTTGCCGCGGAAAAAGCTGAGCACGGCTCCGACGAGAATATAGCCTACAAATATATGTGAGGCATCAATGTGGAAAAGGGCTCTAGGGCCGTTCTCGTAAATCATGGCGTAGGCTAAAAGCGGCAAGGCTAATAAAAGGGCGATGATAGCGCAAATTTTAACGCATGTTGCTAATGTTGATGCGCCGGCATGTTGTAGAATATAACTAATCCCCAGCACTTGTAAAAGTGTGATAAGTAGACCGCCAATAATTGTCGTCATCTCCATGTCACCGCCTGTTTCTGTGCCGGTTAATGCCGCCCATTGCTCCATGAATAACATGCCATACCAAAGCCATCCAACCGTGTAAAATACGATCGTTGCAGCTAAAATTCCTAGTAGATTTGTTCCGAATATTTTCGGCATATTAAGTCTCCCCGTTATAGATAAGGGCTGATTGATAGCATGGAACGAGGATATTGACCAGATATGGCTTTTTTGGGCTCTGGAAGCATAAGAACAAGCCGCAATTTTCGAAAACTCTTGCATCGCCTTACAGGCGCGGTAGAAGGCCTGCACTAACGCAAGGAAATGGCCATGGCCCGTATTTTGATCACATCTGCGCTGCCTTATATTAACGGCGTTAAGCATCTAGGTAATCTGGCAGGCTCTATGTTGCCAGCAGATGTTTATGCGCGGGCTATGCGCCTTTTGGGCCATGAAGTTTTGTATATTTGCGCCACGGATGAACACGGTACGCCGGCAGAACTTGCCGCGCAAGAAGCTGGTATAAGCGTGGCAGAATATTGCGAAACTATGCACGTCGCCCAAAAGGAGGCCGGCGCACAATTTAAGTTATCCTACGATTATTTCGGACGCTCCTCTGCGCCGTCTAATCATGCTTTAACGCAGCATTTTGCCAATGTGCTGGAAGCCAATGATCTAATCGAAGAGCGCAGTTCTAAGCAAGTTTATTCAAACGCAGACGATCGCTTTTTGCCGGACCGTTATGTTGAAGGTACTTGCCCGAATTGTGAATTTGAAAAGGCCCGCGGTGATCAATGTGATAATTGCGGCAAGCTTTTAGACCCGGTTGATTTGGTCAATCCTTATTCGTCTGTTTCCGGCTCTCACGATGTGGAAGTGCGCGAAACTAACCATCTTTATTTAAAACAGTCTGTGATGTCAGATAAGCTCCGAGCCTGGGTAGATGAGGCTAAAGACTGGCCGGTGCTTGCCAGTTCTATTGCCTATAAATGGCTCGATGAAGGGCTTCGTGATCGCGCAATTACACGGGATTTGAAATGGGGCATTCCGGTCACAGGTGCTGACGGAAAGCCAAGGGCAGGGTTCGAAACTAAAGTCTTCTATGTCTGGTTTGACGCGCCGATCGCCTATATGGCTGCAACCCAAGACTGGGCCGAGGAAACTGGCGGAGACTGGGAGCGCTGGTGGCGCACGGATAAAGGCGCGGCCGATGGGGAATCTGTCCAGTTTATGGGCAAGGATAATGTGGCCTTTCATACGCTATCCTTTCCAACAACGATTTTAGGTTCTGGCGAGCCGTGGAAACTGGTGGATGAGCTGAAAGCCTTTAACTGGGTGACCTGGTATGGCGGCAAGTTTTCGACCAGCCAGAAGCGCGGCGTGTTCATGAACCAAGCCCTTGATATAGCGCCGTCTGATTACTGGCGCTGGCACTTAATGGCCAATGCGCCGGAGAGTGATGATGCCGCGTTTACTTGGGAAGAATTCCAAACGGGTGTAAACTCTGACCTTGCCAATGTGCTTGGGAATTTCGTCAATCGAATCACGAAATATACAGCGAGTAAGTTTGATGGCAAAGTGCCGAGCGGTGGGGAATTTGGTGAGTCTGAAGCTTGGATTTTACAAGAGCTACAAACACGTATTCCGGCTCTAATCGAATATTATAATGGCCGAGAATTTCGTAAGGCGATGGCAGAAACCCGCGCGATTTGGGCCGCAGGTAACGAGTATCTGACTCAGGCTGCGCCTTGGACACATTATAAGACAGATGTGGATCAAGCAGCTGTTGGGGTTCGTGTGGGACTTAACCTGGTGGCGCTGTTCGGAATTATTGCACAGCCGATCATTCCTGATGCGGCAGCAAAAATATTGGAGGCGGTGGATGTGCCAGCAGGTAACCGGACATGGAATTTTGGTGATTATACGGGCATTCATGATTTGCTTGATGCCTTGCCACACGGCCTTGAAATTGGCGCGCCTGACGTATTGTTTGCGAAGATTGAAGATAGTGATGTCGAAGACTGGACTGGGCGTTTTGGAGGCGAAAAATAGATGAAACTCTATGATTACCTGCCCTCCGGGAATTCCTATAAAGTAAGATTGATGCTCAGCTATCTGGGCATCAATTATGATCACGTCCCTTTAAATATCCACAAAGGCGAGACGCAATCAAAAGACTATAAATCTAAAAATCCAGCGGGCCAAATACCGCTATTAGAATTAGCCGATGGGCGTTTGCTGGCTGAGAGCAATGCGATCCTGTATTTTCTGGCCGAAGGCACACCTTATTGGCCGCTCAATAGCTTTGATCAAGCCAAGGTTTTACAGTGGATGTTTTTTGAGCAATATAAGCACGAACCCGCTATCGCCGTCGCCAGGTTTATACATATTTATGCTATGGAAACCCGCGCGAATGAGCTTGTAAAACTTATGCCAAGGGGCGAAGCAGCACTGGCCGTTATGGAAGCGCATTTGGCGGATAATCTGTGGTTTGTCGGCAGCGGTCCGACAATAGCCGATATCGCGCTTTATGCTTATACCCATGTGGCGGGAGATGGCGGCTTTAATCTGTCTGAATATCCGAATATTATGGCCTGGCTTGATCGATTTTCGGATCATCCAAAACATATATTGATCACTGATTTGCCGATGAATTAAGGTCGACCGAGCTTACGTTTTAGACAGTAGGTTATCGATACTATTTTCCCAGTTCTGGCCATCAAATTTGATTGTCTCTGAGGGCGTAATTGTTCCGCCTTCAATGCATCTTAAATTGACCGAATAATCCTCTGGGTGGGACTTGGGAATGTAAAAGGGTTTGATCCCGCAAATTTTGCAAAAATAATGCTGCGCGGTGCCCGTCCCAAATGTGTAGAGGCTTAGGTTTTCTTTGCCTGTAATTGCCGCGTTTTTCTGCGGTATAAATACATGTACATAGCCTGTTTTTTCACAAATGGAGCAATTACAATGAGTCACGGACATTGTTGCCGGGGCTACAAAGTCTAGCACGACTGAACCGCAATGACAGGTAGCGCGGTGATTAAGTGTTTTTGGGTTGGGCATTAAGCCGCGATGACTTGATAATTAACTTTCAGACCATCAGGGCCATCGGCGTCAATTTTTCCAGATTCTCTTAAGTGTATCAAATGAGACAAGACACTATGGGCTGCGGCGGGATAAAGGCGTTTGTCAATATGGGTATAAAGCCGGGCTACGATATCAGAAATTTTTGAGAGACCGTCCAAAAGAGCTTGGTAAATTTGTGCCTCTCTTTGTAAGCGGTGATCAATATAGGCCTGAACAAATTCAGCTGGGCTTTCAATGACAGTTCCGTGGGTCGGGATGATTCGATCAAACTTTCGTTTCAGAATGATATCAAGGCTATTAAGGTAATCGCCCATATGTCCATCAGGAGGACTGACGACGCTGGTTGACCAGCCCATAATATGGTCGCCGGAGAATAAAACATTTTCTTCGTGTAGGGCATAGCACATATGATTGGATGTGTGGCCCGGTGTGTGAATGGCTTCTATCGTCCAGCCATCGCCATTTATTTTCAATCCGTTGCAAATTTCGATGTCAGGTTTAAAGCCAAGGTCATCCCCGGCTTCGAGCCGAACTTCGCCGCCTTCGGGTGGTTTTGGTTGCAGGCCGTAGCCATAGACTTGGCAGCCATGTTCTGCGGCCAGAGGCGCGGCCATAGGCGAATGATCCACATGGTGATGGGTCACGAGAACATGGGTCACCTTGCGGCCTTTGAGGGCTTTCTTGAGAGCTTCAATGTGTTTGGGTGTTTTTGGGCCCGGATCGATAACGGCGACATTTTTATCACCTATAATATAGACGCCGGTACCCGTATAGGTAAACGGCCCAGGGTTATCAGCGATGACCCGGTCGATTAATGGACTAAGAGATTGGCTGACGCCGTACTCAAAGTCGAAAGTTTTGACAAATGGAATACCCATCTGAAATTCATCCTGTCTGTTATGGCAACAATTCAGATTTAAACTGATTAGCTAGTATATCTACCGCTTTGAGTTTTTCCCTCAGGGATAAAGCAAAGGGCGGGCCCATATCTGTTTTGTTGACGTCGACGATGTAGATTCGTCCATCTTCTTTATCTCGTAAAATATCTAGACCCCCAAAGTCCAGTTTCATTTTATGACAAAACCGTGAGATATTAGTCAGTTCGTCCTGTGAAAACAACTCTTCCGGCTTTTTTAAGGTGCACCTAGTGTTGAGATTGTCAAAGCGCTGATCAAATGGCCGTTCCTTGATAAAGACAAGGGCAGGTGTTCCAAAAAGCGTAGGGCATCTAAGGTCTGCCACGTGGTTATCTTCCGTGCGGTTATTGACGACCTTCTGGTAGACCCACCCAGGCTCTGGTTTGCACGGGCCCTGGGTGACTTTGCCGCTATGAGAGCCGTTTTCTTCGGATTTTCGAACCATAAGGCCGTTGTGAACCTCTGGATCGACGGATAGGTCATAGCCAAATACTGATTTGAACGTGTTTGCGACGTTTGATTTGCTAATATCAGTGCATTCAAAGTTAATTGTTCTTAGGCCGATAGGGACTTTGGGGGGCATCGTTTCTGTTTTGTCTTCAAAATGGATCGCCAGTACAGCATTTTGGGCTTGATCTGGCCCAGCTAATCGCACACCTGCACGGGTGATGATTGCCCATAATAAGTACCAAGGACGAATAGTATTGGGATAGACGGCTACTATTGGACGTGTATGGAGTGTGAAATTGCGCAGTTTTTCGACTACAGTGTAGCTACCCTGCACGTATAGGTCGTTTACGAGGCTGAGATTAAATGAAATTTTGGCGCCAGTTTCGCGAACTGTCACACCGCGCCAGGACCATATAAGGTCCTTGTACCAGGCCTTCATAATTTACTTAACGCGTCGAACTTTGATTTTTTTGCCTTCGCCATTGATTCGTAAGGTAAAGCTCCCGAGGGCTGCTTTCTCTATAAGGGCGGTTGGTTTGACGCCGTTTTTTGGTTTTGGTGGTTTAATTTTAAGCGACTGGGCTTGTTCCCAAACCTGTCCATTGGTAAAGAAAAACCTGTTTTTCTTATAACCAAAGCTTTCGGTTTTTTCTAACGTCAGATCAACTTCTTTCACATCCTTCGCTATGCCGGCTTCTTCGCTGGATTTAAATATTCCGCCCAGTCCGGATAGCGATGGTAGGTTGAGGCCGAAGACATCCTTTTTGACGGTCCTAACAGCTTGCTTGTCGATGATCATGATCTCACCTGTGTCAACGGCAGTGCTTAAGGCACTCATAGCTGTGTCAAAGCAAGCTAGGCGGTCGCTATCTGTTTGAATTAAAGCACATTTTTTAAGGTTTTCGACTTGAATCGATGGTGAAGCCTGCGACCAGGCAGTGGTTGAAATAAATGCAATTAAACTTATTGCGGAAATTATTCTCATTGGGTTCTTTTTCATTTTATTGGGCCTTAACGTAGTCAAATCTGCCTTTGAATGCCGACAAGGTTGCAAAAATGCAACGGTTTTTCAAAAAAACATAGAATTTAAGATGTTTTTAAGGCTGTAGGCTTGAGCTTTATTAAAAAATCGTCATAGAAGGTCTGGATTCGGCTCTCCAAGGCCGGGTTTCGTTTCTTTTATGGATTATATATAAAAGGGACAAAACTTAAAACTGAAGCATGAAGCTTCACAACCATTAAGGGGTTAAACTGTGAATTCACACATAAAAAAATATTTACTCCAGTCGACAATGCTTGTCGGTGCGCTGACTGTTGGTGTTTCTACATCTGCTTTTGCACAAGATGCTGGTGATCAATTCTCTGATTCCGATGAAATCATCGTTACAGGTTCACGTATTGGTCGTAAGGACCTAGATAGTGCCAGCCCGATCACAGTTGTTGATCGTGAAGAGCTGGTTATTTCTGGTATCTCAGATATCGGTGACTTGATCCAAACTATTCCTTCCATGTCCGGTTCACCAATCGGTACCACCACAAACAATGGCGGTAATGGCTCTGTTCGTATTGACCTTCGTGGTCTCGGTACTGCTCGTACGCTGACACTTGTTGACGGTAAGCGTATGGTTGACAGCGGTGACTTCCAAACAGTTCCTGGTATGATGATTGATCGTGTTGATATCCTGAAAGATGGTGCATCTGCGATTTATGGTGCTGACGCCGTTGCTGGTGTTGTTAACGTTATCACTCGTAGAGATTTTGATGGTATCGAGCTTGTTGGCCAATACAATACTTGGGACAAAACAAGTAATGGTACACAGTACACATTGGGCGCGTTAGCCGGTACGACTTTCGATAAAGGTAATGTATCATTTGGCGCAGAATATGTTGATCAAGAAGCAGCATTTCAGCGTGACTTCCCATGGGATTATTTCCAGGATTCATATTACATCTACCCAGAAGGATGTGAAGACACTCTAACAGAGCCATATCCAACAGGTTGTTACCCACTTGGATCATCTCGTATTCCTGAAAGCCGTTTGACTTTCGCCACACAAGGAACCTTCCTTGTCGGTACGCCTGCAACAGTGCCTTATGAAGTTGGCGCAATCGTTCCTCATGATGGTCGCAATTATAACTACGCGCCTGTCAACTATATGCAGACACCATATACAAAGCTTAATATGTTCGCGAATGCTAACTATGAAGTTATGGATAATGTAGACTTTAACGTATCTTTGAGAACCAATAACCGGAAATCTGCTCAGGAATTGGCACCTATGCCATATAACTCCCCGACAGACCCTGGCTATTCTGGAGTTTTCAATGGCACAGCGTATAACGGTATTTCAGAAGATAACTATTATCTCCGTCGTGCTGTTGATGCCTATAACACTGCGAATGGTTTGGTTACCGGAGATACTGGTTTCCTCGAATACGAACCTATCCGTGATGGACGTCGTCGGATGATCGAAACAAATCGTCGTTTCACCCAAGATGTTACACAGACACAAGTCACTGCTAGCCTTGATGGCGAAATCAGCGGTATTAACTGGGAAGTTTTTGCTAACCACGGTTATCGTAATGTTGAATCACGTGACTTTGGTCAGTTCTCTGGTGAGCGCCTTTCAAACGCCTTCGGTCCTTCAGCGGATCTCGATGGTGACGGTCAGCCTGAATGTTATGGCGATATTGCCGATCCGACTTCAATAATCGTTGGTTGTGTACCGTTTAACTTCTTTGGCGGTGGTTCTGTTACTCGCGCAACTGGTGAAGTTACAGCTTCAACAGTTACTGATGACATGATCGATTATGTAACGGCCAACCTGCTGGATCGCCAGAAAGACACATTTACGTCTATCGGTGCTGATTTCTCAGGCGATGCATTTGAATTGCCAGGTGGTACACTTCAGTGGGCTGCTGGTATGGGACACTGGAAACGTGCTCTAACAAATGACCTGGATTCTAATAAGATACTTGGTAATGTTACGGGTAACACTGGCGCTTCAACAGCTGGTTCAGTTTCCAATTACAACCTGCACGGCGAACTATTCGCGCCTGTTTGGGGTAATGGTACACAGCGTTTGGATCTTAAAGGTGGCTTACGTTATGATGACTTTAGTTCTTTTGGAGATAAAGTTACGTGGCAAGTCGGTGCCGAGTTCCAAGCTCTTGAGAGTTTGAAACTTCGCGGTACAGCTGGTTCAGTTTTCCGGACACCTACTATCTTTAACCTCTTCGGTGGTGTTTCAGATAGTTTCCCAACTTATTCTGACCCATGTGCACAAACGCCTCTTCCGGCTGGATGTGCGCAAGCTGCTGTTCAGCTTGATACACAGCTACTGGCTCACGTTGGTGGTAACCCTAATCTTGGAGCAGAATCTGGTGATACGATCACTTTGGGTGCCGTATTCACACCAAAACTTGGTGCTTTGAATGCGTCTGTCACAGTTGATTACTTCAGAACGACGCTAGATGACGCCATCGGCGGAATTCCAACACAGACTATTCTTAACCAGTGCTATGTTGAGCAAAACCAAGCTGCTTGTGGTTTGATTGTGCGTCGCGCAGATTATTCAATCGCGTCGCTTTCTCAGGCACCGCTTAATCTGGATACTCTGAAAGTTGAAGGTATTGATAGTGAACTACGGTGGGATTACGAAGCTGGCTTTGGTGATCTTCGCGGTTCATTCATCTGGACTCATGTTCTTGAAAACTCTCAAGTATCTGCGATTACTGGCTCTAAAGATGACCTAGTTGGACGTTTTTCCGGTCAAGCTTATCCTGAAGATAAGTTCAACTACTCTTTGGGTTGGGCTAAGAATGGCATGAGCCTAACTTACCGTGGTGAGTATGTCGGTTCCCTAGAAGCAGATACATTCTGTAACTGTGGTGCTGGTAACCAGGCTGATGGTTCATACCGTCAACAGATTGGTTCTGAATTGTATCACGACATTGTTGTTGGTTACGATTGGGAAGACAAAGGTCTTACTGTGACAGGTGGTGTTACTAACCTAACTAA
>JABABK010000012.1:60892-68522 GCA_014238285.1 Hellea sp.
CCCGCCATTCATCGAAACTGGTTTCAGTGGCGGAACAGAGCCTGCGACTTACCGTGTATTCGGTCGTGGTTTCTACGTCCGTGCTCAGAAAACGTTTTAATCTCTGAGATTAAATTGATAGGAAGGGCCACTTCGGTGGCCCTTTTTTTATGCCTCCTTCATATCTTGAGATATTATGAATACGATTGACAGTCTAAGCCAAAGCGCGCGTCAAGCCTTCAACCAGAAAAACTGGGCTGAGGTAGAGCGTCATGCTAAAGCTATTATTGCCTTGGATAAGAAAGAAGGTGAGGGCTATTTCCTTCTGGGATTGATGGCAAATGCCAAGCGTGATCGTGTTTCAGCGATGAAAGTATTTGAAAAATGCTTATCCATAAACCCGCATAGATATGATGCTGCGATTGAGCTTGCCAATATATATTCCAGACAGCGTAGAAATGGCGAGGCCGCCGAGCTTATAAAACGTGTTACGCCTATGATGCAAAATGATCCGCGTTATCTTGATCTGGCTGGGACGACCTACGTTCAAATTGGTATGCCAGCCGAAGCTTGGCCATTATATTTACGGGTTAATGAGTTACAGCCCAACATCGATATTTTTCAGGCTAATTTGGCAAATTGTGCAGTTTATTTGGGGGAGTTGGAAAAAGCGCAAGAGCTGTATGAAAAAGTTATCCAGAAAAACCCCTGGCATCGACAAAACCATTATCACTTCGCGCGTTTGGTGAAGGCCAAAGATATGCGCCACATCGAGGCGATGCTTAAGCTTCTTGAAGAACCTAATATTCCAGAAAACCGCAACACCCCTATATGTTTTGCGCTTGGCAAGGAATATGAGGATATAGGCGATTGGGAAAATGCCTATAAATATTACGCTAAGGGCAATGATATTATTTCCCGCATTGTTAAATATAACCCACAGAGCGATATAAAATTTACTGAAGAGATCGCAAGGCTTTGTTCAAAGGCATGGTATGAAGGCGATGCTACTGATGTTCAAGAGACGTCAAAAACGCCGATTTTTATAGCGGGATTGCCACGAACAGGAACGACTCTGATAGAGCGGATATTGACGAGCCATTCACGAATTGGGACGGTTGGAGAGACATTATTTGTTCAGCAAACGGCTACATCTCTTGCGGCGGATCATACAAATATATTTAATGCTGAAGCCTATAAGGCTTTTCTTCCGCACCACGCTAAGCTTCCAGAAGCCTATTTGAAGTCGCTTTCATACCGCCTCGGCGATGATCCGTATTTTATCGAAAAACTGCCTTTAAACTTTTTGTTCTTGGGGCCACTTGCCAAGGCTTGGCCAAACGCGAAATTTGTTGTCGTCAACCGGAATCCACTCGATACATCATTGTCATTATTTAAGCAGGTTTTTACTTGGGCTTATAAATTTTCTTATGATCTGTCCCACATTGGCCAATACTATATGGCTTACCTGAAACTTATGCGGCACTGGAAAGATCTTCTAGGAGATAGGTTGATCGAGGTGGACTATGAGACGTTAGTTGGGAGTCCAGAGGCCGAAATACGAAATTTACTGGGCGTTATTGGCGTGGATTATGAAGAGGCCTGTGTGAACTTTCATTTGAATAATAAGCCGAGCACAACAGCAAGTTCCGTGCAGGTTCGATCAAAAATTTCAACTTCCTCGATTGGTAAGTGGCGGCATTTTGAAGATCAACTCGGCGATCTCAAAAAGTATTACGAGGATCACGGTGTTGACGTCTAATCAGATGAAAAATCAAGAACTCGTCCGGCAAGCCAGAGCCGCCCTTTCCCAGGGACGCCGTGATATTGCCAAAAGCACAGCTTTAAAGCTGACCAAAATCAAATCAACTAAGGCTGAAGGATTTTTTATTCTAGCGTTAGTCAGTAAGCAAGTGAAGGATATCCGAAATACGGCGTCCTACTTGGAGAACTCCCTAAAGGCAGACCGCGGTAGATATGATGCCGCGATAGAGCTTTCCGAAATATTCCTACGGAGTAATCAGCATAATAAAGCGGCTGATCTCGTTCGAAAATACGTGCCTAAGATAGGCGAAGATGCTTTTTATTTGAACAAAGCGGGCGATCTTTTAGGGCGTCTAGGTTTACATGGGGAAGCGTGGAGCTGTTTTGCGCTAGCCGTTAAGGCGCGGCCCGACGCGAAGTCTTACCGGATGAACTTAGCTCTTTGCGCCACAAAGGTCGGTCAGCTTGAGCTTGCTGAAAAACATATGGAAGATTTATTGGCTGAAATGCCAGATCATCAGCGTATTCACTTTGAGTTATCAAAGGCGCGAAAAGCAAAAGACGACAAACATTCAAATCAAATAAAAAGTGTATTGGAACAAAAAAACTCTGCCGATGAAAACAATGTATTTTTACATTTTGCGCTGGGTAAAACGCTTGAAGATCAGGGACGCTGGGCTGAAGCGTTTGGGCAATATAAACGTGGAAATGATGCGGCATGGCGTATTGGCCAAAATCAAGGTTACGAGGTACAATCCGAAATCGCTGTTCTTGAGGCTTTGGCGGAAAAATTTAAGGGAGCTTCTAGTCATTCTCCGGCTGTTATTGAAACGAAAGCATGCCCTATCTTCATTGTCGGGCTGCCTCGGTCGGGGACGACACTTCTAGAAAAAATCATAACCGGTCATACCGATATCGAGAGCATAGATGAAACCTTTTTCCTCGAGCAGGCCGTCAAAAGACAATCCAAACTTCCAATGCAAGCGCTTTTAACGCGAGATGCCATTGAAAATTTGGCCGATGATTTGACGGGTTCTGTCATTCAGGCTTATGTGGATAAAACCGCCTATTTACGGATCGACCGAAAATTCTTTATCGAAAAATACCCGTTCAATTTTTTATACTTAGGTGTGATTGCGCGGCATCTTCCCGCGGCAAAAGTTCTATATGTCAGGCGTGACCCTATGGATGTGTGCTACGCCATGTATAAGCAACCATATTTTAAATTTTCTTTTAGCCTAGAAGATTTAGGGCGTTATTATTTGGCCTATCGCAAACTTGAAAGCCATTGGCTTCGTGTGCTTGGGCACAGAATTGAATTCGTAAACTATGAGAGACTTGTCAATAATTCGGAAGAGACAGTTCACAGGATTATGGCATATTTGGGGCTAAAATATTCAAGCGATCTTTTAGAGTTTCATAAACGCCAAGATGTCAGCGCGTCAGCCAGTTCCGCTCAAATTAGAGAAAAGCTATATTCAACGTCGATTGGGAAGTGGAAAAATGTGGCTAAGGAGCTAGAGCCCCTGAGCCAAATATTAGAATCCAAACGTATTAGGCTCTAGTCTATTTTAGGTAAAATAGCTTTGAGCTCTTGATTTGTTTGCAAATCTTTACGGGCTTCCAATAAAGCTTTGATCTCAGGCATTTCTACAATGTCGCGTAGTGCCGCTAGATCGCTCTGTGCTTTCACGGATTGGCCGAATAGCGCTTCGATCTGTTCTAGATCAGATTTGGGCCTTGGGAAGTGTTTAAGTTTAACGGATTTATCCGCATCTATCCCGGCTTCAGCTTTGGCGACTTCAATCGCCTTGCGAAAACCGCCAAGCTCATCCACTAGGCCGCGTTCTAAAGCTTGTTCGCCGGTCCAGACTCTGCCTTTGGCGATTTCTAGGACCCGTTCAAGAGGAAGGTTACGTCCCTCAGAAACCCGTGTCGTGAAGTCGACGTAAATGTCTTCCATTTGGCCGCGATAGGCCGCTTGCTGGGCCTGTGTAAAGGGTTCATCGCCTGAATAAACACCAAGATAGTCTCCGCCTTTATTAATGGCTTCGATATTGTAACCGATTCTGGCAAATGTATCTCGTAGAGCGATTTTTCCGCCAAGCACGCCGATCGACCCAGTTATAGTTGAAGGAAGTGCGACGATTTTATCAGCGTAGGCTGAAACATAATATCCGCCCGATGCCGCGTACTGACCCATGCTGATAATGACGGGTTTTCCGGCGGTTTGGGCTCGAGATACAGCATTTAAGATCTGATCCGACGCTGTCGCGGAGCCGCCTGGTGTGCTGACGCGAAAAACGATAGCTTTAACATCGTCATCATTGGCCGCGGCTTCGAAAGCGCTGGCTAGGGTGTCGCTGCCCATGGTGACATTATTACTAAATGGATTAGCGCCGTCACTGGATTTACCCATCATAACAGGACCTTGGCCGCCAATCATTGCAATAACGGGGCCGCTATTATAAAGCGTAGCACCGTAGGCTTTGACATTTTGGAACGTGACATCATCGCCGCCAGCTTTTTCTTTTACATAGTCCTGGGCTTCCAAATAATGCCCAAGTTTATCAGTCAGTCCGGCTTTAAGGGCGCTTTCAGCGCTATGGGGGGCTGCTTCAAACAGCCGGCTAATCTTTTTAACGCTCATGTCGCGATCAATAGCGATTTGTGACGTTGCTATAGTATAGAATGAGTTCAGGAGACTTTCTGTGGCTTCTCTGTGAGCGGGCGTATAGTCTTTTTGTGTGTAGACGTTAGCTGCGTTCTTATATTCGTAGAATTGCTCCATTTGTACTTTAGCGTCATATTTTTCAGCAACGCCGCCGTAAAAGCCTGATTCGGAGCGAATGCCTGCAACGGCAAACCCAGTTGTGTCTTGCTGCCAAATCTCGTCGGCAGCTGAAACAGCGTGATAGGCTGTGAATGAAGTGCCTTCAAATCCTTGAGAATGAGCCACGACGAATTTGCCACTGGTTTGAAAGTCTTTTATAGCTAATCTAATCTCTTCAGCGCTGGCTGGTACCATGCCGTAATTATTAGCGCGTATAAATACACCTTTTATATTGTCGTCTGATTTAGCGGCGTTAAGGCTCTGGACTATATTGACCACAGATAAGGGCGGCGCGCCAAATATGGTTTCACCTGCCGAGTGGTCGAGCATAGGTGTTTGCAGGTTTAGTGTGAGAACTACTTTATCGCTTGTGGATTTTGTCTGATTGGAAGCCATTGATGCGCCAATAATGGCGACTAGGAAGACGACTAAAAGGAAGAAGCAAAGGAGTATTCCAATAATTGTTCCTAGGACTGTGACTAAAAAGTGACGCATATTTACCTCAATTGTTTCTAAAATGCCGATATCACTATTTTTGCAGGCAAGAAAGCTATTTCTCGTTTATCGATAAACTTTCTACAGTTTGGCACTTTATATAAAGGAGGCAGTTTTTTCTTGTGTTAGCCATTGCATTCTTTTTTAAAACTGGATAGAAGGCGCTCCGCTGCCTATAGCAGTGTATGAATGTTGGGGTATGGCCAAGTGGTAAGGCAGCGGTTTTTGGTATCGCCATCCCTGGTTCGAATCCAGGTACCCCAGCCATTCCTTTAGACGGCCCGTTCTAAACAACCCATTGAAATTAATTGCATAAAAAAAGCTCGGTTTTTTCAAAAAAAAACGTGTTTTGTAACAGTCTAACGATTGATTAAGCATTCGTTAGGGTGTAAGCCTCGTTTAACTATGAAAATAAGCATGCCTGACATGCAAAAATAATTGGAGGACGTGAGTGGTAAATATCCATACCGCAACGACGTATATGTCGAAGGCTTTGGTTTCAGTGAGTCTCGTAGTCGGCTTAGGGATTTCAGCTCAGGCGCAATCTGCCTCAGAGGCAGAGGTACAGTATTCATCAATACTTCAGCAGATTTCAAATGTTGAGCTCAATATTGCTCATAAGGAAGCTTACATAGCTAGTCAGAAGGCCGAGATCGAATCGCTTAAAGCGCAGCTTGCTGGGGTTGATAAATTAACCGCCTCAGTCAATCCAATGATATCAAAAATGGCAGCAGCTATAAGTAATGAGATTGAAAAAGATGTCCCTTTTAATGCTGAAGAACGCTTTAATCGCTTAGGCGATTTTCAGGATGTGGTAAATGATAAAGAAGCATTGCCGTTAGAGAAGATGCGCAAAGCGCTTAATATTTATCAGGCTGAAGTCGACTACGGTCAGACTTTTGCGTCTTATGCAGGAAATCACCCGGTTGCCGACCGTCAGGGAACGCGCCTAGCAGCTTGCCTTGAAGACAGCGCGTCTGGTGCATGTGCCTTAACACGTGATCAGCAAAAGCTAATCGCGGCGGGCGTTACAGTGAATGAATTTGCAGGCGACCTTGAAGACGGAAATTATCTGCGTTTTGGTCGTCTTGCGTTAATTTATGCGCAGGCTGATGGTAGTGACGTTTATCAGTACGATCCAACAAGTAAGGCTTGGGCTGAGGTTAAGGGCGGCCGCGCGCTTGACTTGGTTCAATATGTGAAAATGGCTCGCGGCGAGGCAGCTGTAAATGTTGTGACCGCGCCAGTCTATATGGCCGAATAATTAGGGCTTAGCCCAAACGAGATTTTGCAAGCCGTATGGGTTGCAAAAATACGGCGAATATCGCCACCCATACGTGCCGCGCGAGCGGGGCAGAATTAAAAATGAAAACTTAAGTGGAAGGAAACCATGTCTAACTTTTCAAAAGCCAAGCATTTAATGCTTTTGGGAGTAGCTTCCCTGGTATTTGCATCGCCTGCTAGCGCTCAGCTGGATAGTGCGATGAGCGCAGCAAAGGCTTCTACGGCCGCAAGCGCCGCGTCTCAGCAAACTGTTGCCACATTAGATGATGAAGCGGATCAAATGGTCCGTGAATACAGAGCTGTGTTGCAACAAAAAGATAATATCGCACTTTTCGTCGATCAACAGGATATTTACTTGCAGTCACAAAAGTCTGAAATTGAATCTCTCAATCGCCAATTGGCAACTGTTGAACAGATCAAGCAGGGCATGGTGCCGATGATGCTGACTATGACGGCTGAAATCGAGGACTCTATTAAGAGTGATGTGCCGTTTAATATTGACGAGCGTCTTGCTCGGGTCGAGCGTGTGAAAGCTGTTTTGGGTGATCCCGATGTCTCTCCGGTCGAGCAATATCGCCAAGTGTTAAATGCCTATAAGGTAGAAGTTTCTTACGGTCAGGGTATCGACTCTTACGAGGGGGCTCATCCGACACAGCCTGGCAATATCGTGAACTTTATTCGCTTTGGCCGTGTGGCTCTTGTCTACATGACTAAGAGTGAAGACGAAATCGCTGTCTATAATATGGATAACAAAACTTGGGATCCTGTTGACAACGGTAAGGCGCTTGAAATGCGTCAAGCAATTCGTATCGCCAAAGGCGAAGCCGCGCCTGATATGGCAACTGTTCCAGTGTTCATTGGCCAATAATCGGGGTATAAAAAAATGAGTAAAACTATGAAATTTTTCACAAAATGTTCTGCAGCGATAGTTGTAGCATCCGTGGCATTCGCTGCTGTTCCTGCAACCGCGCAAATCTCGTCCATTGACCAGGTTTTGCAGAAGGTTCGCTCTGATTCAGCTCGGATCCAACAAGAAAATCAAAAGCGCGTCACTGACTTCCGTAAACGTCGTGATCAGCAGTCTTCTAAATTATCATCGGCTCAGAATGAGCTCAATAAATTAGAATCAAAAGCGCGTAGTGTTCAGTCAACATTTGATGGGAACCAAGGGCGTATCGATAAGCTCAAGGCTGAGCTAAGTGCTGCGCAAGGTGACTTCCGTGATGTGTTTGGGTTGGCTCGCTCTAAAGCGGGCGAGTTTAAAGCCACGCTTGA
>JABABK010000130.1 GCA_014238285.1 Hellea sp.
AGAGAAAATGTGCGGGCGCTGGATTTCCACAGCAATGTACGCGTGATTCAGGGTAACGCCACACGCCTGCCGCCCGCGCCTGAACCCTGCGGTTACGCCTTCCTCGACCCGCCTTATCGGGGCGGCAAGGCAGAACCGGCACTTGAATCTCTCGCCCACAACAATTGGCTCGTTGAAGATGCCATTGTGGTCGCTGAAACAAGCGCCAAAGAAGTCCTAGCGCCGCTCGACGGCTATCAGGAAATCGACCGACGGCGCTACGGCGCTACGGAAATAGTGATTCTCCTGTATCGCCCTTTAGCGACGGCCGAATAGGCGTTCAATATCGGCGAGCTTAAGCTCCACATAGGTGGGGCGGCCATGATTGCACTGGCCAGAATGGGGCGTTGCTTCCATCTCGCGTAAGAGTGCGTCCATTTCTTCGGCTTTCAGCCGCCGCCCGGCACGCACACTGCCGTGGCAGGCCATGCTGGAACAGACGTCCACCAATTTTTCCTTGAGCGCCACACTCTCACCGAATTCAGCCAACTCTTCGGCGAGATCCCGCACCAGACCCTTAACGTCACCCTCGCCGAGCAACGCCGGCGTCTCGCGTACGATAACGGCGCCCGGGCCAAAAGCTTCAAGGATGAGGCCGAGATCAGCGAACTCCTCGCTACGATTCGTAAGCCGCGCCGCGGCGCTCTCTTCCAATTCCACCACTTC
>JABABK010000131.1 GCA_014238285.1 Hellea sp.
CTCTTGAAAAATCTTGAGCAAACTCAACATTTTTAATCTCATGTGTTAAAGTGTTACGAGTAACAATTAGCCATGATTGGTCACCTTGTTCGTGGTACCAAAGCTCTTGAATGTCGCCGGCAATATTTTCTCTAATATATTGATACTGATAGAAGTCTTCGGCGGCAGCACTTTTTTCCCAATTTGTAGGTCTATCGATAAGATCTGTCGATCCTAGGTATACAAACTCCTCAGAATCACGAGGGCCTAATAACGGATGGTTTATTATCATTATCTTATCCTCTTAATGTAGATTTGGTTGAGGTCCTACACCCTTTTCATCAATCATTGCACCACGTCTGAAGCGATCTAGACGGTATGCAGTTGCGACTTCATGAGGTAGGTCAGTTGCTAATAAGTGAGCATAACAATAACCACTTGCAGGTGTTGCTTTAAATCCTCCATAACACCAACCGCCATTAAAAAATAACTCTTTAACTTCTGTGCTATCGATAAACGGTGATCCGTCCATAGACATATCCATAACACCACCCCACATTCGCAACAATCTTGCACGCCCTATCATTGGCATAATTGCCATACCGCCAGAACACACATCCTCAACAACAGGTAAGTTGCCACGTTGGGCATAACTATTATAAGAATCAAGATCACCACCAAAGACAAGTCCACCTTTGTCCGATTGAGAACAATAAAAGTG
>JABABK010000132.1 GCA_014238285.1 Hellea sp.
GTAATACATCGTTGTCTGACTGTATAAGGCGGGTAAGTTCTCGCTTAGCTGCTTCGGAAATTGGCATCTGCGAAACTGCTTCTAACGCAGATACCTTTGATTCCGCTAGCGGCAGGAACAGCGACGCGTCAAGAAATTGTGACCTTACGAGCTTGTCCGTCCCATAATGCGCTTTGTCAAAATACACCGACGATGCCAGCCCGTGCCGTTTGTAAAAAGTTTCATCGTAACTGGATTTTAGTTTTTTCAAGTCGACGTTCAGCATTTGCAGCAAGTCTTGAGTCGTTTCACTGTAAGCACCTGGCGCCTCCAGTGATTGACTTCCGCCGTAGCCCAAAATAGTTCTGTCTTGGAAATTGAACTCATTGCGCTTGGCATGGCCGCCAAAATCGTCGTGATTATCCAAGACCAATATTCGAGCGTTAGGATATTTTTGCTGGTGGAAAAATGCGGCGGACAGGCCGCTAAGGCCTGCGCCAACAATAATCAAATCGTAAATATCGGGATCTGGCTCAACCACAGGGCCCCAATCTTTTTTGCCCGTCCAGGCAAGCTGGTGCGCTATTTCAAACGAGCCCGCATGACTGCCTCTTAGCTTTTGTTGGGTTGCCGGGTTTAAAGAGGAACCGCGGAGCATGCCTATTTTTGGGTCACCG
>JABABK010000133.1 GCA_014238285.1 Hellea sp.
GGTCCAAATTTCTTATCAACTATAATATTTCTTCCCCTAGGTCCCAATGTAACTTTTACAGTATCTGCAAGAATATCTATACCTTCTTTTAATCTAGTTCTTGCGTCTGCTCCGAATTTTAAGTCCTTTGCTGGCATTTTATTTTTTCTCCATTATTCTTGTTTGTTTTAATTTTTTAAGACGTATTTTTTTAGCCTACTATAGCTAAAATATCAGTTTCTCTAACTATTAAGTATTCTTTTGAATATACAACTTCATCTCCATTTTTAACTGATAGAGATATTGTTTTGCCATCATCATTTACTCTTCCAGATCCAGCGGCAACAACTTTACCTTTTTGAGGTTTCTCTTTAGCTGTATCAGGAATAATAATTCCTCCTGAACTTTTGGAATCATCTTCTTCACTAGGTTCTATAATTATTCTATCGCCCAATGGTTTGAGTTTAAGTGCCACTTAATTGCCCCTTCCTTCTATGTTTAATTTCTAATAATAGTTCTATTAAATTATATATGTCTTGATTTATAATATTAACACCTTCTATTTTAGAAGATTTTGAGAGCCTGTCAAATAGAAAATTCTTTATATCAAAATAGAAACTATCTAGAAGTTACAGAACCTCCATTTATATTGATTGCTTGTCCTG
>JABABK010000134.1 GCA_014238285.1 Hellea sp.
TTTGTGGATAAGGTCAAATAATTGGTTGTTAAAGTGTTTGCCTATTAAAATTAGGATTTTTTGTTTGTTTGCAAATATCTAAATTAAATTTTTGAAAATCGGATTATTCAGATTATTTATCTATGAATTGATTATATAAATTAACTATAATTGCTTAACTTAAAGGCATATAATCCCATTTGAGCGTCAAAAACATCGTTTTAGAACAAATTTTCGGACATTTTTATTTTTCTAGGTTCCCTAAAGTTATGACGCTTTCGAAAATTAAATTTTTTTAAAAGTTTGAGGCTGCAAAGCAAAAGAATAATTAAAAATTAACAAATTAACAAATGTGGTTTCCAATGTAAACAGGATGTTTACAAAAAGGTTGTTATTCATAACATAGAGTTTACATATATATATATTTTATAATAACATTTAAATCCTGACATAAAATCGATAAAAATATGTATACGGCGAAATACCTGTGGATTGTAGCAAGAAAATTTTGTAATATTTTTGTTCGTCCGGGTTTTGACGATTATTTCTAAGTTTTCTTGTTGCCATTATATACCGAAAAGTTAAATATACAAATGCCCCCGTTGGTTAATTACTGTATACATAATTATGTACCTACCAGGTTGGGATTATCAACAGACACC
>JABABK010000135.1 GCA_014238285.1 Hellea sp.
GAAGAACGCAAAGCAAAAACCATAGGTTTATTAGAACGTGTTGGTTTAACCGAAGATGTGTTTAACCGTTATCCGCATGAATTTTCTGGTGGGCAGCGTCAACGTATTGGTATTGCGAGTACTATTGCTTTACAGCCTAAATTGATTATTTGTGACGAGTCGGTTTCGGCATTAGATATTTCGGTACAAGCTCAAGTATTGAATTTATGAAACGAGTTTATTAATTTCATATGAAACGAGGCTTTTATATGAAATTCTATTTATTGTATAACTCGAGAAATATGCTTAAAACTCAACAATTCATTTTTTTTATTTTCCATTTCTTACTTTCATTTGGTCAAATCACGACATCATTACATCTATGGCGTCAAATTATCATTATGACTCGACGTTATAGATATAATGACGTTTTGTAATTGTAACGTCACAGTTACCAGGCTCATTTGCATGTTTATTACACGTGTGAAATACGATATTTATTGATGGCAATATTACATGGACAATGGCCTATGTTATATAATAAAATGATTTATTAAATTGCACTGAACAAGTCTTCATATATCGAAATATTGTCTGACAGTTCAAATATCATCCAAACTTTTCCCAAAAGGTTTGAGAGATAGGAAAGTGGACATCAT
>JABABK010000136.1 GCA_014238285.1 Hellea sp.
TGCCGTTTTACAGCGAAAAAGCGAATTCAGAAATTGTTAGACTTGGTGTTTTTAGCAGCTTTTTTTTTGAAATTTTTGGAATTTTTTAGGTCATATTTTTCTTCATGCATTTTCACAGTGATTATTCAAGTATGTTCTAGACCAATCATATATTTTTCATCAATGAGTTCATATCAAATGCCGTTTTACAGCGAAAAAGCGAATTCAGAAATTGATAGACTTATTGTTTTTAGCAGCTTTTTTTTTGAAATTTTTGGAATTTTTTAGGTCATATTTTTCTTCATGCATTTTCACAGTGATTATTCAAGTATGTTCTAGACCAATCATATATTTTTCATCAATGAGTTCATTTCTAGTGCCGTTTTACAGCGAAAAAGCGAATTCAGAAATTGTTAGACTTAGTTTTTTTAGCAGCTTTTTTTTTGAAATTTTTGGAATTTTTTTGGTCATATTTTTCTTCATGCATTTTCACAGTGATTATTCAAGTATGTTCAAGACCAATCATATATTTTTCATCAATGAGTTCATATCAAGTGCTGTTTTACAACGAAAAAGCGAATTCAGAAATTGTTAGACTTAGTATTTTTAGCAGCTTTTTTTTTGAAATTTTTGGAATTTTTTAGGTCATATTT
>JABABK010000137.1:0-144 GCA_014238285.1 Hellea sp.
TTCTATGTCTTTTATATCTTTTTCAAAATCAGCTTTTGCAGCAGGATCTGTCTCTAAAGATAAAGATGTTTTAAGTTGCTCTAAATACTTTTCCGTATTAGCTCTTCTATTATCACTCATAGCAGCTGAAGCACCTTCTGATGC
>JABABK010000137.1:154-619 GCA_014238285.1 Hellea sp.
ACTTTCTGCCCACCAATCGTCTCCTCCCTCTCCTGCTGGAGGTGGGGTTGATGAAGGAATTCTTACTTCTGCAGCTTTATTCATCGATGCATTACAAATAGCATATGCAGATGATTTATCTTTACCGTCAGCTTTAACATCCAGTACGCATCTTTCATGCTTAGCTGGGTCTACACCTTTAGGAACGCCTTGCTTTTTTTCTAGTCTTTCGCCTAGTGATTTGCGTACATTTCTTTTATTTTTAGGCTTAATACGACCTTGGTTAGCTAGTTGATTCATATAGAAAAGGGTATCTAATGACTTCTTTATTTTAAGTTCTGCTTCTATGTCTTTTATATCTTTTTCAAAATCAGCTTTTGCAGCAGGATCTGTCTCTAAAGATAAAGATGTTTTAAGTTGCTCTAAATACTTTTCCGTATTAGCTCTTCTATTATCACTCATAGCAGCTGAAGCACCTTCTGATGC
>JABABK010000138.1 GCA_014238285.1 Hellea sp.
ATTAATATTTTCCATAAACTTTATAACAGATAAAATTGAATATGCTATTTAAAGTTCGAATCGACCGAAATCGACCGTATTATCAAATATCAACCCAAGTTGACTGTAATAACAAAAATGTACCAATAATGTCAGGACGTTTCAACGAACGTATCGTCCCTATTTTAAAAATTATTAAATAAAAACAGTCAAAAGTGTTCAACATTTTCGGGTTTACACTTCAGTGCACACCATTATTTTTCGATGAAATGGGCATTTCATGAACTGTGTGTGTATCAAATATTGAACAAAAAGGCTAAAACAGTCACCAGATATCCTTAGATTGTCTATTTAGTAAGTTTAGAAGTTTTTAACGAGAAAAATATGGAACTTTCGCTAGGTTTTTGTTCAATAGATTTTTTTAAAGATTTTGTCATATCTTTTTCAATTTTATAAAAATTATTATTAATATAATTAATTATCTTATACTTAATTGCCCATTTAAAAAAGTTTAATTGTCCAACTGTTGTAATAACACTATTAATATTATTATATGGGTAATTAATTCTATATCTTCTACAAAATGGATCAAATTGTTTTTTTGAATATGCTTTTAATTGTTTCTTATAATTTAAATA
>JABABK010000139.1 GCA_014238285.1 Hellea sp.
CAAAATTGGATACGTTGAATGAAATCATGAAAATAAAAGTCTTACTTACTGAAATCTGACCTTGTCCAAGGAAAATATGGGGTGTTCTATATATTCACCTTTTAAGGTACGTTCGAGGTACGTACTTGAAAAGCACGTGTTTTCGTATTTTTGATGGTTTTTTTGATGGTTTTTAAATGTTTATAAAATCTCACCGCATAGCGAAAAAACTAAACGGTAAACATATTTTTTTATTATTATTAATTTGTATATCGACACAATATCTAAAACATATGTCGCTTTCAGAAAAATTCTATGCGCCAAACTTTTTTTTCGTTAGATTTAATTTGTGCTTTTTTTCATTTTTTGCAATTTTTTGTAATTTTTGGGCAAAAAAAGCATATTTTTCACCAAAAATTTATTTTTTACAAAAAATGTATTTTAAAAAGAAGCCGACATTATACCAAAAAGAATGATATATCAAATCAAATCAAATCAAATTCTGAAAAATACTATGACATCCTAACAAAATTTGAAGCCATATGGAATTGGGAATTATGGCAAATTCTGTCCAACATGTATGTCATAATATATATTCAAATAACACATCCCATAATATTGCTAACATACGCTTCG
>JABABK010000013.1:0-46141 GCA_014238285.1 Hellea sp.
TTTGCTCTAGAGCATGTACGCCTGCATCCGTGCGGCCCGAGCCATACACAAGGGCAGGTTCGTTATTAAGGCCTATAACAGCTTTTTCGATTGCGCCTTGCACCGTCGGTACACTGGGTTGTAATTGCCAGCCATTATAGGGCCCGCCATCATATTCAATTGTCAGTTTATATCGGGGCATGAATGTGTATACCAAGTTTTCTCGGTCTTCCGGGTTCGCCCAAACAAAAAATTTGGGCGCCCCGGAATGACAGTTTCTTTATGTTGATAGATCGTCCCAGCTGGGATTCATAGTTTCAATCAAATCAAACTTCCATTGCCTCTGCCATTTCTTGAGTTCTTTTTCTCGGGAAATGGCATCATCTATCCTTTGATATTCTTCAAAATACACCAAAAGTTTGATATCCCACTTATAAGTATAACCTTTAAAGTCACCTGCTTTATGTTGTGCGGCTCGTTTGTTTAGGTCACTGGTGACGCCGATATAAGTCGCCCCACGATATCGACTGGCCATGATATAAACATGATACTGTTTCATTGTTTATTCCTGTCATTCCGGGGCTTGCGAGGCAAGAACCCGGAACGTCGAGAAAATTAAGTACATCTACCTAAAAACCGATCCTTTGGGTACTGCCATACCACGTAGAAAGTCTTCGGCGTTCATTTTGGGTTTGCCGGGGGCTTGTAGCTCAGTGATGCGAAGGGCGGCTCTGCCACAGGCGATCAGAAGTGCGTCATCTAGCGTCTCGCCGGGCTCTGCGTCGCCGGGCTCGATATTAGCCATATGGATTTTTATGCGTTTGCCGTTAAGCTCAGTCCACGCACCGGGAAATGGGTTAAGTCCGCGAATGTGGTGATCAATCGCGATCGCTGGTCTTGTCCAATCAATACGGGCTTCGTCTTTCGTTATTTTTTCGGCGTAAAGCGCTTCGCCTGTTTGAGGGCTTGCGACAAGACCGCCGCGTTCTAGGGCGGCTAGAGTTCTCGGCCACATGCCAGCGCCAACGTGCGAGAGCCGATCAAACAAAAGACCCGCTGTGTCATCAGGTAGAATATCGACATTTTCCGATAAGACGATATCGCCCGTATCAAGCCCCTTAGCCATTTGCATGATCTGGCAAGCAGTCTCATCATCACCAGCCATAATCGCCCGCTGGACGGGCGCCGCGCCGCGCCAACGCGGTAATAACGAGGCGTGGAGATTCAAGCAGCCGTGTTTGGGCGCATCTAGGGCGCGTTGAGGCAGTATTTGGCCATAGGCCACCACGCAAGCTACATCAGCGCCGAGTTCTTCGAGCGCGTCAATGACCTTGGGCTTTCGAAAGCTCTCTGGCGTCTTAACCGGAATACCCATGATTTCAGCAAATTGGTGAACTGGACTTTTAGTGAGTTTTTGGCCGCGCCCAGCCGGGCGGGGCGGCTGGGTATAAACCCGCGCGACCTCATAGCCGCTGGCGAGTATTTCAGATAGGGATGGCACCGCAAATTCTGGTGTCCCCATAAAGACGACGCGTAGGGTCATGAAAAACTAATGTAATGATTGGGTAGTCCGTAAGTGCAATCTAAACAGCAGAAAATATTCTCAGGAGCACAAATAGGGACACCTTCGTAACCAATAATAAGGGTTTGCATAACTCCCAAGATGCCTGCAGTCGCAACTACAAAAATCATGGTCCAATTAAAAAAGTTCTGAAATGATAGCATTAAACCGCCGCCTTAAGTTTCTCGGCTTTGATGACTTTCTTGACGGCGCGTTCGCGTTTTAGCCGTGAGAGATAGTCAATAAAGATGACGCCTTTGAGGTGATCCATCTCGTGCTGAATACAGACAGCATAAAGCCCTTCAGCCCATTCTGTTACGCGCTCGCCATGGTAATTCAGATAAGTGATTTTGACTCTTTCAGCTCGGTCAATGGATTCAAAGACTTCGGGAACTGATAGACAGCCTTCATCATAAGGCTTGGTCTCTTCAACGTCCTCGAGAATCTCTGGATTGACGAAATATTTAGGTTCGGGTTCGCCCTCTTCACGGGAAAGATCCATAACAATGATCTGCAGCGGAATACCAATCTGTATGGCGGCCAGGCCTATACCGGGCGCGTCATACATGGTTTCGAGCATATCATCCATTAAGGCCCGTGTTTCATCGGTCACCGCATCAACAGGTTTTGAGACCTTCTTGAGAACGGGATTAGGGACCGTGAGTATTTCTTTGATAGCCATAAACGTTAGTTAGGGACGAGCGGGTTGTAGGTCAAGACTTTGGGGCTAAGGACTTGGTTGGCGAGAGGTGTGTAACCAGCCTGCTAAATCATTTGTGACATGATCTACCCATTCTGCAGTGGTTGAATTGCTTGCTGGCCGAGCATGTGCGGGTTCGTGGCTCCAGTCGGCATCAGATGTCACGAGGACGGTAGCCATGCCCATATATTTGGGAACTTCCAGATTACGGACACTGTCTTCAAACATGATGGCCTGCTTGGGATCGATATCAAAAACATCGCAAAATTTAATATAGGGTGAGCGCTGAGGTTTAGGGATATAATCCACATCTTCAATACCAAACACACCGTCAAAAAGATCGTAGACACCGAGATGTTCGCCGACATTTTTGGCGTGTTTTTGCGAGCCATTGGTAAAGATATATTTCTTGCCAGGCAGGCCGTCTATAGCGCCGCGTAGATTTGGGCATGGAATGAGAGGTGATAAATCGACGTCATGGACGTAATCTAAAAACTCGGCTGGATCCATGCCGTGAACGGCCATGAGCCCAGACAAAGACGTGCCATATTCTGCGAGATAGTCTTTTTGAATTTTACGGGCGTCTAGCGGCGCAAGAGACAAATACTCGCTGATGAAGGTTGTCATTTTTTTATCAATTTGAGAGAAAAATTCTGCGTCGCCTGAATAAAGCGTATTATCCAGATCAAAAATCCAGTGCGTAATATGAGACGTCATTAGCGCCGAAGTCCTGATGCATTTGTACCTGCAAAGTCAGCATCAGATAAATCAATTTGCATACCGTCCTTATCAATAGGCAGAGGTCTGAAATTTGCCGGTTGGTAACCTTGGTCCGCACAGTTTTCCCGGCCCATTACAGCAAAGCGTGAATCGGCGATGCAAAACTGACTAGGGGTTGCCGCCAGAGATCGAAGAGGTTTATCTGAAGACTTAGCGCCGTCTACTCCAATACTTCCTGATTGGACGGCGTAGTATGAAAGATCGGCGGATATTAGAGTTTCGGTGAAAACCTGCGCGCAATCATCGACATTGATACTCCACCAACCGCGAGATTCCCAATTGCCTTTGCGGCGCCTACCAATGGCAGCCCAAATTTCTGAAGATGATTTATTACAAAGCGTAAGGCCGACCGTTGCGATCTTTTCTATCGCAGCCGTTTCAAGGGCCACTAATTGCTGATCCGGGGATAGGGAGGTTGCTAAACCTTGGTCTTTGAGAAATTTGGCCAACGTTTGAGATGTCCTTCGGCCAGCGACGCCGTCAACGCGTGTAATGGGATAACCATTATCCATTAGAAGGCGCTGAATACCTGCTGTGACAGCCTTGGTGCCAAATTCTTCTATTTCGACTAAGGTTGTCACTTCTTCACTTGGATCAACAGCAATATATTTTCGTGTTGATAATTCTTGTAGGGCGCAATCGACACCCGGATCGGCTTCGAAATCCTCGTCACTGGCACAAAGCGATATATCGCCCTTCCATTCTCGAATGCCGCCTCTATGGGCGGAAGAGCTTTCAGCATAGACAAAACGCGGCGCGCCGCTTTGAGCTTGAACCGTTAAGCACCCGCCAGGGCGGATAGATGACCAGCCGCGTGGTTTTAGCACGCCGGCAACCATAGCCGCGGTCGCAATCCGCAAAGAGAAAGATGTCTCATTACAAATTTTCCAACCCGGATCAACGGTAACTTCAGTTGCTGCATCAGGAGAAATAGCGGGCGTGGATGTCTGAGCAAAGGCGTTTGAGCTTAAGATTAGCGCGGCGCTGATAGTAGTGAAAAATTTATGGCTCATCCTCTGGCTCATCCTATGAGAGTTCCTGCGCCTTGGTCTGTAAAAAGTTCGACCAAAAGACCATGAGCTCGGCGTCCATCTAGAATGACGACGGCATCAACACCGTCCTCAACTGCAGATATAGCGGTTTCGAGTTTTGGAATCATTCCGCCTTGCGCGGTTCCATCTTTGATTAATCCGCGGGCATCAATGGTGGACAGGTTGGTGAGAAGATTTTTGTCTTTATCCATCACGCCTTCAATGTCGGTTAAAAGCATAAGGCGTGATGCGCCTAAGGCGCCTGCGATGACGCCGGCAGCTGTGTCGGCGTTAACATTATAACTGGCACCGTCTTCGCCTGCGCTGATAGGTGATATCACTGGAATAAACCCGTTTGCGGCCAAAGTATCAAGAACCGTCACATCGGTCGCGACGGGACGTCCTGCGAACCCGAGATCTTCGCGAAGCTTACGGGCTGTGATCAAATTAGCATCTTTGCCTGAGAGACCGACAGCTTTTCCGCCGGCAGCGTTGATGGCTTGAACCAGAGCTTTATTGATGCCGCCGGATAATACCATTTCTGCGACCTCGACAGTTTCGATATCGGAAACGCGAAGGCCGTCGACAAATTCGGATTTGATGCTGAGACGTTCGAGCATTTTACCGATTTGAGGACCTCCGCCATGAACAATAACAGGGCGAATGCCGACCTGACGTAACAATACCATATCATTGGCAAAGTTCTGGGTTAGCTCTGGACTGCCCATGGCATGTCCGCCAAATTTTATAACGACTGTCTTACCAGCATAGCGCTGGATAAAAGGTAGAGCTTCGGACAGAGTTTGGGCGCTTGTCCAGCCATCTTCGTTTTTACGGCGAGTCATCATGACAGCCCTTATACGCGATGATCGGGCAAGGCCAAGGTAGCAATCTCAGCTCTTAGTGTATCAAGTCCGTCTTTTTTTACTGAACTTGTGGAAATTAACCCTGGATAAGCTGCGGGACGCTTGGCGATGGCCGCGAGTGTTTTCTCTGAAACTTTTTCAAGTTCGCCCTTTTTAAGCTTGTCGATCTTGGTCAATACAATTTGGTAAATCACGGCCGTTTCGTCCAGCATGCCCATAAGTTCGATGTCGCCGGGCTTTAGACCGTGGCGAGAATCAATCAGTAGGAACACTCTACGAAGCCCAGCGCGGCCTGCCAAAAACTGACGGGTCAACTTGGTCCAGCGAGCGATATCTGTTTTTGAAGCGCGGGCATAGCCATAACCCGGTAAGTCAACGAGGCGAATACGGCTATCGGCGTTGAAATAATTGAGCTCGCGCGTCCGTCCTGGTGTGTTGGATGCTCTGGCAAGACCATTTTGACCTGTTAGCGCGTTGATGAGGCTGGACTTGCCAACGTTAGATCTGCCCGCAAAACAAATCTCAGGTAGGGTTGGCGCCGGGAGTTTGTCAAAACTAACAACGCTCAGCATAAATTCCACCGGGCGAGCGAATAATATCCGTCCGGCTTCTATAAGTTCATGATCAACGTCTTGGGTCAAAACTATTCAGCTTCTACTTTGGCTTTGCCGGTTATCTTACGAAAAAACCCGTCAAACGGTGTGTCCACATTAAATTTCCGGGTAATGTAATATTGCTGGATGAATGACAAAACATTGTTCCAAATCCAGTAAAGCAGTAAACCTGCCGCAAATGGCGCAAGAACGAACATAAAAATCCAAGGCATCCATTTGAAAATCTTCATTTGCATTTCCATGATATCTCCGGCGGTTCCGCCAGCGGCAGCTGATTGCTGAGTCGATAGTGAAAATGTCATCGCCATGGAAATACCGTAAAGAATAGCGAGAGGCCCAATAGCAATAATAGAGAGCGCTGGCGGGCTATCCCATGGGAAGGCCCCAAAACCGTTTAAGAAAGATAACGGGTCGCGGGCCGACAAATCCTGAATCCAGCCAAAGAAAGGCGCGTGACGAAGTTCAACATTGATGAACACGGTTTTATAAAGTGCGAAGAAGACGAAAATGGTCGGAATAATAGGAAGACAGCCAGCCATAGGATTGACACCTTCTTTCTTATAAAGGGCCATGACTTCTTTTTGAATTTTCGCGCGATCATCTTTGTACATCTCTTGAATGCGTTTTTGCTTAGGGGCAACTTTTTTCATTTTAGCCTGACTGGCATATTGCTTGTTAAACATCGGGAATAGGACAAGCTTGATAATGGTCGTCAGTGCCAAAATCGCGAGGCCATAATTGCCTAGAATGCCATAAAGGAACGATAAGAAGCGGTTCATCGGCCGAGTCAAAAGTCTCAGACGGCCCCAATCAATCGCGCGTTCCATTTGTGCAATGCCGACCTTATCTTCATAGTTGCGAAGGGTAGCGCGGTCTTTGGCACCGACAAAAATATGACCGATAGAGTCTATTGTTGCGCCTGAGGTGATTGTGATGGGATCAAGCGTATAACCAGATTGAAATACATCAGCATTATTGATGAGCCTGTGATTAAATTCGGTTGTCATCATGTTGCCTTGCGGGGCAATTGCCGCTGATAGCCAATATTTATCCGTTAGTCCGGTCCAGCCCGCTTCGCCGGATGCAGACAGACGTTCTTTCTTGAGTTTTTTATAGGCGAGTTGCTCTTGTTTATTATCAACAATAGCAATGGCGCCTTGATGCAGAATAAAACTAACATCGCGCGCTTTTTGGCCGTTTACTTCATCGCCTTTTGGGATGCCGTGCTGGCGGGTCATGCCTTTACGGCTAAGTGAAATTTCTTTGCCGGATGTGTTGGTGACTCTATCAGATAATGTAATTAAATATTTGTCATCAGCGGTGATGGTTCTATCGACCACATAGCCATTACCCTCATGTCGTAAAATGACGGCTTTGTTGGCGGTTAATGTGTCGCCCGAAACGATGCTCCAGGCTGTATTCGCGCCAGACCCCGCATCAAGTGGCAACCAATTATCAAATATATAGGCGGCGTGATCAGCACCTTCAGGCGTCAAAAGCACGACGTTTGGACTGTCCTTGGCAAGTGATTGCTTGTAATTTTTTAAGGAAACATCATCAAACCTTGAGCCTTCAACCAGAAAAGAGCCTGATAATGACGGTGTATCGATCGTAATTCTTTGACCAGAGCTCACAAGGTTAGCGCGTGGCACAAGTTTGATTTCCGGCGTTTCTACGGGTTGCTGAACGACTTCTTGCTGAGTCGCGGCTTCTGTTTGCATACGTTCGGCATTTTTCTTACCAAATAAACTCCAGTAGCCGAGCATGATAAGCATCGACAGCAGTATAAATGTGAGAAAATTCTTCTGGTCTTCCATGGGATCAGTCTTTGTGCTTGTGTAATTAATGGGCTAATTAAAGGTCTGTGGTTTGGTATCTATTTGGACAATGTTAACAAGGCCTTTTTGACGTCATCAAGTAATTGGTCATAAGGGCGCTTATTCGTTCCGTCACGGGCTATAAAGACATAATCATGTCCTGCAAGTCCATATTGGGGCAGTAGGCTTTGTGCACAAGTCCTGAGACGTCGTTTGGCGCGATTTCTTTGTACAGCATTACCCATTTTCTTGGTCGCCGTGTAACCGACGCGAATCGTTCCTAGACTATCCGGATGACCCCGCATTTGGATAACAACACCGCCAATGGCTCTATAACGGCCTTCACGGACATACAAAAACTCGGACCGCTTCTTCAGCCGTCCGAGTTTTAAAATATTTGTCATAAGAGTGCCTTGTTTAAGGCAGTACCGCGTAATTACGCGGACAGAACCTTACGGCCTTTAGCGCGGCGACGGGCTAGAACAGCACGGCCATTTTTTGTGGCCATACGGGACCGAAAACCGTGACGACGTTTACGAACCAATTCTGATGGCTGAAATGTGCGTTTCATGTTATTCTCCGTGGGCAACCCTATAAAAGAGCTGCATATAATCTCAAGCGGCGTCCCTTAATCGCCCAAAAGGCCCAAGTCAAGCATTACCGACCTGCGACATTTCAGATTCTCGACTTGAGAAAGGCATTTGTTTCTCTATGTTGCGCGGCAATTGTTAAAGAGGGTTTTATGGAATTGAATTCTGATATTGCAGCGGTTGTAACAGGCGGTGCTTCTGGACTTGGCGAGGCGACAGCCCGCAAATTGGCCTCTAAAGGCGTACGGGTCGGCATTTTTGATATGAATGCAGAACGCGGGCAAATGGTAGCCGATGAAATTGGCGGTATTTTCGCCAAAGTAGATGTATCCAACAATGATTCTGTTGATGAAGGCCTCGACTTTGTTCGCGCGGCCAATGGCCAAGAGCGAATCATGGTCAATTGCGCGGGTATTGGCGGCGGAATGAAAACCGCCAGCCGGAAACGTGATACAGGCGAAATAATGGCCCATGATCCGGAGTATTATATCCGCATTATCAATATTAATTTGATTGGGTCTTTTCTGTGCGCGTCCAAATCAGCCGCTGGTATGATGAGCCTTGATCCAACGGAGCCCGACGGTGAGCGCGGTATCATTATCAATACGGCTTCTGTGGCGGCTCAGGATGGTCAAATTGGTCAGCTAGCCTATGCCGCTTCCAAAGGCGGTATCCTGTCTATGGCCCTTCCAATGGCTCGTGATTTGGCCCGCGAAGGCATTCGCGTCAATACGATACTGCCTGGTTTCTACGAAACGCCAATTTATGAGCAAATGAAGCCGGAAGTGAAAGAAAACCTGCGCGCTCATGTTCAGTTCCCGAATCGTTTTGGTCAGCCAAGCGAATATGGCGATGTGGTCGCCTTTATGTGTGAACACGCCTATATCAACGCCGAATATATCAGGACAGACGCTGGCGCCCGCATGCCACCACGCTAAAGGCTTATGCCCTGCGGCTGACGGTCGTTGAGCCGTACTCGCAGTATTGACATACCGCTTCGTACGTCTCGCCTACGTCAAACGCATTCATAATCATTTACCAATTTTGGAATAACTGTGCACCCTGGACTTGATCCAGGGTCTTTTTTTTTGAGTTCAGATAATCAAGCCAAAGGCAGAGAAAATTCAAAGCTTATGCTTTTCTTGTCTTTGCCGATCACAGGAAACAAGGTTGTGCCTTGTAGCTCGGCAATTCGTTTGGCGATGGCGAGGCCGAGGCCGCTACCTGTTTCGACAGCATGGGGTCCGCGAACAAACCTTTCAAACATATGATCGAGCAGATATTCGGGCAGTCGTTCGCTGCTATTCGAAACTTTTACTAAGAGCGATTGATCTTGGGCGGCGGTCTCGATTTTAATATTGCCTTCGACGGGCGTGTATTTACAGGCGTTACTGATCAGGTTGCGTAGCAATGTGTCTGTTAAGCCCGGATAAGCCATGACGGCATTATTATCATCAAAATTGAGGGATAAATTGATAAACTTTCCTTGCCATTTTTCTTGATAATCTTCTGTAATTTCTGTGATCAACATGGCGGCATCAATGGGTGTTTTCTCGCCGGGCGTGTCATCCGGGTCAAGGCGCGCTAACGTCATGAGTTGGTCGACAGTGTGAGTTGCGCGGTTCACGCGGGTTAAAAGTTCACCCAACCAGCTTTTCATTTTTTTATCTTTGGTCAAGCGTTGCTGCAACTGAACTTCGGTTTTGATGGCGGATAGCGGGGTTAGCAGTTCGTGAGCAGCGTTGGCGGTGAAGTGACGTTCTTTGTCCAGTAGATTTGTATTACTCGTTTCTGCCTCGGCTTGTTTGTTCTTCAATAGGAGCAGTATGGTTTTAAGATTAGACAGTTCTTGCGGCGGGTTAAATACCTCCAGGCTATCACCAGAACTTTCAGCGGCCATGCGTAATTTGGTGATGGGACGTAATACTAATCCCGTCAGAAAGTATAAAAGTAACCCGCAGAGCAAGACGCCGGTCAGGAGAATTAAAAATTCACGCGTTTTCATGAATTCCCATAAGTTTGGTTTATAGGTGCTTGCCATAGTGACAATGATATGCGCTGTCGCGGTTTCCCGGCTGACGACGAGCCATGGATCACCATCAATATCGTCTTTATAGTCATAAAAATCAGGATCTTCAGGCAGGGGTGTTTCAAATTTCGGGAATATTGCCGATCGTCCTGTATATTTGGACTCCTTGCAGCGAATTTCATAAGCCAGTCCGGTGAAGTCAAAGAAATCTTCCGAAAAAGTACTAAAATCAGGACGCCGGTTCTTCGCGCAGCCCTTTCCGGCTTCCCAAAGTCCGGCAATGATGACGGACTGACCATCCATATGGGCAAATTCATAACTATCGATGTACTGATCGGCGTCTTTTTTACTCATGTAATAAGCAGAGAAAAACCCGACCATGGCTAGGATTAACGCCAATAGAGTAAGTCTAAGTCTTAATGATCTCATATGGTTATATTCAGCTTGTAACCAAACCCTCTTTTGGTTTGGATATACTCGCTCCCGATCTTTTTGCGAAGTCTCGAAATTAGAACTTCTATGGCATTAGGCGTTACGGAACTATCCCAGTCATAAAGCGCATTTTCAAGCTGCGATTTGTTGACAAATTGGCCCTTTTTCTCAGATAGGCACATAAGTAAGTCAAATTCTGCCTTGGTCAGGTCTATTGGGTGATTGTCGACCGCAACAGTAGAGGCAGCTGAATTAATTAAAATATCACCAACCTTGATAGAGGTTGTCGGGGCAACAGAGCGGCGTCTTAAAAGTGCGCGTATCCGGGCAAATAATTCGTCCAGGTCAAAGGGCTTAGTCAGAAAATCATCAGCGCCCGCATCGAGCCCCTCAACTTTGTCGATTAGAGTTGTACGCGCGGTGAGCATTAAAACAGGTGAGGCCATGCCGTTTTGGCGTCTTTCATAGAGCCAGCTAACACCCGTTCCGTCCGGCAAATTCCAATCCAGAACAATCAAGTCGAAATCTGTATCATTGACGGCCTGCCGTGCGTCTTGGCATGAGGTGACCCAGTCGCAGGCATAGCCTTCCGACTTAATCGCTTTGTGTATAGACATGCCTAAATGCAGGTCATCTTCAACCAATAATAGTCTCACAATTTTTCCCGTTATACAGCTTTTCCCAATGCCTTATATAAGGCATTAGCTGACAAAAAGCTGACAGTTAGTGCCTTTTCTAGCGCCGCATCATGCCGCCAAGAATACCGCGCAGAAGACGCCCGCCGGTTACGCCGCCAAATTTCTTACCAATTTCATAAGCAACCGTGCGAGCGCCGGCTTCCATGCCTTTTTGGACAGAGCTTTTGCGGCGACTTGAACTGGATCGTTTGGTTGTGGTTTTCTTTTTAGCTTTGGCCTTCTCCTCAGCTTTGGCCGCTTTTTCGGCCGCCTCTTTAGCGGCGGCGCGTTTGCCGTTTAGAATTTCATAGGCGCTTTTTCGATCGACCATTTTATCATAGACGCCTTTGACCGGACTTTCTTCCATGACAGCTTTGCGTTCTTTGTCAGTGGCAGGACCGAGACGAGAGGCGGGCGGGCGGATTAGGGTTTGGCCGACAATTTGGGGGCGGCCCTTTTCACCCAGAACCGAAACCAAAGCTTCCCCGACGCCTAAATCGGTTATGACAGTTTTGGTGTCAAACGCTGGATTAGGCCGAAAAGCTGAGGCGCTGGCTTTAATGGCTTTTTGTTCTTTGGGCGTATAGCCGCGAAGGGCGTGCTGAATGCGGTTACCGATTTGCCCCAAAACATCATCGGGAATATCAGCCGGGTTTTGAGTGACAAACCAAATCGATACACCTTTGGAGCGGATCAGGCGAGCAACTTGAGTAATTTTTTCAACTAGGGCTTTGGGGGATTCATCAAAAACTAGATGAGCTTCATCAAAAAAGAATGCCATTATGGGCTTATCAGGATCACCAAGCTCAGGGAGCTCTTCAAACAGTTCGCTCATGAACCAAAGTAAGAAGGTTGCATATAATCTGGGCGTATTGATCAGCTTATCAGCAGCTAGAATATTGACGAAGCCGCGCCCATCTTCAGCTGTCCGCATAAGGTCAGAGAGTTTGATCGCTGGTTCACCGAAAAACTCATCGGCGCCTTCACGCTCAAGAACTAAAAGTCCGCGAATGATAGCTCCAACGGATTGCGTAGTGATATTACCATAATCCAGAATGAGATCTTCCTTATATTCGGAGACATAGCCCAAAGCCGCTTTTAGGTCTTTAAGATCGATCATGGGCCAATCATTATCTTCGGCCACATCAAAGGCTATATTCATAATGCCTTCTTGGGTATCAGTCAGGTCCATCAGGCGAGAGAGCAGCATTGGACCAAGCTCTGTGATGGTTGTTCTAACCGGATGCCCCTTTTCGCCGTGCAAATCCCAAAACACCGTTGGCATGGCATCATAACTGTAATCCTCAAGGCCAATTTTCTCGGCTCTCGAAATCAGCTTGTCATGAAGTTTGTGATCGACGGACCCCGCTTGGCAAATACCGGAAAGATCGCCTTTTACATCAGCCGCGAAAACAGGCACGCCGGCTTTGGAAAAACCTTCGGATAAAATTTGCAAGGTTACGGTTTTACCGGTCCCGGTTGCGCCAGCTACGAGTCCGTGCCTATTGGCTTTGCCCAGTAAAAGCTCTTGCGTTTTACCATCTGTATCTTTGCCAATAAATATTGTGCTCATCGGATTCCCCATATAGGTTTGCAGCACTGATAAGTAGTGCAAGTTGATTTGGCAATATAGGCCTACAGCAAACTAAAGCGGGATAATATGAAAACAGATAGTACAATGCGGGCCAGCCTTTTATTCATTAGTTTCTTTCTGGCGATTTATAGCCTCTATGTCATGCGGGACCTGATTACGCCCTTTGCGCTCGCTATTTTTATCTGGTTGATCATTGACGGATTTGCGCGCTGGATCGATAATTTATCATCCAAAGTACCTTATTGGCTGGCCCTGACCATGGCTTTATTGATTGTGGCCTTAGGTCTTGTCGGCGTTGTACTGATTGTGGCGGATACGGGTATTGCTATCGCCAATGATAGGGAAATTTATACCTCCCGGTTGACTGAAATATTTGCAGGCCTGAACGATTTTCTGCTCAGGTTCGATTTCATCAAAGATAATGTCGACCTATCCGCTAAAGGCCTTGATCAACGCTTTGGGCTTGTTGACGCGGTCGAAAGAGGCATGCTGGGTTTTGCATCTGCGGTCACAGGTGTTTTACAAAATTTTATCGTTATCGCGATTTATGTGGCGTTCTTATTTGCGGCGCAGTCGTCGTTTCCCAAGAAGATGGATGACCTGTTTTCTGATTTAAATCAGCGCGGACAGGCCGGAAAGGTCGCCATGCGTATTCGTCATTCGATTGAGAAATATCTCGGCGTTCAAACATTGCTGAGTCTGATCCAGACGATATTGTCCTATATTGTGATGGTATCTCTGGGACTGGATAATGCGTTGTTCTGGGCCATGGTGATCTTTATTCTCAACTATATTCCAATCGTTGGCGGTATCTTAGCCGTGGTTATGCCCATATTATTTGCGGTCCTGCAATTTGAATCAGGAGCGCAGATAGGCATGCTCGCCGGCGGCCTATTCCTCGTACAGTTCATTATCAATAATACCATCCAGCCGAAAATGATGGGCGATAGTATGAATATGTCGGCGCTGGTCGTTGTACTGGCGCTGGTCTTATGGACGGCTCTATGGGGCGGTGTCGGCGCATTTCTATCTGCGCCTCTAACCGTGATCATCATGATTATCTTAGCGCAATTCCCAACCACGCGGTGGATATCAGTTCTGCTGTCCGCCGATGGCCACCCGGATATGGATGAAATGGATAAGATGTCGGCAGAGGCAAAACCATCGATGTAAAGAAGGTTTAGCGTGCTGCTACACGCTTCACGGTTATCGTAATGTCCCCATAGAAAAACCCCGTCGCTTGGGCTGGGGTGCGACGGGGTTTTAATTATACACGCACGTGGGAAGTGCGGGGGGTATGGGAGTGTAGGAAGGATGTGCCTCCCGTTGCGGGGGGGCTGGCTGGGAAAAGCCGGGAAGACATTTCCTTCTCTAACAATGACCTTATGTTCTGAAGAAAAGGCCACAAAAGGACCGAATTGTGACCATTTTGTGGCAAGTTGTTACTCAAAGGTTAAATGACCTGTGGTTGAGACTTGGGGTTTCACAGTCTTGCTAGTGAGGTAATTCTGCGTTAAGGTATTGTTATGACTTCGAAAATTGTGCCAATTGCGCCGCGTCTCGGTCCGTCTAAACTTCGTCCTGCTGCTCAGACAGCATTTGACAGAAAAGAACTTGGGCAAATTTTATCTGTTTATGGCCGTATGGTGTCGCAAGGGTATTGGAAAGATTATGCCATGGATTTTTTGCCGGACAGGGCAGTCTTTAGCATTTACCGAAAAGCGAGCGAACATGCGCTTTACCGGATCGAAAAAAGCCCAGCCCTTCGAAACAAACAAGGCCAATTTAGCGTATTTGCGCCGGGCGGTTTGATTTTGAAACGGGGGCACGAATTGTCGTCGGTTTTAAAGGTCTTTGATAAAAAGAAGTTTCAGCTCAGATAGAGCGATTGATATTCAGACATAAAAAAACCCGCACTTAAAAATGCGGGTTCTTAATTTGATGTGTCTAAGGTTATTCGCCGAAGCTGCCCATGATATTGAGCAAGAACTGGAACATATTGTAGAATGACAACAGGAGGCTGGTCGCGCCAAACAACGCCAATTTCTTGACCAGTGATGGATTACCAACCGCGCCATAATACATAGCTTTCATAGCTTGAGTTTCCCATGCCACCAAGACTGAAATGGCGACCAAAGCAACTGTGCTAAGAACCAAATCCATTGTTCCGCCAATTTGAAAAGCCGGAATGACTATTGAAACCATATATAAAGCGATAACCGCGAAGAATATACCTGCCGCATATTTCGCAATGCTCCAAAGGTTACGCTCTGTTGAATACCCAAATAGGCTAAGCGCCGCGAATAAAGCCACGGTCATAAAGAAGACTTTGGCGATTAGCATGCCTGGGTAAAATAGGACGGAGAGCGAGAAAAATGCGCCCAAAACACCCGCCATGGCAAAAAGGAAGACAAACATGGATGTTTCGCTCATGCTGTTTATATTTTTACCAACCTTAGCAAAGGCAAACATGATGCCGAAAAACACACCAATCATTACGATCGGATTAGCTAGAAACCTGATAGCTTCTGGATTGGCCATGAAATATTGAGATAGTAGGTAGGAAACACCCGCAGCGACGGCCATAGCCATTGCCATATAGCGGTATGTTCCAACCATGAAATTACGTAGACCGATGTCTGTTTCACCAGCACCTACGATTTGTGGAGAACGATCGTTCATAAAAAATCCTTGCAATTACGAATAGGGCTTCAATATAGGGTGAAACCCTAACAATTACAAAATATTTCCTCCGTTATTTTTATCAGGTGCTTTTATGGAACTCAGACAGCTCGGCCGCAGCGATATTCAAGTCACCTCTATATGTCTCGGCACGATGACTTGGGGGCAACAAAATACCGAGGCTGAGGCCCATGAACAGCTCGATTATGCCATAGATCGCGGCATAAACTTTATCGATACGGCGGAAATGTACCCGGTTCCCGCTGATCCTATAACGCAGGGCCGAACCGAAGAGTATATCGGCACATGGATAAAGGCGCGAGGTCGCCGCGATGATTTTATTTTAGCCAGTAAGATTACAGGCCATTCGGCGATGATTTGGGGCCGTGACAATGCTAGGGAAACTCGCCATACACGCGTGCAGATCGATGAAGCCGTCGAAAAATCTTTGCGCCGCCTCCAGACAGATTACCTTGATCTTTATCAGCTTCATTGGCCGGATCGACAAATTCCGGGTTTTGGCTTCCATTCCTACCGTGATTATGACGCCGCTGATATGGAGCCGCTAGAGGATATCTTAGAAAGCCTGCAGCGCCATGTTGAAAAAGGTAATATTCGCCATATCGGGGTATCCAATGAGTATCCTTGGGGCGTAATGAAGTTTCTCGCCATCGCCGACGCACGCGGCTGGCCGCGTATGGTCTCCAATCAATGTGTCTATTCCTTGGTGTCCCGCCGACACGATTATTCTAGCGCCGAGATTGCCATGCGCGAACAAGTCGGCTTATTGGCATATTCACCTCTAGCGCAAGGTTATCTCACAGGAAAATATGAAGGCGGGAAACTGCCAGAAGGCTCTCGCAAGGCATTGTTTAATCAGTTCCTCGGACGCTATGAAGGCCCGGGTGGTCTTGAAGCTATTGAAGACTGTAATGAAACGGCTAGAGCGCTGGGACTAACACCAACGCAATTTGCGCTCAAATTTGTCGAGACCCGTGAATTTGTGACGTCGAACATTATCGGCGCGACCTCTATGGAACAGCTCAAAGAAAATATTGACGCTCATGAAATTACGTGGACAAAAGACATGGAAAGACAGGCGGCGAGAATTCAAAAAGAACATCGCTCGCCCTGTCCTTAAAGATTACTAGAATGAGACACGGGGAAGAGCCGTGCATGATATATGGAATTATATAGATTATTTGCGGCCTTGAAGCCGACTGAAAATGTCATCAACGATTTAACCAAGCTGCAAAAAGGCGTGCTAGGCGCAAGGTGGTCAGATGCCGAAAAGCTACATGTCACCCTCGGGTTTTTCGGAGACGTGGAAGGCGAGCAGGCTGAAGTCCTCGACATGGAATTGGCGCAGATCCGGCGTAGTTCATTTGAGCTGTCCTTATCGGGGGTTGGGCATTACGGCAAAAACGAACCTCGGTCGATCTGGGCTGGCGTGGATGATAGTAGTTCTTTGATACATCTGCATAAAGCAGTCAAAAGCGCTGGGATGCGAGCCGGCGTGGAGCTGGAACGCCGAGATTATCGACCCCATGTTACTTTGGCTTATTTCGGTGCTTTTCCAGATGTAGAGAACATAGCGAAGTTTGAATACCGTCATAGCGGGTTTAAAACTCAACCCTTTTTAGTGGATCAATTTTTCCTCTATTCAAGCTCGCAGAGAAAATCCGGCGGTAATATATATCAGGCAGAAGCCAGCTATCCTCTTTTGGGAAGCTAATTAGCGCTTAAAAGTCATGACTTCACGCAATGACCGGCAATCTTCAGTTTGGCATTTTTTTAGGTGCTGGCTGAATAGCTTAGTGCCGTGCAAGGTCAGGTGATGACTGTCGAAATATAGCAAATAAGTCTTTTCCTCTGTGATATAACGACAGGGCGGCACGCCGCACATCATCTCTGTTTTATCAATAAATCCATGCTCAGATTTCTCGAAATAACTTTTCATTTTGTCATTAAAGGCGCGAAAATTTTTGGACGGCAAAACCTCGCCGATTTTGTCTCGGTTGGCATCTGTCCACGTTGAGATAGGTTGAGAGAACTCGGCGCCCTTGCCGACAAAATATATCGGGGCATCTGTAAGGCTTGATAAGTGGTCGATGATGTCAGAAAAGTTAGCGGGCTTGACACGCTCATTCCAGCGAAAAGAAACCACGATCGCGCTTGGGTCTTGGGTTTTAAGTTTTTGGCTGTTTTCTTTAATAATTCTGCGGCATTCTTTAAAGTGATTGGACTTCATGCCTTTTGGAGGTTTTGAGCCAAAGGCCATTTGGCAAGCGTTTAATGTTCCGTAGTGGCTTACATAGGCTTTCCCTGCTTGGTTCAGCATATTAGCGGTGCCCCGGCCATGGCTATCGCCAATGACGATCACTTGCGGCCTTCCAGGTTGAGGTTTTCTTGATTGTGCGGCTGTACGAAAATTTATGATTTCAGCGACGAGGCCGTCCTTATTCAGGTTTAGGTAATTAGTCTTTGATGTTCCTGTCGCGAAATGTCCCCATGTGAAGGCGGATAGGTATATGCTGGCACCGCCAATTATAATGGCCGACATGGTTTTCCAGTGAGCCGCCCAAAACCCTTCTCGGCGAAGTGGTTTTTCAACCAAATAATAAAGCGCGTAACCCAATATAAAGGCAAGAACGATTAAGCCTAGTTTTTCCGAAATACTGATGTCGAGACCGTGGCTATAAGTATAATAGGCGAGGACGGGCCAGTGAGCGAGATAAAGAGAATAGGATGCGTTGCCGATAGATGTTGTGATCGGATTTCTAAGGATGATGCCGGGCCGAGAGTTTTGAGATGTCAAACATAGAGCCGTGCCGATGAGCGCGGGCAGGCTTAGTAGTCCGGGGGTAGCGGATTCTTTTGTGAGAAAATATAAAGACCCCAGAATCAAACAGAGGCCGACAACGAAACTAACATCTCTAAATTTTCCAAAATGGAGCCCCATCATGGCGACAAGCGCGCCTATGCCAAATTCAAAAGCTCGAAACGGCAAGAGGAAAAAAACCGCTGATGGTTTCGTGGGAAATACGAAATGAGCGGCCAATAGTGAGGCTAGGCTAATAAGGAGTATTACTGAAGCTATGAATTTATCGGAACCAAGTTTTAGGGCCTGAGCAAGCTTATAGGTTCCAAAAAGAACCAGCGGCCAGAAAAAGTAAAACTGTTCCTCAAGAGACAGGGACCAAAAGTGCAGTAGGGCGTTGGATTGAGATTCTGTGTTAAAGTACCCTGTTTCAGTCCAAAAAATAAAATTGGATGAGAAAAACTGAGCATGTAAAGCCCAGCGCCCTAATTTGGATAAATTATTAGGGCCATAAATGAATAATCCAGCGAGAAGCACGATTAGGATCGTAATAAATGCGGCTGGTAATAATCGACGTATTCGCCGTATGTAAAAATTGGTGAAGGAAAACGCATCATTCTTAAGCTGCGTAACGATAATTCTCGTAATCAAAAAGCCGGAAATAACGAAAAATATATCAACGCCGAGAAAGCCGCCGGGAATAAAATCAAGTGCTAACCGTGAATGATAAAAAATGATGGCGAGTACTGCCAAGGCCCGCAGGCCTTGAATATCTTCGCTAAATTTTTTTGTTTTTTGCATGCTCTAAAACTCACCCCTAATACGTTCCAACTACTAACTTCTATTGGGTGGAAGTCCAGAGCGCTTTCAGATAGATATAATGAGAATATAAGGAAACACTGTGACTAAAAACATAATACCATTCATGACCCTCTTGGCGTTGACGGCGTTGACCTCTGCATGCGTGGATAAAAAAACTGATGATGTGCAATTATCGAAAACGGAAAATACGGCAGAAGCTTCTATTCCGACGATTAAACAATACTCCGACCATAAAGCCATGGCGCGTGATATATTTGCCAATGTGATTTCATACCGGACAGCCAAAGGGCACGGCCAGATTCCGGCTATGGCTTCTTATTTATCAAAGCAGCTTAAAACTGCCGGATTTTCTGATGACGATATCGTTATAACGGACCATATTGACGGTGATGCGACAATTCAGGGAATGATGGTGTATTACCGCGCAGATGAACCTGCTGCTAAAAAACCAATTGTGCTGCTGGCGCATATGGATGTGGTCGATGCGCTGCCTGAAGATTGGGACCGTGACCCGTTTACCTTAATTGAAGAAGACGGTTATTTCTTTGGCCGGGGGACTTTGGATAATAAATACGGTATCGCGAATTTGGTCGCGACATTTATGCGTCTTAAATCTGAAGGCTGGGTCCCTAATCGTGATCTTGTATTGGTGTTTTCCGGCGATGAAGAAACCAATATGACTTCGACTAAAGCGCAAGCAGACTTTGTTGCCGAACATATTGATCCGGAATTTGTGTTAAACACAGATGCAGGCGGCGGATTATTAGGGCCTGATAATAGCGGGCTTTATTACGCAGTTCAGGCTGCTGAGAAGCTCTACGCAACCTTTGAATTGACGGTGAAAAATCCTGGAGGGCACTCTTCCTGGCCACGCGAAGACAATGCAATTTATGACCTTGCGCAGGCTCTGACCAAGATCCAGAACTATGAATTCCCGGTTCGGCACAATGAGATAACGCGGGCTTATTTTAAAATCGCGGGCGATATGAAACCCGGCAGCTTGGGCGAGGCGATGATTGCTTTCTCCGAAAACCCCGAAGATGCGGAAGCGGCTGCCTTATTAAGGTCTGATCCGGAAATGATAGGCGCGACGGGAACAACCTGCGTCGCGACGATGCTGCGGGGAGGGCATGCCGAGAATGCCCTTCCGCAATCGGCTACAGCTACTGTTAATTGCCGCATATTTCCCGGAGTCACCGCCGAGGAAACCGAACAACGATTAAAAGATGTCGTCGATAATGAAAATGTTGCGTTTGACATGATCTGGGATGACCCTGCCAGCCCGCCGTCAAAAATACATCCCGATATTTTAGGCGCCCTTAAATCATCCCTTACGGCGCGCGGTTTTGAAACGCCAATTGTTCCGATGATGGAATCTGGCGCGACCGACGGTATGCATTACCGGGTACGAGGATATGACACTGTTGGTATTGCCGCCTATGCCTATAAATCCAGTGACATGTTTATGCATGGTTTAAACGAGCGCATTGCTGTTGATGAGTTTTACGCAGGGCTGGATCACTGGTATATCATTTTAAAAGAACTTGCGACGAATTAGGCATTGAAGGGCTGAATTATGAAAATGACGATCACCTATAACTATGAGCAATCCGTCGATGAAATTGCGGCTTCATTTCTGGACGCAGATTTTTTAACTGCAAAATTAGAAGCTGTCGGATCTCGCGATATTGACGTAACTGTCGAAGGTGTGTCTGATACGGAGTTTCAAGTCACAGTCAGTAGAGATGTTCCTGCCGATGTCCCAAGAGCGCTGAAGTCTTTTATCTCGCCGTGGAATAAAGCGGTTCAGATTGAAAAATGGAATGGCGTAGACGGTGGACCATATCATGCTGATATAGAAATTGATTCAAAAGGCGTTCCAGCCGATTTGTCCTCGACCGTTGATTTAAAGGCTGACGGCGAAGGCTGCGAGTGCACGATCATAACGAATATTGACTGCAATGTACCCATTGTTGGTAAAAAGTTAGCGCAATTTATAGCCAAGGCTTTGGAAGACTCCATGGATGATGAACAGGCATTTATCGCCGAACATGCTTAGCGGATTTAAGCTATAGGCCGTTCGGGCCGAATATGGGACATAGAAGATCGCGGAAACCAGTCGCTCACGGAAGTTTCAAGGTACGGCTCCCCTGATAATAAGACCGTCTTATCGTCAATAGCCGTATTGACGGGTTTATCGCCCATCCAAATCTCGACAAAACTTTCAAGTTTTGCGGTTATGTAAAGGTCAACCGTCTTGGCTGGATCATCGGTGCAAAGGTCAACCTTTTGGCCATTGGCAATCACCCACCATGTTTTATGAGTGGTTTGATCGGAAATCTGCACACACAAAACGGTTTCCCCATCCGGAAGTTCTTCGGTCTTTAGGGTGCGGTGAAAATCCCACATAAAACTTCCCACATCAAGGTTGTCGTCACAGACTCGGCGCCGCGCCCAGCGAAGCCCCCATGTTGCCATATATGCTATAATGGGTCCGAGTTCCCGGCCGCATTTTGTGAGGCGGTATTCAAGGGTTTTGTTGGCGGGGCTGGATTTGCGAATAATTAGTCCATCTTTTTCCAGCTTTTTTAGCCGGGCACTTAAAATAGTGGGTGATATTCGGGGAAGGGCTCGCTCAAAGTCGCGAAACCGGGTAGCCCCCAAAAACAGCTCCCGAAGGATCAATAAAACCCATTTGTCACCAATAATATCCGCCGCCTTAACGGCCGGGCACAAAGTGCCCGATTGATTTTGTGGGGCGATATCCATCGGATCATTCCTTCTATTAGCTGAAAAACGTGCCAGCACTCCGTATTTAAAAGCGAGTTACTACATATTACGTAGTATATGTCAGTGTGTATAGGTGATAGGTTAAGAAAAATTCAGGGGAGAAAAACATGTCGCGAACACTTATATTAATCTACGGAATTCTGTCTTATTTTATGGGTGTTATCGGACTTGTCTGCATTATTGCAGCTTTGGCTAGACTGATACCCTATGGATTTTTATGGGGTGATGGTGGGTCTATTGCCATGAATCCGGCTGTCTGGAACCTAATACTCGTCGCGATTTGGGGGTTCATCCATACCATTATGGCGCGGGAAGGATTTAAAACGGCTATTACCAAGATTATTCCTGAACCAGCAGAACGGGCGACCTATATATTAGTGGCAGGCCTAACCAGCCTCGCTCTGATCGGGTATTGGAAACATGTTCCGGGACAGGTCTGGCATTTGGAGTCTGGCACGCTGAGTTATATCCTATGGGGAATATTCCTGTTTGGCTGGGCATTTTTACTGGCCGCTACATTTGCCATAAATCATTTTGATCTTTTTGGTTTGCGCCAAGTCTACCATAATTTTAAAAACCAGCCGCGCCCGCCGCTTAAATTTGTTAAACGCGCCATGTATAAATATATTCGTCATCCTATTCAAACCGGCGTTCTTATCGGCATCTGGGCGACGCCGTCTATGTCCATGACGCAAATTGTTCTGAGCCTGGGCTTTACCGTCTATATCTTTGTCGGTCTATGGTATGAAGAGCGTGATCTGATTAAAGAACATGGTGACGACTATGAAGCTTATCGCCAGCAAACAGGCAAGGTATTGCCGAAGTTTGGCAAGTAATTAGCCAGCGTTTAAGTCGCTCCAAGCCAAATCATATTTTGCCAAATATTTTTTGAGCCGATCACTATCATTTGTTGTTTTGCGCTGGGTGCGTGAAATGGCGTAGAGCTTGCGCCCGGCGTCAGATAGATTATCGGACGCGCGGCAGACGGTAATCACATTTGAGAGGCCGGGTCTTTCAAAGGGATCAATAGCTTCAATTTGTGCTCGCGTTATGACGGATAGGAGCGACTCTTCTTCAGGCGTGCTGCTGATCAATCTCCATGACCGTTTTAGCCGTTCTATTTCTTTTTCCACGGCCGCAAGACCAATGCGCGCGCCATCAGCAAATGTGCAGAGCCGCGTGACCGAGGCTGTTAGGTCTCGGAAATTAGCATTCCATTTGGCTTCAGATGATAAGGCGTATTTTAGATAGGCCGTACGAGCTTCTTTATTGAATGTGACCTTGCGATTATGGCGTTCGCTAAATTTTATCAGCTCAAAATTTAAATTAGGTTCTATATCTTCACGGCGGTCTTTGAGCCCAGGCAATATATAGCTCCACATATGAATGCGGGCGAGCAGGTCTTCGCGAAATTTACCGTCGGCGACTAATTGTGTGAGATCAGTGCTGGTGCCGGCGATCAGCTGAAAGTCACTACTGACCGCCGTATCTCCGCCAAGAGGGTAGAAACGGTGGTCTTCTAGCGCACCCAAAATCATGGCTTGCTCGTCGAGGCCTAGAGCTTCAACCTCATCCAGAAATAAGAGACCTTTATGGGCGGTACGTAAAAGGCCCGCTCGGTCTTTGGTCGCGCCGGCATAGGCGCCGCGTTTATGTCCGAACAAAGTCGACATGGCGCTTTCACCGCGAAGCGTCGCGCAGTTGACCTCGACAAAGTCTCCGTCGATTTGGTGGCGCTTGCGCTTTAAGTCATAAATACGCCGCGCGAGATTACCTTTACCGGCTCCCGTAGGCCCCATGAGCAGGACAGGGTTTTGAGTTCGAATGGCGACTTGTTCGATTTCGTCAATCATAACGTTGAAATTCACATTGCGCGTCGGAATTCCGGCCTTGAGAAAAGCCTGATCCGTTTCGCGCACCGATTTAAACCGATCCGCAACATTGTCATATTTGGAAAGGTCAAGATCAATGACCGAGACAAGGCCGGGTTCACCCTTGTTTTTATCCTTTGGGGGTGAGAGCTGTAAAATCTTGCCCGGTAGAAAACGCGCCTCGTTTAGGAGGAACATGCAAATTTGCGAAACATGTGTACCCGTTGTGATGTGAAGAAAGTAGTCTTCCTTGTCAGTGTCAAAACGATAGAGATCAACAAAATCAAATAATATTTCATAGACTTCTTCGAGATCCCATGGGTTATGAATATGCATCTCATTGATGATGACGTCTGTGTTGGGAGAAATAAGGGCGATGTCTGTTGCCACTTGTTCGGCAATTGCGAAATATTTCGGATCGCATAACATTTCAAACCGATCGATCTTGAAATCTTCCTGACGACATAGATCAACGCTGGGTCGCCAGCGCATCCAGCGCTCTGGCATGGTTCCGCTATCAAGGTTAGTTCCCAAAAATCCGAAAGCTACGTTTTGTTTCATGTATTTATTTATATATAAAACGATAAAATAATATATAAAAAATAGTAATATTTCATAATTTTTAATCTTTATTCTGATGATTTTTAGAAAATTTCGTTATATTTCAATAATTTATCATTTTTCACCAAAAAACGTTTTTGCATAAGCGCCGAGATGTTCAGTTTCTATCTCGTTGATAAACAACGAAGAGGATAAGAAAATGGCAAACAAATCTGTGTTTGCGAGTGTACGAGGAAGGTTGCTCCCGAAGGCGGGCGTCGTAAATCGTGCTGGCGGAAAAGCCTATGATCTGGGTCCGCGTCATAAATTGGCGCAGCTCGCGATCACTGGATGTCTGAACGGTACGTATTACAGCTCGGCTGAGGAGCAGCTTTCCGATGTTTTGGAATTGACGCAAATCGTTGATCCTGGATTCGTCGCTAAGACCGCAATTTACGCCCGTGAAAAAGGCTTGATGAAAGATATGCCTGCTTTGCTTTTGGCCAGCTTGACTGTGCCAAATGCTAAAGGCGAGTACCGCCCGGAATTAATCGCGCCAGTTTTTAATCGCGTGATTACAAACGGCAAGATGCTGCGCAATTTTGTGCAGATCATGCGCTCTGGCGCGGTTGGTCGAAAGTCACTTGGAACAGCGCCTAAGCGCTTGATTCAAAATTGGCTTTTTAAGGCAAGTGATGACGCTTTGATCCGCGCCTCTGTCGGGAATGACCCGTCGCTTGGGGATGTGATCAAAATGGTTCACCCAAAGCCGAAGGACAAATCGCGTGAAGCTTTGTTTGGATATCTGATCGGTCGTGCCTACGATTTCTCGAAATTGCCAAAAGCAGTTCGGGAGTTCGAACGGTACAAAAATCCACATCAGAAAGCCCAAGGGTTTCCTGACGTGCCGTTCCAAATGCTGACATCACTTGATCTCGGCGCAAAAGAATGGAGAGCCATAGCGGCAAATGCTGGTTGGCATATGACACGGATGAATTTGAATACCTTTGCACGGCATGGTGTGTTCGAAAAATCATCTGCGGTAAAACTGGTCGCTCGGCGCCTTGCGGATAAGAATGAAATCCGAAGAGCGCGTGTGTTCCCATATCAGATCATGGCCGCCTATATGGCGACTCAAAAATCTGACTTGCCGCATGAGATCAAAGAGGCCTTACATGAGGCGCTCGAGATCGCGACTGAAAACGTTCCGTCTTTTGACGGTAATGTTGTTGTCTGTCCTGATGTCTCTGGCTCTATGAGCATGAGCGTCTCAGGCTATCGTTACGGCTCCACCTCTGTGGTGCGCTGTATCGATGTGGCCGGATTGATGGCGTCGGTTGTTTTGCGTCAAAACCCGAAAGCGGCCGTTTTGCCGTTCGAAGTTTGTGTGGCTGATGTCAATTTGACAGCTCGCGACACAGTTTTGACCAATGCCGAAAAACTGTCGTCTATTGGCGGCGGCGGCACAAATTGTAGCGCTCCACTTGCGCATCTAAACCAGCGCAAAGCGTCGGTCGATTTGGTGATCATTGTCTCTGACAATGAGAGCTGGGCAGGCCTACAACGCGGACGCGGTACGGCTTTGATGCGTGAATGGGAAAAACTGAAAGCCCGCAACCCGCAGGCCAAGCTGGTTTGTTTGGACATCGTGCCAAACACCACAGTCCAAGCGGTGAACCGGGACGATATTTTGAACATTGGCGGATTCTCCGACCAAGTATTTAAAATCATCGATCAGTTTGCAAAAGGAAATTTTGGCAATGATCACTTCGTCGAAGCGATTGAGGCCATTGAATTAAGGAGTATAAATTGAGGTTTATTCTAAAAGGCTAATTAAGGCTAATAGAGTGGCCGCGAATGCCGGAAGATATATAGGACTACATCTGCTAATGACGTCCCTTCCGAAGACTTGTCGCGGCCACTTAAGGCTTAATCTGGTTATTCATGACGAATGCCGAAAAGACTACATTGGTAGGGCCGAAAGGCCGTTCGGGTTCAAGTCCCGATCTTCGAAAGAAGAGACGTCTTTTCAATGATTGTCGTCATAATGCACGTATAGCTCAGTTGGTTAGAGCTTTCCGCTCATAACGGAAATGTCCGAGGTTCAATTCCTTGTGCGTGCACCAGTTTTTGTTGGCGAATGCCTGTGAAACTACATCTTTCAATGACGGTGTCGTGGGTTCGAATCCCACTCGTTTCTATCATGTGGGTGGAAGCGGTAGCTCAGTTGGTAGAGCACGGATGTTTCACAAATTCTTGTCGCCAACACATAATCAAGCTGGTGAATGCCGAGGAAACTACATTACTGCGGAAGTCGCGAGGTTCGAATCCTTGCTGGTCGAAAGACTGTATCTCAGGTGGATAAGAGACCCGTATTTGTTCCCTCAACACTTTGTCACCAGTGCCATTGATCCTTCGTCTAATGGGTAGGACGCCGGATTTTGAGTCCGGAAATTCAGGTTCGAGACCTGAAGGATCAGCCAGAAATAGTCGCGTGGGTCCCGGTCGGTACGGGAACGGTCCTGTTAAGGCCGTTGTTATTGGTTCGAGTCCAATTACGCGAGCCATATGGACCCGTAGCTCAGTGGTTAGAGCTGTCGCCTTTTAAGCGGCCGGTCGTCGGTTCGACTCCGACCGGGTCCTCCATAGCTAAGCTCCCTTAGTTTAGCGGATAGAACACCCCGCTTTCTACGGGGCGACACGGGTTCGAGTCCCGTAGGGAGTACCAAGCACTGGAAGCTCAATTGGATGAGCAGCGGCCTTCGAAGCCGTCGGTTATAGGTTCGAGTCCTATCCAGTGCGCCAAAGGCGAGTATGCAAGTGGCAAAGCAAGCGGATTGTAAATCCGAGTCCGAAAGGATGCGCTGGTTCGAGTCCAGCCTCGCCTACCAACCTGGCCGACTAGCCCAACTGGTAGAGGCGCCTGATTTAGAATCAGGATGTTCTAGGTTCGACTCCTAGGTCGGCTACCAAACCATGCTCCGCGGTCCCCGTGGGCAAAATGGTAAAGTCACCGGACTTAAAATCCGGGTTTTGCGAGTTCGACTCTCGCCGGGGACACCAAAGGTCTGGTTTAGCTCAACCGGTTAGAGCGCGGGATTGTGGCTCCCGAGGTGAAGGTTCAAGTCCTTCAACCAGGACCAACCTAACGGTTGGAAGAAAGAATATTAATGGCCCCTAGCTCAGAGGCAGAGCGCTCGGCTGATAACCGAGAGGCCGGGATTTCAAAATTCTCGGGGCCAACCAACACATAACGGGGTGTAACTCAGTCCGGTCAGAGTTCCCGCCTTGGACGCGGGAAGCCGCAGGTTCGAATCCTGCTGCCCCGACCATTTTTAAGGCCCTCATAATGAGGGTGGGGTAAGTCCATCCAAACTAGGAATAAACCTCGAAAGAGGATAGAGAATGAAAATGAAAAACGAAATTAAACATCGCAGCAAGCTATTAAGCCTGATTTTGCGGCATAAACCAGAACTTGCCGGGATTACCCTTGGTGAAGGCGGCTGGGTATCGGTTGCGAAGCTGCTGTCCGGTATTGCCAATATGGGTAAGGCTATGACCAAGGATCAGCTTATCGAAGTGGTAGAGACCAATGATAAGAAGAGGTTCACTTTGTCCGAAGACCGGCTCAGCATACGTGCTGCCCAGGGTCATACGGTGAATGTAGCGTTAGGGCTTTTGCCTGTCACGCCGCCGAAGCAGCTTTATCACGGCACCGCCACGCGGTTCTTAGATGCGATTCAAAGCGAAGGTCTAAAGTCGATGAAGCGAGATCATGTTCACTTATCGGCAGACATTGAAACCGCTAGTCGGGTTGGCAAGCGCCACGGCAAGCTCGTAATTTTACAAATAGATGCAGGCAAATTGCACGCATCAGGACAAGAATTTTATCAGGCCGATAACGGCGTATGGCTCACAGGGCCAATCGCGCCAAAATGGTTTGAAGTAATAAAGGAGGCGTAAATGGAAGACGTCACACATATGAAAGAACACGAAACAGGACACGGCTATAATGTTATGGCCGTCGAAGGCGGCGCGCCTGTGAAAATGTGGACACGCGGCGTGCCTGTTGAGGACGGCGCGCGTAAACAGCTTTTGAAAGCTGCGCAAATGCCGTTTATCTTTAAACATGTGGCGGTCATGCCGGATGTTCATATCGGTATAGGCGCCACTGTCGGCTCTGTTATTCCAACGAAAAACGCTATTATCCCGGCGGCTGTCGGGGTTGATATTGGCTGCGGGATGATGGCTTGCAGGACGTCTTTGACGGCCAATGACTTGCCGGATAGCCTTGGGCATTTTCGGGCCGCCATTGAGCGGGCCGTGCCGCATGGGCGTTCGTCTGGGCGCAGAGGTCGTGATAAAGGCTCTTGGCATAACGCGCCAAAAACCTCCGAGGCAGCTTGGACGCGATTGGTAGATCGTTTCGACGTGATTACGGCCAAGCATAAAGTTATCCGGAACTCCAATAACCTCAATCATTTGGGGACGCTTGGAACGGGGAATCACTTTATCGAGATTTGTCTCGATTTGGAGGACCGTGTCTGGTTCATGCTGCACTCTGGATCACGGGGTGTCGGGAACCGTATTGGCCGCTACTTTATTGAGCTGGCCAAAAAAGACATGGAAAAATGGTTCATCAATATTCCGGATAAAGACTTGGCCTATTTCCCGGAAGGGACAGACCATTTTGACGATTATGTTCAGGCGGTTGAATGGGCGCAGGACTTTGCGTTTTCTAACCGGGCCGTGATGATGCAAAACGTCATTTCAGCGATCCGTCACATCGTGCCAAAGCCTTTCGAGGCTGAGGTCGAGGCCGTGAATTGTCACCATAACTATGTCGCCCGGGAAAACCATTTCGGGGAAGATATTTTGGTGACACGTAAAGGCGCGGTTCGGGCCCGTAAGGGCGATATGGGGATTATCCCGGGTTCCATGGGAACGCGCTCTTACATTGTTCGCGGGCTTGGGAATGTGGATAGTTTCTGTTCCTGCTCACACGGAGCAGGGCGGGTTATGTCACGGACCGAGGCCAAGAAGCGTATCTCTATGGAAGAACATCTCGAAGCCGTCAAAGACGTCGAGTGCCGTAAAGATGCGTCGGTTATCGACGAAACACCAGCGGCCTATAAGTCGATCGATCAAGTGATGGAAGCACAGAAAGATTTGGTTGAGGTGGTGCATACTTTGCGGCAGGTTGTCTGTGTTAAGGGCTGAGGTATTGCGCTTATAGCGCAATACCGAACGGGATGCGTTCGGAGGAGGTTTCAGACAAATGCCCAAACAAATTTATTCGTTAAAGCAATTTCTTGACGAAAACCCCCGTTATCTTCGTGCGCCCAATTTGCGGACAAATCATGGCAATTATGGAAGTGAAAAATGGTGGAATGCCATAGACACGAGGAAAATAAGAAAAACAGTGAAAACAGGTCAGATCGTAAGCTTGCATCGCGAAGGGATGGATGCCTCAATGCCCAATACTGCTTTGGTACAAACCCAAAACGGCGACTTCTGGAAACTCTTTCTTGACGTAAATCGACGGAGATATTTTAAGAAGTATAGAGTTGAGGCCAGAGTAAAAGCGATTTATGCGACGCTTTATTTAAAACCAAATAAAATACCTTTTTTGGCCAAACCTCATATCGATGAGGTTCTCGAAATCTGGATCTTAGATTAAATCGAAGAACGACTAAAAGAACGAGAAAATGAGAAACGAAAAAGAAATATACGCTGTCTATAATGACGAGACCATACGGGTCTACCAGGCCTTTAATCCTCTGATAGCTGGCCCCGCCGTAAAGGCGCAGACTTTTGTGTCGCCTTTTAAGATGGAACGCATGACTTGGATTAAACCGTCCTTTCTCTGGATGATGTATCGGGCGGGCTATGGTTATAAAGATCATGGCCAGAAGCGCATATTAGCGATTGATATCACGCATGAAGGCTTTCGTTGGGCATTAGAACATAGCTCTGGCAGTCATATTCCAAAGGATATGCCCAAAGAAGATTGGCAGGCCGTAAAAGCCAATAAACCTGTCAGAATTCAGTGGGATCCTGAACGGGATATCCATCATAACGCTTTGGATTATCGGTCCATTCAAATTGGTTTGACTCGTGAAGCGGTACACAAATATGTCAAAGATTGGATAGTATCTATCGAAGATATCACGCCTATTGCCCACGAAATGTCTGATCTGATTGAAGCTGGAGAAAATGAAAAAGCAATAGCGCTATGTCCATTAGAAAAGCCTTATACTATGATTGAAAATCATGGGGACTATGGTTGAGAAAAGAATACAAAATGGCAAAACGCGAAATAATTATAGATGGCTCTGAGGGCGAAGGCGGGGGACAAGTTCTTCGCACGTCCCTGTCCTTGTCAGCCATCACCGGAAAACCTGTACGCATTGAAAATGTGCGCGGTAAGCGGAAGAAACCTGGCCTGTTTCGCCAGCATCTAACTGCCTTTAAAGCAGCGGCGGAGATTTGCGGCGCGCGCGTTGAAGGGGCTGAGCTTAAATCTATGGAGATCGCATTTCATCCAAGCGAGATTAAAGGCGGCGATTATACTTTCTCTATTGGTTCTGCGGGCGCGACCAATTTGGTGGCGCAAACAATTTTGCCAATCCTGTCATTTGCGGATAAACTATCGAGCGTGACTATTACGGGCGGGACTCACAATGATTTCGCCCCGACATTTGATTTTCTCGACCAAGCCTTCTTGCCGCAATTTCGCAAAATGGGAGGCCGCGTGAGTGCGCAGCTTGGCAGCTACGGCTTTAATCCGGCCGGCGGCGGGTCTGTGACGTTAAAGGTCAAACCAGTGGAAACACCTGCTCGGCTAGAATTGATCAATCGAGGCGCGCTTAAATACATGCGAGCAGAAGTGCTGATTGCTAATATCAAACGAGGCGTGGCAGAACGTGAGCTTAAAACACTTATGCACGCCCTTAACATCGCGCCGGAAAATGGCGAGATTATACAGATCGAAAGCCCTGGGCCCGGCAATGTGGTAACTGTGTTTTTGGAACATGAACATGTTACGGAAGTTTTCACAGGCCTTGGCAGGCACGGCATTCGCGCTGAAGCTGTCGCAAAACAAGTGGCCAGCAATGTGCAGGCTTATATTTCAGCGGGCGATGCCAATAGCACGAACAAACCAGCGGTAGGCGAACATTTGGCGGACCAGCTTTTGCTGCCAATGGCTCTGCTCGGCGGAGGCGTGTTTACGACCACAGATATCTCGCAGCACACCCGGACCAATATGGATATAATCCGCGCGTTTTTGCCCGTTGAGTTTAAATTAAGTCAAAACGGGCGAAAATGCTGGACGGTTGAGGTGTTAAAGCAGGATTGATGGCTCTACTGTCTTAAGGCGCGGTAGTATGGTGTTTTCAAACCCAATGCAGCATAATTTCCCGATTAGGATGCGGTTTCTAATTTTTGTCTCTACTTACATCCTCAAGGAAGCCGGAAACAATCATTACCCGGCAAACATCTAAAAGGATAAAACAATGGCAACTGCTACTAAAACTGCTAAAAAAGTAACTAAGACAGCGACTAAAACTGTTGAAACAAACACTCTAACTGCTCGCGGAATCGCTCGTAAAGGCGCGCTCGCTTATGTTGGTCTTTATGGCGCGGCATACGAACGTGCTCAACTTCGTTGGAGCCAAGTTCGTTCAACAACTGACGGTTTGTTCGACCAGCTTGTAGAGCGCGGCGAAGAGATTGAAGTTAAAGCAACTGAAGCTTTCAAAACTACACAAACTAAAGTTTCTGAAGGTATCGAAGCTGGTACTGAGCGCGTTAAAGCTGTTCTCCCTGCTTCTGCTAATGACCGCGTTGCTGAACTAGAAACAGAGATTAAAGCTTTGAACAAGAAAATCGTTGCTCTTGGAAAAAAAGCAACAACGTCTGCAAAGACTAAAGTTAAAATGAAAACTGAAAAGACTAGCAAAGCTGCTTAAGGCTCGCCGCTTTTTTTAAGACAATAACGCGGGCCTCGGTCCGCGTTTTTTTTTAAGTTTAGCTCAACTAACTGCCACGCCAGGAGCATTTTCATTTTAAATGCAAATGCTCAAGACAAGAGTTTCCTTGCAACGGCGGCTGATAAGCGGTTTAGTATTCCGCAAGCTAGCGGAGGAATAGAATATGGCGCAATCACCGGATAAAATTGCCAAAAAAGCAGCAGAAACAACGACGGCGGTTAACACGCTTGTGGGAGTTCATCGCTCGGATTTTGTCAAATCTCTTGGTGTATTGGTCAAAACTGCCGCAAAACAACCCAAACCATTTGCCAAACATTTAGGTCAATATGGTAAAGAGCTCATGGAAATTGCCAAAGGCAATTCCGAGTTGGAGCCGGATCGGAAGGATCGCCGTTTCAAAGATGAAACTTGGCAAAAAAACCCCCTTTATAAGCGTGGCCTGCAAAGCTGGTTGGCCATGCGCCAAGAGCTAAAGGGCTGGATCGAAGATAGCGGCGCCACTGGGCCCGATAAAGTGCGCGCTAATTTCATGCTAGATATTATTATTGATAGCCTTGCGCCAACCAATACCCTGCTGGGAAATCCAGCGGCTATGAAGAAGCTATATGAGACTGGCGGAACTTCCGTCCTGCGCGGTATGAAAAACGCTTACCATGATCTTCGCAATAATGGCGGCATGCCAAGCCAGGTTGACGGTCGTCCGTTTAAGGTTGGCGAAAATGTTGCCAATTCCAAAGGCGCGGTTGTCTATAAAGACGAGATGTTAGAGCTGATCCAGTATCAGCCATTGACAGATGAAGTTTACCAAATTCCGATCATGATCATTCCGCCGCAGATCAATAAATTTTACGCCAATGATCTTTCGCCTAATAAATCAATTGTTCGGTTTCTGGCCTCGCGCGGTTATCAGGTTTTTGCCGTATCTTGGCGTAATCCAACTCGTCAGCACAGTCATTGGGGGCTGGCCAATTATGTTCAGGCGCTCATTGACGCGACAGATGTGGTCAAAAAAGTAACGAAATCTGCGCGCATTAATGTGTCAGGCGCTTGCTCCGGCGGAACGACAACGTCCTTGTTTCTCTCTGAATTAGCCGCTCGCGGCGATAATAGTGTTAATGCCTATTCGCTCATGGTTTGTGTGCTCGATGGTAAAAAATCCGATAGCGAGGTTGGCATGTTTGTGACCGACGGAGCGCTCGAATCTGCGCGTAAACGTAGTGCAAAAAAAGGTATTTTAGCCGGTGAAGATCTGGCTCGGTCATTTGCTTGGATGCGCCCCAATGATTTGATTTGGAATTATGTGGTCAATAATTATTTATTAGGTGAAGATCCGCCGCCATTTGATGTTTTGTTCTGGAATAACGATACAACAAACCTGCCAGCGCAGCTGCATTCTGATTATATCGATATTTTTCAAGATAAGAGATTTCGTCCGGATTCAAAAGTTGAGTTTATGGGGCATATTGTTAACCTCAAGGCAGTGACGCAGGATGGCTTTATGCTTGCTGGCGTGACCGATCATATTACGCCGTGGAAGGCCTGCTATCGTAATGTTCATCTGTTTGGCGGCGAACTTGATTTTGTCCTCTCTAGCAGCGGCCACATTCAATCACTTTTAAACCCTCCAGGAAATCCAAAGTCGAAATATTTCAGCAATCCGGAATTCCCTGAAACGGCGGATGATTGGGTTGGCGGCGCGGCTCAAATTGAAGGCTCTTGGTGGCCACGCTGGGATGAATGGCTCTCTATTCGTTCAGGGGAAATGAAAAAATCGCCTAAAACACTGGGTGTTAAAGCTTATCCACCGATAACAAAGGCGCCTGGATCGTATGTATTTACTTAAGTGTTGTTTGTGATCCGTTAAGCTGGAGCCTATATAATAACACGAATTAATATTGGGAATATTATGACGGATTATCATCCAAACTTGCCGCGGATTTTCTTTTCGAAAGTTGGCAACCAGAAACTCCGAACTGCTATTTGGGAGGGCGTGGACAAGGGTACGGGCAAGCGGACACCATTATTGTTTTTCAACGGAATCGGCGCAAACCTCGAAATCGCGCAGACTTTCGCCGACAGTTTTACGGGCCGCGATATCATCACATTTGATATGCCCGGCGTGGGTGGCTCGCCTGATCCAACATTTCCCTATCGACCATGGTGGATTGCGAGTGCCGCCAAGAAGATTTTGAAAGATAACGGCTATGATGAAGTCGATGTTTTAGGCGTTTCCTGGGGCGGCGGACCAGCTCAGCAATTTGCTTGGCAATATCAAGATATGGTGCGCCATATGGTATTATGCGCGACAACATCGGGCGTGACTATGGTGCCGGGAAAACCTGCGGCACTAGCTAAAATGATGTCTCCGCGCCGCTATATGGATAAAGACTTTTTGGTCAAAAACTTTGAAACGCTTTATGGCGACGCGACCAAAGGGGTCAATGACTTCTCGATTAATATTATCCCGCCGAGTATTAAGGGCTATATGTATCAATTAGGCGCTATGGCTGGTTGGTCTAGCCTGCCGTTTTTACGCCGCATAAAAGTGCCGTCTCTTATCCTTATGGGCAGTAATGACCATATCGTTCGGCCAATTAATGGTAAAATGCTGCACGCAGTTTTGAAGAATTCCAAATACCATGAATTTAAAGGGGCAGGGCATTTGTTTATGCTCACGCGCCGTGAAGAATTCATCCATGAATTACGTGTGTTTTTTGAAGAACCTGAAGTGCCGCTACCAGCCTATGAGCCTGTACAATTACCTTCAGTGACCGCATCCTACGCACATTTTTAGGAGACCGAAATGGCGAAAAAATCAGACAAATCGACGGAACATTCAGAAAAGCGTAGCAGCGGCGAAGCGGCTCGCCGTATTTGGCTCGCAGGCGTAGGCGCCTATGGGCGTGCTTTCACCGAAGCTCAGGAAGCCTTGAAGGATGTAACGGGAAGCACGAGTAAGGTCTTTGACGAGCTTGTTCAAAAAGGCGAGATGATCGAAACGGCTGTGTCCATGAAAAGCAAACAAATGATGGATAAGGCCGGCGTGCCAAGTTTCGATCTGGATGACCGTATTGGTAAAATGCGCTCTCGGCTGGCGCGCGGAGAGGAAGTCGCTCAGGATATCTCAGATTTGGAATCCCGTATGAACGCGATGGATGCCAAGCTGGATAAAATATTATCGTTGCTGGAACCTAAAAAGGCACCGCGTAAGCCTGCCCGTAAATCGACGGTTACAAAGCGCACAACGAAGAAATCGTAAGCGCCACGTGTCAGAGCGCTCTAAAACTAAAACTCGAATATTAAAGACGGCTTTAGAGCTTTTTAATAATGAGGGTGAAGCTCAGGTTAGCGCCGTTGATGTGGCATCGGTCATGGGCATCAGCCCAGGCAATTTATATTACCATTATAAAGGCAAGGGCGATATTATCGAGGCGCTCTTTGATGATTTCGAAGAAGAAATCCGCCTGATTCTATCAGGGCCCATTACAGAGCCCCTTAATTTGTCGGATAATTGGGTATATCTCTATATTATCTTTGAAGAGATTTATGACTTTCGGTTTTTCTACCGAAATATGTCTGAATTATTGATGCGCCTTCCAGAGCTACGCAGCCGGTTTTCCCGCATTTTAACGCTCAAAGAGCAAACAGCGTTTTCACTGATTTCTGATTTGGAAAAGGGCGGGTTTCTCTCTTTTGATGAAGGTGAAAAGGGTGCGCTCGCGGGCCGTATTACCCAGCATTTTACCTTCTGGCTACAATATCATGATCTGCGTCATGGTACTGCCCCTCCAAAACTTTTGATCGATCAAGGTGTTTTTACGACTCTTATACAGATCACGCCTTATTGGACGCGCGATACAGGTCAGGGCGATGGTTATGCTGAGCTTTTGACGGAGTTTCTTGAGGGCCAGGCATAAGCTGTGCATTTCACGTTTATTCCTTAAAGTGTCGCTGGAAAATGGATGAAAAAAGTCCAATTTCCGGCTCATGTTACGTGAATTGCACTGGTTAATAACTCTAACTGTTATTTAATCCGTCTATTTATTTAATATTAAACAAGCTTGATTAAATTCCCTTCAAATTCAAGAAGGAATTACCAAATGAAAACTCTTGCTAGACTGGCTGTGATTTCCAGTGTTCTTGCTTTTGCAGCGCCTGCGCTTGCACTAACAGCAACACAAACCGTGCAAAAAGAAGTGATTTCGGTAGGGGCCGACGGCGCTGAAAGATACACTTATGAGTCTGCGGACTTAGTCACGCCGGGAGAGCGTATTCAGTATGCGCTAAATTATGAAAATGATTCAACGGACACAGCCACAAATTTGAAACTAACGATGCCCGTGCCTGAAGTTGTCATTTATAATGAAGGTAGTACTTCTGGCGGCACAGCCACGACTTACTCAGTTGACGGCGGCAAAACGTTCTCAGATCGAGATAGCCTAGTCGTTGCTATGGATAATGGTGAAACCCGTCCTGCAAATGCTGGCGATATTTCTCATATTCGGTGGAATATAGCAGGCCCAGTATCTCCTGGTGAAGTTGGATCTCTGTCGTTTTCCGGCACACTTAAATAGGCGGGTTTAATTCAAAGAAAAGACCGTCTTTACGGACGGTTTTTTTATGCCTGCAAATACCTCTCTGAAATGTCTGGGTAATTCCATTGTATATCACTTAAGTAACGCTTACATGGACGTTTCAAACCAGGTAAATTTGGCGAGGATATAATTATGGCAAAGCAAAAAGCGCCATCACAAAGACAACTCAAAGCCGGTGAACTCATTCGCCGAGCTATTGCAGAAATTTTGGCCAAGGAGCATTTGCGCGATCCTGATCTTCAGGGAATCTCTGTAACGATTTCAGAAGTCAGGCCTTCAGCGGATCTGAAGCACGCCATTGTTTATGCGGCGCCTCTTGGCGGTGGAGACAATGATAAACTGATCAAAGCGCTTAACCGCTGCTCAAAGTTCTTACGCGGGCGTCTTGGTCATTATATGGAGATGAAATCCACCCCGGCCCTAAAATTTGTGGCCGACACCAGTTTTGATGCGGCCACAGATATGAATAAGTTATTTAATCGTCCCGAGGTTAAGCGGGACTTGGATTAGCGTAGTGCTATTTAGCGATAGGTTCGTCAGTTGCCATGCCTGATCCCATAGTAAGGGGTAGATCAACTGTGTCTGGGTATCGGTAAAGCGCTCCTGTTATAGCATCAACTCCAGCGCCAATGAAGCCGCCTATCAAAACATTGCCGCCAGTTGTTTCTTCAACTTTACCATCAATGAGCGCTTCAGCAGTTTTATAACCTGCTTTGGCGCAGCTAAGATTTAAAGCTTTGCCGCTACGAGGGACTTTAACTTCGGCAGGCGTTTGAAAGGCTTCATTGACGGCATGATTGCTTCCACCTGTTAGAGCGCAATCAGCTCCTGAGACACTTCCTGTTGTAAAAGCAATTGTTTGGTTTGTACCGTTGACAACAGTTGAACACGCGCCGAGCTGTAAAGCCAAAGCGGCAATACCGATTAATTTAAGTTTCATGGATATCTCCCACATGATGTTATTGTTTATTGATGGGAATGCATTATCTAGGTTTTTGAAATAATTCAAGTGAGATTATGGCCCGTAAAAGAAAAGGAAATCCCGTTCACGGCTGGGTTGTGTTCGATAAACCTCTTGAAATGACGTCGACTCAGGCGGTTGGCAAAACGCGCTGGTTGTTTACGGCGCAAAAAGCGGGTCATGGCGGCACGCTTGATCCGCTGGCTACAGGGATATTGCCAATTGCTTTAGGTGATGCAACTAAAACAGTGCCGTTCACCATGGACGCCGATAAGGACTACATCTTTACCATAAGCTGGGGTGAGAATCGCGATACCATGGATGCTGAAGGCGAAATTGTAGCGAGGTCCGAAGCAAGGCCTGATCTTGAGAGTATCAATGCGCTTCTACCAAGTTTTGTCGGCGATATAGAGCAGGTCCCGCCTAAATACTCCGCCATTAAGGTCGACGGCCGCAGGGCTTATGATTTGATGCGCGGCGGAGGCGATGTGGAGCTTAAATCACGAATTGTGCATGTTGAAGCGCTCTCTATAGTAGAGCACAATCAAGATAGCCTGACCCTCAAAATGACCTGTGGTAAAGGCACATATGTACGCTCAATCGCGCGGGATTTGGCTGCCGAGCTTGGGGTTTGTGGATATGTCAGCTATTTACGTCGTACTCGGGTGGGAACCTTTGATGAAACTAACTCTTTTTCACTGGACGATCTAGAAAAACTCTGCCATAGGGGCGGCGTTTTAGAGGCCCTCAGGCCTGTGCAAGCTGTGCTGGACGACATCCCGGTCATGATTGTTACAGAAAAAGAAGCCATAGATCTGAAATTTGGACGGGCAATAGCCACGTCATTATCTCTTGATCAGACCGGAGACGCGGAAACCCCGCCTTGGATCCTGACCATGTATAATGACAAAGCCATCGCTCTTTGTTACGCGCTAGAAGGTCAACTGGCTCCAAAGCGTGTGTTTAATTTGTAAAAGACACGGAGAACATGATGTCGATTACCCCTAAGCGCAAAGCTGCGCTCATTGCCGAACATGCCCGCACAACGGGCGATACCGGCTCCCCTGAAGTTCAAGTTGCTATCCTAACAGAACGGATCGTAAATTTGACGGAACATTTTAAAACGAATAATAAAGATAATCACTCGCGTCGTGGTCTGTTGTCCATGGTGACACAGCGTCGTCGTCTTCTTGATTATCTTAATAAAAAAGATGCGGCCCGCTATCAGGACCTCATTAAAAAATTAGGACTTCGTCGATAGAAGTCCGACCGGGAAAGGCCGCCATGGGGGTGGCCTTTTCTTTATTTGGCGCAAGCAAGCGCCATACGGGTCCGAAGGAAATGGGCCATATATGTAAACGAAAGTATGTACGATATGTTTGATAAACACGTAGTAGAAATGGACTGGGCTGGAAGAACGCTCAGACTAGAAACCGGCGGCATGGCCCGCCAAGCTGACGGCGCTGTTCTAGCGTCTTACGGCGAAACAACCTTATTGGCCACTGTTTGTGCCAAGAAAACACCGAAGCCGGGACAAAGTTTTTTCCCGCTCACCGTGAATTACATGGAAAAGTTTTATGCTACTGGCAAAATACCAGGGGGCTACTTTAAACGCGAAGGTCGTCCGACCGAACGCGAAACACTGATTGCGCGTCTGACTGACCGCCCACTTCGCCCGCTCTTTGTTAAGGGTTTTAAAAACGAAGTTCAGGTTGTCATCACAGTATTGCAGCACGACCTTGAAAATGAACCTGATGTGCTTGGCATGATCGCAGCTTCTGCGGCGCTCTCAATTTCAGGCGTACCTTTTATGGGCCCAATCGCGGCAGCCCGTGTTGGCCTTATTGATGGCGATTATGTTTTAAACCCAACAATCCAAGAGCTAGACGATAGCGAACTTGATCTGGTTATCGCCGGCACGCAAGACGCCGTCATGATGGTTGAATCAGAAGCAAAAGAACTAACCGAAGAGCAAATGCTCGGCGGCGTTATGTTTGCTCACGAAAGCATGCAGCCTGTTATTGAGGCCATTATTGATTTGGCCGAAAAAGCAGCTAAAGAGCCTTGGGATTACCAGGCGCCAGATCTCTCAGCTGAGAAGAAACTGATTACAAAGCAAGCTGAGAAAGCTGTCAAAGCCGCTTATAAGTTTACGGACAAAATGGAGCGTCAGGACGCTCTTCGCGTTGCTAAAGATGCAGCTTGGGAAGCGCTCGGCGAATCTGAAGCAAATCCTGATGGTATGCAGTCCAATGTTTTTGGTGACGTTTTTAAATCACTAGAAAGTGGCATTGTTCGCGCATCTGTCATTAAAACAGGTAAGCGTATCGATGGCCGTAAAGTTGATGAAGTTCGCCAAATCGTTTCCGAAGCTGGTATGCTTCCACGTACACATGGTTCTGCTTTGTTTACGCGCGGCGAAACACAGGCTTTATGTGTTGCAACGCTTGGCACATCTGATGACGAGCAATTTGTTGATCAGCTAACCGGCACGATCAAAAACAAATTCCTTCTTCATTACAACTTCCCACCATATTCTGTCGGTGAAGCTGGCCGCATGGGCGGTACATCTCGCCGCGAAACAGGCCACGGTAAGCTCGCATGGCGCGCTTTGCAGGCTGTTTTGCCAACGCCGGAGGATTTCCCTTACACAATCCGTCTGGTCTCCGAGATCATGGAATCTAACGGATCATCTTCTATGGCGACTGTTTGTGGTTGTTCCCTTGCTATGATGGATGCTGGTGTTCCAATTAAGCGTCCAGTATCTGGTATCGCGATGGGTCTTATCAAAGACGAAGACGGTTTTGCTGTTTTATCTGATATCCTGGGTGATGAAGATCATCTTGGCGATATGGACTTTAAAGTTGCTGGGACTTCAGAAGGTATCACATCACTTCAAATGGATATTAAAATCGCTGGTATCACTGAAGATATCATGCAGCAGGCTCTCGCTCAGGCGAAAGTTGGCCGTAATCATATCCTCGGCGAAATGAATAAAGCGCTAGAAGAATCTCGTGAAGATGTTGGTGAATTTGCACCGCGCATCGAAACCATGAAAATTCCAGTCGACAAAATTCGTGACGTTATCGGGTCTGGCGGTAAGGTTATTCGCGAAATCGTTGACACCACAGGCGCACGCGTCTCTGTTGAGGATGATGGAACGATTAAAATCGCCTCTAATGACCAAGCGTCTATCACAGCGGCGAAAGACTGGATCCACAGCCTGACAGCCGAACCAGAAGTTGGTGTTATCTATAAAGGTAAAGTGGTCAAAGTCGTTGACTTTGGTGCCTTCGTGAACTTCTTTGGTAAAAAGGACGGCCTTGTGCATGTTTCGCAAATTGCCAAAGAGCGCGTTAATCACCCATCTGATTACCTCAAAGAAGGTCAGGAAGTTTATGTGAAACTTATGGGCTTTGATGATCGCGGTAAAGTTCGTCTGAACATGAAATATGTTGATCAGGAAACGGGCCTAGAATTCCCACGTGAAGATGCTTCTGGTTCTAAAGGCAATGACAAAGCTGCCGACAAAGGCGATAGCAAGAAAAAGCCTCGCCGTCGCCGCCGCGGAAAGTCTAACGAAGAAGAATAGTCTTCCTCTTCTAATCTAATTCGAAAGCCCGGCCTCTTGATCAAAAGAGGGGCCGGGCTTTTTTTGTCTTAGATTAAGAAGCCCTAATCACCAAAAGGCTTGACACCTACGCGCCTTCTTCGAAATCCTTCTCAAGAATTATTCTGATCTTTGTGACTTGTTCTGCCCAGGGCACGATGCCGAATCTGTTCACCACGGCACTGAACCGGTTCATGTTTGACGCCAGAGCGTTCATCGCCTCTTGATTTTGCGAAAAAGCCTTAGCGTCACATGATGTTTCTGTGAGGAAGTGAATCCGCCTCGGGCTGTCTTCGAGCTCTGACCTAACCGGCTTTATTTCGAAAAACTCGGGGTGCTGAGATTGGAGGTTTTGGTTCTGAATCTCTGCCACATCCATAATCCGATCGAGGGATTCGCGTTTTTGCGTTAGTGTCGCCAAGCCCTGCCTCAATTCTCTATTTCTAAGAATACTGGTTCGACCGGCATCGCGCAGTGCGGTCCAGGACGGCAGGCTCGTCGCAACAATTCCTGGGGAGTGTGACGTTGAAAGAGCATCACATTCGATTTCTGTTAAGTCTCGCCATTCCGTTCTGCCATGTAAAATATCCGCAGCGGTTCCGAGCGCGTTCAGCGCCTCAATGCGGGTTGCAATAAGCTGAGTAGAATTCTTCTCCAGCTCAAGCACGTCTTGATACAAAGCCTGCAGGAAAACAGCTTCCTCGGCGCGGTCAATACGTGACTGGTTCCAGGCGCTAACCTGAAGGCCCAAAAAAATACCAATCATGACGATCACGATTTCTAATGCGACCGTGAACCAATCCTGCCGCCGCATGGCGTCCGCGAGCTTGCGTAGAATCATTGTGCATCCTCGACTAACTCCAACAAAGATTTCGTATCATTTAAAACTTGGTAGGATTGCTCAATACCGGCATGAGCAGCGAGCGCCCGCCACACTACGTGCGAGCGCATATTCGCCCATAGTGGATCTTCCGCAGCTACGTCGAATACTTCAGTTGCAGCATGGGTTTGTTCTGAACCGAAGACAGAAGAGACCAAACGCGACGATTGACAGGCATCATTAACATTAGAAGACGCACAGATCTGCTCCGGTAACACCACAAATCCTAACCCGCTATCGCGCAAAAAGGCGGTATATGGCTCTGCGAAGAATTCATTGTTGTTTTCCACGATACGCTCGACCCGGTTGAGCCCATCAAAATAAGTAATTATACGATTCCGCAAAGTGGGGTCTTGTATAAGCGTCAGGCGCCCGGCGCTTTTCATTTCAGAAAATACCGGGCTGTCGAGTATTAAGGTTCGCCGTCCAAAGGATGAAATCAAAGAATGTCCCAGATCTAATGTGTCTAATCCAGTTCGTCGATTGTTGATCACTTTGAGAGCAATTTTTGCGTTTTCGACTACTTCTTGCTCTTTTGAAATCTGTTCCTTCACGGTGACTTCGATTGCCTTAAGGTCTCTCACCAAGAGCGCCATATAATCACTTTCAAGCTGGCGCTCGCTGCGCGCCTCACTCCAATTGGTGATCTGGAACGCGATAAGAATACCGACGACCACAATGAAAAAATCAAGCCCCACTGCGAACCAGTTTTGATCACGCACGTGTTTTGTCAGAGAGCGCAGGAGCATTATTTGGTTTCCAATTTCTTCTGTCTCGCGTCAATCAGCTTGCTGATTTCAATACACTTTTTTTGTATGCGTTTAAGCGTTATGATGCGTTCATTCGTGGAGGCTGAGCGAATAAGCAGGCCATTTCGAAATTGCATTGTTTTCACAAACTCAGGAATAGGCGAAGAACTTGGCTCAGTCCCCAACCATGGAACCACGACCTCCTTCAAGTCAAGTGTTGGCGTTTTTAAAACTTCCGCCATGTCGACATAATCAAACAAGATTGGATCGGTAAACTTTTCGAGGGCATGTACCTCCAATTGTTCTTCGAATTCAGCTTCATCCATCAATGCGGCAAGGTCTTGAAGTGATGTAACGATACCATCGTCACCTATGACGCCCAAACGACCCGAACTTTGCAAGGTTTCAAAAGTTGTGACTTTTAATTCTACGGATGCGAAAGACCAAAGAGCACGGTGAGCCAATTCCGGGAATTTATTGGGTGTAACATTCTGTTTTTTGCCGACGCTAAACTCAAACAAGATTTGTCGTGCGGCATCATGTGTCTCAAGTTGACTGATGACCGAATCAACCTCCATAATCGACCCTTCCATATCTTCTTCAAGAGATAACAAGAACTTTACTTCGGCGCGTTGTTCCCCGCGTGCCTCATTCCAATTGTTAATCTGAAACGCGATGAGGATACCAACAACAACAATGAAGAAATCAAGAAAAACCGCGAACCAGTTTTGATCTTTGACGTGTTTAGTCAGGGAGCGGAGCAGCATTATTTGAGTTCCTTCAGTCGAGTTTCGAGCGCATCGATCAATTCTCGCGTTGACGCTTCAAGTTCTGTTATCCGCTTCACATCGCTTCGCGAATTGTACCATCGATTGTACAGGAGGCCTTCGAAGCGTTTTGACGAAAACAACCCAGAATAATCACTTTCAAGCTTGCTTCCTGTTCCGGTTCCGTCAACATGTTGCGCTATACTGGGCCAGGCGAGATATTCATAGGTAAGCCCAAGGATAAGCTCTTCGCCATGCATCCGTTCTATCTCCTGCCATTCAGCCAATGCCTGAAAATCCGTTTGCCATTTACTGAGCTGGCTTTGAATTTTGGCGTCTTGAATAAGATCGAGATCACCCGATGCCAATAAGGAGTTAGTGGCGCCGAGATTAGGAATAAATCTTGGGTTTGTTAGGCCATCGCTCAAAGTTTGAGCGACGGATTCATCTGTGATATTGAGATCAGGTTCGGGTGCAATCATCGACTTTAGTTTCGCGGAGGCGCGCATGGTTCTCTGGGTTTGGGATTTGTTTTCTGCAAGAACCGCAAGGTTTTGATTATACTCAACAACCAGCCTCTCAATAGACTCACGTTCGGCGGCGCGATCTGCTCTTTCTTCATTCCAATTGGTAATCTGAAACGCAATGAGAATACCCGCAACCACGATAAAGAAATCAAGAAAGACCGCAAACCAGTTTTGGTCTTTGACGTGTTTTGTAATCCGTCGAAGGATCATTATTTGGTTTCCTCAGGCAAATTAGCAAAAGGACATGTCCCTAAGAGGTCAGCCCCAACGCCAAGGTTGGAGTTAAAGATGTCTGCCTCAATCAACCAATCGCCATTAGATTGTTGTTTTCGTACTTCCAGGAACTTTCCGACATCAACGTCATATCCGCCAGCCCCATCGGGAATGAAAACACAGGAACGACCACGGATATAGGCCAGATCCCCCCGGCCCTCTATCGCTTCAAGTTCAAACGCTATGCGAAAACCTGTTTCGTTCGCCATTTCCCATTTGGCGATGGCATCACGCCCTTCCACCACAAGCCCATTGGGCGGCATCATGATTGCATCTGGCGTAAAAAGAGCCGCCAACCCTTCCCAATCGTTTTGATTATAAGTCTCAACCCAATTTTTGGACAACGCTTTTATGTCCGATATCTCGGTGGCACTCAGAGGTGTAGAATTTGGCTGACATGCGCAGAGTCCGCCCAAAAGAACAAAGGCTATAATTGATGTGTATTTGTGTTTCATTCAAAACTCTCTTTTTGTTTTAAAAAGACGTCGAACCTAACCGCGAACCAGTTCTGGTCTTTGACGTGTTGTGTGAGGCGGCGGAGGATCATGGCGTCGCCTCCTGCTCAAAAGTGTGGGTGATCTCGAGTTCAAGATCTACCGCATGATGGAGAGCCCTCAGCTTTTCGCTTACGGGCATAATGCCTCTTGTGGTGTAGCTGGAGTATTTACTTACGTTCAACGCAAAGGCATTCAAGAAGGGCCTATCTTGGCGCATCGCTTCGTAATCACACCAATAATCGTCTGGAGGACTACCCGTGTCAAAGTCATATTCCCAATTTTTATTCCTGATCTCAAACAGATCGGGAAAGCGACTAGACAAGTGAGTAGAGGACTTTTCTATAGCAACAATTAGGTCATTCGCTCGATCGGTCTGCTGAAGGAAGGATTGTAAAGCGGCCCTGATGTTCGCCGAAGCAATATCATTCACCCGCCCGGAGGACACCAACTCTGTTGCGGTTGGTAATACCGCTGGCGGAACCGTCAAAGCAGCCGTCCAATCAATGGTATTACAAATAAAAGCCGCCGAGAGGCCGCTGACTTTTTCAATCCCTGGAAAATCTCTGACGTTCAGCTTGTCTGCCTCAGATAAATCATCACGTTCTCTCATCAGGAATTCGGTGATAATTACGTGCAATTCCATATCCAAAGGTCGGCCCGTATCGTAAAACGCCCGGCGTTCTTGTAGTTCAACAATATCGCTATGCAATCGTCCAAGAAAATCACTTTCGCTCATTCGTATCGCCCGCGCATCATTCCAGTTAGAAACTTGCAGACCTATAAACACGCCGATGACCACAATGAAAAAATCAAGGGCGACCGCAAACCAGTTCTGATCTTTGACGTGTTTTGTGACGCGGCGCAGGATCATGGGGATGGCTCCGTGTCATGAGAAATATCAAGCAATATATCGACGCGCTCGTGGACTTTGCGAACCTGCGCAACCCATGGCAATAAACCGTCCCGCATATATGCGTCATAGGCATCCACATTAAATGTAATATCATTAATTACCGCTTGATTTTTGAGAATCTCCTCTGCGCTGCATGTCGTCGATGCGTCGCGTTCCAATTCATCAGGACTTCCGGTAAC
>JABABK010000013.1:46151-66936 GCA_014238285.1 Hellea sp.
GTTGCGGGAAACAATTCAGGATGTCTGAGCACGATGTGGACGCCGACCACCTCATTGATAACGGTATCCAAGGCCTCGTACCTTTGTGTGAGCTCAGCTAAATCTTTTGATAAAGTACCGTCAGAAATTATTCCGGTTCGGCCCGCGCCTTGCAATCTTATCAGGGACGGCAGCCTGGCGCGACCAACATTCATTGTTGCGGAATAGGCAATTGCTGTGCACTCATCTGTCGTTAACTCGCGATCCAAAGAATGACCAAACATAAGTTCCGCCGCCTTTTCCAATTCATGCGCTTGCTGCAGGCGTACAGACTCGGTCCGCGCTGACTGGCGCGACGCAATAATAAGATCGTCATGGAGGTCTTGCATGAAGTCAGCTTCATCAACCCGGTCCCTACGGGCCTCGCTCCAATTGGTGATCTGGAAGGCGATGAGGATACCGGCGACAACAATCACAAAATCAAGCGCAACGGCGAACCAGTTTTGGTCACGCACATGTTTTGTTATGCTGCGAAGTAACATGATACGCCCTCAATCCCTCTAGGCAGAACATAACGGTTTCCTGATGACTGTCTAGAGGCGGTAGAGCGTCATAAACACCCCTTATTAAGCCTAACAGACTGTAAATGATCGGCCCTGAAATACTGTTCTAGAATGAGAAAAATAATCAAAAAAGGTCTTCTTTCAAAAGAAAGTCCCTTAATTTTAGTTTTTTTTGGCTGATTTATTCACCATATCATCAAGTTGTAGTGTGAGTAGTTACTTCATTTATACTTAACTTAATTTCAGTTTAATCAAAGTAAAACTAAATCGTAACAAGTAATAACTTGATTTAATAAGTATAAAGCTTGGTTAACCATGTGTTCTGTTAACTTTATATTTAATCCCATCTAAGAAGCTTCAATCATAGCAAAGCGCACAAGGGAAAGTGCTTAGGCTTAATCCAAGGGAAGATCCAAAAGGGACGACCGGGGGTGTGGTGAAAAAAGGGAGTGGGCTATGGCCTTCACAGAAGTTGAAGTAAAAGAAGCAGAAGCCGCCGTGCATAGCGGCGCGAATAATGAAGATTTGTTCCGGTTGGGACTAATATATTCCACCGATGTGGAAGATAGAGGACCGGACTTTATTGAGGCCCATAAATGGTTTAATCTGGCAGCAATGCTCGGATCAATGCCTGCTAAGGCTTATCGCGATGAGCTGGTTATGGAAATGACGCCAGAAGACGTTACAGCCGCGCAGCGCTCTGCACGGGACTGGCTCAAGAAAAACCGGGAATTGTTACAGCAGCGCCATAAAGAAGCTGCTTAACTCTCGATCATTATGGCGAAATAATAGGCGTGATGCCGTTATTGTTGTTATTTCCGCCGAATTGGTACGATAAGTTGAAGTCTACGGGCAGGGCTGTCCGTATCGCTTGAACAAAGATACCAATCTCCGCGATGCGAGTCTTCGGTACGAAGATTATATCGCCGCGGCGTAATTGAATCACATCATTATAATGGGCGATGTGATCAAGTCCGTGACCAATATTCACAGTTCTCATCATCATGCCGCCATTGGGGGCGCGCCGTAAGACAGCTATCTGTTTTGTTTTGGCCGTAGTGCTCAAGCCGCCAGCCATAAAGATCGCCTCAATAGCGCCTATAGGACCGGGGAGCGTGTAAGTTCCTTGCTGCCCGACTTCGCCGCCGACATAGATTTGTTGCGGCCCATAGGCACGCGGCGTAACGGCAATGCTTGGATCTCTTAATTGCTTGGCAAGCTGTGCTTTAAGCTCTTGTTGTACGTGTGCGACGGTCTTGCCGGCAGCCATAATCGGGTCAGTCATTGGCATAATGATGCGTCCGTCAGGTCCTACTGTGAGCGTCCGCGATAATTCGGGCGCGCTGGACACGACAATATCAACCTGATCCCCTGGGTATAAATGATAGACAGGTTCAGTTTCAATCCAGCGCTGAAATTGCGGGTACATCATAGCCGAATTTGCATGTTTGTTTTTGCCAAATACACCGCCGAAAAGTCCGGCTTTTTTGGGTCGTCTTAATTGCCTGTTTTTTTTCTGAAAACGTGGATCATTAACCATTGGCCGATGAGCCATAGGACGGTTTTGACCCTGATATCTTAACGTTTGGGGGGCGTAGTGAGCCATAGGAGGCATGTTTTTACTAGCAAAGTGATTCGTTTTGCGAAGGTGATTCGGTCCCTTAGGGGCCGTACAGCCCCCCCAAAATAGGGCTGAAACACCTATAATACCGATAAAATACCGAGTTTTGCGGTTTAAGTTCATTAATTCAGCCTTCGAAGACGAGAAATCGTGTTTTTTTGAAGTGTTAACAAGAATGGCTAACGAAAAATTAAAATTTAGAGCGTCCACTCTCATTAACTATATATTTTAAGGATTTCGGATGACTGGTTATAGTCGAAATGGAAGTGGCTCCGGGGGCAATAATTCCGACATGACAATTGGTGATTATGCCAATGGCATGCCGACTATTCGCGTTGGCGAATTTATAAGATCTTTCGCCCGCCAACTTAAATGGTTGATACCGCTATTTCTTATCGGGATCATACCAGCTTGGTTCCTGACTAAAGACGTAAAGCGAACTTATGAAGGCCATGCCAGCGTCATGGTCCAAGCTGGCTCGGAATATTTCTACGTGTCTGATGTGGAGCAAACGCAAGGGCAAGGCGTAATGCTGACGCCTGATACGATTACGCTCAATGAATCTGCCATCATGAAGAATAATAAAATCATTGCAGATGTGGCGACCTTTATGATGGAAAACTATCCTGGCCAATTATCCCGTAAGCTCGAACTTGATGTGAATAATAAAACGGGACCAGCCAAAGAGGAAGCCATCGTCAAGCTCCATAAATTCATAGATAAAAACTACCAAGTTATGCCAAGACCAAAAACAGGTGTTGTGGATTTAGTTTTTAAACATGAAAATCCAGAAATTTCCAAACTGGTGGTAAATAAGTTTCTGAGTAATTATCAAACGCGTCGACAGGAGTTATTTACCAAAGGTTCAGCTGTCGCATTTGGGGAAAGCCGCGAAAAGGCGCAAGAGGAACTTGGTGACAGAGAGCGAGAAATTCAGTCATTTCTACGTAGTAACGGAATCGCTAATTTTGAGTCTGAACGGGAAGGCGCGACTGAACGGGCTGAAACCTTACGTGCGGAAATGAATACAAACCGTAGCCAAATGTCTGAAACTGAAGCGGCCTTAGCGAGCGTCGAAGCTCAACTTCGTAACACATCGGAACAAATCAATCTTTATGTGGATGACCGTGGATCTCAGCGTGTGGCGCAGGCTGAACTTGAGCTCAAACAATTACTCGCCAAATATTTACCAGGCAGTGACCCTGTCAGGGCGAAGCAAGCTGAAATTTCTGAACTTAAATCTCTGCAGCAGGCAAATGGCGGGAATGCCATTGGTGGTCGACGTGTGGGACCTAACCCGACCTATCAAGGATTGATGGTTCGCCGCAACACTTTGCAGTCCCAAGCCGATTCTTATCGCGAAAAAGAGTTCACCGTGCAGCAGCTTCTTAATCAAGCCGATACTAAGGTTCGAAAATTAAAGCGTCTTGAGCCGCAATATAATAACTTATTGCGTGTCCGTGAGACATGGGACCTGCGCCTAAAAGGCTTAAGCACTAAAGAACAAGAGGCTTTGATTAAAGAAGATCAAGCCAGAAGCGAAAATATTAAACCTATAAGTACGGCTATTCTGGCGAGAAAAGGTCGGAACATGAAAAAAATCATGATCGCTCTTATTATGCTTGCGTGGGGCTTTACATTATTCATGGTCGCATTGCTTCGTGTATTCCTCGACCCGAAACTATACTCCGATCCGACGCGTCGTAGCCCTAGTCGCCCAAGACGGCAGACTGACTATCAGGACTATGGCTATTCGCCCACCATCCCAAGAGGAGTTCCTGCAACGCCTGTACAGCCCTATGTGCCTGAATCTGTGCCTATGCAGCCTGCCGCAGCATATTATGATGATCCATTTGCGCCGCCTGTAGCAGCTCCAATGCCAGCCGCGCAGCAAGCTTATCAAGATCCTTATGCTAATCCGCAGCCTTATGCGGCGCCTATGCCATTTGTGCCTAATACAGGTTCTGCTGCCGCCTATGAGGTCTATGCTAATCCATATGCAGAACCCATTGTACAGACGGCTCAGCCTGTATTTGGGGCTATTCCATCATCCGAGAACGAGTAGTTATATAGCTATTCCGCAGGTTGGTTAAGATTGGACTTTAGAGCTGCAGTTCCATAAAATTTTGGGCTTAAACTATTGGCCCAAAAAACCTTGCCGAGACCACGAGCTGTGCGCGCGAGATATTCCACATAGGCCGGGTGTCCTATGAGTTTTAAAACCATATAAATAGGCGCATATAGGCAAAGCTGAATTGTGCCTGTGGTCATGAACCTTATAATTCCTGGCAGACCTTTGAGACCGCGGCTGACATGAATATTTGTTGGGCCTTGTCCAAAAGCAAAATTACGGGCCCAAATATATTCTGGTGTCGCGCGCCCCTTTGGAACAATTTCCCAAGATTTAGCCTTGGGTGACCAGGCTGCTTTTGTGCCGTTCTGGCGTAAGTGATCAAATAATATATCGTCTTCACCGCCCGTTTCGTTCAGGCTGGTATCAAAGGGCGGTCTTGGCAGATCGCAACGTGTCATATCTAAAAGACACCCACCTGTTCCTAGGGTCTCGTAAACAAGGCCTTCTGGTTTATTAGGAAAAGAACTCGAAAAGAATGGCGCCATATATTTATTACGGGGGTCGTTTGGGTTTGGCATTTTTGCAATAGCCGCACTAAAGACTATGCCGGCGTCAAACTTTAAAGCTGTGCTGATAAGCGTTTCTAGCCATCCTTCTCGAGCTTGCATATCATCATCAAGAAAGACGATAAAACGGCCTGTAACATGCGTTAAGGCCCCATTGCGAGCGTTCGAGACACCTGGCTCAGGTATGTGGACGTATTTGATTTTCCAAGCTGATGTTTGCGCAATGGATTTAACAATTTTCTTCGCGCTGCCTACTGGATCATTATCGGCGACAATGATTTCAATTTGTCGATTATTGACTTTTTGAGATAGTACGCTCTTTAAAGCTCGTTCTATTCCCTTAGGTCGCTGGAAGGTCGGAATTACGATTGATACACTTCTATCTTGAATATTATTAGTCATTGCGCCGACTCCCTTATGTTAGAGATGGCGTCTTTAATCGTTAGAACATCAGCGCCGCTTTCTTTCACAGCGTGTATTATTTCAGCTATATCATCAGATGTGCAGCCCCAGCTCGACGGTGTGTCTCGAATGTCATGGGTGAAAAGTGTGAGCCAGCCTCCCGACTTACCAACGTGTCGAATAGATTTTAGAGCGGTGTCTATGGTCGAACTAAACAGCGGAACCGAGCCAATTTGATTAAGGTCAACCTGCTGCTTATGAAGCCGAGGGCTAATGCCGCGCGCCCCTGCAAAGCGATCTGTCATCACTGTTTTAAGGCTTGGAGTGGTTTGGCCATAAGGATACGCAATGGTTTGACTTGGTGGCAGCCCCAGGCTTGAGAGCTCCTGTTGGTTGCGATCGATGTCTTTTAAGAACCTCTCCAAACCCAGCGTTACAGCGTCTTTGTGGGAATAGGTATGTTCACCAATCTCGTGACCATTTTCGTGGAGCGCGATAACATCTTCAGGTGCGATATGTTTGCCAAGATGGTTATCAATATTGAAAAGCCCGCAGGCAACATAAATAGTGCTTAGCCAACCTTCGGCATCAAGCGCCCGCACGCCATTGTCGATGGCTGAGCGAGGGCAATCGTCAAAGGAAAAGCTGATGATGGTTTTTCCCGGCTTGATTTTTAGAAAGTTTTGCGCGCGATATTCCGTTAAGCGCCGATTGATGCGTGACTTTAGATCTCGAGCCGGCTCGTAAATATAAGTCATGCGAATGTCTCCGCATACCAGCTTGCGCGCCACAATTTTAACGCTGTAATTCGAAGGCGTATAGGCACGAATCTAAATTTAATTATCAACTTTAAAAATGGTCGCAAGATTTTTTGTCCGGGGATACGGCGCAGATTTTGTATGATATTATAGAGCGGAAGTGTTTTCGCTAGATCCGGATGTTTTCGTGTGAAACGCAAATAATTAGGACCGCTTGTTTGAAAGCGGCGTAACAAAGTATCTGTAGTTTCAAGACCTAAATGCAGGGCTGGGTTATCAGCATGTATGAGTTTAAACCGTTTGGTAACACGGGCAGCCCATTCGCTGTCTTCCCATCCCCACCCTGAAAATTTCGCGTCAAATGGCTCGGCTTCTAAAACGTGTTTGCGGACAGCTAGATTTGAAGACGCGACGAATTGCGGTCCAGCTGCATTGCGCTGCTCTAGGCTGAGGCAGTCGGAAATTTCCGACAGGGCTCTGTGAAGATCGTGGTCTGGGTCGTGAGCTTCACTAGGAACTTTAAAGCCCCCAAAGATTACATCAGCAGAGCCAGCCTCAATCAAGCTAATATATTTTGATACAAAGTCGTTTGTCTGGGGGAGCATATCTGCATCAAGAAATAACACCCAGTTGGCTTTGGCATGTCCGGTGAGTTGATTGCGGGCAAAAGATCGACCGTGATTCTGCGAGGCTATGAATAAACGTGCAGAGACTTCACTCTTTTGGATTGCTGCCGCGACACTCTTATTTAAAGACTTATCATTGGACCCATCATCATAGACTAAAACTTCGACACTGCGATTTTCTTTGCACTGATCAGATAGCGCCTTAATTAACGGAACCGGATCGTCGTGAAAATACGGTACCAAGATGGATAAAATGGGACTGTTCATTACATCTACATCACTCTGATAGAGTATGATTTCAACATCGGTACTCATGACGTTGCTTCCATGCTACTCTTTGGTCCGCCGCGATACTTACCAACAAGGTTTTTGATGATACTTCTGCAGCCAGCGGTATCCGTTGAAAAACATAGGAAGCCATAAACCGCTACGCCAACACTTGCTTTGATCAAAATTTCGACGAAGTCAGGAATATTGTTGGCAATCGGGATCGATATAACCACACCAGCCATCACTAAACAGGCAAATGAAATTTGAACAAAAGCTTTCACCGGAATTGGGATAGGGAAATATCGACGGCCAACGAGTAAGGCTAAAACAAGTCCAAGCGCGTAGGCGATGACCGTTGACCATACCGCGCCCATCAATCCATATTGTGGAATGAGCCATAAGTTGAGACCGATGTTTAAGATTACAGGCGGCACCATGGTCCAAACAAACATTTGGGTTTTCCCGCTCAGCATAAAGGCACGCTGTGCATAATAGGAAATCATCCCGTTCATGACGCCAGCAAATGCGATCCACGGCATAATTTTTACGGCGCCAGCTCGGACACTTTCGCCTAGTATAAAGCCTGCTGGTTCTGCAATAAGCGCAATTCCGGTTGCTGCGGGCATAGCGATCCAAAGTAAGGCAGAGCCGTAATCTTTAAGCACTGATGTTGATTTCTCAAGGCCTTCTTTCTCAAGAGCGGTAACAGCAATTGGCGTGACGGCCATGCCAATCCAAATGAAGAGAATATCAAGACTACGATTGGCGAGGTTGTAACTAGCAGAATATTCTCCGGCGGCGGATTCCCCATTTTCCATCAACCATGTAATTAAATACATGTCACCAGATGACAGTGCATAAGTTAGAATTAAAGAAATACTGATGGGCATACCGTATGAAAAATAGGCTTTGGCTTTGGCAGGTTCTACACTGCCGCCCTTCATTTTTTTCAACATGAAAGGAAAATCAAACAGTAATACAAAAATAGTAGCGACACATATGCCGACGAAAGGGCCTAGTTCGCGCAGCGGCGTTGTTAGGATCAGAATGATGCCAACGGTAAAGCTCATTAACTGGTGGGTAGAATAGCTTGCGCTATAGCGTTTAATCCTATGGGCCGCCTTGTGAGCTTCCATGCCGAGATTGAAAAACAGCTGCATGCAAGACGACGTTAAAGCGACGGTAAGTAGCAGTTTGATTTGGGTGTCTAAAGGCAATACATAAAGCGTCGCTAAAAAAAACGCCAGCGTGGGTATAGCTGTTCGTAAGGCGTAAACATAAAGTGTTTTGACGTGGGTGGCGACATCATTTTCACGTTCGGCTCTGGCTTGAAAACGGGCCATGGCAGCTTCAAGCCATGTGAAGAACCCCATATGCAGCCCCATCATGGTAATCACGGCCAGCGCATAGCGGCCATATTCAGCGCTACCGAGTAGACGTGTGAGTATGACAATACCGCCAAAACTGACCACTAATGTGGCCAGATTAACGGGTATATAAGCAAGCATAGAGCGGCCAATCATGACCGCTCCCTTATGTTTTTAAGTATGTTAAATGTTCGGCACATTACCGAATGTTTTCTGAATCGCCGAGGAGGCACGGAATTGTTTTTGCCATGATGACGATATCAAACCAAACCGACGCGCGTTCAATATATTCCACATCCAGCTTCACTCGGCGAGCCACACTGGCTGCATCATGAAGCGGACCGCGCGAGCCATTGATTTGCGCCCAGCCGGTCATACCCGGTTTGACCTTGTGACGATGAGCATATTCTTCGACCAGCTTATAGCTTTCAATATTGCCTGTTCTCATACCAATGGCATGTGGGCGCGGGCCGACAAGTGACATTTCACCTTTTAAAACATTGAGAAGCTGAGGGAGCTCATCCAGAGACGTTTTACGGATGAAGCGGCCAAGCTTGGTGACGCGGCTATCCCCGTGTATAACTTGTTGTGCGGCGAGCTTGTCTTCAGCTTCAACCCGCAAGGAGCGGAATTTGTAAACATCAAAAGCGCGGTTATTAAAACCATGGCGTTGCTGTTTGAATATTACAGGACCAGGGCTATCCAGTTTGATAGCAAGAGCAATTAAGGCCAAAACAGGCGCGCCAAATACCAAAGCCACTGAACTGATAGCAATATCCATAACGCGTTTTAAAGCCGTATGGCGACCGCTTTTAGGTTTGCCTGTAATATCGTGAACACTGATTTCGGCGATCTCTGACAGTCTTTGCTGGACATGGTTCAAGGTTTCGAACTCATCAACAACGAATGCAATCCGGTTTGGGAGAAGCCTTACTTGATGGGCAAGTTGGTTCTTGCGGGCTTGGGCTAAACCCGGGAGCGTCACAACTATCCGGTCAATAAAAGGAAGGTCGTCCCAAGCTAAGAGGTCGTCGACTTTACCAATTACGGGAACACCATGAATACTGGCAGGCGCTCGGCTTAAGCGGTCGTCAAAAATGGCCAAAATATTCAGATTGCGGTTCTTCGCATTTTCTTCGATCATACGGCGCGCCGATGCGGTCGCCCCTAACATAACGATATTAGGCGCTAATGCCCGGCGTTCATGTAGCCTTTTGACCTGCAAATAATACAGAGAGTGCAAGATAAAGAGCGCTATTGCGGCCGTTAAACCTGCGATCGCTAGGCCATCGGGTAAAAATGTATCAGGTTTTAAAACAAGCGCAGTCGATAGCCAAAGACCTATGGCGGAGAAGGCTGCGAAAAAGACTTTCTTTTGGTGCGCTATATAATCTTCTGCCGGATGGAAAAGGTGAGCTCCGCTTAGGAAAAGCGTTATCACAAACATAATAGCGCCTAGAGTACCTGCTGCTAATGGGGCAATGATGCCCTTATTATTGATGCCGATATAGCTATTCCAAATCGTCAACATAATGAGCGCTGTGACCCAAAATATGTCTGACGCTCGCAATGCGAAACGCAAGGCAGAGTTATTCATCCGCCGTTTCGGAACGACCACATCCCTAATCGATTTCCGGGCAATTGGCTTGACCGGCGTAATCGGATTGAGACGCGCCTCTTTTAAAAGAGGAGCTCTTTTCTTTTGTATAGACATCTCATTTCCCAAAATTCACAAGACCTTATATTCTAATTGAGCAAATATTGCGTAAACGCGGCTTCATTATGTTCGATGCTAATTACGGGCCGATTGTGCCAAAACTGGACTGTCTTGAAACAGACACCTTGGAATATGGTTAATTTCTGGTGAAGTTTTGAGTTTGGTCCAATTTAAGTAAGAAATTGTCTCAACTCGTAGGAATAATATTGTTGGCGAATTGGGTCAATTTGAACCAATTTGGCTCGAAATGATTCGACCAGAACTTAAATTGGTAGGAGTGTTTCAAAATGGTGCATTTAGGGTAATTCGCATTAAAGCAAATTCATAAATTGGGCTATATTCGCCCATTTTATGAGCTCTTCGTGAGTACAATTAAATGCGAAATACTCTAGGGACACAATTTCAACACGGCGCTCGAAATAGGATCACGGTAACAAATATTTATCTTTGAATTGTTTTTGACAGGAATGAAGAAAGTCTGTTGGCCTGTTGAGACAGACAATCGAAGATCATTCCTATGATCATCAAAGCGTATTTTCAGCGCTCCAAAATCATGGCTATCGGCTGTCAGCTCGACTTTTAGGGCGTTAACGCCGACAACATTGAGATTTCCGCAGCCTTTTGCATTTATAGCAGACATCTTTGCATCGATCAGCGGCGTTTCTGCGGCGCAATAATTACGCCCGCTCATGTGACGCTGAATAGATGGTATTTTCTGGCCCCGGTCCGAAAATACGTTGAGGCGATTTTCTTGTAAGTAATTCAAGACAGAGTGATAATTTTTATTGTTTCCGCGAATATCATAATCGAGTTTGATATTGTTTTCAGGTAGGCTGGTCATGAATAACTGTAAGGCTCTGGCTTGGTTTTCATACCCGGCTATTTTGGATCTTTTGAGTTGATAGCCAGCATAGACGGTGGACATCGATAACGCGCAAACAAGCCAAAAAACTATTGCTATAGAAACTAAAGAGAGTTTCGTTTTCTTCGAGCTAAGATGTATTGTGAAAAGGCATAGGTTTATAATGCAGCCAATCCACATGATTTCAAAGTTTCCAGCAAACCGATCAACATCAACAAATGGCCGCGCGCGCGCGATTAAACCGCTAAGGCCAATTAATGCGCCAAAAAATATTAAAGCCGTCCCGATAAGGTAATCCCGCTTACCGACAATCCCTAAAAGACTACAAGCGATCATAATTAGAATGGAAATTCCGACAATCAGAAAGTTTAAAACCGGATAGGCCTGGACCTGTAAGGTTAAACTTGGCCCAATGAGAGCTCTCGTGAAACTCTCTCCAAACATCCATAGGACGGTATTAGCTTGAGTAAACAGATCAATAAAGCGGCTCATCATAGTGCCGGCCCTGTGAATGGCATGGTTACTATCGGTAAATGATGAGACGAGGATAATGTAAAAAAGTCCGGTTATGATTGGGACTAACGCTAAAATTAGTATGCGCCAATTTCGCTCACTAAGCGCAATAAAAAAACAAGTTGCGAAAATGGCTGCAATGTAAATTAGCCCGTAGCTCAGATGTGACAGTAACAATAATATTGTAAGCAAAGATGCAATCACATAACTCGGCCATCGCAAATGCTTAAGCGCACTATTCAAATAGAATATTAAAATTAGAGCGATTGCGTGAGGATAGTTTTGCAACGAAACCAACGGCCCTTCATAAAACACCCTCGCTCGTCCGCCCATGAAGATCGATATGATCAAGTATCCCGATATCAGGACTAAGAAAAATGGCAGTCGGTTTTTTGAGGAACTCACGTCTACCTTGGTCGCGCGCAGGAGATAACCGACTAACGATAGGGTCATCAAAGCTTGAACAAAGAACATTAAGTAGTCATCAGCCCTCAAGTTTAAGGCATTTGTTTTTTGACTTATAATTTGGTGAATATGCAGCAAGACGTTTTTGTGTTTGTTTTCCCATAATAGCTTTAGGCTTTCGCCCTGATCCAGAATTGGGATAATAATGTACTGATAATGCCGCCAGTAATCTTTCCTAAAAGTCACCCCGCTGACATTGGAAATATAGATCAATGAATAGATAAAAAAACCAATAAACACTAAGGCGAGTATTAGGCGGGTATTGCGATCTTGGTGTCCTGTAAACGGCATATCAATAAGGGGCTTTATTCCCCTAAGGCTTCATAGGTGACGAGGCGAAAACGATATTGCTCTGCCGCTTTCATATTGTCGCCAATGACGCTGTGGGTGTTATTATCCCATGTCGTCCACTTATCGACAAATGCGCTCGCAGCTTCGCGATTACCTTGATATTGAATATCCAAAACTTCGCGTAATAAAGACGATACGGCTTCGGAGTATTTCGAATAGTCGATCAGTAATTGCCCATTTTCAATTTTCAACAAGCCCTTATCCTGGTACCAATTAAACTGAATAAGTTTCATGGTGCCGTAAGCTTGAGACCGGCGCGGTTTGTTTTTTTGAATCACGCGCAGAATGCCGGAGGCGTAAATAGATTTTAGTTGTTCGTCCGAATAAGCGCCTGTCTTATGCAGGCGCGGTGCGGCAAACAATGAGACCAAGTCGGCTTTCATTTCTTCAAACAGATCAGAACTGTCTTGCAGGGCTGTGTCGATGTCTTGGCCGTTCTTGGTTTGGTCAGGTCCAAGGTAATGTCCGATTTCATGCCAAAGGGTTCGATAAAAATTACCGTCTTGGGCGAGGTCACTATGATGTTTAGGAGCGGTGGCTGCGATGAAGCTGGTTTTTGACGTGTTAAAAAGCTTGGTATTTTGCAGGACGTTTGAACGGATTAAAATTGTTCGCCCGAACTGACGCGACAAGTGACCTTCATTGGGCAAAATTGTGGCTGTGTTAGTACCGCGCGATTGTCCAAAATCTGCGATCACGTCATAGACGGCTACGGGGATGTTGCTGCTGACGGCTTTATTCGCGGTGTAGGGCAAAGCTGTTTCGATGGCTTGTAGATCGCCAATAGAGGCGGCGAGTTCGGCGCTTTTAACTTTATCGCGTTTTAATAAGGAGAGGCTGAAAAAACTCTTCACGCCATATAGCGCATCGTCATAGGTTTCGTAGCTACCGATCTGGGCGTTGAGATTGCCTGTATAGTCACCGGTGACCCACATGGCATCACTGCCATCGTAATTATCCGCTAGCAAGTCCCGCGCGCGAAGCTTTAAGAAACGGGAAAAAGCAATGTCGTCTTCGTCCACAAGGTCAGCCGCCGCGTTTAAGCGATCATATATAAAGAAGATGTCATTGGCATAGGCCGCTGAATAGGGCAGGGCAAAATAATCACTAGCGCTTTCTATGCGCACTCTAAGCCCCGGATGCAAAACATCTAGAGCCGGATATTTATCAAGCGTGGCTCGAGCAGTTTGTTTGTTAGTTTCGGAAGCTACTTTAACGACAGCCCGCAAATCTAATATTTCCCCGCGTAAATTTGGGTTGGCGGCAAGAAATTCGTCCATGGCTTCTCGGCTTGTTCCGGCTGGATAGACGTTGGCGGCGGCTTCTTCGTCGAGAACCGTCAGAAATGGCGCGCGGCCATTGTCTAGGGTTGTGGCGACGGGGCCTTTAGCCAATCGAAATAAGTCTTTTAAATCCTGACGGCCGCGTATTTTTGCGATTGATTGTTCGACGTCCCGGGCCTGAGGGTGGGTCTGGTCCAGATAAAGACTGTGAAACCGTTTTCCGGCCTTTAGGAGTTCTTCGACAGCTGCGCGCTCATTTTCTGATAGTTCCGCCGCGTCGTAGGCAAAACGCAATCGCATGGTCTTTTCGAGTATAGGAGCTGTTTCTTCGGTGCTCCACGCTTCAGTGAAATAGTCGGGTATTGCTTCCGTTTGGGCGGCGATAGGGTTGTTCTTTGTGTTGGGCGTCGGAGAACAAGCGGACAAAGCCAAGAAAATGGCAGCGCTAAGACTAACGGCATGTCTCATAGTAATTCCTATCGGTTACGTTTCAGGCCCGCAATATCTGCCAGAACAGCATAGGCGGCTTCTAGCACATTTGTTCCGGGGCCGAAAATTTCGGATACTCCTGCCGCGCGCAAAAAGCTATAATCTTGCTCTGGAATAACGCCGCCCACGACAACTTTGATATCGGGTCGCCCGGCATCTGAAAGCGCTTTGATGAGTTCCGGGACAAGCGTTTTATGGCCTGCGGCTAAAGAGGATACGCCGACAACATCGACACCTAGGTCTGCGGCTTTTGAAGCGGCCTCTGAGGGTGTTGAGAACATATCCGTCATATCAACTTTAAAGCCCAGGTCTGCAAAAGCAGTTGCGATAATTTTAGCGCCGCGATCATGTCCGTCTTGGCCCACTTTCGCGATCAGAACATATGGATCTTTCCCTGAGTCCGATTTATATTCTGCGATCTTGTCCTGTACGCTGGCATAAGCTGGATCGTCTTTATAGGCGGCGCTATAGACGCCTTTGATAATCCGCGTGGTTGGTTTGTGGCGGCCAAAGGCGGTCTCCATAGCGTCGGATATTTCGCCGAGGGTCGCGCGGGCGCGGGCGGCTTCGACGGCGGCGCGCAGTAGATTGCCTTCGCCGGACTTTGCGATTTTGGTCAGCGCGTCAAGTGCGGCCTGACAGGCGGTGTCATTTCGCGAGGCGCGAGTTTTCTTGATCCGAGCAATTTGACCAGCGCGGACTTTGGCATTGTCGATTTCTAGAATATCAATCGGGTCTTCATCATCTAAGCGAAATTTATTGACGCCAATAATAACGTCTTCGCCTTTATCGATGCGGGCTTGACGATTGGCGGCGGCTTCTTCGATGGCCATTTTGGGCAAGCCTTTTTCAATCGCTTTAGTCATGCCGCCCTCAGCTTCAATCTCTTCGATCATTGACCAAGCTTTATCGGCCAGGTCTTTGGTCAGGGCTTCAACATAGTAAGAGCCGCCGAGCGGATCGACGACATCGCAAACGCCTGTTTCATTTTGCAAGATCAGCTGAGTGTTACGAGCGATACGGGCTGAAAATTCTGTGGGGAGTGCGATGGCTTCATCAAAGCTATTTGTGTGTAGGGACTGTGTCCCGCCAAGAGCGGCGGCCATGGCTTCAAAGGCTGTGCGGACAACATTATTATAAGGGTCTTGCTCGGTTAGAGACACGCCGGATGTTTGGCAATGCGTCCGCAGCATTTTTGAGCGGGTTTGCTTAGCGCCAAAATTGGTCATGATTTTGGACCAGAGCTGCCGCGCGGCGCGCAGTTTGGCGGCCTCCATAAACACGTTCATACCGATGCAGAAAAAGAACGATAGCCGTCCGGCAAATGCATCCACATCAAGCCCTTTGGCCTGGGCCGCTCTGACATACTCCATGCCATCTGCCAGGGTGAAGGCCAGCTCTTGGGCTAGGGTCGAGCCTGCTTCTTGCATGTGATAGCCGGAAATCGAAATCGAGTTGAACTTGGGCATGTCGCTGGAAGTATATTCAATAATGTCGCCAATTATGCGCATAGAGGGCGTTGGTGGATAGATATAGGTGTTGCGCACCATAAATTCTTTGAGGACATCGTTTTGAATAGTCCCGGACAAGGCCGCTTTATCGACGCCTTGTTCTTCGCCCGCGACAACAAACATGGCGAGTATGGGAATAACCGCGCCGTTCATGGTCATGGAGACAGACATTTTATCTAGCGGAATGCCGTCAAACAGGATTTTCATGTCCTCGACGGAATCGATCGCGACGCCAGCTTTGCCAACATCACCGACAACACGGGGGTGATCGGAATCATATCCTCTATGTGTGGCCAGATCAAAAGCCACGGATAAGCCCTTTTGTCCGGCCTCTAGGTTTTTGCGGTAAAATGCGTTGCTCTCTTCGGCGGTCGAAAAGCCGGCATATTGGCGGATGGTCCAGGGGCGGTTGGCATACATGGTGGCGCGAACACCTCTGGTGAACGGGGCAAATCCCGGAAATTCCTGGGCGGCAGAAGCCGGAACATCATCAGCGCCGTAAACGGGTTTAAGATCGATGCCTTCGGGTGTGTGAATGGTGAGGTTTTCGGTATCTTTTCCGCGCAGTTCTTTCTGCGCGAGTTCGTACCAGTCTTTGATGGATATAGATGTGTCTGACATCCGAGCTTTGTAAGGGTAAATACTAAGAGATGCGACTTATTTATTGTCACATATGTAATAAAGCCGCCCGGCAAGCGGACGGCTCAATTCGTTAAGAAAGGTCGTAAAACCTATCTGTAGCAGTAGACATAGATCATAAAATCTCTGTCGGCTAGATTTCCGGTGTCATCTCTTGTCTGTACATAGACACCTTTGGTGTTTAAATCGCGGCGAGCAACGTCAATGAAACCAGGTGTTATGCCAAGGGTTTGATTGGCTATGGTCCCGCCAAAATAGCAGTTATTGTGGACGCCTCGTTTGAAAATGACTTCATAAGAGCCTGGTCCTGCCCCAACGCGTCCGGTATTGGCCAGCGCTGAGCCGCCAGTGCCTGACGTGTGAGTGCCATCAGCTGCCACATATCCCCACATACTTGTGGTCCCAAAACCGCCCGCGGATTGCGGTGAAATAGTTGATTTTGACGACGATTGGTTTTGTGATTTTCCTTGCGAATTGCCTTGGGCAATCGCTGGAATTCCGATCGTCACTAGAGCTGTCATCGCCAGAGTTGTTGTAATAGTTTTAAACATAATGAATCTCCTTAAAGATAACAGGTGATGAAGACGGCAAAGTCACGATCTGCCTGAGCCCCAGCCACATCGTACGTTGAAACAAATACACCCTTGCTGTTTCCGCCGCGTTTAACAACGGTGATATGACCGTGATCAGTAAACGAGGCTTGCTTGGACATGCCGCCCATATAAGAACAATAACTGCCGATATCGCGTTTGAAAATAACTTCATATTGCCCGGTACTAATTTTGGCAGATGTGTTCAGTCCTTGTCCGCCGTCACTGGTGTGAGTTCCGTCTGCGGCGACAAAAGCCCAAAGGATGCTTGCGCCATTACCGCCGGATGCTTGGGGGGCAACGCTACCTGGAAAGCCAATGGAGCTTGCCATTTGCGGGGATGAAGCGGGCTGACTGTCTGAATTGACTTGAGCTGAAGCGGAAGCGCATAAAGCTAATGCGCCCGCAGCCATGATTGTTGTTTTGATTGATTTTAACATGAATAAATCTCCTATCTGGCACATGATACTAAAACGGCGAACGGCATATCTGTTTCTGCGCCAGCTCCGTCTTTGGTTTCAACAAATAGACCTTTAGTGTTGCCACTGCGGCGGACAACGTCAATAAAACCATGATCTGCGTTAGATGCCTGAGCTGACAATGTTCCGATAAAGACGCAATTATTATGGACACCGCGTTTGAAGATGACTTCATATTGCCCGGGATTTAATTTTCCTGAATTGGCGAGGCCAGAACCGCCGCCGCCATAGCCTGGATCATGGCTGCCATCGGCTTGGATATAGGCCCACATTGTCGTGGCACCAAAACCACCGGCAGATTGCGGTGCCACTTGGTTCGGTGATGGGGGTTGGCCTTGATAGTCGACGAGTTGCGCCGAAGCTGTCGCGCCAAGTGCTAGCAGGCTGGATGCCGCGAGCACTGTCGTGATTTTTTTAAACATAGTTTTTCCTCCTTAGAATCATGCGAAATGATCCCGTGAAAAGTACAAAATAATGCAAGTAGGAATACTTGCGCCCCAGCTAGAGTTCTGTATCTAGCTGCCTTCTCTTAGCACAGTACAGGGTTAAAACCAACGTGAGTAATATCACGGTAACCATGAATAAATTTTGGGACGGGGAAATTTTGGCTAAAAAGACCGAGAAAACTTAGCTTTCAAATTCCATTATTACGGCGTCAACGGCCAGGTTATCTCCCGGTTCGGCATTGATTTTGGAGATGGTAGATTTTTTCTCTGCCCGTAATGTGTTTTCCATTTTCATAGCTTCGACCACGGCGAGGGCTTGTCCATCCATCACTTCCTGGCCTTCTTCGACGAGAATAGAGACGATCACTCCGGGCATGGGGCAGAGTAAAAGATTAGAGGTATCTGGCGGAATTTTGACGGGCATGAGTTTGGCTAGATCTGCCGCGCGCGGGCTACGGGTTGCGACTTTATATTCTACGCCACGGTGCCAGACTTTAAAGCCTTCAGCGCTTGGCTGGGTTCTGAAATTAAATTTTTCATTATCGATACTCGCTCGAACGAGCTTTTGGCCGGGTTTCCAACCTGTTAGGACTTCAAGCTCCAGCGCCGCTTTTTCACTATCATCATCCATGGTGATGGTGCGAAGGCCGTGCTCGCCGTGGATATCAGCCGTATAGTGATAAACTTCATCATTGCTGACCTTAACTTCGACGGCAAAAATATCGGGTATGTGGCGTTCATGGTTTGGCAGGGCGCCGGAAATTTCAGCGGCGCGGTGTTCTTTGATATCATGCATCAGCGCGCAGACAGCGGCGATTTTGCGGGCATGGCCTGTATTGACGTCAGCGCCTTGAAAACCGTCGGGGTATTCTTCAGCGATAAAGGCAGTGGTGATGTCGCCGCGGACGAAGCGATCATGATCATAGACCGCCTGCAAGAACGGAATGTTATGGCCAATACCGTCGAGTTCAAACGTGTCGAGGGCTTGTTTCATTGTATCGATCGCAATGCCGCGATCTTTGCCCCATGTACAAAGCTTGGCAATCATGGGGTCATAATACATGGAAATCTCGCCGCCTTCATAAACGCCCGTATCATTACGGATGCAGTGGTCTGCCCAGTGACCCTCCGCTGGTGGACGGTAGCGTACGAGCCGGCCAATAGACGGCAAGAAATTTCGATACGGGTCTTCGGCATAGATACGGGATTCCATGGCCCAGCCTGTCAGGGTGACGTCTTTTTGTTTAATATTAAGTTTCTCGCCTTGGGCAGAGCGGATCATTTGTTCGACCAAATCAACACCTGTGATCAGTTCTGTGACAGGATGCTCGACTTGGAGACGTGTATTCATCTCTAAAAAGTAGAAATTCTTGTCGCCATCAACAATAAATTCAACCGTGCCTGCGCTATCGTAATCGACGGCTTTGGCGAGCGCGACAGATTCCTTGCCCATGGCGGCGCGAGTCTCTTCGTCCAGAAACGGCGAAGGCGCCTCTTCGATGACTTTTTGGTTGCGGCGCTGGATCGAGCATTCGCGCTCACCCAGATAAACCACATTGCCATGCTTATCGCCGAGGACCTGAATTTCAATATGGCGAGGCTGGGTGACAAACTTTTCGATGAAGATACGGTCATCGCCAAAAGACGTTGCGGCTTCGTTTTTAGAAGATTGAAACCCTTCGCGGGCTTCTTCGTCATTCCACGCAATACGCATGCCTTTTCCGCCGCCGCCAGCCGAGGCTTTGATCATGACGGGATAGCCGACCTTATTGGATATTTTGACGGCTTCTTCGGCGTCTTCAATTAGGCCCATATGTCCCGGCACGCAGGACACGCCAGCTTCTAAGGCGAGTTTTTTGGACGCAATCTTGTCGCCCATACACACAATGGCGTTAGGGTTAGGCCCGATAAAGGCGATGTTTTTCTTAGCAAGTAATTTTGCAAATTCAGGATTTTCCGAAAGGAAGCCATAACCAGGATGCACCGCATCCGCGCCTGATGTCTCAATAGCGTCTATAATCTTGTCCATCACCAAATAAGACTGGTTGACCGCCGCAGGGCCAATGTGAATGGCTTCATCCGCCATCTCCACATGGAGCGCGTTTTTATCCGCGTCAGAATAAACCGCCACAGTCGCTATGCCCATTTTGCGGGCTGTTTTGATGACCCGGCAAGCAATTTCGCCGCGATTGGCAATAAGGATTTTTTTGATTTTAGTCGGCATAGCTGGATTCCAGTTCTACTGATTTGCCTAAGGCCTTATCTAGGGTTTCCCAATTTTCTTTGACGATGAATGCGTACTCGTTAGCTTCAACATTCAACCCAAATGTCTCTAGTCCAATTTCACAAATTTTGATTTTCATATTCGAAATACTTAAAAAATCACCGGGATTAACTTTGGGCAATGGGCCATCGATTTCTACGATTAAAATTGCTTGGTCGTTATCTGTTCCAAACACGTTCGAGAGAACTCCGATCTTTTCCAAAAATTTCATCATCTACAAAGGCAAATTACCGTGCTTCTTCCACGGATTATCCAGCTTTTTATCTTTTAACATCGCAAAAGCTCTTGTTACCCGCTTCCGCGTTGAGTGCGGCTGGATCACTTCATCGATATAGCCTCGCTCTGCGGCCCTAAAAGGCGATAGGAATTTGGATTCGTAATCAACGATGTGTTCGGCGGTTTTCTCCTCGTCGTCCAGATCCTTGCGGTGGAGGATTTCAACGGCGCCTTTGGCTCCCATGACGGCGATTTGCGCTGTGGGCCAGGCATAGTTGATATCGCCGCGCAGGTGTTTCGGGGCCATGACGCAGTAAGCGCCGCCGTAAGCTTTGCGGGTGATGACCGTGACTTTTGGTACTGTCGCTTCGCCGTAAGCATATAAAAGCTTCGCGCCGTGTTTGATAACGCCGCCAAATTCTTGTGATGTGCCCGGTAAAAAGCCTGGAACATCGACGAGGGTCAGGATTGGAATCTCGAAACAATCACAAAAGCGGACAAAACGCGCAGCTTTGCGAGAGGCGTCGCTATCGATACAGCCGGCCAGCACCATAGGCTGGTTGGCGATAACGCCGACAGTTTGGCCTTCCATGCGGATAAAGCCTGTCAGGATGTTTTTGGCAAAGTCTTTCTGGATTTCATAAAAATCACCCTCATCCGCGATTTTATGGATAAGCTCGTGCATATTATAAGGAAGATTAGGGTTTTCCGGCA
>JABABK010000140.1 GCA_014238285.1 Hellea sp.
AGATATCCTCGCCTAATTATGATCACAAATAAGGGGTCAGATTATTCGTACCCCTTAATTTCAAGGTCAATAATGACCACAGGCGCAATTTTGAGAGGGGATTCTCGTGAAAAAAGCATGTTTAATTGTGATGTCTATGGCAATGGGGGCTTTGATAGCCACGCCCGCCATGGCCAAATCGCTTTATGTTTCGGCTGGCAAAGTCAGCGTTCAATCGCAGGTTCAAGCTAAAAACTTAACTCTAACGGTCTCTGGCCCGAACGGATTTTTCGAAAAATCCTTTGAAAAAACCGGAACCCCTGATGTTTCACTGATGCGGAACGGCCAAATGGCTGATGGTCAGTACACTTGGGAATTAACCGGTCATACCAATGAGCGCGTCAAGAGCTATAAAAGCAGCATCAATAATGGACGCGGCGATGACGCCCGTAAATTCTCTTATAAAGCTGTCCATGAAAGCGGCAGCTTTATGATTTTAAATGGTATTCGTGTTCGCGCAGAAGACGCGCCTGCTGAAATTCCTGCCAGCCGAGCAACACCAAAAACCAAATCCAATTTCAAATAGGGGCGTCATATGACTTTTAAGAAAAAACTAAAATTAACCGC
>JABABK010000141.1 GCA_014238285.1 Hellea sp.
TATATCTTACACCTTGGTCGAACCCCTGGTCTGGGGTCGGGGAATGGGTTTTATTTATTTATTAGACAAACCCATACTGCCGATAAAACGGTGATAAAACAGGTCGTATTCGCCGATTTCGAAACCATTTTTTTTTATTAGATTAGGGCTTAACGTCGCTTTAACACATCTAAATATATAGGTCATATCGCTATAGTGAAACCAAGGAAAACGTAGAGGCCCAGAAAAGGAAGCAGAGAGGGGAAACGACAGGAAGAGGACAGCGACAACTAAAAATAAATACAACTAAAAAAGAGAAGAAGCAGTTAATCTTTGTCTGGTCTCTAGCTTACAACCTGTCCGACTTGAGTGGCCCTACCAGGAACATGGAAGTTCCAGCCGACTTAGCTTGTAAGATCAACGAAACACACAAGCCCCCCTACCACGACAAGGTGCTAACCACAGGGGCGAAAATGTACAATGCATTTTATAGAGACGTGTCTAATGTCAGTGATGAATTGATGGAAAAGTGCCGATTACATCATCCACAGTCTGAATTGTTAATTGAAGAACGTATTATATAAAGTGTTATTAACACAAGAAAGGAGAATAACACT
>JABABK010000142.1 GCA_014238285.1 Hellea sp.
TGATCATTCTTGCATTCTGCTGAATTCAAAATTCACAAATTAGAATAGAAAATCGCAACCTTGGAATTTGTCTAAATTTAGACCAAAAAAATGCCAGTAATTAATTAATGGAAAATAATTCTTAATTTTGATTTATTCTAACATTACACAAGCCAACAAAAATTATTTTTTAAAAATGCACGGGATGTTAGATCGATTTTGGGGTATTTTGGGGTCGCTAAATCTGAAAATGCACTCAGTTTTGCTGAATTGGCTCGAGTTTTTGAGATAACATCACTTGCAAAACTGGAAAAATTGCAAAAATATCTAAATTTTTTAATGTAAATGCATGTGATCACTGATCATTGATAATTTGTGTGGATTTTCGAACTACAGTCAAAACCGGGTTTTTTTGCCTTTCCGGGTTTTTTTGCCCCATTTCCCGTGCATGATGCTTTTTCAGGCAATTTTATATACATATTCTATCGGGGTTTTTTGCCTCTGGGTTTTTTTGCCTATCGGGTTTTTTTGCCCCATTAACCCATACATAAATGTTTTGATTCAATGTATTTCCCTCCGGGTTTTTGCCTCTCTGTTTTCTTCACCCTATTAACCT
>JABABK010000143.1:0-448 GCA_014238285.1 Hellea sp.
ATGAACATGAGCAGTTTTCAGTATACTTCGTGTTTCCTACCAGGGGTAAGATCGTATAATTATGTAATAAAACATATATGCTGAAATTACCATTTTTATCTCCCGAACATACATTTTGAATAACAATCTTTTTTTAAATCGCTACCTGACATATCACAGGGATATCTGTATCTGAGACTTCAAACTTTTCAAATGCTCTTAAAAAAAATAATGCCGCTTTGCTCCGCTACAAAATGTGTTGATCTCCTCTTCGACAATGATTTTAAATTATCATATATACGGTCATATACGCACAAGTATCAAGAGGTGGTGCGGTCAAAGACTTAAGGATACAGGGGAAAAAAATAAAATTATTCTGTACTACGTTTAGAGAAGTTGTTAATTGAATAATACAAATTTTTAAGTTTTCAAAAAGTTTGAAAATTATGTGTACGCACGTGCGTATTTG
>JABABK010000143.1:458-593 GCA_014238285.1 Hellea sp.
ATGAACATGAGCAGTTTTCAGTATACTTCGTGTTTCCTACCAGGGGTAAGATCGTATAATTATGTAATAAAACATATATGCTGAAATTACCATTTTTATCTCCCGAACATACATTTTGAATAACAATCTTTTTTT
>JABABK010000144.1 GCA_014238285.1 Hellea sp.
TTGTGATTGGTTAGGCGTGACGTTGTTAACGGCAACTTGTGACGTCATAGTCACGCTGTTCATTCATAAAACGAACGTGCGCGAAGTAATTTTGTTTAAAAAAAATAGTACCCTTATTGAATTAGATACATTATACACAAATATTTGTTATTTATTATAAACAGTTAGTAGGATTATTAATTATAAGCATTGATATCAATATTTTTTGAGTTTATCGTGCTATGAACGAAGAAAAAAACCGGATTGCAAACTGCATTAATTTCATGCAAAAGTTTGCAATAAGTTTTTTGTGATGTCAAAATCATGATATTCTTTCATAATTATTTCATTGACATTCTAATAATATAGTATTGTCAACAATTAGCAACACGCATGGCCTATAGACTAAATAATACACTCTCTGTCAATAACAGAGACTGAATCCCTTACACTATAGAAAGTGGAGAAGTCGGCCAATTTGGACGACCAGCGATAACTGCAAAATAATTAAATTATATTGGAATATTTTTGATGCATATAGTCACTCTATCAGCGAACAATATTTTACAACCTAGTTTTGAATTTTTTTATGCATAAAAGTGATCTTAATCTAA
>JABABK010000145.1 GCA_014238285.1 Hellea sp.
GCCACCAAAAAATCCAACCAACTTATCTCTTTGATTTTTCGGAATCGGTAACTCAACAACCGCAGCCTTATAGCCGCCTCTTCCATGGAAGAATTTCAACCAGTTACCGCCGATCGTCAGATACTCATCACCATCAGGCACTGTCAGACCGAAATCTCCACCCAGCTTGCCGCCTATGACGTAGTCATCAGGTGTGTTGGCCGCCATTTTGGCGATGGCTGCCTCGTCTATACCAAGATCAATCAAAAGACTGCCAGCGACGTCACCGTAGTTGCTTGGGCTGTCTAGATTCTGCGCGCCACCGAGGCTCAAGAGCATTCTGTCCTTGTGGTGAAACTCATTGCGCTTGGCATGCCCGCCAAAATCATCGTGATTATCAAGCACCAGAACGCGGGCGTTAGGACCCGCTTTTTTTAGATAATACCAAGCAGCGGCAAGACCACTCATACCAGCGCCAACAACGACCAGATCATAGTGTTCATCCAATGATTCATAGGCATCTGGTTTCTGCCCCTGCCAAGCTAATGCATGTGCGACTTCGAAGGAACCTGCATGACTGCCACGCATACCGGTCAGTGT
>JABABK010000146.1 GCA_014238285.1 Hellea sp.
ATGGATTTGACAAAACAGTTTCTTCAAATGATAATCTTGTATCACCACCAACAGAAGTAATTAGTGAAACAACAGAATCTGATGTTGATACTACTTCCAAATGTGGAGCAGGAACTGTATTTGATGATGCAACAAACACCTGTCTTTTAGAAGGCACTCAAACTACTTCCAAATGTGGAGCAGGAACTGTATTTGATGATGCAACAAACACCTGTCTTTTAGAAGGCACTCAAACTACTTCCAAATGTGGAGCAGGAACTGTATTTGATGATGCAACAAACACCTGTCTTTTAGAAGGCACTCAAACTACTTCCAAATGTGGAGCAGGAACTGTATTTGATGATGCAACAAACACCTGTCTTTTAGAAGGCACTCAAACTACTTCCAAATGTGGAGCAGGAACTGTATTTGATGATGCAACAAACACCTGTCTTTTAGAAGGCACTCAAACTACTTCCAAATGTGGAGCAGGAACTGTATTTGATGATGCAACAAACACCTGTCTTTTAGAAGGCACTCAAACTACTTCCAAATGTGGAGCAGGAACTGTATTTGATGATGCAACAAACACCTGTCTT
>JABABK010000147.1 GCA_014238285.1 Hellea sp.
ATGAAAACAATCAATATGCTTTGAGTTATGAAAACATGCTTTGAGTAATATGAAAACAATCAATATGCTTTGAGTTATGAAAACATGCTTTGAGTAATATGAAAACAATCAATATGCTTTGAGTTAATTATGAAAACAATCAATATGCTTCGAGTTATGAAAACATGCTTTGAGTTATGAAAACAATCAATATGCTTCGAGTTATGAAAACAATCAATATGCTTCGAGTTATGAAAACAATCAATATGCTTTGAGTAATATGAAAACAATCAATATGCTTTGAGTTATGAAAACAACATACACATGTGGTGACCTTTTATAATTATGATGAAACAATATGCTTTTAATATTAAAACGATCAACGTACTTTGAGTAATATGAAAACAATCAATATGCTTTGAGTATTAAAATGAAAACAATCAATATGCTTTGAGTTATGAAAACAACAAATGTGCTTTGAGTTATGAAAACAATCAATATGCTTTGAGTATTATGAAAACAGTCAATATGCTTTGAGTAATATGAAAACAATCAATATGCTTTGAGCTATGAAAACAACATACACATGTGGTGACCT
>JABABK010000148.1 GCA_014238285.1 Hellea sp.
AATCCAAAGATACTAGTCTTGGAGGCAATTATTAAACCTTCATTTGGATACTGATTTGAAGAAAATTTGTGGCAGTAATTTGGCAATAAAGACAAGACCTATACCCCTTTTTAGGGCATATTGGCAATAATTGGCAGTAATTTAGGAGAATTTAGAGAAGCCTATATTTAGAGCTTACCTACTGATATTATTGACTATTATGTGGTGGCCAGAGGTGGAATTGAACCACCGACACACGGATTTTCAGTCCGTTGCTCTACCAACTGAGCTATCTGGCCTTTTTTGCAGGAAAGTCTTTGGGAGGACTTTTCGAAATATATTCACGAGAATTTGGGTTTAGCCTGGTGCCGTAGGGGAGATACTGACTCACCGAGTAATACGGAAGCAAATACCCCAGACTCTAGTTGAAAATACTGACCTCACAGATTTTATAGATTTTACCTAATATTGAAAGTGTGAGTAAAATATTTACCCAATTCATCTTAACTATCTCTCCAAATATTTCCAAGTAAAATCTTCACCAAATCCATTTTAGGGTCAAGTTTGATTCTTTGGAATTATCCCATTC
>JABABK010000149.1 GCA_014238285.1 Hellea sp.
ATTAGTACTACATAGTAACAAGATAAATTCACTGTAGTATTTATGCTTAATGTGTTTGAGGTAATAATCATCACAAAATGATAAATTCTAATAAGCATATTATCCGTATAATGTTGTAGCATGAGTGATAAATAATAGAAAGTCCCAAATCATCACTAATATGGTAGAAATTGAGTACTCTAAGCGGACTGAAGTATTTGCACACCACAAATCTTTATTGTGAAACTTGTGTCATATATTGACTAAGTGCTTAGTATGGTTCCAAGAAGGAGATGGGAATATCCAAAAATATTAAATATGACGTGCCAGCATTAACTTGAGTGAAAATTTCCAATTTTTGGGTACTCCGCGAAGTTTTAATGTATTAATATATTAATACATTAATAATCTAATCAAACCATGGAATACCGGATATCAACAAATATATTATCAATTTTTATAATCTGATTCCAAATTTGGAATCTCCATACACTAGTTACCCTAGATTTCAGTTTTCTAAGCAATAGCACCTTCTCTAGCTGAGTTATGGCCATTGTCATATTTGTGCCACTTGTGCCT
>JABABK010000014.1 GCA_014238285.1 Hellea sp.
GTCTCGCTAATCGCGCCGAGTACGGAAAGATCGATTATATGGTCTTCGCCTAGCCTTGATCCCCATTCAGGCTTTGACGCCGCTATTTGCGTACGAACCACGTCCCGGCACTGCATTTCAATGGAGTGACGTTGATCATAATCAAACCCTACGGTTTCCACACAGTCATATTTTTCGAGCGCCCACGCCAGACATGTGGCCGAATCCTGTCCGCCAGAAAATAGTAATAAGGCTTTGTGCTCATTTTCCATGGGCGGGCCTATAGCCTTTCCTATTCGTTCTGACCAGTAGTGATAACTAAGATGGATCGCCAAGTTGGATCACCGGTGGCACTATTCTTGAAATGATTATCCCGACTGTCCGAAAACAGGAACCAGAAGCAGAAAACGGGAAGCAAATGAAGAAAAGATACATCGTTTTAGCGATTGCCTGCATCGAAATCGCCGCTTTGCCCGCTGCTGCACAAAAACTAGGGGCGTTTGAATTAAAAATTCCGTCAATCGTAGCCGCTTCCAAGCTCCCCGCCCCAATGCAAGAAACAGGCGCTCAGCGTTTTTTGGTTACCAGTGACGGACCATTTTCTATAGTTTCAGAAGGCGCCGCAACAAATTTTGAATTGGTTTGGGTGAAGTCCGGATCTATGGGTGATTTACACTTTGGCAAACACGCCCAACTCCCCGGCGAAGTTTACAGCTGTGCCCAGAGCCGCACTGTAGACAAAACGGTTATTTATGATGCTCCCCAAGCAACCTACGAAGATGACGGCGAAGTTGTAGATCAGGCGGTTCTCGTTGAAATCCGATTTAATCAAGCGCAAGCCCCAAAAATCAAGTTCATTTCTGATAAGCGCGCCAAAAAACTACCCCGCGCCAAGGTTTGCTCGAAAGCCTAACCCGCTCACTCTGGGCTTGATCTAGAGTCTCGTAGCAATCTACACAACAATACTGGCCACACAAAGATATTGGCATGCGTCAGTATGTGGGGAATGTTAGTTTGCTTGCCCTAAACGGCCATCTTAGCTAACAACGCGTCAAAGGAGTGCTCAATGGCGGGATTATATTTTGACGAGTTTGAAGTCGGGCATGTATTTAAACATGAGCTACGCCGAACGGTGACGGAAAGCGATAATATGCTGTTCTCAAACATGACACTCAACCCACAACCGCTTCATATTGATTTCGATTTTGCTTCAAAAACAGAGTTTGGAAAGCCCTTAGTGAACAGTCTTTTCACGCTTGGCTTGATGATTGGCATATCTGTCAATGACACGACCATTGGTACAACTGTTGGGAATTTAGGTATGAGTGAAGTTAAATTTCCGCATCCTTTATTTCACGGCGATACAGTCCATGTTGAAACCGAAGTTAAAACCCTGCGAGAAAGTAAATCTCGACCCACACAAGGCATTGTCACATTCGTGCACAAGGCCTTTAATCAAGATGATAAGCTGGTGGCGTTTTGCGAGCGGGCGGCCTTGATGCATAAAAAGCCGCAATAAAAAACCCCGCACAAGGCGAGGTCAATTAATCATAGTTTACGTTGTGGACGAACTAGAAGTTCTTGCGAGCCGTCAAACCATACATACGCGGCTGTTGCACAAATGTAGAGCGAGATCCGGAACGCAGGACCGTATTAAAGGTAACCGCGCGCGTGACTTCATTCGTGATATTGGTCGCCCAAGCTTCCAGCATCCAACCATCATCTTGATCTCCGAAACCAGCGCGAAGGTTTAGCTTGGTATTGCTTTCTTGAATATCAAACGGGTTAAGCGCTTGCGTCGCGAGAACTACGGCTTGCGTCGATGTCCGGCGGTCGCTTTCATAGCGCATCTGGGCATTAAGGAACATTTTATAGTTATTCCCGACATCCGCAGCATATGTCGCGCCGGCAATGCCAACAGCCTTAGGTGCATTGGTCAATGAATTACCACAAAGCGATGTCACATTAATAGCCGTTTGATCGCCAGCGCAATCATCAGGATATTCGGCATCTAAAAGCGTTAAGCCACCGTTTAACGATAATGTATCTGTAACATTAGCTACGCCTTCGAGTTCGATACCTGTGGTCTCGGCCTTAGGGACGTTAAAGGTCACAAATTGAGCCCCGGTAAATTCGAGAACTTGGAAGTTTGAAAACTCCTCGTGGAATGCGGCCACATTAAATGTCACTCGGCCATCAGCAAGTTTCGTTTTCAAGCCAAGCTCGTAAGCATCGACTTCTTCCGAAGCAAAACTAGGATCACTACCACCAATGGCAGCCGTAGAATCTAGATTGAAACCACCTGACTTATAACCGTGTGTAAAGCTGGCATAGGTAGACGCACTTGGCCCAAGATTATAGGATATTTTACCAGTATAAATCAGCTCTTCATCTTCAAACTTTTCATTAAAAGAAACGGGCGTTGGCCAGAAATCCGGATCCGTTGTTGGAAGAAGACCCGTCGGTAGATCCGCAGGTGCCGTGAATGCAAAACAACCTGTCCCAAACAAATTTGGTGCAAATAAAGCAGGGACAGTACCTGCGAGAATACCATCAACAATATTTGTACATAGCGGATTATTGACATCAGTCTGGTTAAATCCGCCCGTTTTACTTTCATCAGAATAGCGAAGTCCAACCGTCAGGCTTAGATCATCAGAGAAGTCATACACATTATGTGTAAAGAGCGAAAAGCTCTTACTATCTTGCGTATAATTATTAGTTGCTCGCGTAACAGATGGATCCACGCCGCCCCCAAATACCGATAATAGATTAGTCCCAAAAGCCAGACCATTCCCCGTAAGCCCCTCAATTGTATTATAGAAAAGACCTGTAATTAACTCACCATAGTCCTCACCCAGGCCAAAGTTAGTCGTCTGAGCAATATCTTCATCAGAATAGTAAGCACCAACAAGCCAATCAAGTTTGCCGTCCATGGCATCACCTTGAACACGAAGTTCGTGGGTCATCGTATTAATACTGGTATTACTACCGTCCAAAACATTGAAAACATCGATCCCTGAGAAATCAGAATCATATTGTTCCGAGGCGTCATATTCACGGTAAGATCCGATATAAATCACATCAGCATTATCAGATACTGGTATCTTAATTTCACCCGTTATACCGATTTGGTCATTACTTGGATTTGGTACTTGATCACTAGAGGCATGGAGGCTCGCCGCCGCGCGTTCCGCTGTTGTGTTATCAGTTGGGTCAAGCGCAACAATCGGACCAGACATACCCCCGCGAGCACCAAGTCCTACATTGAAAAAAGACTGATCTGTTTCGAGAGGCGATTGCAGAACTTCGATCGCGGCGCAACATTCAGCCGTACTTTTGGAATAATCTACAACAATACGGCCCTCGATACCGCTATCACCTTCATAACCGAGTTGCGCCCGGATCATGTGCTGATCAATACCGTTTGATTCGCCAAGCTTATTGCCTGCACTATCGTGAATATCCACATAACCATCACGTTTGCGAATGGCGCCCGTCAATCGAGCCGCCATGTTATCAGAAATCGGAAGGTTTACTGCGCCTTGCAAATTCATATGATCGTGATTGCCATAAGTCGCATTAACGAACCCACCTGTTTCGCCAATCACAGGCTTAACATTGGTGACATTCAAAGCACCCGCTGATGTATTACGTCCAAATAGTGTGCCTTGTGGGCCGCGCAATACTTCAACTCGCTCAACATCGACAAATTCGCCGAGAGCAACACCGGGACGAGACTGATAAGCGCCATCAATAAAGACACCAACAGCTGATTCAAAACCGATATTATTGGATGTCGTACCAACACCGCGAATTCTTAGAACCACGGTTCCAGATGATGTTTGAGCGTTTGACGATGAAAAACTTGGCGCAACAGATGATAGGTTTTGTATATTAACAATACCTTGTTTCTCTAGCTGCTCTGGCTGAATAGCCGTAACGGCGATTGGAACGTCTTGGATGTTTTCCGCCCGGCGCGTCGCCGTCACAATAACTTCGTCTTCGAATACCTGGGCGATCGCTATATCAGAAGCTGCGAGCGCCATCATTGAGACGGCGGTTAAGTATCGATTAAGTTTAGTCATATTTTCCCCTTTGCGGCATTGCGCCTATTTGGTTGTTGCTAGTATCCGATTCATTTGAACATATATTGCTGTCAGGCATCTCCCCGATGCTTGGGATTTTACAATTTGCACAATTGAATACAATTGAATTATTATCTGTAATTTGTGAGCGTCTTTCAATAATAAGAGCGCTTTTGAAGAAGAAATCCTCCCGTTTAGTCTTTTCTTATTTTAGGCTTAGCTCAATTCCGCAAATCGCGCCATAGCAATTCGCTTCATATGAAACTTTTTGCGTAATCGTGACCATTTTGTCACAGCGAGGATTAGGCTTAACCGATATAAAGAAAATATATGGCTGAATTACAAACATCATCCCCCCGCCCCCATCAACGCAGCGGCGGCGCGGCTTACGCCGCTAAGATCGATCAGGATAGCGGACATCGCGACAAATCACGCTCCGTTAAACCCCTCAAACACATTTGGCCATTCGTCGCTAAATATAAATCCTGGGTTATGTGGTTTTTGGTGTTTTTGACCCTGTCCTCCATAGCAACTTTGACCCTACCAGCCCTTGTAAGAGTTATTGCCGATTGTGGGTTTGGTGAGATTAAGGCAAAAAACATTGAAATGTGTACGCGGATCAATGTCGGCGGCGCTCAAGACCTAGCCCCCTATTTTAAATTAGGCCTCATCTTTGCCGTTATATACTCCATCGTCGGGCCTATGAGGGCCTTTCTAATCAATACTTTAGGGCAGCGCGTCATAGCTGACTTAAGAAACGCTGTTTATTCCCACCTCCTTACTTTAAACCCAGCCTATTACGAAAAAGTCCGAACGGGCGAAGTCCTTTCCCGCCTTACGACAGACACAACTTTGATCGAGACGGTTGTCACGGGGTCTATATCTTTTGGCATACGCGCCCTCGCCACTGGCATTGGGGCTATTTTCTTGATGTTCTTTACCAATTGGAAAATGGCGTTAATGGTCGTCGCTATGCTGCCGCTTATATTGATCCCAGTTATCATTCTCGGCCGCCTAATTCGTAATTTATCACGGGATGGTCAGGACCGAATTGCAGACGCGTCGGCTAGGGCTGGTGAAAGCCTATCCGCCATTCAAACGGTGCAAGCCTTCACCCGAGAGACCTTTGAAGACCTGGCATTTACGAAAGTCGTCAACGACACTTACGACGTTCAGAGAAAACGAATTGTTATAAGAACAATCTTAACGTCGATTATTTCCTTCGTCGCCTTGGGCGGCATTATGGGCATTATGTGGTTTGGCGCGACCGAAGTTATAGCGGAACGCATGACTGGCGGGCAGATCCTGCAATTTTTTCTATATTCTAGTCTTGCCTTGATGAATTTTTCATTCTTGACAGAAACTTGGACGAACCTTTTACGAGCCGCTGGTGCATCGGAACGTCTCGTTGAAATCCTTCAAGTACAACCAGATATTACCGTGCCAGAGAATCCAGTAATGCCGAAAAGCCCTATCAATATCAAATTCGGTGATGTCGGTTTCAACTATCCGTCTCGCCCCGATGATGTTGTTCTGAAAGGTGTTTCATTTGACGTTAAATCCGGCGAAACCGTCGCTTTTGTTGGACCGTCAGGCGCTGGCAAATCAACGCTATTTCAGTTGATGCTCAGATTTTATGACGTCAGCAAAGGTGCTATCAAGCTGGGCGATGTCGGCATTGCTGAAATTGACCCTAAAGTCCTGCGTGAACAATTTGCAATCGTTCAACAAAACACACCGCTCTTCTCAGGCTCTGCCATGGATAACATCCGTTATGGCCGTGAGGGTTCAACAGACGCCGAAGTCATTGCAGCTGCCAAAGCGGCCTATGCGGATGAGTTTATCATGGCTCTTCCTGAAGGATATCAAACTGACCTAGGCGAACGCGCGACCACGCTGTCAGGTGGGCAGCGTCAACGTATTGCCATTGCCCGTGCTATCTTACGAGACGCGCCGATATTACTTCTGGATGAGGCAACCAGCGCGCTCGACGCGGAAAGCGAACAGGCGGTGCAGAAAGCTTTTGAAGCGCTAGCCAAAGACCGCACAACGCTCGTCATCGCTCACCGCCTCGCCACCGTAAAACAAGCAGACCGCATTGTTGTCATGGATAAAGGTCAAATTGTTGGCCAAGGCACTCATAGCGCCCTTATGCGAAAAGGCGGGCTTTATGCGAGATTGGCGAAATTGCAATTTAATACGGGTTGAATAACCACCGCTCATCCCGTGCTTGACACGGGACCCAGCTGGAGTTTTCCACCTTGATTTTAAAACTTGGTTGTTGCCCAAACATTAACTGGGTCCCGTGTCAAGCACGGGATGAGCGGGGATTTTATTCCATCCAGTCCGGTTCGCCCAGAAAGCTTGCGCCTTCTTCGGCGCTGCGGGAATTGGCACGCATAGGCGCGAACATATCCATACCCGTTATACCTGAGATATCTCGGCTTGGCATTTGAGCTTTTGGGCGATCAGCAAGGTCAATTCCGACAATTTCCAGCGTATTATTAAGAGGGTCAATCCGGATCATATCGCCTGTTTGCACTTGCGAAATGGGGCCTCCATCAAGCGCCTCTGGCACAAGGTGGATGGCTGCTGGGATTTTGCCAGATGCGCCGGACATACGGCCATCTGTGACGAGGCCGACTTTAAATCCCTTATCTTGCAGCGCGCCCAATATCGGCGTCAATTTGTGCAGCTCTGGCATGCCATTAGCTTTGGGACCTTGAAACCTCAAGACAGCGACGAAATCTTTCTCGAGTTTACCCTCTTTATGCAAAGCCACAAGATCATCTTGGTGATCGACCACAACAGCGGGCGCTTCGACTAACCAGCTATCACGCTTAACCGCCGAGACTTTCATAACGCTTCGACCAAGATTACCCTTGAGTAAACGAAGCCCCCCATCTGGGCGAAATGGCGCTTTAAAATCTGTCAGTATTTCGCGATCAAGGCTCTCATCAGCGCCTTTTCTAAACAGCACATAATCGGCGTCAGCATGTCCGTTACGAATAGGTTCTCGGGTATATTCATAAAGTCCCTCTCCGCCTGCAACGGTTGTCACATTCGTATGGACGAGGCCTTCACTAATAAGTTCAGCGATAAGATATGCCATACCGCCAGCGGCGTGAAAATGATTTACATCAGCCGTGCCATTTGGATAGACTTTACAAATCAGCGGAACAACCGCCGAAATATCGGCAAAATCATCCCAGTCGATTTTAATCCCGGCTGCACGGGCAATAGCAATCATATGGATAGCAAGATTGGTTGATCCGCCTGTAGCCATAAGACCGACAAGACCGTTGACTATGGCTTTCTCGTCAATCACTTCTCCGGCAGGTGTATAGTCCTCGCCAAGATGGGTAATCTGTACGGCGCGGCGCGTCGTTTGCGCGGTCATGGCGTCTCTGAGCGGCGTATTAGGATGAATGAAAGACGTGCCTGGAAGCTGCAAACCCATAATTTCCATCAGCATTTGATTGGAATTTGCCGTCCCGTAAAACGTGCAAGTCCCTGGCGCGTGATAAGACGCGGCTTCGGCGTTTATGAGTTCCTCTCGGCCTACTTTACCTTCGGCGAATAGCTGCCTAATTTTGGCTTTTTCCGGATTGGGAATGCCTGATGGCATAGGGCCTGCTGGTGCAAAAATTGCGGGAATATGACCGTAGCGTAGCGCGCCGATCAATAGACCTGGTACAATTTTATCGCAGATGCCTAAATAGATCGCCGAGTCAAACATGTCGTGGGACAGAGCCACCGCTGTGCTCATGGCGATTGTATCGCGCGACAGCATAGAAAGCTCCATACCGTCTTTGCCTTGGGTAACGCCGTCACACATAGCCGGCGTCCCGCCCGCGACCTGCGCGGTCGCGCCGTTACGTCTTGCTGCATGCTTAATAAGACAGGGAAACTTTTCAAAAGGCTGGTGGGCTGACAACATGTCATTAAACGCCGTAACGATGCCAAGATTAGCCCACTTTGCGTCAAAAATTTCTGTTTTCTCATGAAGCGGACAAGCGGCAGCTGCGTGGGCAAGATTACCTTCGGAGAGAAACTTACGCCGGGGGCCTTCACGGTAATTCGCTTTAATCTGCGCCAGATAACCAGCGCGGCTTTTCGCGGAACGCTTTCGAATGCGATCAGTAATGGATGCGATTGTCGAGTTCATCATAGTTCCTTAGGGTGCCCACATGACTGTGAGGCGCTCACCGGCGGCTAGCAATGCCTTAACCGGAGCTTCAAAAACAGATTTCATCATCGCCGCTTCAAATACGCGAAGCTTTTCCTGCCCTGTGATTAACAAAAGCAAAGCGCCACTATTCATCACAGCGGGTAGCGTAAATGTGCGCCTGTGAGGATATTGACCAGCGCCCGGACACCCAGCCGCCTCAATCTCAATCACGGACTTGTCGGTATTGATAGCGAGTGCCTCTTCCAAATTCTTTGACCCTGGGAACCAAGACGCCGTGTGCCCATCCGTTCCCATTCCCATAATACAGATATCAAAACCAGAATTGGTCAAATCGCTCGCCGCGCTCATGTCTATCAATTCCATATGGCTAGCATTGTTTTGCATAAGTAGCTCGCGAACCATTTTGCCATTCGAACCACTTTCGCTATCACTGATACGTTCGTCGACCAGAGTCGCCTGAACCTGGCGCCAAGGCATATCCACAGATGACAAAGCCTGATAAATAGGTCTCGGCGTTGATCCCCCGGACAGAGCAAGACTGGCCTTACCTTTGTCTGCGATTGCGCCGCGTAAATGAGCCGCAATCCAATCCGTCGCCATAGCCTCTAATTCACCCCGGTCCTGTAACACTCGAAAGGCGTAATTCGTCTTATTGAGGTTGGCTAAACCCATTTCGTACCATCCTTGCTGAGCATATCATTGGCTTCTTCTGGGCCGTCATGTCCAGCCTGATAAAGTTCTAGCCGTTGATCCGTGTCTTTCCATGCCGCGATTATGTTATCGACCCATTTCCACGCGGCTTCAACTTCATCGCCGCGCATGAACAGACTCAAATTACCCCTCACCACATCCATTAGAAGGCGTTCATAAGCATCCGGATAACGAACGGTGAAGTTATCGGCATAGGATAGGTTTAGCGGTAAGGTTTTTAATCGCATGCCCCCCGCCCCCGGTTCTTTGATTTCAAACCAAAGTTTCACGGCTTCATCAGGCTGCAATCTGATCACCAATCTATTGGGGTTAAGCTTGGTATCACCAAAGACCGAGTGCGGTACGGGTTTAAACTGAATCACAATATCAGAGCGGCGTTTGGCCATACGTTTTCCTGTCCGAATATAAATCGGCACGCCTGCCCAGCGCCAATTATCAATATGGGCTTTAATGGCCACAAAAGTCTCCGTTTGGGAATCATCAAGACCCACATCCGTTAGGTAATCTGTCATGACCTCGTCGCCGACTTTACCACGGGCATATTGACCACGAACGGTCGTGTCAGACACATTTTCACTTGTGATTGGACGCAGGGCTCTAAGGACTTTCAGCTTCTCTGTCCGAACATCATCAGCATCAAGTGAGGCTGGCGTCTCCATCGCGGTGAGGCATAATAATTGAAGCAAATGATTTTGGACCATATCGCGCAGCGCGCCAGCCCCGTCATAATAGGATCCACGTCCGCCAACGCCGATAGACTCGCCTACCGTGATTTCCACATGATCAATGGCACGGTTGGACCATAGCGGCTCTAGCAAAATATTGCCGAAGCGCAGGACAAGAAGGTTTTGAACCGTTTCCTTGCCGAGGTAATGATCAATCCGGTAAATCGAATTCTCTTCGAAAACCGAGCCAACACCTTCATTAATGGCCTTGGCCGACCCGTAATCTGTCCCCAAAGGCTTTTCTAAGACAACCCGAGAGTTTGGCGTCACGAGGCCAGCTGCTTTCAGGCCTTTGCAAATATCTACGTAGAGCTTTGGTGGCACCGCCAGATAAAACACACGGGTGCGGTTTTTATCTTTGGATAAAGCTTTACCAAGCGCGGCCCAATCCGCTTTTGTATCGCCGACATCCAAAGACACATAATCCAGTAATGCAGCGAAATCTGACCAACACTTATCATCATAGTCATCATCGCCCGAAAATTCATGGTAGGCATTATGGACAAGTTGGACATAATCATCTCGCCCGTGATCAGAACGGGAGGTTCCTATGACTCGACTCTTACCTGTTATCTGACCATCGCAAAAACGGTGATAGAGCGCCGGGATTAACTTACGCCGCGCAAGATCACCTGTCCCGCCAAACACGACAAGATCAAAACTATCAACGGGCAGAAACGCAGACCCGGATTCAGATGCGTCGGGCGCCCGCGATCCACTCATGTCTTCATTCTTAGCGGAGCTATCAACCATGGCTCTCTCCTTACGATTGCCCCCAATTACGCCAAAATGACAGCGCTGTCAATTCATTGTTTTGGCGCAGCGGTAGACTCACGGGTAATCAGGGCATGATCTAGATTAAAACTGGTTTCTATAATCTCGGCATCCTTAGATAAAAGTAGTTTCACCGCCGTATAACCCATTTCTTGGACAGGTTGCCGGATCGTCGTTAGTCTTGGCCAAACACTATCAGCCAAAGGCGAGTCATCAAACCCTGCAACAGATAAATCATCTGGAACGCGAAGTCCCTTTTGACCAGCTATAGTCATCACGCCCGCTGCGGAATCATCATTACAGGCAAAGATCGCGCTAGGCCGAAAAGCGCCTGACAATATCTTGTCACCGGCTTCCACACCTGACTTAAATGTAAACAGGCCATCTTCGACCCAGTCAGGATTAATGCGAAGGCCAGCGGCACGCATCGCTTCGCGAAACCCTTGAAACCGGCGCGCGCTCGCACTGTGCTGTGGATTACCTTTAACAAAGCCAATATCTGTATGCCCCAAGCCGATCAAATGCTCTGTCATTTCCCTGGCGGCTTTGACATCATCCATTTTCACAATCGGGATATCACCATGATTGGCGGAGGGAGCTATGGGAACATAAGGCGTGCCGCGTTGATTGAGTAGGCGTACGACGTCACCATTATCGCAAAGAGGCGGTGCTAAAATGATGCCATCGACCCGCAAATGCCCTAGCATGTTTTCAATGCTGACCATGAAATCATCAGCCGAAACGTCAAGCGGCTCGACAATCAAGTGATAGCCAAATTCGCGGCAAGCTTTGGTTGCACCTTTTTGGACATTGATCGTATAGCCGGGACTTGGAATATCGTAGAGCATGGCAATCAAAAATGATTTAGACGTCGCCAGACCTCGGGCCGCAAGGTTTGGCGTATAGTTAAGTGCCTTGGCAGCTTGTTTTACTTTTTCGCGGGTTTTTTCAGCTACGCTCGGCTCATTATTCATGACCCGCGAAACGGTTTTCATGGAAACGCCAGCCTGGCGCGCAACGTCCATAATAGTTATGCTCATGGCAAGTTTTTAGGCAGATAATCACTCATCCGCAAGCACACATCTAAATAATAACAAAATTGTAGACACAGGGCGCCTGTTCGCGTCCCCAAATATCTCTTTGAACCTTACGTTATCCGCCTAGCAAGAAAGCCATAACGAATATCATTAGCGCCACTATAATTTCTTTAAAATTCATAACTCGTCTCTATTGCCCTCATCACACATGCTTCATAGCCTAGCTTATGCAGATGAAATAGAGTCTTTTTTATGAAGAATGCGCAATAATTTTGTAATTAAAGAGGCCCTAAGTGTAAAAATGGACCAATTCATCCAGTTCAGCCCGGTCAGCCCATAAATTATTCACTGGCGCATCGGGGTTTCCATAACCCAAAGACATGCCGACAAGAACTTCCTCATCATCTGGAAAGTTTAAATGCTCCCGCGCAGAATTCGGCCAAATACGCCACCAACCTTGCGGCGCTGTATGAAGTCCGGCCTCACGGGCAAGTAACATCAGGCTTTGAACATAGATGCCCACATCCAAATGCTGCGGCATGCCGAGTTTTACATTCCCAGTAATAATGATGCCCACCGGCGCGCCAAAAAACCGGACATTATTAGCCAGCCAGCGCATACGGCCCGGCTTGTCGTCTTTTGCGATACCAACCATGCTATACATGTCTTCACCAAGCTTATAACGCCAAGACCTTTGCGGCTCCCAAAGCGGGCTTGGATAAGCAGGATGGGTTTGCTCTTCCATCTGGCCCTTCATCATTTTACCTAGGCAATCATCGCGAAATTTATTTAGCGGGTCCCCAGTCATGACATGGATGCGCCAAGGCTGGAGGTTGCCGCCAGATGCCGTGCGCCTCGCCGTTTCAAAGATACCTTTTAAAACATCATCTGGAACAGGTTTATCGAGAAAGTCCCGAACCGTGATGCGAGTCATCAAGGCATCCGTCACAGATGACGATTTATCAGTATTGAGGGACATGAAGCGACCTTATGCAATTAATTGAATATAAAACGACTACACAATATCTCTAGGCGCAAATCAAGACGATAATATAGATCACAAGCCGCTCATACTGGCGTAGGCCAGTATCTTGAAACCTAGGACTAGACTCTGGATCAAGTCCAGAGTGAGCGGGCTAAAGCATTTTCTACTTTTTAAGAAACTTCTTAATCACAACGACAAGAACATAATCCGCGATGGCAATTCCAAGCCCAGCACCAAGAGCGAGACTAGGACTATTGGTTTTCTGATGAACCAAATATCCAACACCCGCTCCAATAATGAGCGCACCGAATGCGGGGCCTTCTTGGAGTTTCATGAATTTCTCATCGTATCGGCGAGGAATTTTAAAACGAAATAATCAAGGACGCCAAACATCACCAACCCCACGCAAACAAATGGCGCCATATCATCTTGCCAAAAATAATAGACCAGAACTGCCACAATCATCATAGTGATCGGAGCAATGACTTGCAGTTTCCGCAATAACTCGACTTGGATGTCTTTTTCAGCTCGGTTCATGACGTGTCTCCCAGAAAAGGTTACCGAATAGATAGCAGAAACTAAAGTCCCAACTTAGCTCGAAGTATTTTATTCACTGCGCCTGGATTAGCTTTGCCGCCAGAAGCTTTCATGACCTGCCCGACAAAGAAGCCTAGGAGTTTTGGGTTTAGTTTAGCTTTTTCTACCTGAGCAGGATTAGCATCTAGCGCCTCTTGCACCATGGCTTCGATGGCCCCCGTATCTGTGACTTGTTTAAGCCCATCGCGTTCAATGATTTCATCGGCTGTGCCGCCGCCTTCAAACATTTTCTCAAATACTTGTTTAGCAATTTTACCCGATATTGTGTCATCGCCTATACGGTCCAAAAGACCGCCAAGAGCTTTCGCTGAAACTGGGCTGTCAGAAAGATCAATTTGTGCTTTGTTCAGCGCGCCAAACAAATCCCCCATCATCCAGTTGGCGGCGATTTTGGCGTCACGGCCTGTAGCAACCACTTCATAATAATCTGCAACGGTTTTATCGACCGTCAGAACACCCGCATCATAAGCTGGAATGCCAAATTCTGATACAAAGCGGGCTTTGCGCTGATCCGGAAGTTCCGGCAAGTTAGCTTTAATTGCATCAACAAAACTTTGCTCTAATTGCAAAGGCAGTAAATCCGGGTCCGGAAAATAGCGATAATCGTGAGCGTCTTCTTTGGACCGCATAGACCGAGTTTCGTTTTTAACACTATCATAAAGGCGGGTTTCTTGGTCAATCGTGCCGCCATCTTCGATAATGTCTATATGGCGGCGCGCTTCATGCATAATAGCCTGACGAATGAAACGCAGTGAGTTAACGTTTTTGATTTCGCAGCGCGTCCCAAGCTCCCCGCCGGGACGACGAACGGATACATTGACATCGGCGCGCATATTACCTTTTTCCATGTCCCCATCACATGTGCCAAGCGCGCGGACAATCCCGCGAAGCTTGTCCACATAGGCCGAGGCTTCTTCAGGGCTACGCATATCGGGCTTTGAAACGATTTCCATCAGCGCCACACCGCAGCGATTGAGATCGACATAGGTTTCGTCATCCGACAGATCATGCACCGATTTACCCGCGTCTTGCTCTAAGTGAAGACGCTCAATACCCACCATGACAGCTTCGCCGCCTTCGGGCTCAATTTCAATCTCGCCTTCGCCCACAATAGGATGCTCGAACTGACTGATTTGATAGCCTTGCGGTAGGTCAACATAGAAATAATTCTTACGATCAAAACGAGAGAACAGATTAATTTTCGCATTCAGCCCAAGACCCGTGCGCACTGCCTGCTCAACACAAAACTCGTTCATCACGGGCAACATGCCGGGCATGCCCGCATCGACTAAAGATACTTGTGAATTTGGCTCTGACCCATATTTCGTGGCAGCACCTGAAAATAATTTTGAATTTGAAGCGACCTGAGCATGGACCTCAAGCCCGATAATGACTTCCCAATCACCGGTTTCACCTTTGACCCAGTCTTTTTCGTCTGCGACGCGTTCTGCCGTAAACATAATTATTCCGCTTCTATAATCGTTTTATTAAACTTGGAGACCATTTGGATGAAGGCCGGATCCGCCGCCGCTACATTACCATCATTAGCCGCAATCGCGTAAACCATATCTTGGTCTTTTAAGAGAACCAAAAGAGCATACCACATGGTGTTGCTACCATTGTGATAAGACACATCTCCCTCTGCCCAAGGCCGTGTTCCAAGCTCGGACCAACCCATGGCGTAATTTTCCCTATCTGGCGTATGAAGGACTTCAAAAGTCTCCGGCTTCAAATAATCTGACGTCCCGTTCATCCCTCTAATATGTTCCTGACCATATTTGGCCAAATCCTGAAGGTTCATATGAATAATTCCGGCAGGACCAATGATCGGTGTGTTATCGGCGCGGTCTATAGGATCATGGGCTTTTTTACCGGTTAGAGCCCCTGAATGCCCCCAAGCTACAGGTTTTCCATCAATAGAATAAGGCGCCCCAAATCCGCCGCTTAAAAGGCCTAATGGCTCAAAAACTTCGCGAATAACAAGTGTCTCCCAGCTATAACCAGAGAGCTTCTCAGCCATGACACCCGCTATTGTATAACCGACATTTGAATAGATAAAATCTTCTCCGGGATTAAAGAGCGGCGGCTCGCGCATAACGCCCATCGTCCAGTCCCGCCGCGCTTTATTCAACGCCGCGGGATTATCGGGCCAGATAGTTTGCGACATAGAACTGAAATTCGCCCGCGATCCTGATGTGTGGGTTAAGAGCTGTCTTAAGGCAACATCATTCCAGGCTGGGTCGATATCATCTGACCTAAAGGCTTCGCCGATTGTTGTATCCCAAGATAGAACACCCTGCTCGACTAAGCGGCCAATCATGGTGGCTGTCATGGACTTCGTGATCGAGCCTATATGCCAGACTTCATCACCGCTAATCGGGACACCTTGGCCTAATTGTTTTTCGCCTGCGATCGCGAGTTGAGTGATTTCGCTGTCGTGCATAATCAGGCCAGCAGCGCCGACAAGATCAACGCTTTCAACGGCAGCTTCAAGAGCCTTTTGCCACGGTAAATTCTCTTCACTAATCACGACAGCCATTTCAGTTGGCCTTTCAACCACTGAATTACCTTCAGTGGTTTCAACATCAGTTGCTGGCACAGAGTCTTTTTGACATCCGGCCACGAGTAGAATTGATCCCGCTAGTATTGACGATATGAAGAGATTTAATTTCATACCCACCACTTATTAGGTTTAGCCGTAAAGTTCGCTGCCTTTTCAAGGGCGCCCGCGGCGGCAAAGACCGTATCTTCATCAAGAGCTTTTCCGATGATTTGAAGACCAAGCGGCAAGCCGTCGCCATCTAGCGCCGCCGGAACAGAAATCCCCGGAAGTCCAGCAAGGTTAGCAGTAACCGTGAAAATATCATTCAGATACATTGTAATCGGATCATTGACCTTTCGGCCAATCGCAAATGGCGCGCTTGGACATGTCGGCGTTAGAAGGGCGTCGCAAGTCTCCCAAGCGTTTTTAAAGTCTTGCGCAATCCGTGTCCGTACCTTTTGAGCCTGTAGATAATAGGCATCATAATACCCAGCGGATAGCACATAAGTCCCGATCATGATCCGGCGCTGCACTTCTGGCCCGAAACCAGCGGCGCGTGTCCGCTCGTAGGTATCATTTAAATTCTCACCATCCACACGGGTACCATAGCGCATTCCGTCATATCTGGCCAGATTGGATGAGGCTTCGGCTGGCGCTACGATATAATAGGCCGGAAGAGCGTATTTTGTATGGGGCAGAGAGACAGGGACGATTTCGGCACCGGCATCTTTCATCCATTCAATACCTTGATCCCAAAGCGTTTGAATTTCAGACGGCATCCCGTCGACTGTGTATTCTTTCGGGATACCAATGCGCAGGCCCTTGATGGACTTTTCACATGACGCGACCCAGTCCCCATTATCAACATTCAGAGACGTGGAATCTTTTGGATCATAACCCGCCATACTATCAAGTAAGATAGCGCTATCTTTGACGGTCTTCGCAATCGGCCCTGCTTGATCCAGCGAGCTAGCAAAGGCGACAACGCCCCAGCGCGAACATCGTCCATAAGTTGGTTTAATACCAACGGTTCCCGTAAAAGAAGCTGGTTGACGAATCGACCCGCCTGTATCTGTAGCCGTTGCGCCAAGGCAAATATCCGCAGCTACAGCAGCGGCTGAGCCGCCGGATGAGCCACCAGGGACAAGCTCTACATCTTTTTTCCATGGATTGACGACATTGCCGTAAGACGATGTTTCGTTTGAAGACCCCATGGCAAATTCGTCAAGGTTGAGCTTGCCGAGCATGACCATGCCATCGGCTTTCATATTCGTCGTCACAGAGCTTTCATAAGGCGGCTTAAAATCACCTAGAATTTGTGAGCCAGCCGTTGTCTTTACGCCCTCGGTACAGAACAAATCTTTCACGCCCAATGGCGCACCTTCCAAGGACCCAGCCTCACCTTTAGCACGTCGTTCATCAGAAGCTTTAGCCTGATTCAGGGCTTGTTCAAAAGTCGTCGTAACAAATGCGTTTAAGTCAGAAGCTTCCATACAGGCGTCCACATGGGCGCGGGTAAGTTCAACAGAGCTAAAGTCACCTTTAGTCATGCCTTCTAAGGCATCTTCGAGTGTGAGTTTTGTTAAATCAGACATGCTCTACTCCACAGACCTAGGCACGACATAAAATCCACTATCGGATCTTGGCGCGTTAGCAAGAACATCGTCACGCTTATTACCATCTGTAATAGCGTCCGCGCGCAAAGGCGCCTTCATATCAACCGCTGATGTCATAGGCTCAACGCCCGCGACATCGACTTCGCCGAGCTGTTCAATCCAGCCCAAAATACCGTTAAGCTCATCAGCGAGCGGCACCAAGCGTTCTTCTTCCACATGCAGGCGCGATAGGCGCGCAATCTTGCGGACAGTTTCGGCGTCAACGCCAGTTTCAGGGCCAGTTTCAGGTTTACTCACGAGCGAGCTCCAATTTTAGCGGTGGGCTTATACCCACGCGAGAATTCTAATAGGAGCGCGGATTAGCAGTCCGGCGCGGTATGAGCAAGGGCGATTGATAGTGATTTTGGCTAACTAGGAGGTTTTGCCCTGAAATTCATCAGTTCCCAATATGCTGGTCTAAGAATGACTTAATCGTTTCAAGATAAAGAATATCGTTTTCCAAATCCCAATTGTTGTGTCCCTCTTCTTCCAGCTCAAGATACGTGACGTCCTTCCCTGCTTTTTTGAGAGCTTTCTCCATTTTTTCAGCGTGATGAATTTCAACGCGGCCATCCCACTCACCATGTATCAACAAGACAGGGGCTTGAAAGTTATCAGCAAAATTGACAGGTGACACCGCTGCAAGCATATTCTTTGCTCCTTTAGGGTCCCCAAGCGCCAGAGTTTTTTTCATACGCTCATAGCTTTTTTCATTAAGGTTATCCTTATCATCCTTCAACAATTTATTGAGATCAGAAACGCCGCCACCGCTCACAATGCACTTATACAAATTTGGCGTAGTTGCACCTGCCATAAGAGCGGCATATCCTCCAAAGCTATAGCCAACGATGCAGGTGTTTTCAGAGGTTGCTAGGCCATTATCGTGGAAAAACTTAGTTGTGTCGGTAATGTCATCCATCATCAATCCTCCCCATTCTCCATAACCAGCTTCCTCAAAAACCCGCCCGTATCCGTTCGACCCTCGAAAATTCATCTGCACAACCTGATAACCCTGCGACACAAAGTATTGAACCCAAGAATCGAACCCAAAAGTGTCTCGTAAATGAGGACCACCATGTGGCATCACAATAAGTGGACGTCCGGATTGTTGTCCTTTTGGATAATAGTGATAGCCTGTTATTGTGGTTCCATCTCGCATGGGAACTTTAACAATCCTTCCGTCAGAATCTAAACCATCTTCGATTCCTGGCTTTCTGGATATTAGGTTTTCTACGTGTTTCGCGGCATAATTATAAAGGTAATATGCCCCAGAACTATTATGTGCGGACACATAGAATAAAGCCTGGTCACCATTTTTATTATAGCCGACAACACTTATATTCGCTTCGTGATCAAAAAATTTGTTCAGCCCATTATAATGATTCTGCAACACGGGGTCATTGATTTTGTAGGTCAATCTATCCTCATACAACCAAACCCCCATATAATCACCCGTGGTATTGCTCGTTAAAACTCCGCCCACATCCATAGTTGGGTGTTCATATACTGTTCGCGTATAGGCTTGCTTTTGCAGATCATAAATCTTCAGGGTCCGTCTCTCCGACGTGTCGTCATCTTCGTCCGAAAATATATAAATTTCATTTTCATTATCTGTCAGCGCAGCAGGAAAAAAGTCGGAGTCCCTGATAGTTTCATCTTCTTTGATTTTGATGTCGCGTATTTTTTCCCAATCTCCCGTTCCAGAATTCTGGGCATAAACTTTTACTTTGTGGCAATAATCAAGGCCCACACAATCATAACGCAAAAGAGGCTTCCCTTTTTTGCTAGTATACCAAAAAAAAGTTCCTGACTTACCCGCTGCAATTCGATTTGCTTCCCCTGTCAAAATATTGACTTTCCACAAATCCAAATCCACACCTTTTCGAGCTGGCATCAAAACATGATCTGGGTCATCACGAAGCATATTTGTTACCCCGCTCAAACGATAATTGCTACGTAAAACCTTTTTCTGATCGCCAAATAACTCAATAAATTCAGTTTTACTTTCTTGATTTGGAAACACTGGGAAAGAGAGGATTCTAGACGCGCCCCTTGCCCACGCTCGCCGATTTTTACCGACGGTTGTCCTTGTTCCTATTGACGCTAGCAGACGGTCATCACTTGCAAACTCAAGCCATCCTACATAATAATTTTCGGGTGTAGGTAAAATCCTGATATGTTTTCCCTCCTCCAAATCGTAAATAACAACCTGATAAACAGAACGAAAAACTTTGTTCTTATCCTTACATTTCTTATCTCTAGCTTCAGTTCGGCCATACTTATCAAGACAGTAACTTCCCGTTTCTGTTTGAGAAAAAGCAACATACTTCCCACTCGGTGATATAACCAAATCGCCATTTCTGGCTGGTTTCATGAAATCATATGCACTCAAGGGTGATGCATATGCATTTGAAACGGCCGTTAAAAAGACGGTGACCACACCAGTAAAAAAACGAATAAAATACAACATGATGTCTCCCACAATCTTTCCCATCCTACAAAATTCTTAGAAAAACTCAAGTAACTACACTTGAATTTCTTCATTGCGCAAATGACGAGGCTCCATTATCCCGCTAGCTCGGGAGACATAACCAATGAAGTTAAACAATCGCGTCGTCAGGCCATCTACACCCAAAATGGGAAATGCTTTTTCCCGCTTTATGGGCAGTGCTGTTCTCAAACTTCTCGGCTGGAAGATAGTTGGGCAACTCCCTGATGAAAAGAAACTGATTATTTTGGGCATCCCGCATACATCCAATTGGGATTTCATTGTCGCCATGGCGTCCATCCAAGCTGTAGGTCTTCGCGTGTCTTATATGATGAAAAAGGAAGCCTTCTTTTGGCCACTTGGAGGGTTTTTCAAATGGATGGGCGGTGTTCCAATCGACCGTGCTCAAAAAAATGACATCACAACGCAAATGGCCGACTGGTTTGGTGAAAATGACAATGAATGGCTCGGCATCACGCCCGAGGGGACACGCAAAAAAGTTAAGAACCTCAAAAAGGGGTATCTGCGCATTGCCAAAGCCGCCAATGTTCCGGTGGCTGTCATTGGTATTAACGGCGCAACCAAAGAAATATTGCTGCCCGAAACAATATGGGAATGGTCAGAAAAAGACTTTAATATCGATACCGAAAACAAAGCCATTAAGGCCTATGCCGACAAGACATTTACAGGCATTAACCCTGCGAACGGTTAAGCGTTAGTGAACTCACCAACCCATGCACTGATTGCGCTTGCTCTATTATCGCGCAATGATAAGCCCCTGCAAAACCGGGCCGTTTTTATTGGCTCTCTCATTCCCGATGCTTTTATTTACATATGCTGGGCCTGGCTGACATTTGTCGGCAAACAGCCTCAAAGTAAAATCTGGAACGAAATCTACTTCGATGCGCCGATGCAGCTCACAGCTTCGGTTTTTAATTCAGTGCCGCTATATGCTTCCCTCGCTCTTGCAGCCTATTTTTTCATAAAATCCAAATGGAAAATTCCGATGATCTGTTTTGCTCTAGCCGCGCTCATTCACATCGCCTTTGATTTCCCCGTCCATAATCACGATGCCTATGCCCACTTCTGGCCGTTTTCTGATTGGAAGTTTTACTCGCCCCTATCCTATTACGAAGCAGACCACCACGCCGCATGGGTCAGCCTGTTTGAAATGGCCATAGCCTTGATATCTATCATCGTCCTTTGGCGGCGTTTTCCCAAGACTTGGGTGAAAATAATCCTAGGCAGTTTCGCGGCATTATACTTTGCCGTGCAAGTGATGATACGGGTTGCACCTTTTGGCGGCGCGGGATAAGGCCTGCGTCATGGCGATCATAACCCTCCTAGACCTAGCTGAAACTCAAGGCCCGCTTCTTGGCGTTGACCCCGGAACCAAGACATTTGGCCTAGCGGTCAGTGATCGTACCCGTATGATCGCGACGGCCCGAGATACTATCCGCCGTGAAAAGTTTAGCGTGGATGCTCAGAAAATACTCAAAATGGTCGATGAGAACGATATCAGCGCCGTCATCGTCGGCATGCCAATTAATATGGACGGGTCTCACGGACCGCGCGCACAATCCGTTCGTGACTTTTGCGCTAACTTACTCAAGATCAGAGACCTGCCGATTTTCATGTGGGATGAGCGCCTATCCACAATGGCCGTCACGCGTACCATGCTCGAAGGCGATATGAGCCGTAAAAAGCGCTCGCAAAACGTCGATAAACTCGCGGCTGCCTACATCTTGCAAGGTGTTTTGGATCGACTAAGCATTAGCTAAAACCGCTCTTCCCCGCGCAGGCGGGGACCCCTTTTCGAAAAAAGACCTCCGCCTTCACGGAGGGGAACGAATTAGGATAGGTTGACTCTGCGTCTCGTCAGTTCTAAAGCGTCCAAAATCAAGATGAGGACTTATGGCATCCAGTTACGGATACCCGTTTCAAGCACAGCATTGTCTGGCTATTTCCCAATTCTCCCGTCCAGATATTGATACGCTACTTGCGCTGGGCGAACACTATCTCGATCTCAACGTTCAAAAATCCCAAGACCAGAAAATTCTAACCGGTAAAACCCTGGTTAATCTGTTTTTTGAAAATTCGACCCGAACCCAAAAAAGCTTTGAAATCGCCGGACGGCGGCTGGGCGCAGACGTCATCAATATGTCAGTCGCGCAGTCCTCGGTCAAAAAGGGCGAGACCCTTCTGGATACGGCCACGACACTCAACGCCATGAACCCTGATATTCTGGTTGTTCGGCATGGGTCATCCGGCGCGCCGGCGCTGCTGGCGCAAAAAGTTTCAGGCTCTGTTATTAATGCAGGCGACGGCATGCATGAACACCCGACCCAAGCTTTGCTCGATGCCCTCACTTTGCGACGTCATTTTGGTGCTGATTTTGGCGGTCTGAGAATTGCTATTTGCGGCGACATCACCCACTCTCGAGTCGCCCGCTCCAATGTGCAGCTTCTTAATATGCTTGGCTGTGATGTCAGACTTATCGGCCCGCCAACGCTTATACCGTCTGATGCAGACCGCTGGGGCGTTGACGTGTTTCACGACATGGAAACTGGTCTTAAAGGCTGCGACGTCATCATGATGCTTCGCCTACAACTCGAGCGTATGTCTGGCTCATTTGTGCCGTCCAAACGCGAATATTATCATTTTTACGGCCTCGACCGTGCCAAGCTCGCTTTTGCCAAACCAGGCGCCATGGTCATGCATCCCGGCCCGATGAACAGGGGCGTCGAGATCAGCTCCGATGTCGCCGATGACCCTGATGTCAGCCTAATCACGCAACAAGTCGAATCTGGCGTCGCCATCCGCATGGGAATATTACACGCCCTTTCGGAAGCCCAGGATGGTATCTCATGACCATGCTAAGTATCACAAATGCGCGCGTCATTGACCCGGAAACAGGCCGTGACGAAATCGGCAACATTCTAATCGAAGATGGCTTTATCAAAGCCATAGGATCCATATCGCCCAACGGTGATACGATTAACGCAGACGGCAAAATAGCGGCCCCTGGCATCATCGATATGCGCGTCTCAACAGGTGAACCCGGAACGGAAAACCGCGAAACCATTGCCAGCGCTTCTGCGGCGGCAGCCAGAGGCGGCGTAACGTCCATGGTGATCATGCCTGATACAAACCCCGTGATAGATGACATGTCTTTGATCGACTTCATCCAAGGGCGCGGCGAAAACGTAGACGTCAATATCTATGTGGCGGGAGCCCTGACCAAAGGTCTTGATGGATCAAGCATGACCGAAATGGGCCTCATGAGCGAAGCTGGCGCGGTCATGTTCTCCAACGGGTCCACGCCGATTTCTGACAGCCTTATCATGCGCAGGCTTTTATCCTACGGCGCACGCTTTAACGCGCTAATTACTAACCGCCCAAAAGACCCTGCATTATCTGCCAATGCTTGCGCCCATGAGAGCGACTTTTCAGCTCGCCTTGGCCTATCAGGACAGCCCAGCGCCGCCGAACGCATCATGATCGACCGCGACGCAGCTCTGGCCGAACTTACTGGCGGGCGTCTTTTAATTGATATGATTTCCTCTAAGGACGGCGTTGAAGCCGTTGCGCGGGCTAAATCTCGCGACATCGAACTCGCCTGCTCTGTCAGCATTAATCATCTTGCGCTCAACGAAATTGATATTGGTGACTATAGAACATTTGCCAAACTCGATCCGCCTCTCCGGGAGGAGTTAGACCGCCAAGCGCTCTTAGCCGCCGTCAATGACGGCACAATAGATGTGATCGTCTCGGCCCATGATCCGCGCCCCGCGGGACAAAAACGTCTACCATTTTCAGAGGCTGCCAGCGGCGCTGTAGGGCTTGAAGTGTTATTAGCGGCAGGATTGTCACAAGTTGCCGATGGCAAGCTTGATTTGATGAAATTTCTCGCTGCTGTCACCATAAACCCGGCGACCTTGCTGGATTTACCATCAGGCCGAATTGCCGTGGGCGCTCCGGCGGATATTGTCATTTTTGATCCCAACACACCGTGGGTCTGTGATGCAGATGATTTGTTGTCCAACTCACACAACACGCCATTTGACGGACGCCGCTTCACCGGGCGCGCTGTCACGACTATTTGCGGCGGACGCATTATTTCCCAGTAAACTATTTTGAGTAACTATTTTGAGTAACTATTTTGGTTAGACATTGTATCTTAATCAAACCGTCCCATATGAATCTCCAGATAATTGGAGACTCTCAATATGAAAAACCTGTTCAAATTCTCGGCTTTACTTGGATCTTGCTTACTCGCCTTATCCGCCTGTAAATCTAAAACAGTCACTGACAATACCCCGAGCGCTCAAGCCCAAGCCGAACAGGTCAGTATTTCACTAGACGCGACTCCGCTAGAGCGCATGGAACAGGCACTCGAGCTGGCGCAAACAACCAGCGGCGATGGCAACCCCGCCATGTGGAAACTCGCAGATGATGATACCACCGTATATATTTACGGCACGGTTCATTTGTTACCGCCAGAGCTCAATTGGAAGACACCAGAATTTGAACAAGCCTTTAAATCAGCTGACAAACTTTATCTTGAAGCGGATCTCAAAAGCCCTGAAGCCATGCAAACTATGCAGACAGCCATGATGCGTGAAGCCATGTTTACGGATGGACAATCACTCAAAACAGTCTTGAGCGAAGACCAATATAGCCAGGTTTCAACAGCAATTTCATCCATTGGCATACCTGCAGGCGCTATGGACGGCGCCAAGCCGTGGACTGTCGGACTTCAGCTCATGGCCGGAGAAATGCAGAAAAGTGGCTACAATCCAGAGCTCGGCGTCGACACTGTTTTGGAAGCAGCGGCCAGCGCATCTGGGAAAACTTTTGGCTTTTTTGAAACGGCCGCTGATCAAATCCAATTACTAGCCGGCAACACAATCGAAGAACAAGTTGAAGCTTTGATGTTCCAAGTCGAAACCCTCGATAAAACCAATGATATGTTTGATATCCTTGTCGGTGAATGGGCCGACGGCGACACAACAGGCCTTGGCGTCATTATGGGTGACCCTGCTATGTTTGGCTCGGTCGACGACTATAACGCCATGATCAAAGACCGTAACGCAAATTGGATCCCGCAGATTGAAGCTATCCTCGAAGAACCCGGTACCAGTTTCATCGCCGTAGGCGCAGGCCATTTGGCGGGCCCTGATAGCGTGATCAACATGCTAGAAGCTAAGGGCCATAAGGTTGAGATGGTTCAGTAGAATATCCTTAACCTCATCCTAAGCTTGTCCCGGCAATCCATGCGCTTGTGTAAGATCAACGCTTATCTTTCACATCAATCGAAAAGGTCTCTTTTGATTCAGCTGGCACTTTAAACTTATAAGTCGGGATAATCTCTCCAGGCTTGCGATCATGACTTTCATTTCCAATCATATCATAGCGAATGGTTTCGCTTTGAATGGTGATCTCAACGGTTATCTCTTGAGGCGTAGCATTGTAAACATCCGCCTTAAATCGACGTTTTCCTTTAAGTTCCTCTGTCTCTATTCTCGGAAATATAGAAACCGCAGCACTTTCAGCAATCTTGACTTCAACCGGTAGATCAATCGCCAAATCCCTTAGAGTGTCTTCACCCAAGAACGCCGTCCGTCCGTCAGCGATGTCAGTCATAACCCGCATAATTCCGCGAGGTAATGGCTGCCCAAGATTACCATCTTTACTGTTATCAAGCTCATATTCCACGCGAGTTCTAAATGGCTGCCTCAAGGTAGAATTTCGATTTACATATTCCGAAAAATCATACTTGAATACTTTTTCAAACTCCACATTCGGCACCGATAGGAAAGCAATTTGTTTGGTTTGATGGGCTGCAACCATGACATCTTGCGGAGCGCGGTAAAGCTTATAATCCCCAAGGTCTTCTTGCTTTGCTTTGCGTTTAGACGCCGTGACTACAATTTCATCCGATTCAGTGCGCATCATCATAGCAGGTGCTGGAGCCATCAACCCGTTCGAATATCCAGCAAAACCATCAAACCTCCCATCTTCATTTCGATTTTGGGAGACAGAAAAATCATATCCCGTTTTCCAGCACGTTGGAGAAAAACTCACATTAAAATTTTGCAGAGCAAATTCATTTTGCGAAACGCGGTTAAGTTCTCCTGCGACCACTGAAAGCCCTGTATCTTTAAAGGATTTGGATGTTGAGTTTGTTAAGGTCAACCAGCCCAATAGGCCTGCTTCACCCATTTGTTCTGGGCCAACATCCAATCGATAGTCTGCTGCCCAGCCAATGCCGCGGCTCAAATATGATAGAGAAATTTCTTTTTCACCTGCAATATCGGCGCGGACATCCATTGATAATACAGGCATTGGATTGAGAGCCTCTGGCATAGCGTTAAAAACTAGGCTTTCAAAAAGGCCTGAACACTCTAGGCCCTCCACACCATCAGACGTTTCAAACACGGCGCCTTGTACATGGTTATTCAGGCGTGATGCTGAAACCAGCTTAGCAGCTACATTAGTCACATCACCATCGCCGGCATTGATCCGGCGGATGCTAATGGTTTCGCCTACAGCTTTGTTCAGCAGCGACCCTTTTGAAATTAAGTCTCCGTCAAAATTGCTCTCAAGACTTATACCCTCAAAAGACTGTAATATCGCGGTCTGAGCAATGATTTGATCACTCACCCCCAGAAACCGAATAGTAGACAGACCTGCTGGTACATTAATCCGGCGCACCTCTGTAATCATAGCTAAGTCATTTGGATAAATCGTCAGGTAAGTTTTTTCGACTTTAGTGGAATCAACCTTTTCCTGCGCGCTGACATTCAGCGCAGAAAACAAAACAATAATGGCGGCAAGGAGCGCGCGCATAGCGATTACCAGGGACAGGTTTCGCGGACTTTAAAGTCCAGCGTCGTTTCATCCTCAGAAGGCACATTCACCCCCCATGTCCGAGTCGAGTCATTTTTCTCAGTACCGTCCAGACTCTCAGCTAGAACTTTATAATCACACCAATAGGCGCGTGGTAATGATTGGAAAACATGAACCGTGGCAGCTTTTTTACTGGCATTACGGACCTCATAAGTCATGTCAAAGTCCCTGACACGTTTACTAATATTTTCACTTTTACGCAGGGTTGGCTTAACGGTGATATCAAACGCTTCACCAATTTTAATCGAGATGTCAGATCCGCCAGCAATGTGGCCGATTGCATCTTCGCCTATGAATTGCGCTTTGCCCCTTTTATCTTCCATATAAACTCGGACTGTACCGGCTGGTAGCGCCTCGCCCATACCGCCAGCTTTACTGTTAGAAAATGCGATGCGACTATCAACGTTGAGCGGATTATTTTGACTATTGAAGCCCCAATTATAAAGCTCGTAGACTTTTTCGGCTTTGACACCGTCAGCATCGATAAAACTGATCTGCTTTTTCTGTTTACTGGCAAGGGTTGTAAGGCCGGGTAGAGGATACAAATAGTTATCGCCAATACGTTCTGCCGTTCCAGCTTCGATTCCGCCGCCGCGCTGCCCTTTATTGACACTTCTGTTCCGGTTGCGAAGGTAATTACGGGACTCATTCCAAAACTGATAATATTGGGTGTTATATTGAGAACCATAATATTGCTGACTGTCTTTGCCGATATAACCTGCAACAACGGATAGCTTTGCATCATGGAATGACGTGCTAGTTTTATTGTCTATCGTCGCCCAACCTTGCAGGCCCATACGTTTGTCGCCTTCATTAAATACCGCGACATAGTCAGCATCCCAGCTAAGTCCGCTACTCAGATAGGTCATATTGGCGTCCCTGTTGCCCGGCAGGCGGCTATTGACCCTTAAGGATAAGGTCGGGCTAGCCCTCAAATTTTCTGGCACTTTAGGAAAGACAACCCGTGTCGGGATATTGTCATCGCGCAGGACTTCGATCCGGTCACCAACTTGAATGACGACGCCATTATTAACCGACAGAACTTTGGCGCGCTCGACGGTCTCTTTACCTGTTGCCGGATTAGTTTTGACGATATCAACGGTTTGACCCACGGCCTTTTCCATGAGCTTGGCGGGCGTCAAAAGATCAAAATCAAAATTTTGCTCGATGATTTCCATACCTGAAGCAATAACGGTTACACTTTGCGGCAGAATTGCAGAAGAGACACCCGGTAATTCGATCACTTGCTCCCCCCCTTTAAAACTAAGCCGCCGATTATCTTCGATGAGCGCTCTGCCATCGCCGTAAATTGTTAACGCTAGGTTTTCTGATTGATCGACATCAGTGGCCAAGGGATCAGACGACTGCCCTGCAGCCGTGCACCCAAGTAGAGCTAAAATTGAAATGGATAATAGATAGCGCTTCATGTCTGTCTCCCACTATGAGCTGTTAATTAGCTCTCGTTAACTGCCTCGTTAATAGGCAGTTAACCATGATTTGTGACGACAATAGGGCAAAACGCCTTGAAAGGGAAGGCAGTGTTACAGAATTACAATTAAAGTTTTAAGCGGCGCCGCGAACTTGTTGGCCAATAGGCGCTAATTTAGCATGCAGTTCGCGTGCTTTAGCGTAATTAGTCTTGAGGCCCTGACGCATTTTGTTATCGCCCAGTAAGGAAGCCAGCGTAATCGCGCTGCGATAAGCATCAATAGATCGGGATAACGCACCCACATCTTTTTGCGTTTTACCTAAAGTATAGAGCGTTTCAGCCAAAGCTTGACGAATTTCGGCCACTTCGCGTGGCGTATTTTCAGTCGAATAATACTCATCAGCCTTTTGCAGCGCATCAACAGCCTGAATAAGCGGCGCAGTGTCCCCTGACTTTGACGCCAATAGGATCATTTTTGCTGCTAAATCACGGTTGAGACCGGCTAGCTGCCGTGTCGCATTACGCTGATCACGTCTTAAATCGATTTTTTTGCGTTTGGCCACTACGTCACTCCCGGTGGAATCATGTATCAGATTCGCACACCATGGTTAACTAGAATTTAATTTTGTGTCTATTTTAGTTAAGTTTCTTTAACGAATTCGCTTATTTTCTTGGCGGCTAAACTGAAATTTTCACCGACTATTACCCGTGAAAGCGGAATACCCGCCTGCTTAAACAGCCCATTTTTCAAATCATCAGCATTTTTACTTTCAGGCCGGTGATGCCCCGGCCCGTCCAGTTCAACAGCCATAACCGGACGACCTTGCTTGTTTATGATCAGGAAATCCACATGACGTGAATTTACACGTTGACGCAGTTTCCAATAGATTTCCTTATTTCTGATCCCGGGCTTCACTCTGATAATGTCTTCCAGCCTCACCTTACTCATGACATAAAACCCTTCCGGTATTTCTTTATTCAGGCAATGGAAAAAGGTCCGCTCAGGCGAATTGACAAATAGCGATGGAACCCTCTCAAAACTTCTAAAGGTAGCTTCACTGGCTGGTTTTGTTTGAGGTGTCCGAAAACTTGGCCGTCTCTTGCGCCAAAAATAGACCAGAACAACGATAATGAGGGCCAATCCAGCCCATTCAGAATTTTGCATAGATGCGACCAAGTTATCCCCAAATAGATTCGCTATTAGTGTCATATTTGTTTAAAGAACCAAAGTCGAAGATTCTGTTTTAGGGCGCGAGCAATATCGCGCCTTTAATATGACAGAAAACAAAAGAACTTAGAGGCAAAATATGGCAAATGTCGTCGTTGTTGGGTCCCAATGGGGAGATGAAGGCAAAGGTAAGATTGTCGATTGGCTTTCCAGCCGCGCCGATGTCGTGGTCCGTTTTCAAGGCGGCCACAATGCAGGACACACACTCGTTGTCGATGGTGTTGTCTATAAACTCAGCCTTTTACCTTCCGGGATTGTTCGCGGCGGAAAACTTTCCGTTATCGGTAATGGCGTCGTCTTAAACCCTTGGGCATTTTTGGACGAAGTTGAGCGCATAAAAAAACAGGGTGTTAAAATTAATCCAGATAACCTGCAAATTTCAGAATCTACAGCTTTGATTTTGCCGGTGCATTCCGAACTTGATGGTATTCGCGAAAACCGCGCCGACGGCATTAAGATCGGGACGACCAAGCGTGGTATCGGACCTTCCTATGAAGACAAGGTAGCTCGCCGCGCTCTACGGGTCTGCGACCTCGCCGATCCAGAGCATTTGATGGCGCGGGTCGAAAACCTGCTACATCACCATAATGCGCTGCGTAAAGGCTTAGGCCACGCGCCTTATGACGCCGCAGAGCTTCATCAATCGCTGCTGGATGTAGCTCCGAAGATTTTACCTTATATGGCTCCGGTATGGAAAACCCTTGATGACGCGTCCCGAGCCGACAAAAAATTATTATTTGAAGGCGCCCAAGGGGCCATGCTGGATATTGATCACGGCACATACCCATTTGTGACCAGTTCCAATACGATTGCTGGCCAAGCCGCCGCCGGTTCGGGCATGGGTCCAAGAGCTCTCAACTATGTACTCGGCATTACTAAAGCTTACACGACACGCGTGGGTGAAGGTCCTTTCCCGACGGAACTATTTGATGACATCGGCAAGCGCATCGGTGAAGTCGGGCACGAATTTGGGACCGTCACAGGCCGTCAGAGACGCTGCGGCTGGTTTGATGCGTGTATGGTTCGTCAGGCCATTATTACGGGCGGCATTAACGGCATCGCATTGACGAAACTTGATGTTTTGGATGGTCTTGAAGAAATCAAAATCTGCACGGGTTATCGTTTGAATGGTAAAATTATCCGTCACCTTCCGGCAGGCATTACCAATCAAGCAGGCGTGGAGCCTATCTATGAAACTATGCCAGGTTGGTCTGGCTCCACGCGCGGCGCACGCAGCTGGGCCGCCCTTCCTGCCGAAGCTGTAAAATATGTCCGCCATGTTGAAGAGTTGATCGGATGTCCGGTATCCATGGTATCCACCAGCCCAGAGCGCGAAGATGTCATCTTGATGCGCGATCCGTTTAAGGCTTAATTTGCTTATATGACAGATTGGAAACTGGATACGAAACGCCTGCCCAATGGGGCCGTCTTAATTGTCGGCGCGGGGCTCGCCGGATTATATACAGCGCTAAAACTCGCGCCCCGTCCCGTTTATGTCCTAACGTCCAGACGTTCCAAAGAAGGTGCGGCTTCGGCTTGGGCGCAAGGCGGCATTGCAGCAGCCCTTGACCCGAATGATACAGCCGAGTCTCATGCCGCTGACACAATCGCGGCTGGTGATGGCCTGGTCGATCCGGATATTGCCCATATTTTAGCCACAGAAGGCCCCGACCGTGTTCGTGACCTTGCTCGTCTTGGTGTTCCCTTTGATCGCAAAGAAGATGGCAGTCTTTATCTATCGCTCGAAGCGGCCCATTCTATGCCGCGTGTTGCCCGCGTCAAAGGCGATACAGCTGGCCGCGAAATCATCAATGTCATGGTCAAACACGCCAGAGCCGCCGACCATATTACGCCGCTAATTGGCTGGCGCGCGGAAAGCCTATTATCAGATGGTCATGGCGGCATAGCCGGCGCTCTTGCCCGCCAGGACGATGGCTCTATGCTTGGTATCGAAGCTGATCTCACAGTTTTAGCCACAGGCGGTGTTGGCGGTCTATTTGCCGTCACAACCAACCCAAAAACAGCACGCGGCGATTCCCTCGGTATGGCCGCCGTTATGGGCGCGCAAATGCGCGATATGGAATTTGTACAGTTCCACCCCACCGCCATTGATATTGGCCGCGATCCTGCCCCGCTAGCAACTGAAGCCCTGCGCGGGGACGGCGCTATCCTGATCAATAATACGAGCAAACGCTTCATGACCAATTATCATCCGGATGGTGAACTTGCCCCGCGTGATGATGTAGCCCGCGCTATATTTGCTGAAATCGCAGCAGGACGGAAACCCATGCTGGATTGCCGTAAAGCTGTCGGCGATCACTTCCCGGATCATTTCCCAACTGTTTTTGACGCCTGTATGAGCGCAAACATCGACCCAAGAACTGCCGCCATTCCGGTCGCGCCAGCCGTCCATTATCATATGGGCGGCGTTGCAACAGACGGTTACGGGCAAACGTCCCTGCCCGGCCTACTTGCCGTTGGTGAATGTTCCGCAACAGGTCTGCACGGCGCCAATCGACTAGCCAGCAACTCTCTACTTGAGGCGATCGTCTTTGGTGGACGCGCCGCTGAAAAAATCCTCGAAAGCGAAGTCCCGGAACGCACGGCCGATAAAATTAGATCACAGCCTTGGCTTGCCATGACCCCCGAAGTCTCTCAAACACTCCGAAATGGTATGACTCGTTTTTGTGGCGTTCGCCGTAAGGCAGCTGGGCTTAACCAACTCATGGGCCAAATTGATGGCCTTATCGATCAGGTCGGGCGCGCCAACCCGCTCATTGCCTCTCGCATGATCGTTGGTTCCGCCATAGCCCGCGAGGAAAGCCGCGGTGGACATTTCCGTGACGATCATCCTGACGCGGCGAATAAAGCTGTGTCGTCTTATATTACATATGATATGCTGGATTAGACATGACTGAACTTCCCTTACTCCCTCCAAGTGTAATTGAGCCGATAATCCGGTTAGCACTTAACGAAGATTTTGGCACGGCTGGCGATGTCACCGCTAATCTTTTGATCCCAGCCGAACAAAACGGACATCTTTACTTCAAGTCTCGGGACACAGGCATTATAGCCGGCATGCAGGCCGCACAAATGACTTACGCCATGGTTGATCCGAGCATGGAATTAATCGTTCATTCCGGCAATGGCAGCCATGTCAAAAAAGGTGACATTATTGCCGAAGTCAAAGGCCCTGTCAGGTCTTTACTTATGGCAGAGCGGACAGCCCTTAACTTTCTCGGCCGTATGTCAGGCATTGCGACCTTAACCTCGCAATATGTCGCTCTCGTTAAACACACCAAAGCCCGCATTGCCGCGACGCGAAAAACAACACCTGGCCTAAGAGCTCTAGAAAAACGAGCCGTGCTCGCTGGCGGCGGCACGACCCATCGGCAATCACTCTCTGACGCGATTATGATCAAAGACAATCATATCGCTATGGTTGGCGGGATTGAAAAAGCGCTCACACAAATTATGGCCAAAGCCGATCACATGGTTCGGATTAGCGTCGAAGTCGATACACTCGAACAACTGAAAAAGGCCCTACCCTTTGCGCCTCACGTGGTTCTGCTGGACAACATGGGCCCTGACATACTTCGAAAAGCCGTAAACATCGTCGATGATTTTGACGGGTCAAGCCCAACTCTTGAAGCTTCAGGCGGTGTCAATCTATCAACCGTCAAAGCCATCGCCGAAAGCGGGATAGATGTTATCTCTATTGGCGGCCTTACCCACTCTGCAACCAATTTTGATATCGGTTTGGATGCTGATTAGGCTGACCACATATGCCTGAGGCAAAACAAAAAGTCGGTTTTGTATTGCTCGGCGGCATTCATCATATATTGCATCTTATTCCGCCAGCTGCAGAGATGGCTAATCACCCAAGTCTTAAACCTATTATCTTCACGCGCACTCAAGAAGAAGCGGTTTATTGCCAAGATATCATTCAAAAGCTTGGCGCGGCCAAGTTACAAATTCAAATCCTAAAAGCTCCAAAACTATCCACCAAGATAAGCGATAAGTTAGCCCCTATTTTCTGGAATATTGGTAAACTCCAAAAAATGGACGCCCTTGTGGTCGCGGAACGGACTTCTACCATCTTGAAAAAACTACCGTTCAGTTTACCTTCAATGATTCATATCCCTCACGGTGCCGGCGATCGAGCTAAGAGTTACGACAAACGCATTCGTCTTTTTGATCACGTCATTGTCGCCGGACCAAAAGATAAAAACCGCATGGTTGATTTAGATCTCGTCACCGAAGAAAGCTGCTCCGTGTCAGGCTATGTAAAAGCGGCAGCGCTAAAACGCATATACCCTAACCGCGATCCTTTATTCTCAGACGACAAGCCTGTTGTTCTATACAACCCTCATTTTGACAAGAAACTGTCGTCTTGGTGGAAATTTGGTCCAAAAATTTTAGAGAGTTTTTCGAAACAATCCGAATTCAATTTCATATTTGCCCCGCATATCCGGTTATTTTCGAATGCGCCAAACCAAACAAGGTCAGAACTCGAAGCTTTTGGTCGTGCCGATAATATCCTGATCGACCTAGGCAGTGAGAGCTCCACAGATATGACCTATACTTGCGCAGCCGATGTCTATATCGGCGATGTCAGCAGTCAGGTTTATGAATTTTTGATATCCCTTAAACCCTGCTTGTTTCTGGCATATAAGGAATTTACCTGGCGAAATAATCCAGATTACGCCCATTGGCAGTATGGACCCGTTGAAAGTCACACTTCAGATATCTTGCAATCCGTTAAATCATCCATAGACACGCACCCCGCATTCAAATCCACACAAATAGCGGGGCGTGATCAAGCCTTAGGCGACCCAAAGCAAGACGCGTTAGCGAATTGTGTTGCGCATATTTCCAATTTTTTAAAGAAATTAAATCACAATACGTAACATTATCACTTTGTAACTTGGTTACCCCGTTTGTTTAACTTAGGTCTAACTCATGCGCTCTCTGGCCGTCCTGATCCCCCTCGCATTTTTCCCCCAAATCGGGATGGCCGAGACGTATTTCTCTGAAATTCCCATTGGTACTTACAAAACTGTGACCGTTACGACATCCGAGCAATGCTTAGAGCTTTGCTACGGGGATCCTCAGACTTGCCGCGGCAGTATTGCCATGCAGCCCGACATCACTAAATCCACAATTCACTGTTACTTAAATGACGGTCTCAAAGCTGGGTCTCCTTTTGAATCAACGCCGCCTGAACCACTTGACCTGTATATTGCCTTAGCGGACTTCAATAATTACCGTGCGCGAAATGGGCTTACGCGCGTTAAACTCAATGAACGCCTGAATGCTGCTTCGATGACCCACGCAAATGACATGGCGAAACACGGCATGATTTCTCATACCGGGACAGACGGGAGCTCTCATAGCGATCGCGTCCAGCTCAAAGGCTATGACTTTTCCTTAGCGGCTGAGAATGTTGCGACAGGGCAAGAAAGCTGGGAAAAGGTTTTCAAAGCTTGGCAGGATAGCCCGGGACATAACGTGAATCTGTTATTACCGGAGGTCACTGATTTTGGCGTTGCTCTGATTTATGAACCAAAAACTCAATACAAATATTACTGGGCGATGCTGGTCGCAACCCCATTTAATAATCCATAAATTTACCATTTAAAAACTATATACAACCATTCTAGTTGTATACTTTATAAAAACACACTATAAAGTTTCAAATAGTGATAAGTGTTGGGAAAATTTGGCTATGGGGCATCAAAATATACTGGTAAATCAGGTCATGGAGTCTGTGCTTGGCGCGCATCCAGAATCTGTTGAAAATTCTACAGAAACTCAAAACAGCATAGATGAAGCAATGCTCTCACTTGCGCCCTTTGAACCGGCCGCCATTGATCGAGAAAACTTAAATCAAGACCTTTTGGAACATAAAGCGACCGATCTTGCCTGCAAGGCAGCTTGGGCTCTTTACAAGGACTATATCCTTCATGCGGAACAGGCAGCCTAATCACGCTGCCAAGCCAGCATTATAGTTAACTAAACGCTAACTCCTCTACCGCAATCTCGACAAAACCGAATCGAATTTTATCGAGGCTGTATGCGACTCAATTTATCTACGTGCATGATCGCACTTTGCTTAACTCTCCCCTTGCCTGCTTTAGCTAGCGACATCGGAACTTATCGGCCGGGCCAAGCTTATTTATCCGTACCAGCCAATAATCCAGGGCAATGTGTAGAGCAATGTCAAGGCGATGCCCAATGTAAAGGTTGGAATTTTATTCAAATGCAGGCCCGTCAAAACCGCCCGCAACAAGCTATTTGCGAATTTAATGCTCGGAAAGCTACTCCAATTCCACATTACATGAGCATTAGTGGTGACAACCAAACGACAACAGATTCACCGCGCATTATTCCAGTAGGTTATAGAACGACAAAAATAGGCCAACCTATGGTCAACAAAACCATATCCACACAAGTGAGACGTATCGGTCAAAGCCCTATCAGTTCTCAGCCTGCAACTTCGCGCCCTTTTGGCTATTCGCAAATGTCCCGCTCTCATTCAGTGACCCGGCCTATTCAGCAACCTGCTCCAAGAATAGCATCAACAACATCAGCGCCGCGCTTACAGCATTTAAAACTCCAGCTCGATGTTATGAAAGTTAAAAAGCCAGCGGCCATAATAGCCCCGACAACTCCGCCATCTTTCCAACCTCAACTTGATACAAATGAGCGGCCGGTTTTCAGTCACCCTAACAAGCAGCAAGAGACAGCGTCAAATGGAACAGCCCCCCCACAAATTCAGAAGCCGCAAGTCGTTATGCCTTCAGCTCCAATGCCTCGATTATCGAATATAGAAATGGGTCTGCCTCCTAGATCCGCCTTGAGAGCAGCAGATCCAAGATTAGCCGGCGCTCCTATTAGTGTCGCGCGGGCACAACAATCCTTATTTGGATCTCTATATGATGATGTAAAAGCGCCAAGAGCTCTGAGCTTACAGGACATACCCGTAGATCCAGATGCCCCTATTCCAACTGTATCATCTGTACCAGTTGCACGTATCGACCAAAGTCCACTTTAATTGAATTTTTAATTTAGAGCGCCGTGGGTTAAGTTAGAGGCACTTTGATCGCTGTCATTTGTTTCTGGCGTAGGAGGGTTCTGCGTAGCGATGCTGGCATCGGTAAGCGGGACGGGACGCCCGCCAAGAGCAAATGACCGTGACTCGCCTTGCGAGTGGGGTGGAATTTTTAAAGAAAATTCAATAACATGTGTGAGCCGTGGGTTTCGCTTGGGCGATTTTTGCACGCCGTCGTCGTTGCATCTCTCAACCGATGCTACGGCATCGCTTTTCAAGCTGCGCCTAGACAGATTGCAAAACTCATCCCATCAAAGCGACTCTAACTTAACGCATGGCGCTCTAGCGCTGCGTTAAGGACCGCAGCCCCTTTGTAAAAGTGGATCCACATATATGGAACCAAGCTAAAACTACAAAGGCAACATATATATACAAAATGCCTGTCAGAATAATATTTGAAACAGGGTCCACAGGAATGTCCATTAGAGATAAGGCTGTCGAGCCGCCTGCGACGAAAGCAATCAGCGCTAAAAATCTCCAAAAACCTGCCCAATAAAAATTGACGACCTTGGATTCATATTTAACCAAGGTAGGCAATAACAACACACCTATAGCCACGAAAGTTATAACTAGCATTATTAATGTTGGTGCCCACTGTTCCATTATTGGTCAAATTCCTATGTTGTCTCTCTTCGGGGACATACTAAGCAAAGCTCGGGCCAAAATCGAGACAATTTAATCTTTTGTTAACGAACAATGATTGGATCTGTCCAAAATTCTAACAATAAGTGTATTATGCATTAGCCGACATTCAATTATTTCGGCCTAGTCCTCTGCTTTTAGAGGTTTCTTTGAGTCCAAATAAATGCAAAATGCTCAAAGCAAATTTCTGTTCTGAATTTCGCTTGCCTTTTATAGGTGGTTTCGCTAATGAGCGCGCTGAATTTGAGGGAATCTCAAAAATACCGTCGAAAACACCCTTTAAAGGTTATTATGGCGATTGTTTTTTGAATAATCCCTCCCAAAACCCCCGTCAAATAATCAACGGGATAAGAATCAAAGAAGGACAAGGCCATGAGTGGTATCTGTTTGGACGTTATAGTTAGAGAAGAAACTGGTACAGGACCAGCCCGTGAAGCACGCCGCGGCGGCGGCATTCCTGCTGTTATTTACGGTGGTGATGAGGGAGCCGTTTCTGTTGCACTTCGTAAAAACGAAGTCTTGAAAGCCCTGAATTCAGGTCAATTTCTCTCCAATATGATTGAAATTTCACACAAAGGTGACAAACAAAAAGTCATCACTAAAGATGTTCAGTTCCACCCGGTAACAGATATGCCCGTGCATATCGATCTTTACCGCGTGACGGAAAAGACCATTATTGAGGTTGAAGTCTCTGTAAACTTCATTGGGGATGAAGAATCTCCGGGCATTAAACTCGGCGGCACATTGAACGTTGTCCGTTACTCAATTGAAGTCAAATGTCCTGCAGGCAAAATTCCTGATAGTATTGACGTTGATATTTCAAAAATGGACATCGGTGACAGCATCCACATTAGCGAAATTACGCTTCCGGAAAAAGTCAAACCCTCTATTACTGATCGCGACTTCACAATCGCTACCATGGTTGCCTCACGCGCAGCAGTAGAAGAAGATGAAGAAGCTGAAGCAGGCGTCGAAGGCGAAGAAGCAGCAACCGAAGGTGAAGCTGAAGCTGGCGAAGGCGGAGACGCGTAATTTTCGCGTTTCTACGGCGTCTCTTTGGCGAGACGAAAGCAGAAGACATGTTACTTTGGGTAGGTCTTGGAAATCCCGGCGATAAATATGCCGGGAATCGTCATAACATTGGCTTTATGGCGATCGATACTATTGGCGATCTACACAACTTTTCTGACGAAAAATCAAAATTCAAGGGATTGATCCGCGAAGGCAGCATTACGTCGGACGGACGCCCTGTTAAAATTCTCTTGCTTAAACCCATGACCTTTATGAACGAGTCCGGAAGGTCTGTTCAGCAAGCCATGCAGTTTTACAAAATATCGCTGGATAAAGTCACCGTCTTTCACGATGAACTAGACCTTGCGCCAGGTAAAATCCGTATGAAAACGGGCGGCGGCATTGCCGGGCATAATGGACTACGATCTATTCGCCAACATGTGGGCGAAAATCACCACCGCGCGCGCCTAGGCATTGGTCACCCGGGTCATAGAGAAAAAGTCCATAGCTATGTCCTCTCAGATTTTGCCAAATCCGAACAGCAATGGGTCGAAGACTACATAGACGCCCTCGCCCGAAGCGCCGAACATTTAGCCAACGCCGATCATGACAAATATCAAACTGCCGTTGACTTGCTCGCCCCTGCACCGGGTGCTAAGCCGCGCAGAAATTAGAGCAATATTAAAATAGGATTTTCCCATGGGATTTAAGTGCGGTATTGTTGGCTTGCCTAATGTTGGTAAATCCACTCTTTTTAATGCTCTGACACAGACAGCCAGCGCGCAAGCCGCTAACTATCCATTTTGCACCATTGAGCCTAATATCGGTGATGTAGCCGTCCCTGAATCCCGCCTTGATAAAATTGCCGCCATTGGCGGGTCAGCTCAAATAATCCCGGCTCGCATGAATTTCGTAGATATCGCAGGCCTTGTCCGCGGCGCCTCTAAAGGCGAAGGTCTGGGCAATCAATTTCTCGCCAATATCCGTGAAACAGACGCTATCCTTTATGTGCTACGCTGTTTTGATGATGATGACATCACTCATGTGGAAGGCGTTATTAATCCGCTTGCAGATCTGGAGACGGTTGAAACAGAACTTATGCTCGCTGATATGGAAAGCCTTGAAAAACGAAGACTAGGCCTTGAGAAGAAGATCAAGCAAAATGATAAAGAAGCCAAACTAACACTATCCCTACTTGAACGCGCTTTGGCCGTTTTGGAGGACGGTAAGCCAGCCCGCTATGCGCAGGTTGAAGAAGACGAGCAAAAGGCTTGGAAAATGCTGCAGCTCCTAACGGCCAAGCCTGTTATGTATGTTTGTAATGTAGATGAGGACAGCGCCGAAAACGGCAATGCCTATTCAGCCGTTGTGACTGAACATGCCGAAAAAGAAAACGCTGAGAGCGTCATTATATCTGCGCAAATCGAAAGCGAACTTGCGCTTCTAGACGGGGAAGAACGTGACGAATTTCTCGAAACTCTTGGTCTTTCCGAACCTGGGCTCAACCGTCTCATTCAATCGGGATATTCTCTTCTCGGTCTCAAGACATACTTTACAGTCGGTCCAAAAGAAGCCCGCGCCTGGACATTCCATGACGGGTGGAGCGCGCCAAAATGTGCCGGTGTCATTCATACCGATTTTGAAAAAGGCTTCATTCGCGCTGAGACAACGGCCTATGATGATTACGTCACCCTAGGCGGCGAACAAGCGGCTAAAGAAGCTGGCAAGGTCAGGCAAGAAGGCAAAGATTATATCGTAAAAGATGGCGACATCATGCTGTTCAAGTTTAACGTTTAGGGCTCTAAGCGGCTAATCCATTTTTTTCGACGAGCCGGTAAATTTCATTTTTAGCCAAGCCCATTGCCTTGCCCACTGAAATAACTTTTTTCATAAACGACATATCAAAACGCTGACTATTCGCAGTCATCGCACAAATGCTGTCAAATATTAAATAGGCTACATGATGGTCTTTGCGGTTTTTCAGTGGCTTTAAAATTTCATTGAGAGACAGGCTGTTCTCACTCATTTGCGCAACCAGGCGCCTTACATTTCGCCGATACGGGGCACTTATATTGAGGCTTCGCTCCATTCCCGCAATCGCTTGACGATCTAGATTTCCAAAAATATAGCAGCTCAACTTAATCGCCATCGATGTATTAAATCCAAGCGTGTCATTCTGAAAAGCAGAGCTTGCAGTCCCCATTACATAATGACGTTTGCGATCAAGCAATTTCCCGGGGTTACTAAATATGGCTTTCATAGATTTAGACTTTAAACAGTAAACCTAAACAAGTGATAAAACCCTAAGTTACTATCCCCGCGGGCGGGCCAGCCCCATAATCATCAAGAACATCATCAGAAACAATGCCATTACCAACACATTAGCATGTGGACTACGGGCATTTTTATCTTGGAAAACACTGCTTTGCGCGCGGTTTATCAGGCGGTCAATACCACTTGCGGCATCACTATAAATGATGCTGGCTTTACGTTTCAGGCCCTCAAAGAAAGGTTCTCGAACTTTTGGCATAGTAGGCAAGCTTACCTTGAGGTTCGGCTTATATTGCGCCAAATCATATTTCTTAGCCACTCGATCAGTCTTTGCGGGCGCGACTTGCGAGGAAACAGGCATCGGCGCCGCTTGTACCGTTGGCCGAGCCATCTCCAAAGCATCTGTAATTTTTAAACTAAGTCCATTCCATGCATTGCCGATACCATTGGATACTGATTGACCAGCAAGGCTCAGGCGCGCTTGAACAGGGGCAAAATCCACTGCCGGCAGCTGCACTTCAGGCATGTTTATCTTGGGCACTTCAAACCCCTTACTAACTTTCTGCCGCGCAGGTGTTGAAATTTTTGCATCAAAAGCCGTCTTAGCCATTTCAATCATATCTTTGTTCCAGCGCGTCAAACTACCTTGCAATTTGTTCCACTGATTACCGCGAAGCAGGTTCTCGACCGCTCGATTGAAACTCTGTCCCTTCGAACTGGTTATATAGCCGCGTAAGCGCCCTGTGTGAGCTTTATCTTCAAAAAGAGCGGCTATGCCGCCAGAAACTACCGTGTCCTCACGAACAGATGACAGTGATATAGGCGGTATACCCAAGCTTGCGGTTTGAATGATTTTTGGTTTTTGCATACGGCCATCAATGAGACTCGCCAGACCGCGCGGCGCGGCGTCGTCGAGCTTAGGCCCAATCAAGAGCGTGTGCTTATTCTCATCTACTGGCGCTTGGCCGAGTTTATAATAACCCGCCTCAGTCAAACCAGATCCATAGGCCTTGGCCAACCGTGCTAATACTCTCAACGACGCGGTTTTATCAGAATTATAAGTTCCGCTCAAAATGATATTAGTATCCTGCCCAGCACTTTTTGAAAACGGAAAGGCTGACGCCGAAAAGCGCGTAAGATCGCCGGCATATCCGGCCGCATCATTTTTGATGTTAATATAGGACTTATCTTCTAGAAAAAACTCGGGAATAGAAACGCCGCTCGCGCACCCGGCCTGAGAATTGGTAGGCGTCAAATCGGGCTCAATCCTTAAACGATTATGACTGCCCTGTAAAAGCCCGCGCGGAATGTCAAAGCGAACAACATTACGCTTATGGGTCAATGGGATTGTACCCAGGCTTTGCCCGTTTAGCTCAATATTGACGCTAGATCCTGGCGCAACATTATCGCCGCGGCGGAAGTAGAGTTTGGTTTTTCCAGACGCTGTGATCGGATTATCAATATCAAATTCAATGGTTTGAGCATTATCGCCCCAGCCGCGCGCGAAATGTAAGTATTCGATATCATAGATCGGAGTCTTGCCCTTTATGGATTTATAATTTTCAGAAAATCCCTTTTGCCACACAAAGTCACCGTTCGAGCTATAGCTGCGCGACGATGAAGGCATAACAAAAGAAGCATAGTTTTGAACAAGCTCTAAAAGATCAACTTCAGTATCAGCGGTCATCACCAAACGCAGAGGCGCGTTTCGGGTAACCCCGATCACGGCGCCTGTGGTTTTGTTAATTTCCGTGCCCCTTATGATCCTAGATAAGGCCTGACGCGTTCCAGCATAGATCTCCATGTCACCACTACCGGTCGTAAGGGAAAAGCGCGGCAGACCTGTCATGTTCAGAGCAGTTCCCTGCGCGATCAGGGCTTCATAAGATAATTTATCTGCGCCATTGGCAATAATGGACACAGTTCCCGGCGCTGACAAAGATGATGATAGAATTTCTTTCACATCACTCATCTCAAATGTCGTTGAAGGCGTCGTCGATTTGACCAGTAAAAGGCTGTCGTCCAGATCAATGGTCCAGCTGCCATCAGAAGGCTCGATACACCCGCCTATTTTGGAATAGCTCAGACCGATCACATTGCGCCTAGCTTTGATGTAAGCTTTGTCGAGTTTTATCTGGGCCGTAAAGCTATGGCCCTTAGGGTAAACGGCCATTGGCGGCGCATCATTATAGTGCACATATAACGGCACGCGTTTATTGGGCTGATTTTCGGCGTGGACATTGAGATATAGATCAACACTGCTGACCCAATCACTTGCAGGAAGATCAAAGCTTACGTCAACCTTGGGATTACGCCAGTCTAGCTGAGGATTTGATAAATCCGTAAACGCACCGAGATTCGCTTTATAGGTCACTGACTTGCGTAGGTTATTATCATAGGTCTTGGCAAAGGCTGTAGACGTGCCTGCAAACATTGACAACCACAAGATCAACCCCATACCTAAGATCACACGAAATATCGGAATCGAGGATTCAATAACCTTGTTGTGGTTGTTTTGGGACAGTTTGGTATTAAATAGGCTTAACATAGCCTTTTGACAGCAAGTTAAGTGCCAGCATCCTCGCAACGCGCAGGATTCACTTGGTAGGCGAAATTAGGAGACAGCACTCACGTGTTTGGTTCAGTAAAAACCTCTTTTTGGGCCCCGGCCCTGATCCGCCGCGCCGAAACCGGAGGTGCCTACGCCACGGTCCTGTTTAAAGGTGATCCTGATGCCGGCGCAGCCCTGATCAAAGTACGATTAATGGATGGCCAAGCTGTCCTATATCGACCCATGCGCGACATGTCCGGCGAACGCATTTGGCTCCCCAAAGGGCCTTTGGACGAAGCTGAAGTCGATCAAGATATCCTAAAACGCCGAAAAACCGACCCTGACCTTTGGGTCATAGAAGTCGAAGACCGAAACGGCCGGCACTTTTTGACCGAAAAAGTTGAGGCATAGAATCGACGTATCCAAGGACATGACCAAAAGCGAAACAGAATAGATTTTCTTACCCGTAATTCTTTATAAATAAACCAACAATCAAAAGACCTGTTAGAGAATGGGGCCGTGGATTCCGTTTTGCTTTTAGTTGCGTTGTACTTCCGGGTTCTCGCAGGGCGAGCCCCGGAATGACAGTAATTTGTTTATCAATGAGCTTGCCTTTGTCCTTGCTACAGAGGACCTCGCGCCTTATGTCTCAGCCAAATTATTGAACAAAGTTTATCCATGTCTAAAGCCGCTATAGAGGCGCCGCGTCGGCGCGTATTTGCTATTATTTCTCACCCGGATGCCGGTAAGACGACGCTGACTGAAAATATGTTGCACTCCGCCGGCGCTATTCACTTGGCAGGACAGGTTGCGGCGCGGGGTCAAGCACGGCGGACACAATCTGACTGGATGAAGATCGAGCAAGAGCGCGGTATTTCAGTCTCCTCATCTGTGATGACATTCGAGCATAAAGACCTGATCTTTAACTTACTGGATACGCCGGGCCATGAAGACTTCTCCGAGGATACTTACCGGACGCTGACCGCCGCAGATGCCGCCGTTATGGTGCTCGACGTGGCCAAAGGTATTGAGCCGCAAACGCTTAAGCTTTTCGAAGTCTGCCGCCTACGTGACATTCCAATTATCACCTTAGTCAACAAGCTTGACCGCGAAGGCCTGGAACCTTTTGATCTTCTCGCCGAGATCGAAAACAAACTTGCCCTGGATGTACGGCCTATGCAGTGGCCCGCTGCTTCCGGTCGCCGTTTTCGCGGTGTTGCCGATCTACGTACCAATGAGTTTCTCAAATACATTCGCCCGGATGAAGGCGGTGATGCCTCTATGGGTGCAGAGCGTACTCCCATGACTGGCGAGGCGATCAAGGCTCACTTTAATGACGATAAACTGCTCGCGGAATTCCAAGAGGAAGCAGAACTTGCCAAAGAATATGGCGAGTTCAATATCCAATCATTCCGTGAAGGCCATATGACACCGGTCTATTTTGGCTCGGCTTTACGGCGCTTTGGCGTGCGCGAATTACTCGATGCTTTAGCAGAATTTGTGCCCGGTCCTCAACCTGAAAAGGCTGAGAAATTTGGGAAGGAAATCATCCTAAATCCAACCGATAAAGAAGTCGCCGGCTTTGTATTTAAAGTACAGGCTAATATGGACCTGAACCACCGCGACCGCGTGGCGTTTTTGCGGCTCTGTTCGGGCGAATTTAAGCGCGGCATGAAGCTCAAAACCTTCGAAAACAAAACCATTTCAGTCCACAATCCGATCTTGTTTTTCGCCCAGGATCGAGAACTAGCGGATAATGCTTTTGCAGGTGATGTCATTGGCATTCCCAACCACGGGGCGCTCCGCGTAGGCGATAGTCTCTCTGAAAGCGGCAAGGTTAAGTTCGCGGGTATTCCAAACTTCGCGCCTGAAATCCTGCGTAAGGCCCGCACAAAAGATCCGCTTAAAGCCAAGCACCTGAAAAAGGCCCTCGAAAGCCTGGCCGAAGAAGGCGTGACGCAATTATTCAAGCCGCAAATGGGCAGCGATATTATCGTCGGCGCCGTTGGCGCCCTACAAATCGAAGTCATGTCCGAACGCATTAAAACCGAATATGGCCTCGAAGTGATTTTCGAAGCCCCGCCCTATCAAACTGCGCGGTGGCTCTCTTGTGACGATCCTGCCAAAATCGAAGACTTCTCTGCCAAGAATCGTAACACCATGGCCGAGGATATTGACGGCGATCCTGTCTACCTAGCTAAATCATCATGGGATGTCGGTTACGCGGAAGAAAAGAATCCTGACATCAAATTTCTGAAAGCTAAAGAACGCAGATAAATTCACTCGCTATATTGCAGAGAAATTGTTATTTCTTCGATAGGAGAATTAATATGTTAGGTGCCATTTGCGGGGATATCATTGGTTCTGTTTACGAACAAGATAACCTAAAATCCAAATCATTTCCTCTTTTCAGTAAAAGCTGTCATTTTACAGATGACACTGTTCTAACATGCGCTCTAGCGGACAGTCTTTTACATGACCGTCCATTTGCGGAAAACGTCAAACGCTTCTACCATTGGTATCCCAAAGCAGGCTATGGTTTCATGTTTTCAAAATGGGCCAAATCAGACGAGACACGCGGATATTTTTCATATGGCAACGGTTCTGCAATGCGTGTCAGTCCGGTAGTTTGGGCATTTGACACTTTAGCCGAGGTTTTAGAAATCGCCGAAGCGAGTGCTGCCGTCACACATAATCATCCTGAAGGCATTAAAGGGGCGAAAGCCATTGCTGGCGCAGCTTTTTTGGCACGAAAACGTTTTGATAAAGACGAAATCAAAACCTTTGCGGAACAACTCGATTACGACCTTTCTTTCACGCTTGATGAAATTCGCCCAGATTACTATTTTGATGCCACATGCCAGAACTCTGTCCCTCAAGCTATTGTTGCTTTCCTAGAATCCACTAATTTTGAAGACGCTATAAGATGCGCGATATCAATTGGTGGTGACAGTGATACGATTGCCTGTATGACAGGCAGTATTGCAGAGGCGTTTTATGGCCAGGTTCCATCAAATATACGTGCCCAAACTTTGCCAATCCTAGACAGTAGACTGAGAGGGATATTGGAATTATTTGAAGAAAAATACATTGCAAGCAATAGATAAAACTAAAACTACGTGACAGTCTTACGCCTTAAAGATATCAAAGTGTATGAAATCACCTTTAACGCTCTACATCGGCAATTATAATTACTCGTCATGGTCCTTGCGGCCTTGGCTGGTTTTAACCAAAGCCGAGTTGCCTTTTAAAACTAAGGTTATCGATCTCGATATTCCAGGCTATAAAAACAAACTTCTCGCCTTATCCGATGCTGGTACCGTTCCCGTTCTGCAAGTCGGTAAGGACAAAATCCCGGATAGCCTCGCAATCTGTGAATTTGCTGCCAAAGCCGTCCCTAATTTATGGCCCAAAGACCCGGAAGATAAAAAACGTGCCCGCGAAGTCGTTGAGATGATGCATACAGGCTTTGAAGCGGTTCGGCACGAAGCACCCATGAACCTAAAGCGCCGAACATCCCTGCCTATGCCGCAGACTTGTCTGGACGAAGCCAGCGAAATCGATGATATGTGGACCGAACTCTTGGCCCGCCATGATGGCCCCTACCTATTTGATGAGTGGTCCATAGCTGATGCGTTTTACACACCGGTTGCGACGCGGTTCGCATCTTATGACATACCGCGATCGGTTCGTGCAGATACTTATATATCTGAGCTCATGAGTGATCTTGATTTTCAAAACTGGGAAATGATGGCTTTTGGCGAGACGCATATTCTACCCGAAACAGATGCGGTGAATAGATGAAATCAGTCGGCAAGGTTTGTAAATTCTTATGGGCCTTTAGTCTGACGCAATTTTTATGGGCCGGAGTCGCCATGGCCTCAACCCCCGTGTCTATTGAAGCTTTGAACGCGAATCCATCGAACAATACGAGTGTTCTAAACCTTTATTGCCGCGATGATGACGGGCGATATTTCCAATCCCGTATTGCCCTGATAAATTCGTCCGACCCAAAGGCTGACTACGCGATTACAACGGCTCACGGTTTTACACCAACAAATGGGAAGCATTTGACAAATTGCTATGTCCGTAGTTTTAAGCACGTCTATAAACTTACTGACGTCTTTATTGCCAATGACTTCAAACCTGGATCAGCAACGGATTGGGCGATCATAAAACTGCCTCGCATCACAAAAAATGACATTGTTCGATATAAGCTTCCAGAGTTCTCTCTACCATCACAAAACGCCTTCAAACAACAAGCCAACATAGTGACATTTCCAAAAGCTCGAGGCCTCGGTCATAACTCTCAAACTTGCTTATCATTACCCGGCGCCTATGTGGGAATTATAGAGTCAAATGTACTGGCCCATGATTGCAGAGTCACAGGAGGGCAATCGGGCTCTCCGCTGGCAACCTCCTATCTCGGGCAAGATGTTCTTATCGGAATTCATTTGGGACAAAGTTTTATTGTTCAATCCCCTGTAACACTGCGGCCAGAGCGTATGGGGTATTTTAGGTTTTTTGATCGCGTAATGGTCGAAAACATCGACACCGCCATAAAGGAATTTGGCCCATAAACAAGGTGTGAAAAAACCCACCTTGCTCACCGCTTAAATTCATGCTTTTCTGACAAAAATAGAGGGATTTTCCATGCAACTTATTTGTGTATCCGGTCTACCACGCGCTGGTTCGACTTTATTATGCCAGCTTTTAGCCCAGCACCCCGACGTTTATTCAACCGGGCATTCCTCCCCGCTTGTTAGCGTTCTAGAGAATGTCCGCTCAACCATGAGCTCAAACGATTTCTCTCTGGCTCAGCTCGATGTAGATTTTGACCTCGCCTATAACCGCATCGAAAATGTCTTACAATCCGTGTTATCAGGTTGGTTCGCTGAAACAGATAAAAAACATGTTGTCGACAAAAACCGTGGCTGGCTGCGCATGGCAGAAATGCTCAATGATCTGCACGGTGATTGGAAAATTCTCGTCTGTATTCGCGATCTCACGCAGATTTACGGCTCGATTGAGTCCCAGCACGCCAAAACGCGATACCTAAACTTTGCTGACGGTACAGATGCTCACGGCGGTATGGCCAGAGCTGATAAGTTATTCGCTAATGGCGGCGTTGTCGGGGGGCCGCTCAGCTTCATTCGCGACATTCAAGACATTCAAGACCGAGCCATTCATGACCGTATCCAATATGTACCATTTGAATATTTGACCCAAAACCCCAAAGAAGCTGTCGAAGAAATGTTTGACTGGCTTGGCCTAAAAAAAGCCAAAGTCAATCCGAACAAACTGACCACGCGGCCCCATGAAAGCGATAGCTATTACCGCTTTAAATATCGCCACGAAACCCGCACATCTATTTCTGCGCCTAGCCGGCACATCATCCCGCCGAGGGTCGAAGAAGGGTTACGTAAGAATTACAAATGGTATTTCGACCAGTTTTATCCGGGCCAGTAAACCATAGGCGTTGCCAACGGTACGCTTAAAATAGTATATTAATAAATGGATATAGGGCCGCTTTAAGCGGCCCTATATCCATTTATTAATATTAGATGATATTTTGCATCAGCTCTAATTTTATGTTAAGCTAGCCAAGAGGTTGTGGGGATCTCGATCGACGATCCTCAGAATTCCATCTGTTTGTTAAATGAACAGGTCGATCAGACACATGGGGCGGTTTTGTCATGCAACAGGAGGCGTAAATGACAAATACCTTAAATCTATTACCTCAAAAAACGACCGGACGTAAAGCTTTGGATGATGGCTCTCACATCCAGCGCGGTTTTGAGCATAGCTCTAGCGTCTTCGGCGGCGGCAGAAAATAACGATATAGAAACCTATGACGGTAAAGTAGATGCGGCCTGCCTCGCACTAGAGCTGACGGCGCCGCCGCTGGATAGTTTGAACGGCAATGTGATTGCTGGACCGCCGCCATTGATGTGAACCGCCGGGAGATCACCCGCAATAGCATCAAGATTGATCAAGCTTTTGCTAGGATCGATGCCAATACGGCGGCCATTGATGGCAATAGACAACGGATCTCGGATATTGAAGAAGGCCTGGCCGCTGTCGCCGCCCTGCCCGATATGTTCCTTGACCATGACGATACGATTGCTGCTAGCGGAGGCGTTGGCATTTATGGCGACCAAGTTGGTTTTGGCGCGACACTCGCGGATAAGAGGAAATGACAACTGGTCCTTTGGGGCGTCAACGGCCTTTTCGGAAGAAGGCGATATGGCCGGGAAACTACAAGTACGTTGGACCAAGTAGTTCAAATAAACCCATGCTTTAATACCGGGATTCCACCCGGTATTTTTTACCCAGACTTGCCGCCAGTGTTAGGGCGTTCTATACAGTCCAAATGAACCTCAAAGATACGATCCGTACTATTCCCGACTTTCCTAAAAAAGGCATTATGTTTCGGGATATCACAACCCTTATGACAAACCCGAAGGGCTTTACCGAGGCGGTGAAGCAGCTTGCCGCACCATATAAGAACACCCAAATTGATAATGTCGTCGGCATTGAAGCACGCGGTTTTATCTTCGGCGCAGCGCTCGCCGTTGAACTCGGCGCGGGATTTGTGCCGGTCCGTAAAAAGGGCAAGCTGCCTTTTGATACCTATGAGCAAGACTACGACCTTGAATATGGAACGGACACGCTGGAACTTCATGCTGACGCTGTTCGCGGGCAAGAAAGAATCTTACTGATTGATGACCTCATCGCCACTGGCGGGACTGCAGAAGCGGCGGTTAAGCTGTTACGTAAAGCCGGCGGCAATGTAATTGCAGCGGCGTTTGTGATTGATCTGCCAGACCTTGGCGGGCGTCAAAGAATAGAAGCCATGGGTGTACCAGTGACAACACTCGTTGAATTTGACGGGCACTAAGCGTGCGAGTAGATGCTCTCTACATTCATCCCGTAAAATCATGTGCCCCGCTCACCGTAGACCAATCCACTATTGAGCCTAGAGGTCTCGCGTGGGATCGGCGCGCTATTCTTGTGGGCGCAAATGGGAAATTTGTGTCTCAGCGTGAGCATGGTAAAATGGCGCAAATCATTCCCATCATCGAAAACAGCGTTCTGTCGCTTAAAATCGACAATCACATCTACGTGGCGGCGCCAACGAATAAGCGCATTAAGGCGCAAGTCTGGCGTGACCAAGTTAACTTGGCACTTGCCGATAAAGAGATCAATCACGCCCTTTCAAAATTTTTGAGGCAAGATGTTAAGCTTGCTTTTATGGATGACATTAGCGCGCGGCACACAAACCCAGATTGGGCCGATAGCCCTACGAGCCTTGCCGATGGATACCCTGTTTTAGTCGCCAATACAGCCTCCTTAGACGATCTGGCAAGGATTGCGGGCATTCCCCTCACTATGGAGCAATTTCGTCCAAATATCGTTCTGGAAACGAATACGCCTTGGGTAGAAGATGAGTGGGCCGTCATTCAAATCGGCGATGTCGTGCTTGAGCTGGTCAAGCCCTGTAGCCGCTGCGTCATGACTACATTACATCCCCAAACAGGGAATGCAGACTTCCCGGAAACAATGAAGGCTCTCATAAAGCGGCGGAAGTCTGGTGATAATCGTGTCAAAGGCGTTTTGTTTGGATGGAATGCGGTGGTTCGCAAAAGTGGAAAATTATCCCTCGGAATGAAGGCTAAAATATTACAAACTCGGCCCCCTTGGCCAATGGCATAATCTTATGCCCGCATCACCGGGATAATAATCTCTGCCGTTGTTCCAACGCCTTCATGGCTCGAGAGTTCAAAACGTCCGCCATGTAATTCTGTTAGCGATTTGACCAGTGAAAGACCTAAGCCGCTGCTACGAGCGTCATTGGCGCGGCCGCTGTCGGATTGAGAATAAGGCTGCCCGATCAGCGCAATCTGGTCTTTGCTGATACCGGCTCCATTGTCGACGACACCAATTTTGATAAATCCATCTTCGGCTTCGCCGCGCACTAGGACCCGGCCACCTTTTGGTGTAAATTTGACGGCATTAGACAATAGATTTAACAATACCTGACGTAAGGCTTTACGATCAGCATCCACTAAAAGCTCATCGGTTTCAGTCAATATTTCGACGTCAAGCTTAAGCTGGGCAGCGTCGGCGGAAGGCCGCAGCATTTTCACAGAGCTTCGGATTACGTCGGCTGCATCAAACTTATGATAGGTCAGCTCATATTTACCCGCGTCTACTCGTGATAAGTCCAGCACATCGCCGATCAAGTCCAGCATGTGCTGACCGCTATCGTGAATTAAATCGGCATATTCAGCGTATTTATTAGGCAGCGGCCCAAACAAGCGCGAGCGCATCATGTCTGAAAACCCGATAATAGCATTTAGCGGTGTCCTGAGTTCATGGCTTACGCCGGCGAAGAATAGTGATTTTCCATCTGCGTCTTTTTCCGCGGTTGCAAGCGCTTGATGAAGAGAGTTTACACGGGATTCATGGGAGGAACTGTCGTGAATGTGTAGCAAGACTTCATCGCCCTTTAAAGGCCCGCCGGTAATTTCAGCCGCCCGGAAGCCGCCAGATGGCTGTTTCAGTCGAAACTTACGGGAAACCTTTCGTCCAGACTGCCGGGATTTATCAATCACAAATAATAGCTCATCACGCATAGGGCCCTGATCAAAAATATCGGAAGCATTTAGGTTTTGAGCCTCATCGTTGAGCCCCAGCTGAGCCGCAGCAAGCGATGTCATCATTGAAATTTGATTGTCGGCCCCAACCCGTAATAACCCGCCCGGAACGGCGTCTAAAATATCCATAGAAAGTCCATCCAGGCTAGGCTCAGGTTTGGACGCGGCGACACCGTAGAGGGCGGCAATTAATAACGAAATCGTAGCCGCAATGCCTGTTTTTGTTCCCCAATCGGTCTGACTCAAATTCGACAAATCTATATTTGCGGCAAGGCCAGACTGTTTATAATAATAAATGGCAGCTGCAGCTATAGCTGCAACGACCATCGTCTCAATAACTTTTTCTTTTTCAAACAAAGCTGCAATAGCCGGCGCGCATAAAAACAAAATGGCCATTGGGAAAAATGCCATTGCCAAGCACGCAACAACCGCCAGCGCAATCCAAACAAAAATAACGGTGATTTTCGCCCATTCACGGCGTAAAAACGGTGTTAAAAGCAAACTTGCAATAGCCGGAAAACTTGCTGTGACGGCAATGGGCACGAGACCGGAGACATCACCCGAGCGAAGCGCTGCGCCGATTAAGGCGGCGGCTATACAGATTAACCAGATAATACTGGCGATCCATATGCCTCTATGCCGTTCTATAGCCATCATGGCGTTTCCTTATAGCGAGTCGCAATTAAAATCTATCTCACCGCTTTTTTATGCACAAAGCTAGCCAATTCCCGCATCAGGCGAAAACATTCTCAGCCCTTGAAGCGAGGGCGCCCGCTCTCTATGTGGAGCACTGACAAGGAATATTATGAAACTGCCGGATAACATTCAAAACCTGATCGACGATTTTGAATTTCTAAGCGATTGGGAAGACCGCTATATGCATGTCATTGATATGGGCAAACAATTAGCGCCCTTCACTGACGCGCTGAAGGTCGATGCAAATAAGGTTAAAGGCTGTGTCAGCCAAGTCTGGGTTGTCACGAATTATGATGAAGCGGCAGACCAATTGACGTTTCAAGGCGATAGCGATGCCCATATTGTCAAAGGTCTGGTCGCCATTGTTCTGGAAATTTACTCTAGCCGCACGCCAAAAATGATCTCTGACATGGATGCGGAGCCTATCCTGGCGAAGTTAGGCCTAGCTGAGCATCTCTCGCCGCAGCGATCTAACGGTTTGCGGGCTATGATTGGGCGGATTAAGGCTGAGGCGGCTTTGCGCCAAACGACTTAGAGCCGGCCTAAGCCGTAACGCGCATCGGCTGGGCGGCGGGTTCTGCCGTCGCGACGTCAGACATTTTCACCAAATGGTCATAACCTAATATCAGGTCAACATCTGTTCCATTGCTTGATAGTGGCAGTCTTACCCAAAACTGCGCCAAGTGAGCCCCTAAAGGCGTACCCGGCTTCGTCACGCCAGCTGTCGGGCGCTTATTGTTAGCCACCTGACTTAAGACCCGCTGCCAATAGGCATGGCGATCGCCGCGAAAGGGTAGCTCATCAATATAGCGGCCTTGAATTTCGCTCTCGAATAAATCCCAAAACCCAGTCCCGGCTAGGCGGCACTGAAACCGTGGCTGCACCGCTGTTTTTTGAACTTCGATCAGAGAAACCATCGGCAGATGAGACCTGATTTCCATGGGGTCTATATCTTCCCGGCTGGGCAAACGCCCTGCCCGGCATTTAGATCGCCAATAATCATAAACAGCTCGCTGCTCTGGCAATACCATCTGATGTCTTAGTGAATTCCCCGCTAACATGTAGCCCTCTTAATTATCCCTTATGTTTGGGATGGCTTGATTTGCGAGGTGTCTTCAAGCGTTAAGAAGTGTTAACCTTATGGTTAACGCCTTATTAACCCTGTTTTTCGTCACGGTTCCGATTCAATTGGGGAATTACAGTAAATAGTCAAAGTAATACGCTGATGGATTACCGGGACGGAGCCCGGTAATGACGATATAGATGCTGAAAGCCAATATTCCGTCATTACCGCCCTCGTGGCGGTAATCCAAACGACTGGTTCAACTTAATAATAATCCGGACGGTTTTTCCCAAGTCCCGATTTCTTCGCAAGACGCGAACGTTCTCTGGCATAGGCAGGGGACACCATGGGATAATCTATCGGCAGGTCCCAGCGTTTACGATAAGCTTCCGGGGTCATATTATATTTTGATTTCAAATGCCGTTTAAGGGATTTGTAAGGCTGGCCGTCTTCGAGCGAGTAGATGAACTCATCCGTGACTGACTCCTCAACGGGTATTGCAGGTTCACGGTCTTCTTGGTCTTGCATGTCTGGATTGGCCAGTGACTGAACGGACCTGAACACAGTGTCCATCAAGTCCGGAATGTCTTTGGCCGGAAGTTCATTCCGGCCAACATAAGCGGTGACAATATCAGCCGCTATATAGAGCATATCGATGCGGTCGATTTCGCTCATAACCTCGCCAGATAGATGACGAAGAACAGCACGACCAACATGCCGCCGGTTAAGACAGCCGCCATACCGCTTGGCGCGGCTTCGCTAAATGTGCCCGCGGGGCTAAACATTTGATAGAGCCTGCGTCCGGCCTTATCGATGAAGTTCGCGCGTATGACGGCAACATTGGCAGATAGGCGCGTCCACATCGCGTCAATCCAAACCGCAATACTTTTTCCAAGCCTCCGATAAGTCCAATCGAAATCAAGAATTTCGGCACGCCGCTCATCCGGATATACCTTGGCTTTTTTAAGTAAGTTAAAGGCAAGGATAGCACCAAATAACAACTGTAGCTGCGTTACAACGTGATTTCCGGTATATGGGTTATAATGAACTTCCGGGTTTGGTAGGAGGCTGTAAAGGAATTGATAGCCTCCCCATGGAAAGGCGAAGAATACACACAAAAGCGAAGCAAGGCCCATGGCAACCAACATATTCCAAGGCGCTTCTTCCACACGCTTACCGCTATCATGAGAGAAGAAAGTGAAATATGGCACTTTGATCCCAGAATGTTCCATCACACCAGCGGAAGCAAAGAGCAGCATAGCTAAAACAACCTCATGATGCTCATAAAGCGCAGCCGTCATAATCATTGATTTGGTGACAAAAGCCGATAGGAATGGGAAAGCTGCGATAGAACCCGCACCGATCAAACAGAAAACCGTTGTAAGCGGCATTGAGCGGAACAAGCCACCTAGATCCGATGCTTTCGCCGTACCTGTACGGTACATGACGGCGCCCATGGACATAAACAGAAGACCTTTGAAGATGACATCGGCGGCCAAGTGAGCTGCGACGCCGTTCATAGCGAGGTCGGTTCCGATCCCAATACCACAAACCATAAAACCGAGTTGGTTGTTCAAAGAATAGGATAGAACCCGGCGAAGGTCATTTTCAATCACGGCAAAGAAAACCGGGAAACAGGTCATAATCGCGCCGATATAAATCAGGATATCTTCGCCTGCAAAACAACGGGCTAAGGCATAAAGCGCAAGCTTGGTCGTAAAGGCTGAAAGAATGACCGTACCAGTGATAGAGGCTTTTGGATAAGCATCCTGGATCCAGTTATGTAGGAGCGGGAAACCACATTTAATACCCATAGCGAGCAAGAGTAAAAGCCCGCCCGGGTTTTCAAGACCGACATGCCCGATGGTAAAGTCACCGCCATTATGTCGTCCCCACATCACCGCGCCCGCTAGGAGCAAGACGCCTGAAAGAACGTGGATAGCCAGATAACGAACGCCAGCTGAGAACGAGTTTTCGCCGCCCTTCCAGACGAGCAAGACAGAGGATATGGCGGCCATTTCCCAGAAGATAAACAGGGTAAGAAAATCGCCAGCGTAAACCCCTGATATAGCGGCGCCCATATAAATAAGCGCCGAAGCATCCGTGATCTTGCACTTTTCATGGAGGCCATAAATGGCGTTGAGGACACCTGCGAGGCAGAAGACATAGCCCCATAGCATGGCCAGGCGGTCAATCCGCATCAGGATCATTTCTTGGCCCCCAACACTGATCGCGGTTCGGGCTGCTTCAGGGTCTTTAAAGGCAGTGAAAATTATAACAGCCGCTGCTATTGGCGCTGCGCCAACCAGAAACTTACGGATCGAGCTGATCGGTACTAGCGCGCAGAGCACGCCTGCGATTATGACAAGAAAGCCCGGGTTTGAAAGGATAAGATCAATCATGATGATGGACCTCCACTTTTGGCGCGACAATGATTTCAGGCTCTACTTCTTCGCCGTAATAGTTTTCCTTGCGAGATAACAAGCGGAATAATGGCTCGGCCGAAATAACAACAATACTATAGGCCACCAAACCGATGATGGCCCAGCTGGCAAAGAAGTCCCAAGATGCTTTATGCGCGTCATCAAATGGATATATAAAGACAGCCATGGTAGAGATTATCAGGCCAATAATTGGAACCCAGATAAATCCATCAATAACTTTTTGTTCCCCAAGCCATAAAAACTTACGTGAGAGAGGATGAATATATTCGTCTCGAACATCCATAGACGGTACATTATCTGTTGATCGCCGAGATGGTTTTTTGGAGGGTGTCTCTGTTGGTTTTTTGGCCATTACAAAACACCTCCCGGAAGGATTGGCTTGAGGAAATTAGTCATATCTCCGGCATAGAAGAACAAAATCAAAGCGCCCAGCGCCGTCAGAACAGGCGGAATAATTACCCAGCGATGCTTCTTACGGACTTCTGCAATATGTGCATCGTCCTCGGGATTATCCGGCGGACGCATAAAGCCGCGAATAGCGATAGGCACGAGATAAAGAACATTGAGAATAGACGACACAATCAGAGCTGCCAGGATAATCCCCTTGCCGCTATCAAGCGCGCCATACATCAAATAGAACTTCGGCCATGATCCACCCATTGGCGGGACGCCGATAATTGACAATGAACCGATCAGAAATGCGCCAAACACAAATGGCATGGTGCGACCAAGGCCATTGAGCTTAGAAATCTCTGTTCTGTGCGCAACGGTATAAATCGCCCCCGCACACATAAAGAGCGTAATTTTGCCCCACGCGTGCATGATGATCTGAAGGCCGCCGCCGATAATCGCCATGGGAGCCGCGAGCATTGCGCCCAAAGTAATATAAGAAAGCTGTGACACAGTTGAATAAGCCAACCGCGCTTTTAGATTATCCTGCCGCATTGCAATGACAGATGCGAGCACAATAGAAATTGCGGCCACCCATGTCAGTATCGTACTCATATTCGATTCCGCCGCGAGAGCGGGCCCGAATGTATAGACAACGACTTTAAGCATGGTGAAGACGCCGGCTTTAACAACAGCCACTGCGTGCAACAGAGCAGAGACTGGCGTCGGCGCAACCATAGCATTGGGTAGCCAGCCATGAACCGGCATGAGAGCAGCTTTGCCGATACCAAAGGCGAAGAGGAATAATAGAACCGAAACAGCTAACGTGCCCGTGCCAGGAGGAAACACCCCTCCGACCATAAAGTCTGTCGTGCCTGCGATGACCTGCGTCCCTATAATGGCAGGCAATAGGAATCCAAGTGATGTTCCCATTAAGACGAGCGCATAAATAGTCCCGCCGCGCTTGGCTTTCGCGTCGCCCTTATGGGTAACCAATGGGAAAGTCGATAAAGTCAGAGCTTCATAAAAAACGAATAAAGTGATCAGATTGCCGGAGGCTGCAATGCCCATAACACCTGCAATGGCGATCGCTACAAAGGCATAAAAACGTGTTTGGTTTTTCTCTTCATTGCCGCGCATATAGCCGATGGTGAAAAGCGTATTAAGTATCCAAAGCGAACTGGCAATCGCCGCAAAGACTGCGCCCAGCGGTTCTAGCACAAATTTAATTTCAAACCGTCCAGCAAATGTGCCTAAATGGAGTTCAGGGCGCGCGCCGTCCGCTACTATTTGAATCAAATAGATTACATTGGCGAGCAAAGCAAAAGCCGCGATTAACGTAACCGCTTCGCGAATATTTGGCTTTTTACCCACAATTGGAATTAAGACCGCTGCTATCAGCGGAATTATCAATAAAAGTGCGAGCGCCAGTTCAGCCGTATAAGCCATATTAGACACCTCCCCCTAGAAGAACCGAAGCGGCATTACGAGCTGCCTCTGAAACCAGATCAGCATTGATACCTATAGCGATTGAGAGCAGAGCCAAGAACCACATGGGGATTAGCATCATCAACGGGGCCTCATTTCTCACCACGACTTCGCCGTTGATTTCTGGTGGAGACTGGAAATAAGCCGCCAGCAATAATCGGCCGATATAAACCAGAGCCAGAATTGACGTTACCATAATGATAATAACAGCCCAGCCCCATCCGCGTTCCATGGCGGCAATAACAAGATTAAGTTTCGAGACAAAACCCGCTGTCGCCGGGACACCGATTAAAGACAGGCCGCCAATCGTAAAGGCGCCCATGGTCCAAGGCATCATTTTACCAAGGCCGTTAAAGTCTTCACACCGGGTAATACCGTAACGATACCAAAACGCACCTAAAGCAAAGAATAAACATCCTTTTATGACCGCGTGATTGAGTAGATGTAAATAACCAGCGGATAGCCCGGCTGCTGTCGCAATACCGACACCTAAAAGCATATAACCGACCTGCGCGATCGAAGAAAACGCTAGTGTTCTCCGAGCATCGGTTTGGAATATGGCCTGCAAAGACCCCAGTAGCATAGCGGCAACACCAACCCCCGTTAGAACATACATGATGACAGCCATGACGTAATCAAAGGATGGATCAAATATCGTAAAAGTGAAACGAAGCATTAGATAAAGCGCAGCTTTGGTCGCTGTCGAAGCAAGAAACACCGTTACGAAACTTGGTGCATGCGCATAAGCGCCTGGGAGCCACATATGCAGCGGGAACATAGCCAGTTTCAGTCCAAGACCTACCGTAATGAAGCCAAACGCCACCATGGCAACCCTGCTACCGCCATCAAGATCAGCCAGAATACGGCCAATGTCAGCCATATTGAGCGTGCCTGTTTCCATGTATAAAAAGCCTAATCCGATCACGAAGAACGTCGCGCCAATAGACCCCAAAATAAGGTAATTATAAGCCGCCTTAAGAGCTCTACGATCTCGGCTCGCACCCATAGCAACCAACACATAAGTCGAGATTGAGGAGACTTCGAGGAAAACAAAAACGTTAAACGCATCGCCCGTGACAACCATCCCTAAAAGACCTGCAACACCGATTAAAAACGCGGCATAAAAAGGCGCCCGTTTCTTAGGTTCGACCTCAGCGGCTACGCTTGGTAATCCGTAGATAGTACAGAGCAATGCCATAGCCGAAATTAGGAATAGGACGGGCGTGTTGAGTCCGTCGATAACAAAAGAAATGCCATGAGGCGGATCCCAGCCCCCGAGTTTATAAAGCTGTGTTTCGCCTCCAAAAATCGTCAAAACCAGACCAAAAGCCGTCACGGTCAATATCAATGAAACGATCAAAGTAATGGCCCATGCCATTTTTTCGCGAGGCAAAATTGACACAATCGCGCCGAGTAAAAGCGGCAAGACCACGAGTAAGGCTGCGCCGTGGGTAATTGGCCATGACGGGTAAGCAGATAAAATATCCATCAGTCAGCCGTCCCTTCAAGATTATAACTATGATCTATGTCGTTAATCACATCTTCCTCGATGGACCCGTAAACTTCGCGGATACGAACGACCAAGGCTAGGCCAATGGCGAGTGTCGCGACACCAACCACAATAGCTGTTAGGATTAGAACATGGGGTAGTGGGTTTGAATATATAACTTCACTTGCGTGGTGAGTTGCACTTCCTGCCGCCGTTACTGTTTCGCCAGCACTGGCCATCATATTCGTTGCGGCTTCAACGTGATGTTCGTCACCGCCGCCGCCAGAGCTGGAGCTACCATGGTCTTCAACAAGGATAGGCGGCTGACCACCTTTAACTTTACCAATAGTAATATAAAGCAGAAAGACAGAGGTCTGAAATACTGACAAGCCAACAAGTTTCTTGATCAAATTACGGGATGAAAACACGACATAAAGCCCCGTCATCATGAGAACGATCACCACTGAATAGTGGTAATTTTCAAAAATAGTCGAAAGCATCTACCAGTCCTCTTCCGTCAGGTCAGGTTGCCGCGATCCAAAGGCGTAAAAGATCGCCACCATCACACTGGCAACCGCCAGAAGGACGCCTAGTTCTACAAGCAGAATACCCCAATGTTGTCCATGTGACGGATGCTCTGGTGAAAAGACGCCGTAGTTCAAAAATTCACCGCCAAGCAACCAAGTCATGACGCCGGTTCCACCGTAAAGCAGGACACCCAAGGTCATACCAATTCGAACCCAAGATGGCGGGATCGCTTTCTTGGCTTCCGCCAGTCCGAAGATCAGCGCGTATAGAATGACAGAGGCTGCCAAAATAACGCCCGCTTGAAATCCGCCGCCAGGTCCGAAGTCTCCGTGAAACTGAACATAAAAGGCGAACATTGCGATCAGCGGGATTAGGAACTTCGAGACAACCCGCAATATTACATGAGGCGTCATGATTTTTCTCCCGTTTTCTTGGTCACCCGTTTTCTCGTCGCCTTAGGCTTAGCAGCTGGTTTAGGCGTTGGCTTCTGCGTGGGTTGCGGCGCATCTTTTGGCATAGGGCGCTTACGCGCAGCTGGCGCAGAAGCTTTTGAAATACGCACGCCGTTAGGCTGCGCTCTCCATTTACCGGCATTGCCGTTGAGACCCAAGAGTAACAAGACACCAAGGCCAGCAGAGAAGATCACGACGGTTTCGCCGAAGGTATCATAGCCTCGATAACTGGCTAAAACCGCAGTCACGACATTTGGAATATGAATTTCTTCGGCTGTCTTCGCCATATAATCCATACCAACATATGAATTCGCGGCAGAGTGCGCGTCGCCATAAGCCGGCATATCGCCAAGGGCGTAAAACATCGCAAGGCCTGCAAGTATCACGACCAATAAGGGACCAAATTGACGGCTCATAGGGACAGGTTTTGAATCGCGATCAGCCAATAACATGGCGGCCAGCATTAAAACGGTCGACACCCCTGCACCGACGGCAGCTTCGGTGAAAGCGACATCAACCGCGTCAAGCGATACGAACCAAGCCGCACAAATAAGGCTATAGACACCTTGCAACATGACAATGGCAAAGAGAGACCGCAAACGAATGATCGAAAAAGCGACCACGACCAACATGGCCATAAAGCCTATATCGAGTAAAATAGTTGATGGCATATCAGCTATCCTTTTCCAGAATTATTTTGGCCAATATCCTCGGCTGACGGCGCCTTATACTTACCAAGCAGTGGCTTCAAGCCAGCTTGATAAGCGGCATTTGCAACGGCGTGTGTTGCAGTTGGACTGGTCATTAACAGGAAAAAAGCCACTAACAGTATTTTAAGGCTCAAGAGAGTAAAACCGGATTGAATGATAAGTCCGAGTAAAATCATTTCTGCGCCAAGCGTATCCGTCATCCCCGCGGCATGTAAACGTGTATAAAAATCCGGTAGACGTAAAACACCGAGGGTTCCGGCTAAAACAAAAAATAGACCTGAAGCCAGACAAATTATTGACAGGCCATTGCGGATCAACGCCCCGATGTCCATTGAAGATAAGGCCTGACCATGAGCCGCGTCAGCTGCGGTCGTAAGTATGAGCGAGACTATCATTCGGCCGCCCGATCATTTTGAGTACTATGGGCATTTTCCAAAGATATATCGAGCGCGCGGTAGCGGAAAAATTTAAGGACTGCGATTGTCGCGATAAAATTCATCAACGCATATAATAGTGCAATATCGACGCCGTCAGGACGACCGATGACAAAACAAAAAACACAAAGAAAAAGAACCGTCTTGGTTCCAAACGAATTAACTGCCAGCAATCGATCATAGAGCGTTGGCCCGATAAGCAAACGGCCCAACATCATTGCCATACTGAGCAATAGAAACAGGGCGGCGCCAAGATTCACATATGCCATGAAATGTTCCATTATGGCTCTCCCTCCACTTTTGGCAGGTCTAGTTCGCCAACAGCCCACGCGGATTGTTCTGCCATTTTTGCAAAATCTTCGGCAGCGCTCATTTCTTCAAGCAATGCATGCACAAGAATTTCATCTTCCGACATAACAACACTAACAGTTCCAGGCGTGAGCGTAATCGAATTGGCAAACATCGTTTTACCAATGTCAGATTTCGGCGTGGACGGTATCTTCACCATGGTTGGTGAGACTTCCAAGTCAGGACTAAGTACAGCCCTTACCACTTGAACATTAGCTTTGACGATTTCTTTGAATAGCCAGGTATAATAAGCTAGAGATTTTGGAATATTGAGATAGGGGACGGTTTCTTCGTCCAAAATCTTCATTCGGGCGCAAAGACCCAAAACAAGAAATATTGAGATTACGCCTAATGTCAAAATCATGACATTGTCATAATAACCAGACAGCGATAGCCAATAGAGCCCTAAAGCCACTGCAAGCACTAAACCAAAACGCTTCATTATCCCTCCATTGCGGCAATTATGATTTACCGTTAGGGAAGCTTTAACGTTCTAAGCCTGTGGGGCCAAGTGAATTTGAACTGAATCTGTCAAAAACTTGTGAGAATCTAAGACTAAACGGTTGGAGTTGGCTTATATCCGAACACAAGGGCCGCCGTGATCGCAGCTGCGCCATAATCCTCTTCGCGAGGAATCACTCCGTCTTTAATATGCCGTAATACATCAGCGTTCAAAGAGGATGTTAAAGACCAGTTCCAATACCTTAAAACCGTCTGCGCCTTGTCAGTCGATATCTCATCATAAACCGCAATAATTCGTGTCAAATCCGGATGTTCATTGCCGTTTTCGTCAACTGTAGGACGCTTTAGCGCCCGCCACATTTTCGATACAAATTCACGTTTTAAGCCAGGCGCTTTACACAGGATAGCAATCGCCTCGCCGGATTGATCCGTTAGGATTTGCGCGCCCGTCGCTGGCTTGACGCCGGCCATATAGGAAATTTCCTGCGTGATTTCACGGGTCAACCCGCCGGCTTCCGCTGCTTCAAGCGCAGCTTCCAAACCTTCATATTGACTGCGATCAATCGCGGCGCGGTTTCTCTGGCGACGTTCGATAAATTGCAAGGCTTTGCGAACGGACGAATCAGACCAACCATTTTGGGCTGCCATTGGATAAAGGTCGGCACAAGAATCCTGCAAGACAGTTCGAGCGATCGAAAAGCGTTTAAGAATTTTGCGTCGTTCCTTTGGTTCAGCCCACCAAAACATCGTCAGACCATGAGATGGCCGTAATTCATCCCGGAGCAATAATAGCTCAACATAACGGTGATGATTTCGGCTCATGCGCAATATACGCTGCAAAGCCGTTTCTGAGAATTGCGCCGTTTTATTCATTAGCACAGTTTCAACAACGTCTTCTTCTAAAAATTCGACCAAGACATCGACAACAGAATCCGTAATATTACGGCGTTGTGCTAAAACTTGGCGGTGTTCCATAGGAACTTTCCGAGCGATTTGGATTAAATCCGAATCTGTCAAGCTTCGGCTTTTTTCAAGGACATGCCGCGCAACTCTAAGATCGTCTTTGGCCAAGATCACCAATATGGTCCTAGGCGCTTCGTTGAGCATAACCAAACGTTTAGCAACGCCTTCACGAAGTTCAATGTCGGCTTCTCTTAGAAGCTCAACCAACACATCCCCAGCCATATGCCGCTCTTGCGGCGCTAGCTGGCTTTCTGGAATACAGATAACATCAGCAAGGCGCTTAGCAAGCTGGCGACGTATCGCAGCTGTTTCCACAGGCTTGGACTGTGTTATCTCTGTGAGTTCAAGGGCAGCTTGCGCTTGCATGATTCACCTTAATTACAGTTTCAGCCAAAAGCATAAAAGCATAGGGTTAACCAAGCATGACCATTTTTGCTGGAATTAACGATGAAAAGCTTGTGCTTGGCACCTTCAGCCTTATGTAAAGCTCAGAATTAGCGAGAAAATTATGCCGTACACCCTGCACACCCCCCCAATGCCTCCCAAGGCGCAAAAAGTCGCCGCAACCTTCTCTCAGCTCGGCCGAGATCGCGTCGATGAATATTCTTGGATGAAAGATCCTAATTGGCAAGCGGTTATGCGCGATCCATCTTTACTCAATAACGACATCCGATCACATTTGGATATGGAAAATACTTATACCAAAGCCGTGCTTGCGCCGCTTGAAGCCCTCAAAGATGCAATCTTCGAAGAAATGAAAGGCCGCCTGGAACCAGAAGATGCCGATGTTCCTGCGCCTGATGGGGATTACGCCTATTATCATCGTTATCGTTCAGGTGATCAGCACGGGTTGTTTGCCAGAAAACCTATTACGTCTGGTGATATCAATCAAGCGGGTGAAGAAGAAGCCTTGCTAGACGCCGATATACTCGCCAAAGCTCATTCCGGGTTTTTCGACCTAGGTTCCGTCGTTCATAGCCGGAATCACAAAAGACTCGCTTTTTCGCAAGACGTACACGGCGCTGAAAATTATGAGATTTTCGTCAAAGACTTAATTAGCGGCAAAACGCAACCCACTGACATTAAGACCAGTACGGGCGGCATTGTTTGGGCGGCAGATAACCAAACGCTTTTTTGGGTAGAACGGGATGAAAATCAACGACCCCACGCCGTTTATGCTCGCAACATTGATGGTGAAGAC
>JABABK010000150.1:0-316 GCA_014238285.1 Hellea sp.
GGACTGCCCTGTAAATCATAATAATTTTTTTCAAAAGTCCAATCAAAACCAAGACCAAGAGTAATGAGACTTTTAGAATCTTCAATTGATTTTCTATCAACTAAATATCCACCATCGTTATCTTGCCCCAATCTAATTAGCTCATATTCATGTTTTGGTTTTAATTCTATTGGTAACATTTAAATTAATTTTTTTTTATTTTTAAATACATTAGGTCTAGTAGCAGCCCATCGTTCTTGTATAGTAATAATTATTTCTTGTAATTTTCCCATAATTTTTGATCATCTTCGTCTAGTTTAGAATTTCTAATTCCATC
>JABABK010000150.1:326-556 GCA_014238285.1 Hellea sp.
CTCGCAAAGCAGTATAGATATACTATGGTAAGATCATTTTCTGAACGTATTAAAAATCAAAAAAACGAGCATGGGATTGGTTGTGGGGGACGGATTTGAACCACCGACCTTCAGGTTATGAGCCTGACGCCCGTACCTTTCTGCCTGTAAAAACGTTTAGAAAACTTAAATAAGCTAGATAAATTTTTCAAAATTTTATTACAGTGCGGTATAATTGCGGTTAGGGGTAT
>JABABK010000151.1 GCA_014238285.1 Hellea sp.
ATCAGGCTCTTCCTCAACATCAGTTGCAGAGCTCCCTAACTCATCAGAGCCATTTTCATCCTCAGAAGCTGCTGCTTCCTCTTCAGCATCAAGTAATGCCTGTCTGTCAGCCGCAGGAATTTGATAATAATCAGGATGAATTTCAGAAAAAGCCAGAAAACCATGGCGATTTCCGCCATAGTCGATGAAAGCCGCCTGTAAGGACGGTTCAACCCGTGTAACTTTTGCTAAATAAATATTTCCACGAAGTTGTGCGCGTTCCTGCGCCTCAAAATCAAATTCTTCTATTCTGTTTCCGCGAACTACCACAACCCGGGTTTCTTCCTGGTGGGAGGCGTCGATTAACATCTTGTTGTTTGCCATTGAAATTGTTCTCCACAGGCGTGGAGCCGGGTAAATCACCGCTAGATTTATTGCAAATTGTTGCTGAGAAATTTAAACGATGAAATTCACTTATAGCGCTGTGAAATAGTCGCGCCATAGTCCGGCAGATGCCTGCCAAATTGGTTAAACGGGTTTTAGTCAGGGAAAATGGCAAAAGGCGGTGAA
>JABABK010000152.1 GCA_014238285.1 Hellea sp.
GATGTAGCCAAAGACGGAGATTCGTTTATTCATATCTGTACAGGGAGTATAGATAAAGAATCCAATGGAAAAGTTGAATGTGATGTTCACCATGCTCGCCGCCAGAATATTCGAAAAAATCACACAGCAACACACCTAATGCATCGGGCATTGAAAATGGTCTTAGGCGATCACGTACACCAGGCTGGTTCGCTGGTTCATCCCGACTATCTTCGGTTTGACTTAACGCATTTCGAAAAATTGACCGCTGATCACATCCGAGAAATTGAGAATATTGTAAATAATGAAATACAGATAAATAAAGAGTTAAATATTTCAGTTAAAGCATTTGATGAAGCTAAAAAAGAGGGCGCTACTGCCATGTTTGGCGAAAAATATGGTGATGAAGTCCGGGTGGTAACTGTGGGTGATTTCTCAAAAGAACTTTGTGGCGGCACCCATGTAAATCGAACCGGTGATATTGGCTTATTTAAAATTATAGAAGAATCTTCACTCGCCTCCGGCGTCCGCAGAATCGTGGCGGTCACAGGCCTCAAAGCAGTTGCATT
>JABABK010000153.1 GCA_014238285.1 Hellea sp.
ACGAAATGCACACGCGTTCATTTATCTATTCGTAAACACATTCAATTTATAACGGAACAATAGCCGCGAAGATGGCGTAAAATCAAATGTTCGCATGGGACAAAATGGCTAGATTAACAAAAAATATCAAAAATTGACCAATTAAGTCGTAATTTTAAAAAAAAATGGCACATAGAATTTTTCCGCTGTAAAAGAAATATTAAAATTGAGTTTATGCTCTACATAATAATGTATTAAAAACTATATGTTTACTGTAGCCGTTTTTGATTTAGCTTCAAACTTTTATAGCTCGTATTTCTTCTGTTTAAAACCACCAAATTCGACTATCAAACCTACTTTCACTTTCAACATAGTGGGCGTGGTCCATGAAAAATCGGTAAATAAAACGCCTCGTATAATGTTCCCAGATAGCCGGTGAACAAAAATGGTGAGTTTCATATTCATATTTTCACTCAATGAACACGAATTTTGCAACAGAACTCAAATGTTTGCTACATTTCAAAAATGTACCCCTACCAATTTCGAAAATTAGGTTCCTAACTATGTA
>JABABK010000154.1 GCA_014238285.1 Hellea sp.
AACATCCTGTAATTTTAAATAGAGCACCAACACTTCACAGATTGGGTGTTCAGGCATTTGAACCAAAACTTATTGAAGGAGATGCAATTGAACTTCACCCATTAACTTGTGCTGCATTTAATGCTGACTTTGATGGTGACCAAATGGCTGTTCACGTTCCATTAAGTTTAGAAGCTCAATTAGAAGCAAGAATTTTAATGTTATCAACAAATAATATTTTATCTCCATCTAACGGTAAACCAATTATCGTACCAAGTCAGGATATGATTTTGGGAATTTACTATCTTTCTCAAGAACCTATGACAGATAAATCAGCTGGATATTTTGTAGATGTTGATGCTATAGAATTTGCATTAGCTTCAGACCAAATTAAAGTACATAGTACGATCATATCTAGAATTGAAACTGTTGATGAAAATGGTAATAAAAAATTAGAAAAATATACATCTACTGCAGGAAGATTTTTATTAGCAAACTTACTTCCAAAAAATAGTAATATTAAATTTTCTTTAGTTGACAGATTGCTACCTAAGAAAA
>JABABK010000155.1 GCA_014238285.1 Hellea sp.
TGCACATAATTTTATTGTCATCAATTTATCAACGAAAGAGTTGAATTCATTATTAATTAAGTAATCTATTACAGAACATCCAAACGATCAAGACAATGCCATCACATCATTTGTTCAAATTCATTATTTTTGTCCAGTGTTACATTATTGATTAAGTGCGTTTTAAGAATTTTCTTCAAAATTTTGGTGATGAGAGCCAATTTTGGTGAATTTGGTGATTTTGGTATCGACTTCAAAATTTTGATATCGATTTCAGATGAAAGGGATAAGGAGTGCATGGGGTCGTTGCAAAATCTGGTTCGAAGAATTTTTATACAAAATTTTGGCGATTTGAGCCAATTTTGAACAAAATTTTATCGCAAATGTTTTGGGGGTTCTAGGTTTTGCTTGTCCACTGTGGAGGCTTCGCTTTGGATGATGTCTTCAAAATTTCCTCTAGAGGCCGCTGGAAGATTGCGGAGCATGGTCAGTTCCGGTAATAATTAATTATTTAATTTTGTTTTAATTTTGAATGATTCTTTGATTTTCTGTACTAC
>JABABK010000156.1 GCA_014238285.1 Hellea sp.
ACTAAAGTTTCTTATGAAAGAGATCCTAGAGGAATAGCAAAAAAGGCTGAAGCCTATTTAAAATCTACAGGAATTGGAGACAAAGCTTACTTTGGACCAGAGCCAGAATTTTTTGTATTTGATGATGTTCGTTACAAAAACGACATGAATGAAACTAGTTTTTCAATTGATAGCATTGAGGGTCCTTATAATACTGGAAGAAAATATGAAAATGGAAATATGGGTCATCGTCCAGGAATTAAAGGAGGATATTTTCCAGTTCCTCCAGTTGATAGTGCGCAAGATATGCGTGGAGAATATTTAAAAGGACTAAGAGATGTTGGAATTAAAGTTGAGAAACATCACCACGAAGTAGCTCCAAGCCAACATGAGCTTGGAATGTATTTTGGAACATTAGTTGATCAAGCTGACAATGTTCAACTTTATAAATATGTTGTTCAAATGGTTTCTCATTCATTTGGAAAAACTGCAACATTTATGCCAAAACCTGTAAAAGGAGATAATGGTTCAGGAATGCATACTCATCAATCTATCT
>JABABK010000157.1 GCA_014238285.1 Hellea sp.
TTTAAAAATAGAACTATTTTCAGCCCAGTGAATTATAGTACGAGGCGACATAACCGTAGAAATGTCTCCTGCCATAAAACCTTTTCTAGTTAAAGATGCAACTTTAATCATATTTGCAACTTTTTCTTTTCCTTTTGCATTATTTAAATTTTTATTTTTTGCCAAAATGATTTCCATTTCTTTTTCTAGACTTAGATAGTTTAAAGTTGTTACAATATTCCATCTATCCATTTGGCCTTGGTTGATTTGTTGAGTACCATGGTAAAGACCGGTTGTATCTCCTAACCCAACTGTGTTTGAAGTTGCAAATAATCTAAAATATTTATTTTGTTTAATTATTTTATTTTTATCTAACAAAGTAAAATTTCCCTCTGCTTCTAAAACTCTTTGAATGACAAACATAACGTCTGGTCTTCCCGCATCATATTCATCAAATACTAATGCTATAGGATTTTGTATTGACCAAGGCAATATTCCTTCTTTGAATTCTGTTATTTGCTTTCCATCTTTAATAACAATTGCATCTTTTC
>JABABK010000158.1:0-150 GCA_014238285.1 Hellea sp.
TCTGCCTGCTCAAAGATTATTTGCCAATATACAAGATAATCCAACTGTGATTTTCTTATATCAGTGCGTTTGGCGTTTTATTTTATGATAGTCTGCGGCGTAGATGAGGCAGGGAGAGGGCCAATGTTTGGACCCCTCGTTGTTGCAGGG
>JABABK010000158.1:160-412 GCA_014238285.1 Hellea sp.
AGATCCTTTTGGTACAAACAAGAGTGTTTTTCCTTCAGTTATCAGAACGGTGTCTTTCATGCACAGATACTACCATGACTTGTATAATTATTGTGTGAGAGATCTGCCTGCTCAAAGATTATTTGCCAATATACAAGATAATCCAACTGTGATTTTCTTATATCAGTGCGTTTGGCGTTTTATTTTATGATAGTCTGCGGCGTAGATGAGGCAGGGAGAGGGCCAATGTTTGGTCCCCTCGTTGTTGCAGGG
>JABABK010000158.1:422-523 GCA_014238285.1 Hellea sp.
GATCCTTTTGGTACAAACAAGAGTGTTTTTCCTTCAGTTATCAGAACGGTATCTTTCATGCACAGATACTACCATGACTTGTATAATTATTGTGTGAGAGA
>JABABK010000159.1 GCA_014238285.1 Hellea sp.
ATTTGTTTAGAAAGAAACTGTGATGGAGGGGACTTATAAATCTCCAAAGGCAAGACATCGTAAATTTAATAAAATCATTCTCATGTCCGGCATGATTCTTATTAATATCCGAAAATATAATCATTAAATAGATAATTTTATCAGCTTTCAGAAAATATATACTTTTTAAAATAAAGGAAATAATTGATGGGAAAAGTTTTTGTTGTTCTTAATTTAATTCCTTTGTCATTGTGGTCCGTTTGAAAATTTGTATCATGGTTAATATGTTGATATCCGACAGACAGACAATTTACTGTCCACCTGTCTGTACGTCTGTTACATATAAGTACTCAGTTCGAATTTTCACAAAATCCAAAATATTTCCGGTTGTATATGATACGGGGTACAAATTAATGTCTCACGCATTATCAACGGGTAACTGCTAGTATTACTTAATTTGTTGAGGTCTAAACTAAAAGTGGATTTTTGTTTATTTGGCACATCACACTTTTATATATCAGAATCAGTTTCGATAAAACAAATCTA
>JABABK010000015.1:0-49807 GCA_014238285.1 Hellea sp.
TCCGGCGGGCGGATCAAAGCCGCACTTAGCACGTCTTTCACGGTCGAAACCGGGATGATTTCGAGAGCAGTTTTCACATTATCTGGGATTTCTGCCAGATCTTTTTCGTTATCGATGGGAATCAAGACTGTTTTGACACCGCCGCGTATAGCCGCGAGCAATTTCTCTTTAAGACCGCCGATAGGCAGTACACGACCACGCAGGGTGATTTCGCCCGTCATGGCGATATCTTTGCGAACCGGTATCTGGGTCAACACTGAGACAATCGCTGTAATCATACCAACACCTGCCGATGGACCGTCTTTAGGCGTCGCGCCTTCTGGCACATGGACGTGAATATCCGTGCTTTGAAAACGGCGCGGACTAATGCCAAATTGAGGCGCCCGGCTCTGCACAAATGAATTCGCCGCAGAAATAGATTCTTTCATGACGTCTTTGAGATTACCCGTGACAGTCATCTTACCTTTACCCGGCATAGAGACAGCTTCAATCGTTAAAATGTCGCCGCCGGCCTGTGTCCAGGCAAGGCCCGTGACCACGCCGACTTGGTCTTCTTGGTCTGTTTGGCCAAAGCGGTATTTCTTAACACCAAGAAAATCATCTAGATTTTTGTCCGTAACCGATATGGTCTTTTTCTTACCGCCAACAATATGTTTAATTGCCTTACGGCCAAGCTTGGCAATATCACGCTTGAGGCTACGCACCCCGGCTTCGCGGGTATGATAGCGGATAACATCCCTTATGGCATCTTCGCTGACCTTAAATTCGCCGTCCTTTAGGCCGTGATCTTCGAGCATTTCCGGTAGCAAGTGACGGGTAGCAATTTCAACCTTTTCGTCTTCTGTATAACCCGGAATACGAATGATTTCCATACGGTCCAGTAGCGGCTGAGACATATCAAGCGAGTTAGCCGTTGTGATGAACAGAACGTCTGAAAGATCGTAATCCACATCCAAGTAATGATCACCAAATGTATTATTCTGCTCTGGGTCCAGAACCTCTAATAAAGCTGCCGCTGGGTCACCGCGAAAATCTGCGCCCATTTTATCAATTTCGTCGAGTAAAAATAGCGGGTTGCTATATTTGGCCTTTTTCATGGACTGGATAATCCGGCCCGGCATAGAACCGATATAAGTTCGCCTATGGCCTCGAATTTCTGACTCGTCACGAACGCCGCCTAAAGAGACCCGGACAAACTCACGGCCTGTGGCCTTAGCGATAGATTTCCCAAGGGAAGTTTTACCCACGCCAGGAGGGCCGACAAGACATAGGATTGGGCCTTTGATCTTTTTGGTCCGGGCCTGAACCGCTAAATGCTCGACAATACGCTCTTTGACCTTATCAAGACCATAGTGATCTTCATCAAGAATGCTTTGAGCCTTCTCTAGATCAGTGCTCAGGCGTTTCTTCTTGCTCCACGGTACAGAGAGCATCCAGTCGATGTAATTGCGCGAGACGTTCGCCTCAGCGGACATCGGGCTCATCTGTTTAAGCTTTTTAAGCTCTGCCAGAGCTTTTTCTTTGGCTTCTTTGGAAAATTTGGTTTTCCCAATCTTTTCGGAAAGCTCAGCGATTTCGTCCGGGCCATCATTGCCAAGCTCGGTCTGAATGGCCTTCATTTGCTCATTCAAGTAATATTCGCGCTGAGTTTTCTCCATTTGACGTTTGACGCGCCCCTTGATTTTCTTCTCGACTTTAAGAACGCTTAGCTCTCCATCAATCATGCCGAGAATTTTTTCCAGGCGCGCACTGACATCTGTCTCTTGCAATAGGGCCTGTTTTTCAGCGACTTTTGCATTCAAATGCACAGCGATAACATCAGCAAGCTTGGCTGGATCGGTAATTTCGCCCACAGACGTCACGACTTCTTCAGCGATTTTCTTATTGAGTTTGGCATAGCTATCAAAATCAGACGCAACTGTTGACGCTAGCGCCTTTACCATAGCCTCTTCGGCAATTTGATCATTTAGCTCTTCAGATTCGGCTTCAAAAAACTGATCATTATCAGTAAATTGCAAGGCCTTCGCCCGTGTAATGCCTTCAACTAAAACTCGGACGGTTCCATCAGGCAGTTTCAAAAGCTGAAGGATTTTGGCAATGCAGCCTTGGTGGTGAATATCATCAATACCGGGCTCGTCTATATCGGCCTCTTTCTGGGTCAATAAGAAGATACGTTTTTCGAGACGCATAACCTCTTCCAGAGCTTTAATGGATTTATCCCGGCCGACGAATAATGGCACGACCATATGTGGAAACACCACAATATCCCGAAGGGGCAGAACCGGTAATGTAGTCTTGACTGACATAGAAACCTCTATTTCTCGGACATGCGAATATGTATTCGTAGTAAGTGGGTGATTTTCTGGCTATTTCAAGCCTGAAAGCTCACATTTTTACATATTATCACGCCGATAACCGGACATTGCCCAAGCATTAAAAGGCGGGTATTACGACGCTTTGTCCGAAGCCTTTTTACGCTCGGCGTAAATCAATAAAGGTTTTGCCTCACCGCTGACGACTTCGCCGTTGATCACGACCTCTTGTACGCCTTCATAAGACGGTAAATCATACATGGTATCGAGTAGAATGCCTTCCATGATCGAGCGTAAGCCCCGCGCACCAGTTTTACGCTTAATCGCTTTCTTGGCAATTTCGCTAAGAGCATCTTCAGAGAAGCTAAGTTTCACCTCTTCCATTTGGAAAAGTGTTTGATATTGCTTCACGAGCGCATTTTTAGGCTGAGTGAGAATCTTGATCAAAGCTTCTTCATCAAGATCTTCGAGCGTTGCGATAACCGGCAAACGTCCGACAAATTCAGGAATCAAACCAAAACGCAACAAATCATCTGGCTCGACATCTTGCAAGATTGTGCCGATGCGGCGCTCGTCAATATCTTTAATCTTGGCGCCGAAACCAATCGTCGAGCCATCGCCACGATTAGAAATTACGCGGTGAAGACCAGCAAATGCGCCCCCAACGACAAATAAGATATTCGTCGTATCGACTTGTAGGAATTCTTGTTGCGGATGCTTACGGCCGCCCTGAGGCGGTACAGAAGCAACTGTGCCTTCCATAATCTTGAGAAGCGCTTGCTGAACGCCCTCACCCGATACATCGCGCGTTATGGACGGATTATCTGACTTACGGCTAATTTTATCAACTTCGTCAATATAGACGATACCGCGCTGGGCGCGTTCTACATTGTAATCAGCAGACTGAAGCAGTTTCAAAATGATATTTTCAACATCTTCACCAACATAACCCGCTTCTGTGAGCGTCGTTGCATCAGCCATGGTGAACGGAACGTCCAAAATACGAGCCAAAGTCTGCGCCAAAAGCGTTTTACCGCAGCCTGTCGGGCCGATCAGGAGAATGTTTGATTTCGCCAGCTCAACCTCTTCATCGCTCGCGGCGTGATTAAGGCGTTTATAATGGTTATGAACAGCGACAGAGAGTACGCGCTTGGCGTGAGACTGACCAATGACGTAATCATCTAGCGTTTCACAGATATCTTGCGGCTTAGGTACACCTTCGGTGGCTTTAGCGATCGAGCCTTTGCCCTCTTCGCGGATAATATCCATACAAAGCTCGACACATTCATCACAGATGAAGACCGTCGGTCCAGCGATTAATTTGCGAACTTCATGCTGACTTTTGCCGCAAAACGAACAGTAAAGTGTGTTCTTTGAATCGCTAGTATTTTTACTCATAATCGGTTCATCCGTTTTATTTACGCCCAGTCTTACGGCATTCTTTGCAAAAGCAATGCCCACCGCAAGGTGGGTATTTGGATTAATCTAAGACAAAATCGTTACATTTGCCTTACCTGTGTTACTTTATGGAACACCTTTTTTGCCAAAACGGCAAGTCACAATTTAAGCGAGGAGCCTAAGTTGTTTCTTCGCGGTGTGAAATAACCTTATCAACAAGCCCAAAATCCTTGGCTTCAGCTGCGGTCATGAAGTGATCACGATCCAGCGTTTTCTCGATATTGGCGTATTTTTGACCGGTATGTTTGACATATATCTCGTTGAGACGCTTTTTCATGGCGAGAATATCTTTGGCATGACGCTCAATATCAGAGGCTTGACCGCGGAAACCGCCTGATGGCTGGTGAACCATAATACGAGCATTTGGTAGCGCGATCCGCATACCGTCCGTACCCGCGCAAAGTAGAAGTGAGCCCATAGAAGCCGCTTGACCAATACAAACCGTCGATATTGGGCACTTAACATATTGCATGGTGTCATAGATCGCCATGCCAGATGTCACGACGCCGCCTGGTGAGTTAATATACATGGCTATTTCTTTTTTCGGATTTTCAGATTCCAAAAATAAGAGCTGAGCCGAAATAGAAGCCGCCATTCCGTCTTCAACGGGACCATTTAGGAAAATAATACGGTCACGCAAAAGCCGCGAAAATACGTCATAGCCACGAATATTATCCGTGGCACGTTCAAAGACTGTTGGGACCATGTAATCTGTTAATACGTCGTCGGGGTGTTGCATGTGTTTTCCTAACCGGATTGCTTACGAATCAATTTCATTCGTTTCTATCACTTAAAAGATTACTTCAATATTGACGCGCCGAAGATAATTACAAGGGGTAGACAAAATAAAACCCGGCCAAATGACATGACCGGGTTCAAAATTTTTACATTCAGGCACAGCCTAGATCATATCGTCTTCTTCAAAGAGCTTGTCTTTAGCGACTGTTTTATCCGTCATCTTGGCTTTTTCGATGATTAGGTCGACAACCTTCTCTTCATAAAGCGGCGCGCGAAGCTGAGCGATAGCATTCGGATTCTTTTGGTAGAACTCGATAACTTCCTGTTCTTGACCCGGATATTGACGGGCTTCAGCAATCATCGCTTGCTGTAATTCTTCATTGCCGACATTAACTTCAGCCTTCTGGCCCATTTCAGCAAGCACTAGACCAAGGCGCACACGGCGCTCTGCAATCTTACGGTAGTCTTTTTCAAGCTGCTTATCCGTTTTCTTGGCATCGTCTTCGTCAAGATTACCAGCTTCTTTTTCAGATTGAACCTGCGCCCAGATATTTGAAAATTCAGCTTCAACCATGCCCGGCGGAAGGTCAAAGTCGTGCTTCTTGTCAAGTTCGTCAAGAATAGCCCGCTTAAGCTTTAAACGGCTTTGCATTTTATATTCATTTTCGACTTGCTCCGTGATGACTTCTTTGAGCTTGTCGAAAGTTTCAAACCCAAACTTTGTCGCCAAATCATCGTCAAGCTTAGCGTCTTTCTCGCCTTGAACTTCGATAACTTCAGTTTCGAATATGGCTTCTTTGCCAGCCAAATTGGCCGCCTGATAATCATCAGGGAAGTTTACCGTCACATCAAGTTTGTCGGCGGCTTTGGCGCCGATCAACTGATCTTCAAAACCAGGAATGAATGTACCGGATCCTAGAACAAGCTGATGGCCTTCCATTGCGCCGCCTTCAAAGGCTTCACCGTCAATGCGGCCCGTAAAGTTAATCAGGACGGCATCGTCTTTCTTAGCTTTAGCGGTTTTGGCTTTTTTCTTATAAGTCTTTTGACCTTCGGCGAGCTGCGCAAGGCGCTCATCCACATCTTTAGCATCAATTTCAGATGTCAAACGTGTGAACTTTAGTTTTTCAGGATCAACAGGTTCAAATTCAGGAATCATTTCGACCGTCATTTGATACTCAAGATCAGCTGTGCCGTTAGTAACCTCTTCGCCGTTGGCGCGTAGATCAATTTTTGGCTGACCCGCTGGACGAATTTTATTATCGTTGATGGCTTGCTGGCTTGATTTATTTAAAACGTCTTCAACAACGTCCTTCATAATAGACTGGCCATACATCTTGCGGATGTGAGACATAGGAACTTTGCCCGGACGGAAACCCTTCAAAGAGACTTGCGGCTGCATTTCCTTAATCTTGGCTTCTAGCTGCTCGGCTAGTTCTTCTTTTGGCACTGTCACAGAATATGTGCGGCTCAAGCCTTCGGCTTCAATTTCTTTGATCTGCATTTTGTCATCCATACATTGGAACTCTGGAGCCTTGCGGCAAAGTTCTATCCAGACTTCACAGGTAAATTTTGCGCGGCTTATGTCACGGCCTTTAGAAATAGGCAAGATACAGTAAGGCGGAAATATTGGGAAAATTCAACGCAGGCTTTGCAAAAGCCCTTAAATCTGCTTTGGATTGGGAAAATTAAACAAAGAATCAATCAATGGACGTCTCAAATATCATAGATTCGCTCGGCTTTTTAGGGCCCTATGCCATCTATATCGCCATCTTACTGGCTCCCTTCATCCAAGAAGATCTGGCTGTATTAGCCGCAGCTGGTCTGTCCGCAACTGGTCAAACCGAGCTTATCCCGACCGTCTTGGCCATTTTCACAGGCCTATTTTTTAGCGATATCTGGAAATATTGGATCGGATGGGCGGCGCTCAGCAATAAAAAAGGCACGGAATTTTCTAAACAGGAAAAAGTCATGGCCCTAAAAGAAAAAGTCCTGACCTATCCATTTTCCACCATGATGACCGCCCGCTTCATCCCCCTCACCCGCATCCCAGCCTATATCGCCGCCGGGTTTTTCAAGGTGAGTTATGCGAAGTTTTGTCTCTATGTGGCGATTACCGCGATTTTGTATATCGCGCTATTTTTCACAGTGTTTCATGTGCTCGGCGAGTTGATGGCAGAGAAACTAAAATGGGCGTTGCCGATTATCGGGTTGTCGTTCGCGGCCATAATGGTTGGGATGCATTTGCGGAGCCGGAAATAAAGCAAATAAAAAAGCCAGACCCAAGAGCCCGGCTTCTTAAACTTTTAAAATCCGCTCATACTGGCGAAAGCCAGTATCTCCGGGCAACATGGTCAGATCCTAGATCAAGTCCAGGAAGAACGGGAGTGAAAACTATCCGACGATTTCGTTTTCAGCGAAGAAGAATGCGATTTCTTCGATAGCTGTTTCAGGGGCGTCAGAGCCGTGGACTGTGTTGGCGTCGATAGATTTAGCATACTCAGCGCGGATTGTGCCGGCATCAGCTTCGGATGGGTTCGTCGCGCCCATAATTTCGCGGTATCTTGCAATAGCGTTTTCGCCTTCAAGAACCTGAACCACAACCGGACCAGACATCATGAATGAGACGAGGTCGTTGTAGAAAGGGCGCTCTGAATGGACAGCGTAGAAACCGCCAGCTTGTTCTTTTGTGAGCTGAAGGCGCTTTTGCGCGATAATACGAAGACCAGCTTCTTCGATTTTTGCATTAACAAGTCCCGTGATGTTACGCTCTGTGGCATCTGGCTTGATGATAGAGAATGTACGTTGTGTGGCCATGAAAGCCTCCTATGTCGAAAACCCGAACCATACGGGCTGATTAAATTTGGCCGCTCTATAACGGGCGTTTGACTATATGTGAAGCCATGTTAATCACCCTTTTTCACAAAACACCGGATTATCGTGCTTCATATCAATGATCTGACATACCGAATAGAAGGCCGCCCCCTGTTTGAACAGGCGACGATCGCTATTTCTCAAGGCATGAAAATGGGGTTTGTCGGGCGCAATGGCACGGGCAAATCGACCTTGTTTCGCCTCATCAAAGGCGAGATCAGCCCAGATGATGGCTCTATCAACCTGCGTAAGGGCGCAAAGTTCGGCGTTGTTGATCAAGAAGTTCCCTCTGGGTCAGAAAGCTTGATGATAACCGTCCTAGCAGCCGACGAAGAACGTACGGCTCTACTGCTTGAGGCCGAAACAGCGGTAGATCCCAACCGTATCGCTGAAATTCACACACGCCTTTCTGATATCGGCGCTTATTCTGCCGAAGCTCGCGCTGGTATGATTCTCTCCGGTCTTGGTTTTTCCTCTGAAGCCCAGCAAAAGCCCTGCTCTGACTTTTCCGGCGGTTGGCGTATGCGAGTCGCTCTCGCCGCCATGTTATTTGCATCACCCGACCTGTTATTACTTGATGAGCCAACCAACTATCTTGATGTCGAGGGCGCTGTCTGGCTCGAAACCCATATCAAATCCTATCCCGGGACAGCCTTTATCATTTCTCATGACCGGGATTTCCTCAACCGCGCTGTCACCCATATTGCCCACCTGAGGAACAGAAAACTATTTGCCTATAGCGGCGGGTACGAATCCTTCCAAAAGCAAATGCGCGAGCAGCAGCGCTTGTCCATGGCTCTACGCGACAAGCAAGAAGATGAGCGCCGCCGCTTAGAAGCCTTTGTCACCCGTTTCAGAGCCCAAGCCAACAAAGCCAAACAAGCACAAAGCCGGGTCAAGCGCCTCGAGAAGATGAAACCCATCGCCACCATCATCGATGACCCTATTCCGGCGATTGATATTCCGTCCCCAGAGCGGTCTTTATCTCCGCCTATTGTGCGCTTTGATGACGTTACGCTCGGCTATGAAGAAGGTAATCCGATTTTGCAGCGCCTTGACCAACGTATTGATCCAGATGATCGCATCGGGCTTTTAGGCAAGAACGGCGAAGGCAAATCCACATTTGCCAAAGCCATTATGGGGCTTTTAGAGGCCCAAGAAGGCCATATCAAACGCCACCGCAAAATGGTCATAGGCTATTTCGCCCAACATGAAATTGACGCGATCAATACCCGCCAAAGCGCCTATGACCATGTGGTCGAGCTTATGCCCGATGCCACAGAAGCCCAGCGCCGCGCCCGTCTGGCACGGTTTGGCCTCGGCGCAGAAAAAGCCGAAACCAAAGCGGGTGACCTATCCGGCGGTGAGAAGGCCCGCCTGCTGTTTTCTCTGATATCCTTTCACGCCCCGCATTTGCTCGTGCTGGACGAACCGGCCAATCACCTTGATATGGATAGCCGGGCTGAACTTATAAAAGCGCTCAACGATTATGACGGCGCAATTCTGGTCATTAGTCACGATAGAAACTTATTGGAATCTGTGGTCGATCGACTTTGGCTGGTGGATAAAGGCACCGTTAAAACCTTCGAAGGTTCACTCGAGGACTACCGCCAGCTACAAATCGAAAAGTCGCGCCCCCCGAAAAAGGCGCCCACGGCTCCCGAAAATGACAAAACTGCCCACCGGAAACAGGCAGCGCTTGAGAGAGAACGCCTCTTCCCGCTCAAAAAAGTCTGCGAAGACTTAGAAGCAAATATAGAAATCGCCCGCCAAAAAATTGCCAAAATTGACGCCACACTTGGGGATGGTGAAATCTTCACATCCGACCCTCGCAAAGCCCAAATCATTTTGGATATGCGAAGAGAGCTCGAAGACGATATAATCAACGATGAAGAAGCATGGTTGATAGCGCTAGATAAATATGAAACGGCGTCTAATACTTAAATTTAAAATCCACGCCGTAATATCGAGGATTAGACAAAGTCGTAGAAGGCGTCCCTAAAACTGATGTGGTCAAATTATTCACATTGCCGATATAGATATTATCAAACAAATTATTGGCATAAACCCCAATTTGATATCGCTGTGATTGACTACGCCAATAGGCGCGCACATCGGTCCGCTCTCGTGATCGGCCTACCTTGAACGGGTATTCGTCTCCGGTGCATCGACCCTGTTCTTCGAGGGCGTCAAAGCAGCGCCGACTACCACGATAAGAATGCATGGCCTGAAATTCCAGACTACCCTTATTATCAAGATCAACCTCATAACGTCCCCCAACAGCATAGCCAAATATTGGCTCCCCTGTTGGCTGACCGCTCAAATCATCGCCATCAATTGTGACAGCATCTCCAAATTTCATATCGATATATTGCAAATTTGCCATCAGTCCCAAATTCTTGGTGGCAGCCCACTCAGTTTCAAGATCAACACCCGTCGCTTTTTCATCAGTTGTTTGTATCAAAAGCTGCGGCACGCCTGAGCCTGCGACGTCATTTGCCAAGAGTACGATTTGCTTATCATCATATTTAAAGTGGAACAGAGACCCGTTCACGCGCAAACCTAAATCCTCAATCGTGGTTTTAAACCCAAGCTCAAAGTTATCCACACCTTCATTCGCGAAACGCGATGAGACTTGAACGCTATTAAACCCGCCCGCTTTATAACCCTGAGCGTAGGAGCCATAAATCAGCGTATTGTCGTTAAGTTTGTAATCCAGAACGATACGCGGACTAAAGTCTTCGAAGACATCTTTATTGATACACTCTACGCCTTCGGCAACCGTGACGCCGTTATCACAGGCAACACCAGCAAGTCCGTTCAAGGTAAATACGAAATCGCCCATAAGATCGGCTGCCGAGAAACTTATACCGGACAATGCGCTCAGTAAATCAATAGTAGGAGCCGCGATCGCTAAGTTCTCATCGAATTCATCGGCAATTCGGGGGCCATTGAACCAAGAAAATGTCTTTTCATCTCTGGTATAGCGGCCACCAATGGTTAGACTTAACTGATCGGTCACTTCATAGGTCACATCTGCAAAGGCGGCATAGGCCTTATAATCGCCGCGATTTATCATGTCTTCGCGCCAATTATGGCCCAATAGATTGGCGTCAATATTAAACGCGTTCAAAAAGGTTTGAACTGTATCAAGAAGGCGAATGCCGCCGGTATTTTGAGTATTTAAAATCAGCGTGTCGATGGTCGTGGAATTGGTATTAGTTGACGTGGTTTGGCGCGCCGTTTCGTCAAAATAGCTCACACCCGTAAGCCAATTTAACTTTCCTGTATCTCCAGCCAAGCGAAACTCTTGGTAAATACTCTCATTATCTTCAATATTATGAGAATCGAGATAAGTTTGCACGCTATTTGTTCCATCTTCATCTTTGCGGTTTCGCGTTTCAAATTGACGCCAGGCCGAGATCGATGTGAGCTCTATACCTCCAAAATCATGAGTAATATTTAGCACTACTTCATCAAGATTTCTTTTTTCCCCATTGTCTATGACATCATTTCGGATATCGACATTTCGTGGATCCAGATAGGTCGAAGGGTCGGTCGGAACAGGTGGGCTATCTGGTAATTCTCTAATCTCAACCAAGCCAATGGCGGGCCGAGCGTCTTGATCAAGTTCATCATGGCTCACAGTCAGATTCAGATGTGTCTTAGGCGTGATGTCCCATCCTAGAGCCCCGCGCAGGGCCCAATTATCTTCCTGTTTTAAATCAGCGCCCGTCACAGCATCTGTGTACAATCCATCTCGCTTATTAATAACGCCGTTAAACCGAACGGCCGCTGTTTCCGACAATGGGATATTTATCAGACCTTCGACGCGGCGTTTGTCAAAATTGCCGTAACTCACGCTAAGTTCTGCCTCAAATTCCTGCGACGGTTTTTTAGTGATAATAGACACGGCACCGGCTGAACTATTTCGGCCTAACAATGTCCCCTGTGGCCCTTTAATAACTTCGATGCGTTCCACATCATTAAATGCCAAAAGCGAGGCGCCAGACCGCGCCGCATAAACCCCGTCAACATAGACGCCGACGGCAGGGTCGGTACCAACGCCGAAATCTTCCGTCAAAATTCCGCGAATAGCAAACCTAGGCTGCGTCGGACTTCCGTTACGGACCTCTAAACCGGGGATAAAAGCATCAATATCGCCGATATTATCGGCCGCTAGAGATTCCAGCGTCTCTGTATTCAGCACCTGGATTGCAATGGGAACATCTTGAACATTCTCAGCACGCTTTTGTGCTGTAACAATGACCTCGTCCATATCCCTATTGGTTTGAGCTGACGCCATGCCAGATACGCTGACTAACGCCGTACCTATAAGCCAAGAAATCTGCCTCATATCTTCCCCAATATTTCTGACTCAACTTGAGACGTGAAAGCAAGCGGGTCAAGCCCGAGGCTCAGTTCACTAAGTCCAACCACTCATCTTCGCTCATTACTTTCACACCTAATTCAGTGGCTTTTTTGAGTTTCGACCCTGCGCCCGGACCTGCCACAACGTAGTCTGTTTTGGCCGATACACTCCCTGACACTTTTGCGCCCAGACTTTGCGCTTTCGCCTTAGCTTCATCGCGAGAAAAACGCTCTAACTTTCCGGTGAAAACGACTGTTTTTCCGGCGACCGGACTATCATCAGATGGGGCTTCAGCGGCGATTACATCGACATGTTCCAATAGATTTGTGATGATAGTTTGATTACCTGGCGCATTGAAGAAATCCCTGACCGCACTCGCAGCCCCCGGTCCAACTCCGTCGATTGCCATAAGCTCGCTCCAAGCCAAACTTGCCTCATCTCCAATGGATAATATTGCCGTGTAAAATTTATCCCATTCCAGATAATGCTTAGCTAATAAGTTAGCATTCCCTTGTCCGATATGGCGAATTCCAAGGGCATATAAAAACCTTGAAAAATCAATGCTCCGCCGGGCATTAATCGCGGCGAATAAATTTTTCGCGCTGGTCTCGCCCCAACCTTCCCATTTTTCTAATTGTATCTCTGGATTGCGAACTTCAAGTGTGAAGATATCAGCGGGCTGTAAAACCAGCTTTCTTTCATAAAAAGCTTCGATTTGTTTAGCCCCCATACCATCGATATCATAGGCGCGGCGAGAGACAAAATGCTTAAATCCTTCAATAGCTTGCGCCGGACAATTCAGGCCATTTGTGCAGCGGCGAACGATATCTACACGGCCGGTTTTTTCATCTACATCATTGATTGCCGGGGCTGCGCAAATTGGACAAACAGTCGGGTAGAGAAAGACTGCGGAACCGCCGTCCTTTGTAACTCTAATAACCTGCGGAATAACGTCCCCAGCACGTTGTATTTCAACCGTGTCGCCAGCCTTTACGCCAAGGCGTTTTATCTCATCTTCATTATGTAGTGTCGCATTGGAAACGACCACCCCGCCAACAGTGATAGGTTCTAGTTTTGCCACAGGTGTCAGGGCCCCGGTACGGCCAACTTGAATCTCAATATCATTGACTGTAGTAATCGCTTTTTCCGCCGGAAACTTATGAGCGATGGCCCAACGCGGCGCCCGCGAAACAAAGCCTAAGCGGTCCTGTAGGGCCAAATCATTGACCTTATAAACCACGCCATCAATATCATAACCGAGCCCAGCTCGCGCTGTTTCGATCTCGTGATAATGTTCAATCATGGCGCTGGCGCTTTTATGCACCTTCATATTGGGATTGATTGAAAAACCCCATCTTTCCATAGCTTCAACTGCGCCCATTTGCGTGTCCGATAAAGGCGCGCTGATATCACCCCAAGTATAGGCAAAAAGCTTAAGCGGTCTTTTAGCCGTTATATTAGGATCAATCTGACGAAGAGAGCCTGCCGCCGCATTCCTAGGATTTTTATAGGCGTCCTTACCCGCTGCAACTTGCGCCGCGTTCATGGTCACAAAATCATCATGGTCGATATAAACTTCGCCGCGAATTTCTAGAACATCAGGCCACCCCTCACCGGATAAAACCTTGGGAACAGTCCCAAGCGTGCGTAGGTTTGCCGTGACGTCTTCACCTGTACGGCCATCACCGCGCGTTGCACCGGAAACCAGTTTACCACCTTCATATCGAAGCGCCGCAGATAAGCCATCAATTTTGGGCTCAGCGGTGAACTCCAAAACCATGTCATCCGGTAAATTCAAGAAGCGTTTGATACGCGCCGAAAAATCTTTGACGTCTTCATCGGTAAAAGCGTTATCAAGCGAAAGCATCGGAACTTTATGGCTTATCTTGCCAAACTTACCCGACGGTTTGACCCCAACTTTTTGCGACGGGCTATCGGCTAGAATCAAATGTGGAAATTCGGCCTCTAATGCCAAAAGTTCTTGCCGATACGCGTCATATTCAGCATCTGTAAGAGTCGGCGCATCATCCCCATAATACTGTGCATCCGCAATACGGATTTCCATAGCCAGTTGTTTCAGGCGTGTTTTAGCATTTTCTTCGGTCACGAATCTTCTCGCATGTTCATCCAAACATACATCACTGGCATAAAATTCAAACTATTTAGCTGGCTTTCATTAATTGCCGCGCGGCTGCCCTTGCAGCATCAGTAATAGACTCCCCTGCAAGCATACGGGCGATTTCTTCTTCACGGTCACCTGACAATATATGAGTAACTGACGTATGAGTTGTTTTAGCGTCACTGGCTTTTTCGATAAGATATTGGTGATCGGCACAGGCAGCAACTTGTGGACTGTGGGTGACAACAAATACCTGTCCGGATTTTGAAAGTTTTGTCAAGCGTCCGCCGACTGCGCTCGCAACAGCACCGCCAACCCCTTGGTCAACCTCATCAAATACCATGACCTTGAAATCATTGCCCGCTAACGCGACCTTTATCGCCAGAGCAAATCGCGCGAGCTCGCCGCCAGACGCTACTTTATCCATTGGGCCCATGGCAGAACCAGGGTTAGTGGCGACTTCAAAACGAACTTTATCTTTGCCAAGCGCGCTTGGACCGCTCTCTTCTACGGTCACTTTAAACTGAGCGCGGTCCATCTTCAAATCTGGGAGTTCTTTTAGAACGGATACTTTAAGCCGTTCTGCGGCTTTAACTCGGGCCTTAGTTAGGGCTGTCGCAGCTTTAATGTAAGTGGCTTGCGCCTTATTGGCCTTTGCTTTTGCCTTAGCAAGCTCGGCATCGACATTGTCTATCAGCGCGAGGCTTTCGGCAAATTCTCGGCGTTTATCAATTAACGCGGCACCTTCAACACCATATTTTCTGCAAGCCGCTTTAATCGCAAAGAACCGTTTCTCTACCCCATCAAGTGCGCCTGGCTGGACGTCAAAGGCCAACGCAGCTTGCGCAACGGCGTGCCTGGCTTCTTGGGTTTCTAAAATAGCGCGCTCTAGAGCTTCGGCGGCGCTGGTCATGACATTGCTCGCGGCGTTATCGCCCCCTCCTATACGCGCTCTTACGCGCTCAATGCCCGCGAGAGCACTTGAAAGGCGGCTTTCATATTCCCCGTCGCCTAACGTATTCTCGGCGGCTGTCAGCTCACTTAGAGCCCCTTCGGCGCCTTGTAAGAACCTCCGTTTAGCCGCGAGTTCTTCTTCTTCGTCCACGCGAACATCCAAACGATCAAGTTCTTCAACTGAATGGCTTAGAAAGTCGCGATCTTGCTCCGCCTTTGCGGCAGCTTCGGACAAATCTCCAAGAGCGTTTTCCGCCGCCGACATTTCGATATATGCAGTTTGAGTAAACTTAAGCTCAGCCTCATAACTACCAAATGCATCAAGCATGTGTATATGTCGAGATGGATCAAGCAAACCCCGTCCATCGTGCTGACCATGAACTTCGAGCAATAACGCCCCGAGTTCAGATAGGAGCTTCACGCTTACAGGCATATCATTGATGAAGGCCTTGCTTCGGCCATCGACATTTATGGTCCGGCGCAGAACTAATGGTTCAGACGGATCAACATCGAAATCTGCTGCTTGTAGGGCTTTCCAACCCGGATGAGCAGGCGTTAGTTCAAAACTGGCAGAACATTGGGCCTTATCACAACCTTTTCGGACAAGACCCTTATCTGATCTTGCCCCTGTGGCCATGCCAAGCGCGTCTAAGATTATCGATTTACCGGCCCCAGTTTCACCCGTCAAAGCTATCATCCCAGATTGCAGTTCAAGATCAAGCGTTTCGATCAAAACCACATTTCGAATGGATATCCCGGATAACATGCTCAGGCTTTCTAGAATATGCGCTCTCTGAGGCGGCGCCAATAACCCGGATCTCTAGCTTTTTTCACTTCGTCGTCCAAATTCACGCCGAAACCTTCTAGCAAATCATAGCTGTCCTCATACCACTCGCTCTCTGGATAATTATATCCAAGAACCGATCCAACAACTTTAGCCTCACCAACAATCCCGATAGAGACATAGGCTTCAACAAGGCGGTGCATAGCCTCTTCGACATGAGATGTTGTCTGATAATCTCGAACGACGGTTTTAAATCGTCCGATCGCAGCTAATTGCTGACTGTTTTTCAAGTAATACCGACCAACGGCCATTTCCTTACCCGCCAAATGATCATGGGTTAATTCAAGTTTCAACCTGGCATCACGGGCATAATCGCTGTCCGGGTAACGACGCACGACTTGCTGCAAGGCAGCTTCGGCGCTGGTCGTCGTCGCTTGATCTCGTCCGACATCATAAATCTGGTCATAATAAGACATGGCGATAAGATAATAAGCGTAAGGCGTGCTTTCATTGCCGGGGTGAAGGCTGATGAAACGCTGAGCCGTCGCAACAGACTCTTCATAGTCTGCCGAGAGGTAATTAGCATAGGATGTCATTAACATGGCGCGCCGAGCCCATTTTGAAAATGGATGCTGTCGTTCTACTTCTTCAAAGAACAATTTAGCCTTATCGACGTCGTTCTTTTCCATATAATCCATGCCATCATTATAAATGGTTTCGGCTGGACGCTCGACATAAGCGAGTTTTTCTTTTTTGTTTCCACCGCCGAGTATGGAACAACCCGTGACAAGCAAAAGCATGACGGCAAGCATGGAAAGGCGCATGAAATTTTTAGCAGGCATGTAAAGCTCTTGGTTTGATTCTTATGATCTAAGTTTGAAGGCTTGTAGACGAGAAAATCTACGGGGAAAAGTGAGAATTCGGTTAGGCTAGGACTGAATCACAGCCTAATTCAACATTTTCCACTGGTAGAGAGATGAATCTCCATGCTTCTGGGTCTGAAAATAGCGCCGTCATCAAATCGTGGTTGAGTCCATGACCACCTCTTACCGTGGTAATTTTGCCTAAAACTGGCCCTGCGAGATACAGATCACCCATCAAATCTAAAGCTTTGTGGCGAACGAATTCGTCATTATATCGAAGTCCACCAGGGTTCAGAACTTTGTCTCCGTCGACGACAATAGCGTTTTCATAAGACCCACCTTTACTCAATCCCGCTTCCCTTAGGGCCACAATTTCATGGGTCCTGGCAAATGTACGAGCGCCAGCTAAACGGTCACGAAAAGATCTTGTATCCGGTTCAATTTTCATATTCTGACAACCAATAGCGACATCATCAAAATCAATCGTGACATCAAGATAAAGCCTATCATTGGGTTCGATACGGCCATAACTATCACCGCGCTCGACCTCGACTGTTTTCAAAATCTTGACATAGCGTCTTGGGGCTGGCTGTTTCAATATCCCTACTTGTTCAAACAATTTTAGAAATGGTTCACTGCTACCATCCAGTGCCGGTAATTCTTGGCCTTCAACATCAATGGTTAGGTTATCAATACCTACGGATGCAAGCGCCGCCATAAGATGTTCGATAGTTGCAACCTGAACGCCAGCTTTATTTTCAAGCGTGGTGCAATTGCGGACTCCAGCTACGGCATCTGGGCGGACTTCAATACGATTATCTCTGTCTTTTATATCTGTGCGAACGAATACAATACCATGACCTACAGGCGCAGGCTTTAAGGCCACACGCGTATGTTCACCGCCATGCAGCTCGATTCCTGCGAAAACCGTCGGAGCCTTCAGAGTCGATTGTCGTTTAACTGGATTCAAACTTCTATTCCTTATTGAACAAGCAGAATTAAAGTTTTCCCACCATAGGAACAATAAAAGCCCTGTTTCCAAATGTTTCGCAAGATTACAATGCAGTTAATTCAGGTTAAACTTCCGAATTTACCAAGAAAAAACCCCGCTCAAGTGAATGGCGGGGCTATTTTTCATGTATTTTATGATTTTTAGCGAGTTTGCCGCCTTAAGAAGGCTGGAATCTCTAGTTCTTCATCTGCATTTTCGCCGAACAAATCGCCGGTATTCTGTACTTTCGCCCGAGATGGCGGCGTCGCGGCCACCGGGATAGATTTTTTGCGGCCAAAAAATCCAAATGGACGCTTAACGACTGTTTGCGGCTGAGGCTCAGGAGCCGGCGCTCTTTGAGGAACTTGAGCTTGTCTCGGCGCATGAATTTGAGGTGCAGGTTTAGGCATTGGAGGCGGCGCAAAAGCTTCGCTTTGTGGCGCAACTGGCTGCGAGGCATAGCTTGGCTGAGCCACATAGCTAGGCTCCATTTCCTGCTCGATATCTTCGAGTGAAGGGATGTCCCCCTCATCAATCACGATATCAGATGAAATTGACGCAGTATTAGCCGTTTCTCTGAGACGCGAGATATTGGCATCAAGACTTGACTGAACGACTGGAGAAACGCTTTCAAATTCGCCGCCAACACCTGTGGCAACGACTGAAACGCGAACAATACCGTCTAAATCAGGGTCAAGTGCAGACCCAACAATAATATTGGCATCAGGGTCTACCTGTGAGCGGATCAAACTTGCGGCTTCATCAACTTCGTAAAGCGTTAGATCTTTGCCGCCTGTAATATTGATCAAGACGCCGCGTGCACCTTTAAGAGAAACATCATCTAACAGAGGATTTGAAATAGCACTTTCAGCCGCTTCAATAGCCCGGCGCTCGCCTGTGGCTTCACCGGTTCCCATCATGGCATTACCCATTTCATCCATAATGGTGCGAACATCATTAAAGTCCAAATTGATCAAGCCAGGAACGACCATAAGGTCTGTAATACCCTTAACGCCTGAATTTAAAACATCATCAGCTAATGCAAAGGCATCTGTCATGGTTGTTTGTTCGGTGGCGATGCGAAACAAGTTCTGATTTGGAATTACAATCAATGTATCAACAGCAGCGCCAAGGCGATCAATGCCCTCTTCTGCAATTTTCATACGCCGAGAACCTTCAAACTGGAAAGGCTTGGTTACGATAGCAACTGTTAGAATACCTTTATCACGCGCCGCGCGAGCGATGACAGGCGCTGCACCTGTCCCTGTGCCGCCGCCCATACCGGCTGCCACAAATAACATATGCGCGCCGTCAAGATGTTCAAGAATTTCAGCCATAGAGTCTTCAGCGGATTGTTCGCCAACTTCTGGACGCATCCCAGCGCCGAGACCTTCAGTGATGCCGCTACCCATTTGGATACGGCGATCAGCCGTCGAAAAGGCCAGCGCCTGAGCATCCGTGTTTGCAACGACAAATTCAACGCCCTCTAGCCCTGAATCAATCATGTTGTTGACGGCATTGCCCCCAGCGCCGCCGACGCCAATAACAACGATACGCGGTTTGATTTCCGCTGACTTTGGTAGAGATAGATTAATACCCATGACGCGCCTTTAAGCTTATGGTTTGCAATTAGTTAATTTGTGCAGGAAATCAGTTAAACAGATATTAATAATGTGCGGAAAACTCAGTATTTTCTGTACTTTTTATTAAAAATTCTCACGAAGCCACTGGAGCGATCTACTGAGGTTTCCGCCGCTATATCGCTTCTTGCGGTACCGACGCCCAGTCAGGTCAGGCGGACCCGCAATAACCTCTTTTCCCTTTAAAAACTGAGACTTAAGCAAACCTGTTGCCACAGCAAAATCTGGAGTTGCAAGTTCTTCGTTAAGACCTAATACGCCATGAGGGCGCCCTATCCTCACGCGTTTGTTAAAAACATACTCTGCGAGCTCCCTAACGCCGTTGAGCTGCGCGCCGCCGCCAGTCAAAACGATTCGCCGTCCAGAATACTCTTCGAATCCCTTCTTGTTGAGGCGGTCTCTCAGAATTTCAAACGTCTCTTCAACCCGGCTTCGAACGATGTCCGTCAAGAGTGATTTCGATTCATGATGCAAAGTATCTTGAGCGCCCATAGGCGGACAGGGAATATTGACAAAATCATCATCCGCGCCATGCAATGCTGATCCGTAAATTCTTTTAATCCGTTCGGCCGCTTCTGGCGGCGTCATAAATCCGCGCGCAATGTCTTTTGTCAGTGTTTGTCCGCCAACCGCTAAGGCTTCTATATGAACCAAGGTATTGTCCCGGAAAACAGCCGCCGTGCTAGTACCCCCGCCAAGGTCAATCAGGGTAACCCCCAAATCTTTCTCATCTTCTGTTAAAACGGAAAGGCCCGCCGCATAAGGCGAGGCGGTCACAGAGCTTATAGTCAAATGACAGCGCTCAATACAATGAGCCAGATTTCGAAGCGGGCCTACACCTGCGAGCACAAAATGCATATCAACGCCAAGAGATGCGCCATACATACCACGAGGCTCTTCGATCTTGCTTTCACCATCAACGGTCCAGCAAATCGGGATAGCGTGTAATATAGTTTGTTCCGGCTGTGAAAACTCTGTCAAAGACGAATTGATCAGACGTTTGAGGTCGCGGTCCGCAACCTCCCCGCTGGCAAATTCCGTTTGAACGTTCAGATGCTCCGACCGCATGGATCTGAAAGCGGCGTTAAGCGCAACAGACTGAACCGCGACGCCAGCTTCTCTTTCGGCCTTTTCGACCGCAGTTCGTATGCCGTTTTCTACCGCGTCCATATCGACAACCGCGCCGGACTTTAGCCCCGCGCTCACGCCAAAACCTGATCCAATGAGCTTAACACCCATATTGACATCAGATTGACCGATCAGGCAAACAACTTTGCTGGACCCAATGTCCAGCACAGCCACTGTATCGGCTTTCTTATGACGGGCTCCGATTGGCATAAGTGCTAAACAGGCTCGTCTGCGCTCGGGCTTAAAGAAATGCGATCTGAAAGACGTAGATCAATGACAGAGATATCCCGGTCTAGTAATTGCGTTCTGCTTTGCAAAGCCTTGAGCCGTTGTAGGCTTTGATGAATGTCTTTGCTTGGCAGTTTTACCCGTAAATCCCCTTCGTTCAAAACCACATCCCATCGTCCCGTATCATAATGCACCATGGCATAGGTTCGTTTTTCGAGACGAGGATATCGAATAAGGATATCTTGTATTTTGGAAAAATTCTCTGGCGCGCCAGTTCCCACAATTAACGGCAAAACAGAATAATCATCACTCGTAGCCAAAGCGATCACACCGCCTTCTTTATCGACAAGATGCAAAGTTTCTTCATTTTGCCATAGAGCATAAGGTTTGCGCTCAATGATTTGAACCACGATCCGGTCTGGCCATAGGCGCCTGACAATAGCACGCTCAACCCAACTTAGGTTTTCAACACGCTTTTGCGCGGCCTTTATATCCAGATCAAACAGATAATCCCCTGGCATAACACCTAAAGCTTGAACGACATCAGATTCGCGAAGACGTCCCTCGCCCATGACATCAACGCGTTCAACCACAAACCCCATAGCGGATAAGCGGTTTTTCACAAAATTTTGACTGGACTGATGGGCGTCCGGTAGAAAGCCGCCAAGCCACAGCCCCAGAAAGCCAATTGAAAAAACGATGAATAGAATACTGAGCGTTAGCCGCCAAAAACCTTTGCGCGTATAGCTAGCAGCCCGTACCTGTGCCGTGGCCCAATTTCGGGCCCCGGTTAATCCAGGTTTTAAAGGGCTAACTCTTCTTACAGGCGCGGCCATGTAGCATCCTCAACAATCCAGCGGCAAAGCTGACCAAAACTTATTCCGACATATTGCGCCTGTTCAGGCACTAAAGACGTCGGAGTCATTCCGGGTTGAGTATTGAGTTCAAGCATTACGATTTTATTTACGATATCGATTAAGTCGTCATTAATATCATTAAATCTGAAATCCGAGCGGGTCACGCCCTGACACCCCAGAGTTTCATGGGCCAATAACGCCCATGTTTTGCACAAATCTTCGACGTCCTGCGAAATTTTAGCCGGTATAGCATGACTTGAGCCACCGTCGGCGTATTTGGCCTCGTAATCATACCAGCCCGACGTTGGCAAAATTTCCGTCACAGCAAGAGCTTTTCCGTCCATGACGGTTACTGTTAGCTCACGGCCCGGTATAAATTCTTCGACTAAGACCAAATCCCCCATAGATGTGTTATTTGCGATCTCGGACGGCGGATTATCAGAATTATCATTGACGATATAAACACCAACGCTTGAACCCTGGGCATTAGGCTTCACAACATAGGGCGGTTCCATGGGATGGGCTTCAGAAACAGCCATTCGCGATGCCAAAGTGCCCGCAGGCACAGTGATCCCGACATCTCTCAAAACGGCTTTGCTACGATGCTTGTCCATGGCCAGCGCCGACGACATGACACCGCTATGAGTATAAGGCGCGCCAAATAGGTCAAGAACACCCTGTACCCGGCCATCTTCGCCCCATTCTCCGTGGAGCGCATTAAAGATCACATCAGGATCAGCGGCGTGAAGCTGTTCCCATAGGTTATGTCCCACATCGATTTCGACAACCTCATATCCTTCACGGCGAAGGGCGTCAGCACAGGCTGCGCCTGAAACAAGCGACACTTCTCTTTCAGAGGACATTCCGCCCTTTAAGACTGCTACGCGCTGTTTCATGTCTCATCACCTATACGTCGGATTTCCCAGTCTAGGTCGACCTGTTCGCTGTTTTTGACCATGGCGCGGATTGTCTCGCCTAAGCGTTCCAAATCTTTAGCTGTCGCCTCACCCGTATTAATCATGAAGTTACAGTGTTTTTCACTCATTTGCGCGCCGCCAACACGGTGACCTCGCCCACCAGCCGCGTCGATGACATTCCAAGCCCCTCGCCCGCTCGATTGTTCTTGGTCAGGGTTTTTAAACGTAGACCCACCCGTTTTTTCACGAATAGGCTGACTATCTTCGCGCCGGCTTGTGATGTCATCCATCCGCGCTTTTATCGCATTAGGATCATCTGAGGTCCCTTTAAAAGTCGCTTCAACGAAAATCAGATCAAGCGGCGCGCCTGAATGACGGTAGCTATAATCCATTTCATCGAGCGGCATGACCTGACGACGCCCACGTCGATCAATGGCAATGACAGTTTGAAGAAAATCTTTAGTCTCGCCACCATAGCAGCCCGCATTCATCCGAAGCGCGCCGCCGATTGTACCAGGAATTCCCGCATAGAACTCAAGCCCTGCAATGCCGGCTTTCGCGGCAGCTTGTGCAACTTTATTATCAAGCGTCGCCGCGCCTGCGGTAATGTTCATTCCATCAGTAGAAATTTTACCAAATGATGGACCTAGGCGAATGGTGACCCCTTTGACGCCGCCATCACGTACTAATGTGTTTGACGCCACACCCAATACCTGAACCGGAATATCGGGAGGCGTGGAGGATAAAAACAAAGCCAGATCAGCTTCATCCTTTGGCATAAACAGGACTTCAGCAGGGCCGCCGACACGCAGCCAAGTATAAGGCGCAAGCACGACATTTTCCGATAGTTTTCCGCGAACAGGAGGCAAACAATCGAGCAAAGACACTAACCCGTCTCCAAATCCTGCGCGAGGCTCGCCGCCCAATAAGTAATATCACCTGCGCCAAGACAGACGATTAGGTCGCCCGGTTTTAAATTAGGCTTAAGGCTCGCTGCCAGATTATCCTTCGTGATTGAACGCGCATTTCTGTGACCATGGGCCTGAAGTCCTTCGACCAATGCCGGACCACTAATATTTTCAATAGGGCTTTCACCCGCTTCATACACATCCGATACATAAACGTGATCAGCGTTATTGAAACAGTTGCAAAACTCTTCAAACAAATCTTGTAGGCGCGAATAGCGATGCGGCTGAACTACCGCATGGACAGAGCCTTCAGTGACTTGTCGCGCCGCTTGTAATACGGCGGCAATTTCGACCGGGTGATGACCGTAATCATCAATAATGTTGACGCCGTTCCACTCGCCAATATGGGTAAAACGTCGTTTCACGCCGCCAAACCCATTAAGCGCCGCCCTGACCTGTGCTTGCGAAATGCCAAGCTTCCTGGCGACAGCGATGGCCGATAGAACATTTTGCGTGTTATGCTTACCCGCCATTGGCAGGAATAAATCATCCCAGCGGTCTTCAATACCTTCAATGCTCCTAAAGACAACGTCAAAACGCGAACCGGTGGATTCTAACTTGAGATTCTCAGCCCGAACGTCCGCCTGCGGGTTAAATCCATAAGTGATAACGCGGCGATCCTGAATTCTTGACACAAGCGACTGAACCTCTGGATGATCAATGCACAAAACGCCAAAGCCATAAAATGGCAGGTTCTCAACGAAAGTCGTAAACGCGTCTCGCAGCGTATCAAAATCGCCGTAATGCTCCATATGCTCAGGATCGATATTGGTCACGATAGCGACCGTTGGGAATAGCTTTAAAAAAGATCCATCGCTTTCGTCAGCCTCAACGACCATCCAGTCACCCAGGCCCAGCTTGGCGTTTGAGCCATAAGCATTGATAATCCCGCCATTGATAACTGTCGGGTCAAGGCTTCCGCCTTCGAGCAAAGCCGCGATCATCGTCGTCGTCGTTGTCTTGCCGTGAGTGCCGCCGACCGCAATCGCCCATTTCAGACGCATCAGTTCTGCCAGCATTTCAGCGCGTCTTACAACGGGAATAGATCGGGCTCTAGCTTCCACCAGTTCCGGATTATCGGCCTTAATAGCAGATGACATAACGATGGCACCAGCGCCTCTGACCTGTTCGGCTTTTTGACCGATAAATATAGTCGCGCCTAAATCCCGTAAACGCTTCACACTCGGATTGTCACGAAGATCAGACCCTTGGACCGTATAACCTAAATTGAGCATGACTTCGGCGATGCCGCTCATACCAATACCGCCAATGCCAACAAAGTGGATTGGGCCGGTATCAAACGGAACTTTCGTCGCCATTGCCGGGCTAAGCGGTGCCTTACTGGCTTCACCTTTGACCATGTTTTGCCTTTCAGGCGTTTTGAATTGCAGCAGTGACCAATTCGGCGAGTGCCTTGGTCGCGTCGGTGCGGGCTGCACTTCTAGCGGATAGGGCTGCTGCTTCAAGCCATGTCGAATCATTTAATCTTGCCTCTAAACTAGTTTTCACAGTTTCCGGCGTAAACTCAGATTCGGGCAAAATATCGGCAGCACCAAGGTTTTTTAGGGCCTGAGCATTAATTGTCTGGTGATCATCCATAGCAATAGCAAGAGGAACCAAGAGACTCGGCTTCCCCATAATGGCAATTTCAGAAACTGAAGATGCTCCGGCGCGCGCAATAATGAAGTGCGCTTTAGCAAGGTGATGTTCAATATCCGAGAAAAACGGTTCACAAATCGCGACCACATTGGCGTACTCGAATTCTTCGCGAGCTGTTTCTAAGCTTTCTTCTCTAGTCTGTTGGACGACACGCAAACGAGACCGAATATCTTTGGGCAATAAAGCGATAGCTTTAGGAACGGTTTCGCCAATTATTCGCGCGCCCAAACTACCGCCAACAATCAGTAGGTTTATCCCATCTTTAGGCGCTTCATAGGTAGTAGGCACCGCCCCCATGATTTGAGCCCGTAGTGGATTGCCCGTACAGACATGGCGCGCACCGTCTGGCAATCGTTCTAAATGCTCAAATCCCGATGCGACAACATTGGACTTTTTCGCAAACACACGATTGACCCGGCCCAGCACGGCGTTCTGTTCATGAATAACCGTCGGGACATTTAAACTCTGAGCAGCTCTCATGGCCGGAAAAGCGGGATAGCCACCAAAGCCTACAACCACGTCAGGCTTCCACTGTTTGATGAATTTTTTGGCCTGACGAACACCCTTAGATAATCGAAGCACTCCAGCTACGGCCTGGATAGGACGGCGCGGCGAAATCGTGGCGGCATCAACATGAACAATAGGGTCAGCCGGAATACGTCCCGCATGTTTACGGCCGCGCTCATCCGTCATCATAGCGATGTCCCAGCCTAACGCTTTAAAATGTTCAGCCAAAGCCTGCGCGGGGAACATATGCCCGCCCGTTCCGCCTGCCGCTAATAACAAACGCGGCATGTTAGTCTCCGAAGCCATAAGCACCCGGTCTGCGGCGCGTGAAAGCGAGCAAAAGTCCGGCCGTAAAACAAAGCGCCAGCATGGACGAACCGCCATAGGAGACGAACGGCAGTGTCATGCCCTTGGGCGGCGCCATGTTCAAATTGACGTAAAGATTGATGATCGTCTGCATACCAATCATGGTCGCCAACCCGGCGACAGCTAACTGACAAAAATAATCATTGAGCTTTAGCGCGTTACGGAAACAACGAATGACAAAACCAGCGAGCAAGATAATCACGAAAACGGAAATGATAAAACCGAACTCTTCGACGGTGACCGCAAAAATAAAGTCCGTATGCCCATCAGGCAAAGTGTATTTAACTGCGCCTTCACCCGGCCCGCGCCCGAAAAATCCGCCGCTATTAATAGCTTCAAGGGCCCGTTCGGTTTGGTAATTATCATCACCTGCTGGGCTCAAAAACCTTTGAATGCGCGCCTGAACATGGGGCATGAATAAATAAGCCATGAAGCCCGCGACCATAGTCCCAGCCATCAAGAATAACATCCAGCCTAGTGATAGGCCGGCAAAGAAAAATACAGCTGCAAAGCACAGGGTCAAAAGGAATGATTGACCGAAGTCTGGCTGCTGGATCAACAATCCAATTAGGAACAAATAGGCCACAAACACGATGGGAACTGATGGTACATTCGGATCACGTTTTTGAACCGAAAACATCCAGGCGGCGAAGACGATAAAAGCGGGTTTCGCAAATTCTGATGGTTGCAAACCAAACGGTCCGACGGCCAGCCAGCGCTGCGCGCCTTTAACTTCATAGCCAAAAAACTTCACGACCAATAAGAGAAATATACTGGCTGCCAAAGCAAGAACGGCAATCCGCCGAGCATTTTCAGCCTTAAAAAAGGACAAGAATATCGCCCCGGAAAAACCGAGTATAACGAACAAGCCGTGGCGGTATAAAAAGTAAAATGGATTAGCGACACTCAAGCGCTCGGCAGCAGCAGGTGAAGCTGCCATAGACAAGATAAGCCCGGTCCCTAATAGGCAAACAAAAAAGGCCAGTGAAATATGATCAACACTTCTCCACCACTCAAAGAATGGCGAGCGATCCGTCCGTGAGGGCGAAATCGATTTGATCATAGTGCTCAAGCCGCTTTCTCGCGGGCGAACATCTCGGTGAGGTTTTTAACTTGCGCTCTAAACGCATCGCCCCGGACTTCGAAATTTTTAAACTGATCAAAACTTGCACAGGCTGGCGATAGTAAAACAATAGGCTCTTTGGCATTTGAGTTCAGCGCATCACGCAGCGCACAAAGAACCGCCATTTCAAGCGTGCCTGAAATCTTATTCTCTACGCCAGCTTTAGTCAGTGTTTTGTGAAACTTAGGCGCAGCCTCGCCGATGAGATAAGCTTTGCGTAGGTTTTTAAATAATGGCTCTAACGGCGTAATTCCTTCTGATTTGGCTTGCCCGCCTGCTACCCAGAAAACATCTTTATAAGACCCAAGCGCTTGCTTCGCCGCATCCGCATTGGTCGCCTTACTATCGTTGACAAAGCGAACTTTGACAATTTTACCAACTGTTTCCATACGGTGTTCAAGACCCGGGAATGTCAGGATAGCGTCGCCAATGGACTGCGGTTCAATCCCAAGAGACGTGACGGCGGCGTAAGCGGCGGCGGCATTTTGCCAATTATGCATGCCTTCCAGCGCGGCGGCTTTATTGAGATTAGCAACTTCAACAACCTTTTCGCCACACGAACAATAGAGCTTGCCTTTAATAGCGCATACGCCATGGCCAAGAGATTTGCGGCCAGAGATAGGAATGATCCGGCGGCCGTTCGACACTTTAAGCTCGGAGCAAATTCGTCTACCTTCGCTATCATCAACACCAATAACAACTGTATCGGCTTTGGTCTGGTTGAGGAAAATTTTACGCTTCGCCGCCTCATAATGATCCATCGTGCCATGACGTTCCAAATGGTCTGGCGTGAGGTTGAGGAATACGGCCGCATTAGCTTTGAGAGACTGTGTGCGCTCCAATTGATAGGATGATAACTCCAACACATAGTGGGCGCCTGCGTGCATGGCATCCAAATCTAACACGCCCCGTCCGATATTTCCGCCGATTTGCGCGTCTCGCCCACAAGCCCGCAATATATGCCCAACTAGAGCCGTAGTCGTAGATTTTCCGTTTGTCCCTGTGATAGCAACAACTTTAGGGCGGTTCTCTTCAGCGCGCGCCATGACTTCACGAGCGAATATTTCAATATCGCAAATGATTGGAATACCAGCTTCCTTAGCTTTTAAGGCCGACCAATGTGGCTCCGGCAACTTATCCGGTACACCTGGTGATAAGACTAACTCATCGATTTGTGTCCAGTCAGCTTTATTCAAATCAGATATCGGTACGCCCTGCTCTTTGGCCGCTTCAACTGTCTTGGCATTATCGTCCCAAGCATAGACTTTCGCCCCGCCTGCTTTGAGCGATAAAGCCGCGCTTATACCCGTGCGGCCGAGCCCAAAGACCGCAATGTGTTTTCCTTTAAATGTCCCAGCCTTAATCATAGCTCTACCGTAGTTTCAGTGTTGAGAGTCCGACCAGCGCAAGTACGATTGCAATGATCCAGAACCGAATGACAATCGTCGGTTCCGCCCAGCCCTTTTTCTCATAATGATGATGAATTGGGGCCATGCGGAAGACACGTTTGCCTGTTAGTTTGAAAGACGCCACCTGTACAATCACAGAGACAGCCTCCAAAACGAATAACCCACCAATTATAGCCAAGACGATTTCATGTTTTATCGCCACAGCTGTAGATCCTAAAGCGCCACCTAACGCTAAAGACCCTGTATCACCCATAAACACCATTGCAGGCGGTGCATTATACCAAAGAAAGCCTAGTCCCGCCCCGACTATAGCCCCTAGAAATATCGTAACTTCGGCGCTGCCTCTGACAAATGGCACGCCAAGATATTCACTAAAATTAAAATGCCCAACCAAATACGCAATAAATGCGAGGCTCATACAAGCAATCATGACAGGCACGATCGCAAGGCCATCAAGGCCGTCCGTAAGGTTGACCGCATTTGCTGATCCGACAACAACCAGACAACCAAATGGAATGAAGAATATGCCAAGATTTATCCAAGTATTTTTCATAAGGGGAATGGCAAGCCCCTTGGCAAATCCATCTATATCAGGATCAAACGCGCCCGCTAAAACATAGCAAGCAGTAGCTGCGATTACGATTTCCAAAATGAGTTTAAATTTACCGCTAAAACCTTTGGGGTTTTGCCGAGAGACCTTCAAATAATCATCATAAAATCCGATAGCGCCAAAGGAAACTGTCACTAAAAATACGACCCAGAGGAAGGTGCTGTGAAGGTTACCCCATAAAAGCGTTGAGATAACAACGGATAACAAGATTAAAAGCCCGCCCATGGTAGGCGTTCCGGCTTTTTGAATGATATGGCTTTCAGGCCCGTCTTCACGAATGGGCTGGCCCTTGCCTTGTTTCATCCGCAGCATATTGATCATACGCGGTCCCAAGATAAATGAAATTAACAAGGCCGTCATCAACGCGCCGCCAACGCGAAACGTGATGTAATTAAATAGATTAAATAGCTGAAATTCTTCAGCCATGGGGGCTAGCCACTCATAAAACATCGGCGACACCTTTTTGTTCTTTTCTAATAGCGGTAACCAAACGTCCTAAGCCTGTGGCGTTTGATCCTTTGACGAGGACCGTATCCCCGTCTTTTAATTCTTCGCGAAGCGCGCTGAGAGCGGCTTCCCAATCACGAACCCAAGAGCCGCGCATTTCTCTAGGCAGCGCCCCTTTAAGAGACCGCATGCACTCCCCTAAAACAATGACGCGCGAAACATCCGCTGCTTGGAGTGGCTCGGCGAGATCTGCATGTAATTCAAGCTCATCTTTACCCAGCTCAAACATATCGCCAAGAACGGCAATCTTACGACCGTTTGCTCTGGACCCAAGTGTTGCAATAGCCGCCCGCATTGATTCAGGATTGGCGTTATAACTATCGTCAATCAAGGTGAAGAGCTTACCATCGAGCTTCATGTCCAAAGCTTCGCCGCGGCCTGGTAAGGCGCGGAAACCTGCCAGCGCTTCAATGCCTGTTGTCATATCGATACCGACAGCTGAGATCGCGGCCAAAGCACAAGCGGCATTTTCAATCCAATGAGCGCCGTCTAGCGGAAGGTATAATTTATAAGTCTCCCCGCCTGCATGAATATCGGCTTTGAGTTCACCCGCCAACGCCTGACCATTAGAAATTCTGATATCACTCTCTTCATGAAAGCCAAATGTCATGATAGCCGCGCCGCTTTTCTCGGCTTCAGAGGATAGGTAATCAAAATAGCTATCGTCGCGATTGAGCACGGCAATGCCGCCTTCACTTAAGCCTACAAATATTTCTGCTTTAGCTCTGGCGATTGCGTCAACATCTTTGAAATGCGCCAGGTGAGCCGGGGCAATTTTCGTAATGACAACGACATCCGGCGCAATCAGAGGCGACAAATCAGCAAGTTCTCCAGCATGGTTCATACCGACTTCGAAAACACCGTAATCGGTATCAATCGGCATAGTCGCTAGCGTCAGCGGAACGCCCCAATGGTTATTAAATGATTTCAAAGATTTATGAGTCCTACCTGATGCATTACAAATCGTTGCGATAGCTTCTTTGAGGCTGGTTTTCCCGACACTACCTGTGACGGCGATACGTTTGGCTTGGCTTCTTATTCGGCCTGCTATAGCAAGATCACGCATGGCTTGAAGTGCATCTTTGACGATCAAAGCGGGCGCTTGCTCATTCGGGTTTTCTGAAATAACGGCGCTGGCCCCTGCCGCTCGGGCATTTGGAATGAAGTCATGACCATCGCGAACGTCTTTGAGCGGCACAAATAGATCGCCCCAGTTTAGACTGCGCGTATCAATGGACATTCCGTTAATCGCCCAAGTACCCTTGGCTTCACCGCCTGTTGCTTCTGCCGCGTCTTTTGATGTCCAAAGCCGATTACTCATGCTGCCATCTCCGTTAAAGCTATCTTGACCTGCTCTACATCAGAAAAAGGAATGACTTTATCGCCAACGATCTGGCCCTGTTCATGACCTTTGCCCGCAATGATGAGGCAGTCTTTTGGCCCTAATAAATTAATCCCGAAGCGAATAGCTGAAGCCCTGTCACCAATTTCTTCGGCGTCAGGACAACCCTGTAGAACAGCTTTACGAATAGACGCCGCATCTTCGGTTCTGGGATTGTCATCTGTGACAATCGCAAAGTCAGCATGCTTGGCAGCCATGGCGCCCATTTTAGGCCGTTTGTTTGGGTCGCGATCGCCGCCGCATCCAAACACAATAATCATCCGGCCCATCGTGTGAGGACGAACACTGCGAAGTAGCTTATCCAGACCATCTTCCGTATGGGCAAAATCCACCAATATTGGCGCGCCGTCTTTGCTACGGCCCGCCATTTCGAGACGACCCGCTACACCAGTTAATTTGGTCAGTGCCTCAACAGCCGTATCCGTATCAACACCCGTCTCACGGGCAAGACCTAAAGCGGCGACAGCATTTAGAATTTGAAACTCTCCGACCAAAGGCAACTCAACTTTATAGCGTTTACCTTCTACAATCAGGTCAATCGATTGGCTCGCTGACCTTGGCATGACTTCATCAATTCGGATATCCTCGCCCGCCCAGCCGGCACGAATAACCCGCTGCCCGCGATCTTCACAAATCTTCGCGAGCTTTTGGCCGTATTCGTCATTCACATTAATGACAACGGGTGCATCTGTAGGTGTTAGCTCTGTAAACAGGCGAACCTTGGACGAGAAATAATCATCCACATCCGGATGATAATCAAAATGATCTTGGGTCAGATTAGAAAAACCAGAAGCCGTCACCGACACACTATCGAGGCGGTATTGCTTTAGCCCGTGGCTTGAAGCTTCCATGGCCACATGAGTCACGCCCATCTCTTTTAGCTTAGCAAGAGTTTGATGCAGTACGACAGCATCAGGCGTTGTATGACTTAGCGGAATATATCCGCCTTCATAACTGACACCCAAAGTTCCAAAACAAGCCGCCTTAATCCCTGCATGAGCCCAAATTTGACGCAAAAACTCAACTGTGGAGCTTTTGCCATTGGTTCCGGTCATGGCGACAAGTGTTTTCGGCTGACCCGCATAAAGCCTACTTGCAATTTTTGAATAATCCAGCCTTGGATTTTCAGAGGCGATATAAGGCACATCTAAATCCAAGCCCGGCGTCGACAATATAGCTGAGGCCCCGCTGTCTAAGGCGCTTTGAATATAATCTCTTCCGTCTAGAACCGTGCCTGGCAAAGCAGCAAACAACGTCCCCTCCGAAACAGTTCGGCTATCGGCAGAGAGATTAGTAATTTCAACGTCAGGCCCGTCAAAGATAAGCGGCGCTATAAGTTTGGAAAGTTTCATCGCGGCGCCCCCCGACCTGAAAACGGACTTTGAGCAACAGGTCCAACTTGCCGTTTAACACCGAGCATTGGCGCAATCCGCTCGATAATTCTACCGGCTGTCGGCGCGGCGTTCCAGCCCGCTGTGGCATATCCGTATGTGCCTTCGACAGCTTTGGGTTCATCAAAGGTTACAAACACGACATATTGCGGATCTTCATATGGGAAAGCCGCGATAAAGGATGAAACCAGTCGTCTTTCGTCATAACCGTCTTTACTCGGCTTATCGGCCGTTCCAGTTTTTCCCATGACGGAGTAACCTTTAACCCGAGCATTGCGGCCCGTTCCGTTAGTCGCGACATAGCGCATAAGATCTTGCATGGTCTCCGAGGTCTTTTGAGAAATGACGCGGCGCTTTTGGGCGGGGTTTACAGTATCGCGCTTGCGCAATGTCGGCGCAACATATTCACCGCCGTTGAGCAAGGCCCCGATGGCTGCCGTTAGGGCTAGCGGAGTCACAGAGATGCCGTGACCGTAAGAAACCGTTACCGTCGTAATGTCCTGCCATTCGGACTGGACTTGTGGCGCGGCGCTTTCAACAAGTTCGACGGGCACACGGTCCATGAGGCCTAATTCTTTTAGATAATGCTGCTGACGCTCCCCGCCTAAACGGTTCGCCATCATGGCCGTGCCGCGATTAGAACTTTGAGCCAAAATTTCTGGCATCGCCATCGGTTTTCCGCTGGGGTGATCATCGCGGATATATTTGTCCCGCACTTTTAGGGGTTTTTGAACCGGGAATTTTTCTGTCAAATCAGTCACACCTTCTTCGAGAACCATCGCCATTGTAATGGGTTTAAACACAGACCCGAGTTCATAGGTGGACATTGAGGCATGATTATAGAGATTTTGTGGCGAGGATGTGCCCGGACGATTAGGATCAAAATTAGGAAGCGACGCCATCGCCAAAATTTCGCCGCTATGAATATTCATGACAATCGCGGCGGCTGTATCGGCGCTAAAGTGATCGAGTGATTTTTGAAGCTCATCAGACGCAGCATGCTGCACCCGAAGATCAACTGACAATGTCATAGCAGGCGCATTATCCTGCGCTAATTCCGTTTCAAATGCACGCTCTGCCCCCGCCAATCCCTTTAGATCTACATCGGTAAACCCAACAATGTGAGATGCCAAAGAACCGCGCGGATAGACCCGTTGAGGTTCGGTTTGAAATAACAAACCCGGCTGCCCAAGCAAAAATACAGATTGCTTTTCTTTTGGCGTTAACCCGCGCTTGATTAGAACCTGATCACCTTTTCGCTTTAGACGCCGCAGTATTTCTGCCTCTGACATATCAGGGAATACAGATGCGAGCTCGGATGCCGTTTCTTCACTGTTCCAAATATACTTTGAACGCGCATAGAGGGCGTAGGTCTCAAGGGTTGTCGCCAGAAGATCACCTTGACGATCCACAATATTTGCGCGGCTAACAGCATCTACACTAGAATAATATTTCGTTTCAGTTGAATGAGTTAAAAGAGAAACCTCAGCCAATCGAAGGATTGCTACAGTAAGCGCAAAAAGGAATATAGCTGCGCCGATACGAATACGGATACGCCCTTCTGAAACAGCCGCAAACTCACTATCAGCGACTTGTACGTGACGCCTAGCATGGGTTACAGCTTCATTGAACTCACTCATGAGCCCCTCCGCCTGTTTCACCCAAAGGCTCGTCCCTTAAAGGGAAGGTTTCCACGATCTCATCGACACTCAGAACCTGCTCGACTTTAATAGGCGTAAGCCCAAGTTCTTTACGGGCCATATCCGCCAAACGATTAGGACTCTCAAGGTGTGCGAGTTCAGCCTCCAAGACTTTTACAGCGCTTTGCTGGCTGGAAACCATTCTCTGCAAATGCGCGGCCTCTGCCTTAGCGGTCAGTGCGTGGGTCTTCACAAAATAAAGCCCCACAGTCAGAACCACACCAATTAGAAACAAGACAAAAATCGCTGTCCGTCCTGATTTCTCGCCATATCCTGGATAGTAGCTTCTCATGCCGCCCACTTATAATCATGAACCCTAGGGGCGTTTAGCAGTAGACTCTCGTCATTATCAAAGCCTGGCGCATCGCTTCGAACCGCCCAGCGCATACGCGCGGAACGAGACCGAGCATTATCTTTAATTTCTTGATCAGACGGCATAACAGCCGACCGGCTCTGAAGTGTAAAGCTCGGCTCAAACGCGGCCACCTCAAGCTCAACCGGCATATAGCGCGAACCCCCAGCGGGTCTTTCGGAGCGTCGACGCAGAAACTTCTTCACGATACGGTCTTCTAGGGAATGGAACGATACAACGATCAAGCGGCCGCCTGGTTTTAAAATTTCTTCGGCTGCGCATAATCCGCGATAAAGTTCACCAAGCTCATCATTGATAAAAATACGCAAGGCTTGAAAGACCCGTGTTGCTGGATGATTTTTGCCACTGCGCCCCAAAGCGCTTTCAATAATACCTGCAAGTTGATCTGTTGTGGTGATTACACCCTGTTCGCGGGCGCGCTCAATAAACTGCGCCGCTCGACGCGCGCGGCGCTCTTCGCCGTAAACTTTAAAAATTCGTGTAAGGTCAGCTATGGATAACTCATTCACCGCATCGGCTGCGGAAGGCCCTGCCTGTTGCATCCGCATATCAAGCGGCCCTGCGCGCATAAAAGAAAAGCCACGCTCAGCCTGATCGAGCTGCATAGACGATACGCCAATATCTAAAATGATCGCATCAATCTCTTCCCCCGCGAGAACTTCAGACATTTTTGAAAAAGGTGTTTGAATGAAGCGAAAACGTGTGCCGTAGGTATTTGAAAGCTCTTCTGTGCGCGGCAAAACATTCGGATCCTGATCCAGTCCAATGACATTACAGCTCGCTGCTTTTAGGAAGTTCTCAGTGTAACCACCATTTCCGAAAGTTCCATCAACATAAACCTGCCCACCTGTTGGCGACAATGCCGCCAAGACTTCTGGAAGCATAACAGGATAATGCATCACTGCCCGCTCCCATCCGTCGATGATGAAAGTCGCGACAAAGATACGAGCCGGCTACGGTTTTCACGGGCCAAACGCCTGACATCTCCAATATGAGCTTGATATTTTTCTGAGTTCCAAATTTCGAAACGACGCCCCAAACCGACAAAAGTTGCGCAGCCATTAAGTCCGGCATATTCTGCCAAATCTTTTGGCAGCGTTACCCGTCCGCCGCTATCAAAAGAGAGCTTGCGGCTTTCCGCAAAAATTGCGCGCTGCAAAGCCATCCGGCCTTCATCATAGTGGTCCATTGTTTCAAGGGATCGTAGATAACTCGATAGTAAAGCGATACCGCCGCCTTCAAGGTAATCCCCATCAAAGCTCGGCCAAATAACAATGCCATCAAACCCGCCATCGCCAACCACAGCGCGAAAGTCGGACGGCACGGAAATGCGGCCCTTTGCGTCCAGATTATTTGTGGTCGTCGATAAAAACATGTTTTCCCTCATGAACTGGGACGAGCCAGTTCATTTATGGGATACCATGGGATTTTATGGGACACAATGCCAAATTAGGGAAAAATTAAGTATAATCATGGGTTTTCACACCTACACTTGTCCTTTGCACAAACTAACTCAAGAACATTAAAAGAACATTAGGGGTAAAGTCCTAAAACCATCCCTGTTACTGCCACTTACAAATAAAAACCAAATCGGCTAATTTGAATTCATGCAACGTTTTGATGCCAACATCCTACTGGACTGCTATCGCCGCGGCGTGTTCCCCATGGCAGAGACCCGCGAAGATAATGGCATCTTCCTCGTCGACCCAGACACACGCGGCATCATCCCGCTCGATGGCCTGCATATTTCCAAGTCTCTGCGCAAAGTTTTGAAGCGCGAAGAATTTGACATCTCCTATGATAAATGTTTTTCGCAAACCCTTGAAGAATGTGCCCGCGCCACGAAAGACAGGCCTGATACATGGATCAATGGCGGTATCGCTTTTTTATATAATGAACTCCACGCTATAGGCCACGCCCACTCTGTTGAAGTCTGGAAAGAAGGTAAACTAGCTGGCGGACTTTACGGGGTTTCAATCGGCGGCGCATTTTTCGGAGAGAGCATGTTCTCACGAGCCACCAACGCTTCGAAAGTCGCTCTATTTTATTTGGTCCAGCGGCTGAATGAGCGCGACTACACCCTACTCGACACACAGTTTATCACAGACCATTTAAAAACCATGGGCGCCATGGAAATCATCCGCGCCGAATATCATGACAGATTAAATGAAGCGATACGGGTCAATACGAGCTTTCACCCTACTTAAATGTAGCCGCCCTACACTCAATCACCCAGACATCATAGACGGGATGCTCTAGGGCGGAAATAGCGGGCTTTTCAGCTAGCATCCAGCCGGAGAATATTTTCTCGCGCTTAGTACCGTTTTCGTCGAGTATAATGGCTGTACCGCCTTCGACAGGCTCGACTTCCAAATTCTCTTCACTGATACGCGTGTCAAAAATTTGCACAAAAGCCCAAGTCGCCGGAATATCTTCGGGCGGCTTTTTCTCGCAGTGCTTCACATCAACACGAAGAGATCCGTAATTCAGACTCTCCCCCACATCGATCGTATAATCTTTGGTCGTGGCCGTAACCTTATCTAGCGCACGTAACACAACCTTTTCGCCAACAATGTTGACGGCGGCGGCTGGCATAGAAAATCCAACGCATAAAGCTATGGCAAGAAGAGTGCGCACTTTATCCCTCGGGGCTCCATGCTTCATAGTCGCCGGATACTTTGGCGCGAGCACCGCCGCGATCAAGGCTACCTTTTGGCTTATAGGCATAAACCGTCCCGGTGAGATTTGGATGGTGAGGTTTGATCCAATCATGATCCGCCAGATCAGCGTCAGCCGGCGGCGTGTCATACATGTGATGTAACCAACCATGCCACTCGGCAGGGACGCGAGACGCATCAGCATAACCATTATACTTCACCCAGCGGCGTTGACGGCCTTCATAGCCTTTATCACCGCGCTCTTGGTAATAGATATTGCCGTACTCGTCTTCGCCGACTTTTTCACCTTTGCTACGAATTTGCAGCAGCGTTCCAAATGTGGCGCCGTTCCACCAAGTAAATATGCGTTTAATGAAATCCATGAGGTTTTCCTGCGGGCTTCTATCTAAATCGAGGCCCTTATGCCGCGACTCCTCCCGTGGGTAAAGTCTATATATGACCTAATTAGGGCAATTTTGACAATTTAATCAGGCTCAATAATTTGGTAGCGCGACGAGACAAGCCCAGACGGAAATGATTGTGTCTCAACATGATTGAGCCTGATATCTCCTTGCAATGCCCCAAAAAGAGGCCGTCCACCGCCCAGTAAAACCGGAACTCGGGTCAATACCATATCTTTAATTAGTCCCACCGATAAGAAAGATTGAATAACCCTACCCCCATCAACATAGGCGCGGATCCAACCTTCTCGCGCAAGATCAGTCATTAATTCTGCGGGATCCGAGGCCCGAAAACTAACCTTATCTTTTATATGTTCTGGGATATCTGCTGCCTTCAAAGATCGCGTCAAAACAATAACTGGCTTTTCATAAGGCCAAACACCAAACTCCAAAACTTTTTCATAAGTACCGCGTCCCATGATGAGACCATCAACAGATGCCATCATTTCAGCAAAACCGTGATCTTCAAGCTCTGCGCCCGGTACTTCAAGCCAATCAATCGAACCATCCTCGCGCGCTATATATCCGTCTAAAGATGTCGCAATAAATATATGCCCAGATGTCATGGAATCTCCTATTTATGTGGTTTAACCTCATAATCACATTTATTTTAGAATTGCACAAAAAAATCTGTGCCTTATTCAAGCCTCATGTCAAATCGCCTGAATATCCGCGCCATTGATGAGCGAATCTCAGAGCTCGTCATCAATCAACCTGAAAAACGCAATGCGCTATCCGCTGCCATGTGGCAGGAACTGCCTGAAATTCTATCCGAGGCCGCAAAAAACCCGAAGCTCCGCGTCCTAATTATCCGGGGCGAAGGCGACCATTTTAGCGCTGGCGCTGATATTTCCGAATTTGGCGAGCTTTATGCCACGCTGGAAAGCGCGGATATGACGAGCGAAAATATGGCAGCGGGATTTAAAGCATTAGCCAATTTCCCTGTTCCGGTTATTGCGGCCATTCGAGGATCATGTGTCGGCGGCGGTGCTGGCATCGCTCTCTGTGCTGATATCCGTATTGCCGATGAGACGATCAGAATGGCGATTACGCCCGCCAAGCTTGGCCTTGTATATCCCTTCACCGAGACACAGCGCCTAATTGAGGCCGTAGGCATTCCTAATGCCAAAGACCTGTTATTCACTGCCCGCAAAGTTGGCTCGAAAGAAGCAAAGGCGCTCGGATTGATTCACGTCGCTTGTAAAGCTCAAGACTTAGACAACGCAGTCATGGCGCGTGCGCGCATGATTACCACCCTGTCCGGCCAAGCTATTCAGACCATGAAATCAATGATCGGCAGCTATCAGGCAGGTCAACGGGGCGATAATGAAGACACTGTCCGGCAATTTTACGATGCTTTTGGATCGGATGATTTCAATGAAGGCCGCACAGCATTTTTGGAAAAGCGGAAACCGCAGTTTTAGACAACCCCAATGTCATCCCGGCCTACGAGCCGGGATGACATTGGGGTTATTCGGTCGACCAAGCTAAAACCCACTCAGCAGCTTTTACGATTGGTGCCTCGAGCAGCTTCCCGTCTAACAAAGCAACATTACCGTCGGTTTTCGCATACGCCTCCATCACGCGGCGAGCATGAGTAATTTCGGCGTCTGTTGGTGCCAAAGCTGTATGGATCGGCCCGATTTGGGCGGGATGAATGGCGCTACGGGCAAATATACCGAGTCCCCGCGCGCGGCGGGTTGCGGCTTCAAGTCCCTCAAGATTACGAACATCGGCATAAGGACTATCAAATAATGACACGTCATTAGCGGCGCAGGCGGCAACAAGACGGGAGCGCGCATATAAATGTGTTTCCCACCTATCATCACAGCCAACATCTCCCGCATAATCAATAGCACCATAAAGGGCGTATTCAGCCATTCTATGGGATAATATCTCTTCGCAGTTCACGAGTCCTTTTGCGCTTTCAATCAATACGAAAAACGGACCACATTTATCCGCTAACGCTTTGTCCAAGGATTTCAATTCAGATAGAGAACTGACTTTAGGCACCATAATAAAAGGCAGTTTCAAGCCAGATTTGGCGAGAGCCGCCACATCGTCTTTGTAATATTCAGTATCCGCCGCATTAATTCGCAAAGCGACATGCTTATGGGACGTACCAGCCAGATAATCTAAAACCATTTCGCGGGCGCTGACTTTATCAGCCGGCCCAACAGCATCCTCCAGATCAATACAGACCAAGTCAGCCGCGCTTTCGCACGCTTTTTCATAGCGGTCTGGCCGATTGCCTGGAACGAATAAAAGAGATCTATGCATATGGGCTCCGATTAAAGCGATAGCTTCTTAACTCGTTAGCTTCTGGCGTCCCGCCAATAAAATAGCAATCCCCGCGCCCCAAGATAGATACTTTTCCATAATTTGAGCGAAACCGTAATCACTAATTCCATTTCCATCAAAATACAGTCCTAAATTATAGCCCGACACCGCAATCACAAAGCCTGCAATGATAGCTCCTAGGACAAATTTTTCTTTGGTTTTTAACCCTAAACATTTCAGCAATACGGTTGGCCCGAAAGCTGCGCCGAGAGCAACCCAAGCGAAAAGCACGCGGTCAAATATTTTCTGAGGCAAATACATAGTCATTAAGACTGCGACAACCGCTACCACCACCATAGCGATCCGTCCCGCTAGCAATGCAGCCTTAGGACTATCAAACTGTAACCCACTATCATGAGAGATAGCTGAGGCCGCAGCGAGTAGAAGGCTATCAACTGTGGACATTACCGCCGACAATACGGCCGCTAACACAATGCCAGCCAAAACAGGCGGGAGGTAGTTTTTCGCGGCAACAAAGAAAATCGCTTCGCCGTCATCTTGCAGACTGAGAGCTCTTGCGGCAAATGCCAGAAGAACCAATCCCGTAAAAATAATAGCGCCCCAACTGATCGTGATAGCCGCTGCCATCTTGCGAGAACGATCATCTTTGACCGCCATGATCCGGTTGAGAAGCTGCGGCTGTCCCGGCGCGCCGAGCCCTGTTGCCACATACCCCATAGCAAGCCCGAGAGCCCCCATGGTCCAAGCCCCTTCACCCGACCAATTAAAATATTCGGGCGGTACCACATGATGTATTTTTTCAGCCACGCCGCTAAGGCCGCCCGCCGCCGATATGATCGCGACCGGCACTATAATACAGGCCAGCATCATCACCATGGCTTGAATGGCGTCTGTCACGCTCGCGGCCCAAAACCCGCCCAGCAGACAGTAAACAACAATGATCACAGCGCCGAGCATTATAGCCTCTGTGGAGCTGATACCGAATATGGACGTGAAGGCATTACCCGCGGCTTGGAATTGAGATGAAATATAAAAAACAAAACAAAACAATATCATAGCGGCAGATACTAATCCAGTCACCCGCTTAACACCTGGCGAAAACCCATCGGTTATAAAGTCAACGATTGTGATGTGGCCTTTCGCGGCAGTTTCCTCATTGAGCTTTTTTCCCATGACCAACCACGTCAGTATATAGCCGCCAAAAACACCGGGGAGCAGCCAAAGCGCGACTAGGCCTTTGGCATAAACAGCGCCGGTAAATCCGAGCAATACCCAAGCCGAACTGGTCGAAGCCGCGTAAGATAATCCAGCTGTCCATGGCCCTAAGCCCTGCCCACCTAGAAAGAAATCGGCTTCGTTTTTAACACGCCGAGACGCCCATAATCCAATACCAAGCAATAAGAGTTTATAGAAAACCAGAGTCAAGATAATGGTTTGATTTGTGGTCATAATATTCCTGTCCCCGTTCGAATATCCTTCAAGTTAAAACATTCATAGAGTAAATAATACAACTATCCAACCCGCTGTTTTTGATCTTGTGGCTAAAGCCTCCGCTCATTTTCGACTTGATCCAGAATCCTCAACCGAAGCGAGATTCTGGCCTGCGCCAGTATGAGTGATTTCTCTGTCCCCGCTCATTCTGGGCTTGATCCAGAATCTACACCCAACCGGAATAAGATACGGGCGTTCGTCAGCATCAGCGGCATTTTTGTAATTGAAAACCCTGCCCGCGACATTCTGCACACTTGCAATAACTCATAACATTTCCCATATTTCTGTTATGACAGAAATTACAGATATTAAGAAACTACACGAACTTCCAGAGGCCGTACAAAGCTTCATCCTGCACTGGGGAGATATGGGCACCACATGGGGCGTCAACCGAACCGTAGCGCAAATTCACGCGCTTTTATTTATCACAGAACGCCCGCTCAACGCGGAAGACATCACCCACATTCTGGGCGTTGCGCGCTCTAACGTGTCTAACTCTATCAAAGAACTACTCGCCATTGGCACCATCAACCGCGTGCCGCTTGCCGGTGATCGCCGAGATCATTTCACGGCCGATACAGATGTTTGGGAAGTCGCCCGTAAAATTGCCGCTGTCAGAAAGGCCCGCGAAATAGATCCCGCCATTACCACTCTACAGCACTGCCTGAAATCTGCAGAAAATGACCCCAATGTCAGCGCAGAGCAAAAGAAACGTCTAACCGATATGCGCGATTTCACCGCCAGCATGGACCGTTGGTACCTGCAAATGCAGCATTTACCCTCTGGAACCCTCAGTAAACTGGTCAAAATGGGCGACAGAGTCGTCGGCCTTCTCAATTTCGGGAAACCCAAAGACAAGACCTAAATACAAATAATAAACGCCTTCAGGAGGTTAAAATGGCAGAGCTCAAACAATACATCCCCGTAAATAAGCCAGGGACGTATGAAGCTCCAATTTCTGCCAATGATCACAACCTGAATGAAAATTTACGCGATTTGCGCTTTAGACGTCTTTTAAGCGGCAAAGACTGGGACGCCCTGCCAAAAGATGTCCAGAAACGGTTCACCAAGCGTTTTGGGCAAGGCTATAGCGCGGTTTATAAGGGCTATATCCAATACACTCATATGAACCGAGCCGGACAGCTACTTGCCAAACTCTTTAAAGTGATAGGCGCGCCCCTACCCCTTGATACTGATAATTACAATCAAGCGGCCGTCGTAACAGTCACCGAAGACAAAGATGGCGGCGGGCAGTTCTGGACCCGCCAATATGGCCGCAAGCATGGCTTCCCCCAAGTCATTCACAGCACCAAACAATTTGGCGGCCCTACTGGCCTGTTCGAATATATCGGCTTTGGCATCGGGATGAGCCTCAAGCTCAAGATCGAAAACGAAGCTCTCCTGTTCTTAAGTGATCGATACTTCTTAGGCTTCGGAAAACTTCGGCTACCCTTACCGCGCTTCCTAACCCCGGGTCAATTAACCGTAGGCCACGCCGATCACGGCGATGGCTGGTTCGAATTCACACTTAAACTAAAACATAAGCTCTTTGGCCAGCTTGTCGATCAAAGCGCCATGTTTTGTGATGAGGGGGTGATATAATGTTCGAAAGTGAACACTCTGAACGTAACTGGCCCATTTGGATAAGGTACTTTTTTCTAATAGGGTTATTCTGCATCATCACGCGGCTTATCCTAGATTCTCAATTTCGACAAAGCAGCGTACTCTATATTTTAGTGCCTTATCTCGTAGCCGTCGCCGTCTATAAGCTTTTACCTCGCCCACGTGGCGAAACACGTATGGCTCGATTTTGGCGTGGCCTGTTAGGCACTCTCATTGTTATGCTCGGTACATCGGCCATCTTATTCGAAGGTTTCCTATGCGTATTGATGTTCTTACCGATCTACCTTCTATTTGCTGCCCTGACTTTAATCGTTTTACTTCTGACCCCAGAGGAAAAAGACCGTTCCCATAGATTGAAATCATCAATCTTGCCGCTCGTCATCGCGATCGCATCTCTTGAAGGCGTCAATCAAACACTGAGCGGCCAACGAGAGTACACCATAAGTCAAACAATAATCGCGGAGGTGTCCGTAGAGCAAATTAACAACAATTTGAGGGAGCCAATTCACCTCAATGCTAAAAGAAGCCCGTTTCTTTCATTGTTTCCGTTACCTACCCGCGTCGATGCCGGAACCTTTAAAGAGGGCGACATTCACAAAGCTTTCTTTTCTTATCACCGCTGGGGAATTCAAGGCTTCAATTCTAAACACGGAGAAGTTTGGCTCAAACTAGCAGAATTAACGCCGTATAAAATCCGAACTGAAGTTCTCAAGGATACGAGTTATTTTTCACATTACCTCACCATTCACGGCACAGAAATCAACTTACGTCCCATATCAGATGACAGGACAGAAATTGAATTACTAATTCACTATCGTCGTGACCTCGATCCGTCTTGGTATTTTGGCCCCCTACAAAAAATGGCCTTAGAGGAAAGCGCAGAATATCTCGCCAAGCACGTTATTGCACGGAATGAATAATGAGAATTATTGAAAATCGCATCCAAAACTCACCCAACTCAAGTTGTTTTGATGGAACGGTATCTTGGAATCCAGTGAAGTCCCTGTGGTGGACATCAATGACGCTGACTTGGGTGATAGTCGGATATCTTTATTTTTCTTGGAGCGCGGTTCTGGCCTTTCTAATCGTAACAGCCACCACCATTATTGGCGGACACTCTCTTGGCATGCACCGTAAGCTCATTCACGATAGTTTTGATTGCCCCAAATGGCTTGAACGTTTGGGCACATGGCTCGGGACACTCGTAGGCCTCGGCGGGCCTTTTACCATGATATATACACATGACCTTCGAGACTGGGCACAAAGGCAGGAAAAGTGTCACGCTTATTTGCGCCACGGCTCCCCTATTTTAAAAGATTTTTGGTGGCAAATTCATGGCCAACTGAAACTGGAATCACCGCCTGACTACCAGTTTCCAGATAAGCTGACCAAAGACCCCTTTATGAGGGTTATTCAAAGCACTGCCTTCGTGCAACAAATTCCACTCGCCCTGATCCTATTCTATATCGGCGGTTTGGGGTTTGTGGCATGGGCAATATGCGGACGGGTTAGCCTATCCATCTTCGGACACTGGTTAGTTGGGTGGTTCGCTCATAATACTGGTCATCAAGAATGGGTAGTCGATGGCGCAGCTGTTCAAGGCCACAACATACGCTTTTGCGGTATCATTACGGCGGGCGAATGCTGGCATAATAATCATCACGCCTTCCCTGAAAGCGCTAAGATCGGATTACACTCTGACCAAGCTGATCCAGGTTGGTGGGTATTGACGGCATTTGAAAAACTCGGGCTTGTTTCTAATTTGGTTTTACCTAACGACCTTCCCATACGGAATAAGCTTAGGCATATCCCGTGAAAATCCTGATCATAGGCGGCTATGGGGCATTTGGTGGACGGCTCGCGGAGCTTCTTGCAGACCATAAAAGCCTAAGCATTTTCATCGGAGGTAGAACGTTGAGGAAAGCTGAACAGTTCTGTGAAAATTTAGCTAAGCGAAGAGCGCAGTTTACGCCCATAAAGCTCGATAAATTAAATTTAACGCCCGTTTTAACGCGCTATAGGCCCGATATTGTCATTGACGCTTCTGGCCCCTTTAATATTTTATCAGACAATCCCTATGCTGTGGTGAAAGCCTGTCTTAAAGCAAACATACACTATCTTGATCTCGCAGACGGCGGGGATTTTGTAGCCGGTATCTCGGACTTTGACAGCGTGGCTAAAGCGGCAAACATCACCATATTATCAGGCCTGAGCACTTGCCCCGCGCTAACAGGCGCGGTCCTTCGCGAAGCTCAAAAGACAATAGACGTTAAAAGCATTGAAGCAGGTATTGCGCCATCACCTTTTGCGGGCATGGGGCAAAGCGTTGTGCAAGGCATTTTCGACTACGCTGGAGGCCCCATAAAACTCGCCCGAAATGGCGAGTTGGTATCGATCCCAGCCTTTTCTGAAAGCCGTAGCAAAACGATCGCACCACCCGGCGCCATGCCCTTGAAACACGGCCTGTTTGGATTGGTTGACACTCCGGATTTGCAGTTATTTCCGAAGACCTATACCGGCATTCAAACTAGCTGGATGGGGGCAGGCACTCGGCCCGAATACATGCTTCGACTATTGATCGCGATGTCAAAAATCAGGGTAGTCTTACGATTGTCTTCTTATTCGTGGCTCGGTGGAATCGGTCACAAGGCAATGAATGCTCTTGCCTCAGGAGAACATCGCGGCGGACTCTACATGCTGCTGCGCGGCGAAACCAAAGACGTCCCCCAAACGCACGAATGGCATATCATTGCCGAAGGTGATGACGGACCATACATTCCGTGCATGGCGGCGGCGGCCCTTATCGCTAAATGGCTAGAGGGCGAAATTCCAAAGACAGGTGCTAGAGCTGCGCACGAAGCCTTAAACCTGACCGACTTCTATGGCCTATTTAGCGCTCGCGATATCACATATGGATGGCGAACAACCACTGATAAAGAAGGCCCAATTTTCAAACAAGTTTTAGGTCCAGCGTTTGACGCACTGCCAGCTCAAATAAAATTACTCCATGCGCCTTTATCCACACAAGTCTGGCGCGGCGAAGCTGAAACCAAGGGCCCGTCTAATATTATCACCCGTATCGCCGGGCTCTTGGCGGGCATTAAGGTTAAGACTGCAACAACTGATGTCACTGTCACAATTACGCCATCAGAAAAAGGCGAGTTGTGGGAACGGGATTTTGGCGGAAATAAATTCAAAAGCCGCCTCACCCCCGGTAAAGGCCGCAATCAATACCTCATGACGGAGAGTTTTGGCATGATTTCGGTCGCTATGGCGCTGGTGTTTGAAGATGAGAAATTACATTTCATTCCAAGACGCTGGTTCGTCCTTGGGATTCCTATGCCAAAAGCACTACTGCCGCGCGGAAAAACTTTCGAATATGAAGCCGGCGGCAAATTTTGGTTCAACGTCAATCTCAACCTCCCCCTCTTTGGCCGCCTGGCGAGCTACAAAGGATGGCTGAAACAACACAAAAACTAAAAAGGAGGCTAATATGTTAGTCACAGTAGCTATCATCATAATTGCAATCGGATGTGTTCACTCCATGCTCGGCGAAAAAATGGTCATCACGCCTCTCGTAAACCGTGACGACATACCAAAGAAAATAAGGCGTTTATTGCGGGTCGCATGGCACATCACGACATTGTTCTGGTTTGCCATTGCGGCTCAGCTTATCGCTATGAATATCTGGCCGGATCAGGCCTTTAAGAGCTTTCTGATTATCATGAGCGTGGCGTTTGGCATTTCGACACTGATCTCGCTGATCAATAGCAAAGGCAAACATATCAGCTGGATCGGCTTTTTAGCGGCAACAGTGTTGCTTGGGTATCAGGCGGCGGTTTTATAGCTATGCCTTGCTAGCCCCTACTGTCATCCCGCACTTGATGCGGGACCTAAAATTTCACCTTCCAAGGTCCCGCATCAAGTGCGGGATGGCAGTTAGTTGTAAATACTTTCTATATTGCCAGTAAACTTAACTCAAATATTTCCGAACCAGCCACTGATAGGACTGGGGGAAAAGACGCTGAATTTTATCGACAATAACCGCGTCTTTTCCAACAAGAACGCGTTTCTTATTTTTACGAACACCCGTCAAGATAATCTCCGCGGCGCGTTCTGCTGTTGTAATTGCAATCTTGTCAAATTTCTCGATCGCTTCTGCATGGCTTTTGCCGTTCATGAAAGTATTGTTTTGGCTCGTACGTGCAAGCTTAACGATGCTTGTCTTGACGCCGCCTGGATGGACAGAGGTCGCTTTCACTGACGAGCCTTTTTCTTCCAGGTCCAACTGCAAAGCTTCGGTCATACCCCGCACGGCAAATTTGCTGGCATTATAGGCAGAATTACCCGGCGCCGCTATTAAGCCAAACAGGCTAGACGTGTTGACGATATGTCCCCATTCCGCCCGCTCCAAAATAGGTAGGAAGGCTTTGGTCCCGTAGGCAACGCCCCAAAAATTGACATTCATTTGCCACTCAAAGTCCTCAATCGACATTTTGTCGAAAGGCGCGTTTAGGGCTGCACCCGCATTATTGAACACTAAGTTCACGCGACCAAAGTCACGTTCAACCTCCTCAGCATAAGCAAAGACGGCGTCTTTGCTGGTGACATCAAGCTGATCCGCGCGAATTTTCACACCAGTCTCTGCAAGCATATCTTTGGTCTCTAACACAGATTCCAAATTGATATCGCATAGCGCCAGATCAGCGCCCTCTTCGGCCAGTTGCATAGCCAATGTCCGGCCCATGCCAGACCCTGCGCCTGTGATAACGGCTACTGCATTTTTGAATGAGCGCATAGTTAATCCAATCAATACTTGTTAATAAGTTTTTCTTTTAGATACTTCGTTTTCTTGGGTGGGGCATATTTTTTTACAAAACGCGCCGCCTGAAACATTTTCTCTTTTCCAAAAAATGCGTGCCGGATTGAGTAAAGCTCAAACAATCTTCCTTTTTGCCAAAAAGATAGATTACCATGCCTATTGAAAGCTACATATTTTAAGTCTTCCCATTTAACTAGGTCTTTGGTTTCAAAAAAATACAATCCATCTTTACGAACAGAGAGGACATTTCGTACATTATTCACTTCATCCAAATATTGGCTTTGCGCCTTGCGCATCATCAAAATTACAATCGGAAGAAATAAAATGCCGGGTAAGAATCTAGCATCAGCTCCAGCAAATAAATAGAGCAACAACGAAATAATCCAAATTACTAGTATCCCAATTACATAACGCCCCGTAGATTTCGCCTCCCTTTTCAAAGCAGTTGGATTCGTTGATAAAACTAATTCTGAGTCAGGCATGCTTTATCATTGTAGTAAGTTCTGAATTAATCAACCATATTGCATTTTTTCCAAGACTCACTAACTAACACCCATGTCCAACCCACCCGAAAACACCGTACAAGAAGCCTCTGCCGCTTGGGTACCCCATCGCCCGGCCCGGCCGGCCAAGGCTGAGGGCGGCAAGAAGTTCCAGCTTGTTTCGGAATATGACCCCAAGGGTGATCAGCCTCAGGCGATTAAGGAATTAGTCGCGGGGCTTAATGAAAAGGAACGGGACCAAGTTCTGCTTGGTGTGACCGGTTCGGGCAAGACTTTCACTATGGCTAAGATCATTGAGGCGACTCAGCGCCCGGCTTTAATCATGGCTCATAACAAAACCCTCGCGGCCCAGCTTTACGCTGAGTTTAAAAGCTTCTTCCCCCATAACTCAGTCGAATATTTCGTGTCATATTATGACTATTATCAGCCCGAAGCCTATGTAGCACGGACGGATACTTTCATTGAAAAAGATAGTTCTGTGAATGAGCAAATTGACCGGATGCGCCACGCCGCGACCCGATCAATTCTGGAACGTGATGATTGTATTATTGTCGCCTCGGTTTCCTGTATTTATGGCATTGGTTCGGTCGAGACCTATACGGCCATGACGGTCGACATCGCTAAAGGTGATGAGAAAGACCCACGCGAATTAATACCGCAATTAGTCGAGCTACAATATCAACGCAATGATCTGGCCTTCACCCGAGGCACATTTCGCGTGCGCGGCGATACCATCGAGGTTTTCCCGGCTCACTATGACGACACGGCCTGGCGGATTGATTTCTTTGGTGATGAAGTCGACTCCATAACGGCGTTTGATCCGCTGACAGGTAAGACAACTCAAAAACTGGATAACGTGCGTATTTATGCCAATTCCCACTATGTCACGCCGCGCCCAACTATGCAGAGCGCCATGAAAGGCATCAAGAAAGAACTTAATCACCGTCTCAAAGAATATGATGAAATGGGCTGTTTGCTCGAATCCCAGCGGTTATCGCAGCGCACCGAGTTTGATCTTGAAATGATCGCCGCTCAAGGGTTTTGCTCCGGCATCGAAAACTATTCGCGCTATCTCACGGGCCGTGCGCCAGGTGAACCGCCGCCGACCATGTTTGAATATTTACCAGACAATGCCCTGCTCTTTATGGATGAAAGCCATGTCTCGGTTTCGCAAATTGGCGCCATGAGCAAAGGCGACTTTAGCCGTAAGTCTACCCTAGCCGATCACGGCTTTCGCCTACCCTCCGCGCTGGATAACCGCCCGCTCAAATTTGATGAGTGGGAAGCTATGCGGCCTCAAACAGTCTTTGTCTCAGCCACACCGGGCAAGTGGGAAATGAATAAAACGGAAGGCGTATTTGTAGAACAAGTTATCCGGCCAACCGGCTTGATCGATCCGCCCGTAGAAATCCGGCCTGTTGCGAAAGACGGCGCGTCTCAGGTTGATGATGTGATTGACGAAGTCCGTAAGGTCGCCGCTAACGGTTTCCGCTCTCTTGTCACAACCCTCACAAAGAAAATGTCGGAAGACCTAACCGAATACATGCATGACCAAGGCATACGTGTCCGCTACATGCACAGCGATATTGATACGCTTGAACGAATTGAAATTATTCGCGATTTACGCCTCGGCGTGTTCGACGTACTCATCGGGATCAACCTGCTACGTGAAGGCCTCGACATTCCTGAACTTTTACGG
>JABABK010000015.1:49817-60250 GCA_014238285.1 Hellea sp.
ATCATCCGCGACCTTCGGCTCGGAGAGTTTGACGTATTGGTCGGCATTAACTTATTGCGCGAGGGGCTTGATATGCCCGAAGTGTCGCTGGTTGCCATTTTGGACGCGGACAAAGAAGGCTTCCTACGTTCTGAAACAGCCTTAGTGCAAACCATTGGCCGGGCCGCCCGTAATAGCGAGGCCCATGTTGTGCTTTATGCAGACCGCATCACGGGTTCTATGCAGCGCGCCATGGACGAAACCGAGCGTCGCCGTAACATCCAGATCGCCCATAATGAAGAACACGGTATAGTTCCCCAATCCGTTATACGCGGCGTCTCTAGCATCGTCCGCGATCAAGTCGCCGAAGATGACCAAGCCGCCTTCAGCCATAAAGGTTCTAACAAATTTGGAAAATCAGGACGCCCGCAACGCGGCCTTCTCGAAGAAGCTCGTGAGAAATTCGGCGGCAACATTATCGCTGTTATGGCCGATCTTGAAAAACAAATGTTTCAAGCGGCAGAGAATTTGGAGTTTGAACTGGCAGCAGAGCTTCGGGATCAAATTAATGAACTTAAGGACGATTAGTCTTTATGCCTATAGATACCATAGCCCTGAAAACTTCCAATCTTTTCATACTCTGACCATATCTGCGCGAAGGCCGGCTGGCGGGAATAATATTCAATATAATCCAAAATCGTATCTTCCTGATAAGGCTTGTTGGCACGCTCATCCACATAAACAAGTTTAGGATTTGATTTTTTAAAATCTTCAATCATCAAGTTTTGACTATAGGCCTCAATTTCATCTAATCGTTCGGTCGAATTCCCTAACTGTTGGCGCGTTCTTTCAACCCCAAGAACTATCCATAGCGTCGGAACACTCAATCCCCAATCTAGATTCGCCTCGTAAACCGCAGGGAATGGATCAGATAATTTTGTTGTTAACACGGCAACGCTGCCATCATTGTGGTGTTTATTCAAACTAGCCACCCAAGCATTTGCATTTTCACCGAAGTAATTCACCTGACCCCATGGTTTCGAAAAATGCGCTAGAGATAAGGCAATCAGAAACAAACCAACAAAACGCGAGATTAATTTGTATCGAACTTTTGGTCGAAGACCGCCTCCAATCAAAATTAACGCACTAAAAACACCTAGATAGGAAAAAGAAACTGCCGGGATTAATTGGTAAAACCATCCCTTTTTCTGGCTATAATAAATCAATAGGCCAGCCAATATGGCCAATATGAAAATCAACAATAAATTAGACTCAGGCCCCGTCCATTCAAAGGTCAACAGGACCATGCAAAGTAATATAATTGATAACCATTGCATTTGAGATAGCTGAAACAAAAGGAAAACAGATCTCTCAATAGCAGTCCCATATAACGCTGAGGCAAGCGGCAAGACATGGCCAACGAGATCAGGTAAAAACACAATAATATAGGCCGCGTAAGCCGCACCAAATAGGATCATTATAGGGAGTTCGGGCCTATGAAAGGTCTTTAACTTGAGTTTTATCAACAGAAACACTTCTAGGAATATTGGGAACAACAAGAAATGTGGTTTGATGCAAATGCCTACTGCAGCCAAAATACCGACTAGGATCGCCAACCAACGCGGGACAGACAATTTAAGGTTACGATTCAATACCAAATACAAATAAGGTAGGAACAATATTGTAAAAATATGTTCTCTTTGTCCGAAGTCCCCCTGAGGGCAAAACAACAATACGAAACTAATGGCTACAAGATGAAATAATACATGTGGTAGCTTGGCTAAAATGATTAGCCGACGACACGTTTCTAGGGACAATAACACAAATGCAAATATGAATATCTTGAATGTTAAAATAGCGCTTAAACCCGTAAATTCGCTCACCCATATCGTTGGCATATTTAACCAAACACTCATAGGAAGGTTAATCGATACTATATCGGAATAAAGGACCTGTCCGCTTTTCACTTGCTCCGCCACATACATCAACCAAACAGGGTCGTGAGAAATTTTCTCCGGCAATCTAAATACGACAGCCAGTATCCAGATCACGACAAGACCTATTAGGCCGACAAATCTCTTTGGATCAAAATTGAATGACGTTCCCATAGAAGCACATAGTTGGAAATCAATTAAAATGCCGTAAAATTTCGAATAAGTTGGTTCGGATGGGCTCGCCTAAAAGTGAAACAAGACTCTATTTGTCAAAGAGAACAGAAGCTAATTGGTATAAAGCATACAGACCAATAACGATAAAAAATCCAAAAAAAATGGATTCATTCTCGTCATCATCATCATAAAGTTCCGTCATTGGCTTTTTATCCCGGTTAATAACATCAAGTTCTTGGCGCAGCCACTCAATCTCGTGCTGCTGATTAAATGATAGTGTTTCAGGATAATGCCAGCCCATTTTATCAAACATGAAAGTAGCTACTTCTGAAGATACTTTCTTGGGCCCCCGCGGCCTGTTTTGCTCATGTCCATCTGCATCATAATAGCCAAAATATGACAACAAAGTTCCACGCATAATGTTTTTAAAATCGGCTTCAGCATCTAAGGAACTCAGCTCTGGATCTTCGAACAACTCATCCCACGCCGACTTTGAAGACCGTTCCCAAGGGTTTTTAAGCATCTCCTGGATGCGGGTCGACATTCGCTCTTCGAACCCTAGAGGTTTCTCTATTAGTGGGTAGTCCTCATCGGATATTTGAACGTTTACGACCGACTGAATCGCAATTTGTTCAAGCTCAGAGTCGTCCTTAACCGCCTCAAAGATCATATCAGTGAATGCTATGTTTCCATTCTCGTCATCGGCATATTTAGCATAGTCTCTAGCCCGTTCGAACGCATCCCGAAGCGCCATAAACCCAGCAGCATCCTCGTCTGGTCTTATCTCTTTAAGTTTACGGGCATAGGCTTTCTTGATCTGCCTCTGATCATTTGTCGCTTCGTCTAAGCCCAAGATGTTCCAAATTATTTTCAACTCAAAAAATGTCCATATTTTCAATATGATCAAGCCATTTATTCATTTCACTACGTGCTAACTCAATATCCGTTTCTTTTTGCGCTTCCAGTACAGATTGGAAATCGACTAACCGATGGCTTATCATCGATCTGACATCCCCGAGTTGGTTTTCATAAGCCCGTTCAAGCCTAGAAATAACAGCGGCATTTTCGGCCTTGTCCTTGGGGTGGACTTTGAGTTTTTCCAACTCTTTAAACCGCTTTGAAATTTCAGCCTGAGAGAGACTTCCTGGATTACCTTCAAGGATTAGCGTGTTAGCTTTCTGACTTGAATGGACAGTAACGATAACTTCCAGAATCCCCGAAACATCATAGGTAAATCTAATATCAAAAGCCTCATGTTCTTTAGGGTTTTTAGGAATTGCAATATTCAACTTCCCCAAAAGCACATTGTCTTTTACGCGAGGTGCCTCCCCTTGATAAATCCCCAGCTCAATTTGGGTCTGACCTTTTCGCACTGTAGAATTTGTTACAACGCGGCTGACCGGAATAACCGTATTGCGCTCGATAACAGGCTGGAAATGCCCAGCTTCAAATCCGCCTGATTTATGTTCAATGGCGACCTCTGTGCCCAGCGTAAACGGGCAAACGTCAGTCATAACCACGTCTTCGAGGGCTTCATGACGATCGACTAATCCAGCCTGCACTGCCGCGCCCATGGCGACAACATGATCAGGATCAAGTTTATGCTCAGGAAACAGCTTCAGTAATCGCGTTACATGTTGACGGACAACAGGCATTCGCGTGGCCCCGCCAACCAAAACGACCCTGTCGATATTTTCGGCGCGCATGCCTGCATCTGAAATTGCTCGCTGGATTGGCATACGAAGTTTCTTGATTAAAGACGCGCTAACTTCGTCAAATTTTTCGCGGGTAATTGTCAGCTTCACTTGATCTTTGCCAGTATTGAACTTAACCCCCACTTCTTCTTTTTGGGATAGTTCTACTTTAGCCCTATCGGCCAAGTCCCGTAGCAAGCCGTGAGCTTTGGCATCTAGTTTTTCAAATTGAGGGCCTAATTGCGTTCCAAACTCTTTAACAACGGCATCTGTAAAGTCTTCGCCGCCTAAAAACGCATCCCCTGCCGATGCCCGGACTTCCATAATACCGTCAAATATTTCCAGGATCGACACGTCAAAAGTCCCGCCTCCCAAATCAATGACGATGAATGTATTCTCATCATCTTTGCTATTCAGTCCGTAAGCCAGAGCCGCCGCTGTCGGTTCATTGATGAGCCGCTCAACCGTGAGACCTGCCATTTTACCCGCCGCATAAGTTGCCTTGCGCTGGACATCATTAAAATAGGCCGGAACCGATATAATCGCCCGAGTGACTGTTACGCCCAAATGCTTTTCAGCGTCAGCCTTCAGGCTTCGCAGGACAAGAGCGGATAATTCCTCTGCGCGGTAAGTTTTACGGCCGAGTTTAAAGTCGCGGTTCGTCCCCATATAGCGCTTAAAGCGGGCGAATGTCTTTTTAGGATGGGTGACGAGTCGGTTTTTCGCCTGCGCGCCAACAATCACCTCATTGGCATTGCTCAGCCCCACCGCTGAGGGCGTTAAAACATCCCCTAAGGCATTGGGGATGAGAACAGGACCCTCTTCAGTGAAGACGGAAATCAGTGAATTTGTTGTGCCTAAATCAATGGCTACGAGTGTCATAATATCCCCACTATACTTTCCAAACTATAGCCTGCGCGTTTGATGAGGCAACTCAAAAATGCTGTGCTGCAATCCCGGCGTTGAGCACCATCATGACAAAATCCGTCACAAATATAAACAACATAGTGCCTTTTAAAACAGGCCACACTCCGTCCCCGGTGCGCTTATTTTTCAACATGATCGGAACATTGAAATAAAATTGACTAGCATGGGCGACAGCGAACGTCGCAAATAATATCACCCGTTGTTTGTCGGTCGGAAATTCAGCCAAATATAACAATAATAGTATGGCAAGGAGCATGAAGGCAAAATTGAAGCCGCCAACAAATCTTCCCGACTGCGAAACCGTTTGAAACAATGGCGAATCTCGATGTTTGCGCGGGACCACTATTTTGGCCAGGTCATCATTGCGGATAGAAAACGAAATGAAGCCCATTGCAAACCAAAGAATATTGAGACTTAAAACTAGCTGTATCATGAGAAACCTTCCTAGACTGATATGACATATGAAAAGCGTAGACGCTAACGTCAATGACTATTGATACAATCTTGCGCCATTACCGCAATTGACCTGTCATATATTTGCAACACTTTGCAAGTTTAACCAGCACTAGCAGTCTCATTCATCTTTTGTACACCCTAGCTCCGTAAACGCCGCGCCAATGGAATTTATACAACCAAAAGGATTAATCATGTTGAAAAAACTCACATTCACAGCCGCGCTCAGCATGGCATTTGCCAGCTCAGCGTTTGCGCAAGATGTCGATACAGACGGCTTTACAGGTGAAGCCTCTCTAACAGGCGGAAAAACAACCGGTAACACAGATACGCAGGACCTTTCACTTGGCCTGAAGCTCGCCAATGAGGATGGGAAATGGCGCCATAAAGTGGATGCATTGGTTGATTACGGCAAAGCAGGCGGTTCTAAAACCAAACAACGCTATGCCCTTGGTTATCAAATTGACCGCGATATTAGCGAACGCGCATACGTGTACGGGAATGCAGATTACTTTAACGACAAATTCGGGGCATATGAAGATGGTTATTTCCTTGGCGCTGGACTGGGTTATAAATTCATCTTACCGGATCCAGTAGGATGGAATTTAGAAGCTGGTTTAGGATACCGGGCTCAAAATCCAATCATCGGTTCTCAAACCAATGAGGTCGCGTTTCGCGGCGCCTCAGATTTTGACTATGCCCTCAATGACAATGTATCCCTATATAACGATACTGAGATTTTATTAGGGAGCAATGACACGTATGTTTGGAATGAAGTCGGTCTTTCGGCCCAGTTAATGGGTAGTCTAGCCGCGCGTATTTCATATCGCGTGGATCATCACAGCACTGTTCCATCTGGATTTAAGAAAACGGATACAGCGGCGCGTTTCGGCGTTGTATACACAATCAAGTAATACGCTTAACGGCCACCTCCATTTATTGGAGGTGGTTTCCCAATATTATTGGATTAAGAGTTATATGTTTCCGCGAGGACCATAATTACAAAGCAGATAATAACTAAAACCATATCTCGTAATCGGAAAGTTACGTCATCTGTATCCTCCCACAAATCTGATACTTTATCTGCAATTGGATTAAACTGACTTGGATTATATTTGTATCCAACATCTAATTCATCGCGCAACCAATCGATTTCATTTTGAATATTTACGGGCACCTTCTTGAGCTTAAGCCACCCCATTCGATGAAATATGTAGGTAGAGACGCGCGCAGGCATGTCCTTAACGCCAAAGCTTTTATTACGCTGAGTTCCATCAGCCGAGAAATATCCATAGTGATGTAATAGAGATTTCCTCAAAAGTTCTGGAAAATCAGTTTTAAAATCAGAATCGTCTGCCGTAAACTCATCAAAAAGCTCCCGCCAACTTTTTTCATTCACCCTCTTCCAAGGATTATTCAAAAGCTCATATATCTTTTCGAAACATTGACTTTTTAAATCAGCGCAGACAGCTTTTTCAGCATTTTCCTCCACAAGGAATTCTCGAGCTTGTAAATATAAAGCATCGCTCTTCACGGCCTCTAATATGGTATCCGTATTTGTGACTGTATTATCAGGCTCACTCATCGGGGCTTCACCAACCCTTACCGTTTTTGAATATTCAGTTGCTTCTTTAAAGGCTCGATGCAAATCACTTATCGCATCTGCGTCCCGATCTCGTTCCAAAGCCTTTAACCGAACAGCATATGCAGTTTTAATCTGCCGGATATCAGCCGTCGGCGTTGATATCCCCAATATGTCCCACATCGTGTCCATTGATTAAAAGTTACTCTATTCTTGCCCCGGACGATAGTCACGAGTTGCAAGCGGTAACACTTCCTCGAGCGTCATCGGCATGTTTTTATACTCGCCTCTCGCAAACAGTTCTGCCTGGTCCGCATAGTGCGGAGAGGCTTCATCCAGCGTCGCTGCGCCGAATTGATGGATGCTTTCCAGATCAAGATTGCCCGCCTCGTCCCAATCCGCGATCATAATATGGGTATCACCAGCCACAGCGACTAAGCCTTTATTTTCAACAAAGTGATCATAGTGTCCATAGATGGCCCGGAGCGTATCAGGGCCACCTCGAAGCGGTAAATCAACATCGCCGCGCCTCAAGCGGTTCACATCCCCCCATTTAGGGTCCATGCGGCCGAACACTTGCTGAAGTTCGTTCTTTGCCTCTTCAAGAGCTTGCGCCGCGGGCATAAGATCATCTATAATTTCATAGCCTCTAGCTTTCATCGCCGTCAGAATCGCCAACGCGGCACTACGATTATCAATCTCGGTAGAACCGTCCCATTCGCGCAAAATGTGCTGAGCCTCGCGAAGGTTTTTATCTTCAAAATCAATCGCCAATAACTCATCGACTAATAGCCGGATATGGACACCCGGTTGATAAGAGCCATTCGCTCTGTATTCTAACAGCTCCTCTTCGGAAATAGCTTGATCCGGTTCAAAAAGCGCGAGAGCGGATTGCGCCCGATTGGTCATTCGAGGTTCGATCCCAAACGTATCTGAATAATTTTCACGTAAATTATTGTCAGCGGCGTCCGTGATAAAAAATGGCGACGAATTGGCACTAAACAGCCAGCCACTTTTTGGATTATAAATCTGTGGTAAATCATCCGACGATCGATAGCTTTGCCAAATCAAACTAGAGTCATCTCCCGGCAACACATCCTGCCATTTTGGACCCTCGACACGCTTTGGCATTTTAGCATTGTAAATCTCGCCGATATTTCCCTCTTTATCCGCATAGACGATGTTGAAACTCAGAACGCCATTTTGCGCGATGGCGGCTTTCCATGCCTCTAATGTATCAGCCTTGCTCATGGCATACCATTGATCCAGCGCGCCAACTTCTTGCAAGCCTGCAAATCGAAGCGCGTATAATCCGTGAGGGGTTTCAAGCACTGGGCCATGGGCCGACCAACGCATGTCTTTCTTTATGGGTAGCGAAAACGGGCCAAACAGCTTCACTCGAAATTTTGACTTTGTGATGTCAAAATCATGCCACTTCCCGTCCATTTTATATTGCTTTGGATTTTTATCGCGCTCTGTTTCCAACTTGTATAGGTCGACTAGATCCGGGCGGTTGACGGTCTGGGCCCAGCCATGGGTGGGCGTAACGCCCTGCGCTAGTATAGGTGTTCCCGGAAACCCAGCCCCGGCGAGATTTAAACCCTCTTCGGAAACGACATGGGCCTCGAACCACGCATAAGGCCCTGTAAAAGGTTGGTGAGAATTTACGACTAATCGGGTATGCCCGTCCGCACTTCGGCTCGGCGCGATAGCAAAAGCGTTGGATCCTCTGACGGCTTCGGGCAAAGCGTCTCCCCCAATATTTATAAGACTCATTCTTTTCCATGGACTCACTTGAGGCGCGTCTTCAGATGTCATGATTTTTTTCAGCTCTTCATCCATGCGGTAGAAAAACGGCGTCGCCCATGTAAAGCCCGCCAGAATATCGCCGGTTGTAACAGGCAATATACCGGGCAGAACCTGATCTTGGTTTTCTATGCCCCATGAATTGAGACCATCAGCATAGGCTTTGGCCATAGCGCGGGCAGGTTTAGAAACACCAGTAGCGGCTTTGATATCTATAGTTTCTTTGACTTTCACGAGATCAAACAAATAGTCCATCGGCGCGGCGGACTTGCCTTGATACTTTGCCGATACACCGCGGGATGTCATGATCACGTCCTGAATAGTCGCCCAATCGTCCTCGGCGTGGGAATACCCAAGGCCAAATGATGTATCTGGATCCGACTTGCCAAATATATGGGCAACGCCCCAATTATCACGGATGATGCGGGTATCATAAGTCGCCGCAGATGTTTCAATTTGCGCAATATCAGCTTTTGGTCCGTAAGGCGTTTTCAGCCAAACCGCCAAAACAAGCGCGCCAAAGAGGGAAATCATTAAGCCTATACGAAAATATTTCATTTTTCTGCCATTCCCCGTTCAGTTCACTGTCAGAATACTATAGGTATAGGGTAACCAAATTCACAAATGGGGGTTTCCATGAACACGACTGACCTAAATATCCAAGACCTTTTGAACGATATCCTAAGCGCTGGCAAGGAACTCGCGGTTGAAGGCAAAGAGCGCACTAAGGGTGTCCGCGAAAAAGGTACCGAAGCTGTTTTTAAAGGAGAAGATTTGTTAATCCGAAAGCTTGGCCTTGAAGATTCGCCGGCTATTCGCAATGCTCTTCGTAAAGGCGTCGGAACCGGCGCGGCAGCAGGGGCTCTGCTTCTCATGCTTTCATCAAAATCAGGCCGCAAACTTGCCACCCTCGGCGGTCTCGCGGGTCTTGGAACCGTCGCTTATAAATCTTACCAGAAGAACGGCGGCAAAATGCCAAAAAACTGGAAAGATGAAGTGGTTGGCCTCATCAAAGGCCCAAAGGCACAGGCCAGGTCCGAAGCCATCCTAAGAGCCATGATCGCCGCCGCCAAAGCGGACGGTGAGCTGACTGACGCTGAGATCGAACTTATAAAAGAACATGACGGCACGGAGCTCGGCGACATTTTGGACCAAGCCGCCGACCCCCGCGCCATCGCCAAACTCGCCGATAGCGAACAGGCAGAACGGGAAATCTACGCCGCCTCTTGCCGCATCGCCAATGGCCTAAACGAGAAAGAACGAGACTATCTCGATGATCTTGCTATGGCCTTACGCCTTGACCCGGAGCTTGCAGCTCGCATAGAAACAGATGTAAGAACTGGTTAACCGCGACAAATCATAGGAGCGCAACATGAAAACCATCACTCAAATATTCGTCATCATATCGATGGCATTCCTGCTGAGCTGTACGCAAACACCGTCCACGGATGCTGGATCAGAGGCTACGAGCACCACTGAAACGGTTATGGAAGAAGTCACTGAAACCGTGACAGAAGTCGTACCCGAAAAAACTTCGGCTAATACCGGCGAAATGTGCGGCGGAATAGCGGCCATTGCCTGCAATGGTAAATCTGATTATTGTCACACGGATGTTGCGGCCCAGTGCGGCGCAGCGGACCAATCAGGAACCTGTAAAACCAAACCTCGAATTTGCAATCAAATGTACGCGCCTGTTTGCGGCTGCGATGGTAAGACTTACGGCAATGAGTGCTCAGCCAATGGCAAAGGCGTCAGCGCGGCATATATGGGCGAATGCAAACCATAAGCTTGTGGCAAAGTAAGCCTCAAAACAAACCGCTCTCCAAAAGGATTGGGCGATACCTCAACGCTCAGACCCGGTACGAATACCTCCTGCGTACTGGT
>JABABK010000160.1:0-252 GCA_014238285.1 Hellea sp.
CATTGAGGCATTCGAAGCATCTCGATCTAACAAAGCGTTATCAGATAAATACCTTCTCAGAGGATTATCGTTAGACCTCCACCTAAGGGCCATCCACTCCTCATCTAATCTCGCCGCCAAGCTCGTTGATTTTGTCTGTGCTGCTCTCTGGGATTTCGTACGCAGAGACAGAACAATCCTAGGACACCTGTAGTGGCCTTGTAGGTCTTTCGGAATTCGTCTTGTGAAGTAAAAAATACCGTCCCTGGAATA
>JABABK010000160.1:262-516 GCA_014238285.1 Hellea sp.
ATAGCCCGAAGCATGACGTTCCCTGGAATAGACGCGAGGAACTTCTTTGGTTCGCAACATGGTCAACACTCCAATCGTCTCTTTTAGAGAAACGTTGGAATTCAATAGTTTGACCTATGTGAAACCTGAGAAGTGGCGCACCCGACAGGATTCGAACCTGTGACCTCTGCCTTCGGAGGCCAGTGGTCCCACAACATATTGTGCCTGTTTCGCAAAATAGGCAGTGGTTGGTGGCCCAAATAAACCATTAAACA
>JABABK010000161.1 GCA_014238285.1 Hellea sp.
ATCGTAAAGCTCAAGAGCTCCAAGACGGTCCGGCACCTCGCGGTGTTGGCGGTCGGCGCTAAGGAGGACTAAACGATGCTTCAACCAAAGCGTACAAAATTTCGCAAAATGCACAAAGGCCGGATCAAAGGCCTTGCAAAGGGCGGATCTGATCTGAACTTTGGCAGTTACGGTCTAAAGGCCACCCAGCCTGAGCGTGTGACAGCGCGTCAAATCGAGGCAGCACGCCGCGCGATGACACGCCATATGAAACGTCAGGGTCGGGTTTGGATCCGGATTTTCCCGGACACGCCTGTGACCTCAAAGCCAACCGAAGTTCGGATGGGTAAAGGCAAAGGCTCTGTGGATTATTGGGCGGCCAAGGTTAAACCTGGTCGGATCATGTTTGAAATCGATGGCGTCGATGATGATATTGCAAAGGAAGCTTTGCGTCTGGCGGCGATGAAGCTGCCGGTCAAGACCCGGGTTGTTGTGCGTGAAGACTGGTAAGTCCAGCGCGTAGCAAGAC
>JABABK010000162.1 GCA_014238285.1 Hellea sp.
GAACAAATGTTTATACCTAGTAATGTTTATACCTAGTAAGCCATATAGTTTTTAGTTTAATGTACAAGTATACATACTTAGTATTAAGGTCTTCCAAAAAGTGGGTTTTCAACTCTTGCGTATCTTATACTAGTAAGTTGCGAGATGTAAACACCATATAAAGCTGGAAACTCGGAGTATATTTCTGCAAATATTAGGGAAGTTTACGATACGAAAATCGAAGTCGTCACGTTTGTCATATAACTTGGTTGAAAGGGTCTCATCAGTCACAGAAAATAATAAATCGAGATCAGAAGCAGATGTAGAAACGTCAGTGGTCTCTTTGATTTCCAGTTCAGGGTGGATATATATAGTTTGTATAGGTAATCATGAAATGAACGGCTATTTGATGGAAATGTATCATCTATATTCCGAAATGTGAACCTTAAACAGAAGAAACTATTATATGCAAAATACAGAAAACGCGAACTTTTCGAATATACAAAACAGAAAATATGTTTATTCTAT
>JABABK010000163.1 GCA_014238285.1 Hellea sp.
CTTTCAAACGCAGTAGATGTATCGTCCACATGTAAGAATGAACGTAGACATGAACCATCACCTTGAATTGTAATTTTTTTATTTTCTTTTAATAGTTTTATAAATCTGGGAATAACCTTTTCCGGATATTGGTTTGGTCCATATACATTGTTTCCCCGTGTAATAATAATGGGCATTTTAAAACTGTGATTATATGACTGAGCCATTAATTCAGCAGCGGCTTTTGTAGCAGCGTAAGGATTTGTAGGACATAAAATAGATTGTTCTGTTTTACGTTTTTCTTCGATATCTATCATAGATTCACCATAAACTTCATCGGTTGAAACATGAATAAATTTGACTAAATTAGTATTAAACAACCGATTAACTTCCAATAAATTATGAGTACCCAATATATTATCATTTGAGTATTGTAGTGAATCGCTAAAAGAATTTTGAACATGTGATTGTGCAGCAAAATGAATAATATGTGATATTTGATTTGTTTGAAAAATATATTTTAATAAT
>JABABK010000164.1 GCA_014238285.1 Hellea sp.
AGGTACAACGTTACATATATGTTTGTTCAATGAATATGCTAAATTTGAAAGTGGTCACTTGAATATTTTTTGAGTAAGGAAGTGCACAAACTATATGCCCCAATAATGGCTGCTTTTAACACTTCCATAATTGCTGTTTTTCGCGTTTTAGCATATGACTGCAGTATATGTGCATTTTTGTCCTTCGTATATTTAACATTCTCAAATAAATCATGTTATATTGTCTTATACATTGTAATATATGTGAAAACATGTAAAAAATGCAAAACTTAAATACTACATATACCAAAATTAAAACAATTATGTGTGATTAACAATATCGAAATAATCCCGAAATTTCCAATTTTGCCCCAAACTGTCTTAAAATGACAAATTTACCGGTCCTGAATTTTTTTGAAATTTCCTTTAATTATAGGAAATGTTATGTGCTAGCAAACTTTAAAATATATTTTTGGCACAAGAACCGGAAGTTGGTGAATTTTGTTGCGAAAGACTTAACTTTT
>JABABK010000165.1:0-353 GCA_014238285.1 Hellea sp.
AGGGGTGGTTCTAACTTATCTCGATTATAGTTCTAGGAGATATCTCAATATGATTAAAAAGATTGGGAGGTTTCTATCACTTCCCTCTGAGTTAGATATAGTGACGTCATATCGATCCGTCCAAATATGGTGACGTAATCGAATTATCGTAATTATTCAGAATATATTCACATAATTCTGTGCTAAGACGCTTAGGCTTTTACTGCCACAGCTGTTGCTCAAAGGATATACCAAACTACTTAGACCATTATAATTCTTTAGCTTTGAACATGTCGTTTTCGGTAGAATTTTCCCCCATTTTTTATTAAGTCGTGAGCAATAATGAGGATTGAAATATTTGAATCTCGAGAGCA
>JABABK010000165.1:363-503 GCA_014238285.1 Hellea sp.
AGGGGTGGTTCTAACTTATCTCGATTATAGTTCTAGGAGATATCTAAATATAATTAAAAAAATTGGGAGGTTTCCATGATTTCCCTCTGAGTTAGATATAGTGACGTCATATCGATCCGTCCAAATATGGTGACGTAATC
>JABABK010000166.1 GCA_014238285.1 Hellea sp.
CTTGTTAAATAACCTGAACTAGCTGTTTTAAGAGCTGTATCTGCAAGTCCTTTTCTAGCTCCGTGAGTGGAGTTAAAGTATTCTAACGCAGTTAAACCTTCTTTAAAGTTTGATATAATTGGACTTTCAATAATTTCTCCTGAAGGTTTTGCAATCAGTCCTCTCATACCTGCAAGCTGCTTCATCTGAGCCGCAGATCCTCTAGCACCACTATCAGCCATCATGTAAACAGAATTAATTTTTAGACCTTCTGGAGTTTTTTCTGTAGCAGAAATTCCCTTCATCATTTCACCTGCAACTTTATCTGTACATTTAGACCAAGCATCAACAACTTTATTGTATTTTTCACCTCTTGTGATTAATCCCTCAGAATATTGATTTTCATAATCTGCTATTAATCCTTTTGTGTCTTCAATTAATTGAGTTTTACTCTCTGGTATGACTAGATCATCTTTTCCAAAAGAAATTCCTGCTTTAAAGGCATGTTTAAATCCTAAATCTT
>JABABK010000167.1 GCA_014238285.1 Hellea sp.
TCATACCAGCCAACTGTTTCATTTGCGCAGCTGAACCTCTAGCTCCACTATCTGCCATCATAAATACTGAGTTAATCTTCATGCCATCAGGAGTACTTTCCGTAGCTGAAATACCTCTCATCATTTCACCAGCAACTTTATCTGTACATTTTGACCAAGCATCAACAACTTTGTTATATTTTTCACCTCTAGTAATTAATCCTTCTGAATATTGAGTTTCATAATCTGCAATCAATCTTTTTGTATCTTCAATCAATTGCGTTTTACTCTCTGGAATTACTAGATCATCTTTTCCAAAAGATATACCTGCTTTAAAAGCATGTTTGAAACCTAGGTCTTTTAAATGATCACAAAATATAACTGTAGTTTTCTGACCACAAAATCTAAAAACACTATCAATAATTTCTGAAACAGTTTTTTTAGGAAGCAATCTATCAATCATTGAAAAAGTAATATCTTTATGTTTTGGAAGTAAATTAGCTAATAAGAATCTTCCTGCAGT
>JABABK010000168.1 GCA_014238285.1 Hellea sp.
CGCAATGGTCTGAATCGAGTTCATTTGCCAAGACCTAACCTCATAACGGAAAGGCTTAGAAGTTAGTGCTCCGACTGGACATACATCAATCATATTACCCGAAAGTTCTGACTGAATCCCTTCTGATAAAAACGGTTCAATCTTCAAATCTTCGCCTCGACCTGTAGCACCCATTTCAACTATGCCTGCAACTTCTGCTCCAAATCGAACACAACGTGTACAGTGAATGCAGCGAGTCATATCTGTTTGAATGAGCGCACCTATCCCCTTATCATCAACAATACGCTTACCTTCGGTAAACCTTGATATGTCAGAACCATATTCCATAGCAACATCTTGTAACTCACATTCACCACCTTGGTCACAAATTGGACAATCCAGTGGGTGGTTGATTAACAAAAACTCCATAACAGCCTTTTGTGCAGTTTTAGCCTTTTCATTCTTGGTATGAACTTTCATCCCAGCAGAGCTTGGTGTTGAACATGCAGGTTGAGCTTTTGG
>JABABK010000016.1 GCA_014238285.1 Hellea sp.
ACACCCGTTGAAACTGATAGTTCGGAAAATGATGGCAGTGGCGGAATCCAAGGCGATAGCCAAACTGATGAGGCTTCCGGCGAGGTTACAGAAGAGCTCTTTGGATCAAACCTGCAAACAGATGAGGCTGAGGATCGGCGGTCTATACCGGCCAATCGTCATGCTAGAAGAAGTGTGCTTGAAGAAAACCTCAAAGCCATCGGCGTTGATGCTGATGCGATTAATGTCAACACGCAGGAAATTGCGCGTAACCGCATTAAAATCGATCAGGCCTTTGCTCGGATCGATGCGAACAGCACAGCCATTGCCGGGAACTCCTCTAGGATCTCCGATCTGGAAGAAGGCCTGGCCGCTGTAGCCGCTCTGCCTGACATGTACCTTAATCCAAATGAGACATGGTCAGCCGCTGGCGGTATAGCGGCTTATGGCGATGAAGTTGGGTTTGGCGCAACCCTGGCCATTCGCGGTAATGACAATTGGAGCTTCGGCGCTTCAGCTGGCATGGGCGGTGATGAAGCCACGGGTAAACTTCAAATCCGTTACGGTGGCAACTAGGCCAATTGCATTAAAACAGATAAGTTTAAGGGATCGCGTTGCGGTCCCTTTTTTAGTTAATCTGAAAAACAAACTGCCTTAATTTTTTTAATAGATTTTCGACTAATGGCGTAATCCTGCCCATGTATGTCTTTGATTTTTGGGTTACCTTTCTCGTAGAAGATTTTCGCGATTTGATCTTTTCTGATCCACAGTGATCGGTGCACCTGCAATCCATGATTTTTATTAAGACGATTGATAGCATCGGTTAAAGTCGATCTTATGAGATGAGAGCCTTTCTCCGTCACAATGTTCACATATTGATTTTCAGAATGCAGGCGAATAATTGTTCCGCGTTTTTTAGCCGGCAGCATCAAGTTCAAGTCATCTGGGATATCCTTTAATGGGAACCAAAGCGGAAATAAATCCGGATCATGACTTGAGGCTTTACGAATGAGATTGGCAAATGTCGCCAATACCATCATGCAGCTGATAACGATCAAAAAACAGGCCGCCATAAAATGCATAAGCAACTCTGTTAGGTTCTCGCCTCCACGGAAAAAGAACAAATGTCCCAAAGTATACTCGATAGCATAAATCAAAATGATAAATGCTATAAGTGAAAAAATCGCGGGAACATTGCGGATCAACCCCGCATAAATCCAATGCCCTAAAAATAGATATAAAAGCAAAAAATGCATTATGCTGATACTAAAAAAAGCCGCTGTCTTAATCAGTGTAAAGCCCTCTGCATATAAATTACCGCCAACAAAAATATAGCTGTAAGTCATCAGCAAGACATAAAGAATAATCGAAATCGGTCGTGTCAAAATATATTTGGTGTTATTCACAATCACGGACTGATCTTTGATAAGATCCGACAGGTTTTTTCCAAAAAAATGACGCATATACTTAAACTCAATTGACACAGAATTTACTGCTTTAAACCGCTTAGCTTTTGGGAAATCCAATCTATTTAATAGACTCAATCACCCACAGCAAGGACGTCATTCTCACCAAACCGGTGTGATTCACACCATGATCATCGCGCAAGACAACCCATTTGATAGAGTCACTCGTCCTATCAATATGGCTCGGTGGTTAAACCTTAACGATTATGTATCCCAGACTTACAAAGTTTGCAGTCGGAAAGTCCGCATCATTTGATTGGATATAGTCCAGAGGTGCCTTGAGTCAACAGCGCCCCGTTTACTCTAGGCACCTCATTCTCACTTCAACGTCATTGACATATCTTATTTGGAGCCCCGCTATGAAACATGTTTTAAAATCACTCCCTGCCACTGAGCCCCCAAACAAAGCTCGAAAACATTACGCAGGAATAGGACTGCGCCGCCGTTTATTAACCCTTGTCTCAACGACGGTGATGTCTTTGGCCTTGAGCCAGACCGCGATAGCCCAAAATAACGACACAGATGCCTATGACGGCACGACTACGGCAAGCTGTACCGACGCCGCAATCACCGATACGCCGACACTTAATCGTAATGGAAATAATGTCAGCGGAACAACGCACTGTATCGGAGATTACTCGAGTTATAATGCCATTAGCGGGTCCAATATCACGCTGGGAAACTATAGCAGTAATAATACCATCAGCGGACGTACTAATACGTTGGGAGGTTATAATTATAATAACACGATCAGCGGTCGAGATAATACACTTGGAAACGACGCGTCCAATAATGCCATCAGCGGCATGAGCAACAATCTAGGCAGTGAAAGCTTCAACAATATCGTCAGCGGGGAAAGCAACACTCTTGGCGAGAATGTAATTGGGAATGCTATAAGCGGAAATCAAAACTTCCTAGGCAACGGAGATGACTCATTAGGTGGCATCAATAATGCTGCCGCTAATATTATCGGCGGGCAATATAATGCAATTGGCGCTAGCCGGGCAGCAGGTGTCGACGGAATTCTCGGAACATCCGACGATGTGATCACGGCATTCGGGTTCGCCGGAGATGGTAATATAATATCTGGCCGCTATCATACTTTAGGCGGAAGCAGCGCATTAAATACAGTCAGCGGAGACCAAAACACACTTGGAAATTACAATATTGATAACACTGTCAGCGGTCGAAACAACGTTCTTGGAAATTACAGTTTTTACAATTCGCTCAGCGGCAATAATAATGCATTAGGCGCTTATAATTACGGCAATGCTGTCAGCGGACAAAACAATATCTTAGGCTCTGACAATTTTAACAATGCGGTAAGCGGAAGCAACAATACTCTGTATGACTACAATTACAGCAATGCTGTGAGTGGGAATCGCAATATTTTGGAAAATTATAATTACGGCAATAGGGTCAGCGGCTTTGGCAATTCGCTCGGAGAATATAATTACGACAATGCCGTCAGTGGATATAGCAATAGTCTGGGTGATTATAACGGCGGGAACGCAGTAAGTGGCTATAGCCATCTTTTAGGCGATGATAATACCGCCAACGCTGTCAGTGGTAATTACAATACGTTGGGTAATCGTAGTGACGAAAACCTGGTCAGCGGGGATGACAACGTATTAGGCAGCGATAGCGATGAGAATGCGGTCAGCGGCGATGATAATGTCCTTGGTGATTTAAATGATGCCAATTTGGTTAGCGGCGACAGTAATACTCTAGGTCATCAGAGTAATGAAAATGCGGTCAGCGGACGCGGCAATTATTTGGACGATTTTAGCGATCAGAACCTGGTCGGTGGTTATTATAATAGCTTGGGGACTGATAATTTATTTAATACCGTCAGCGGCGCACACAACACGCTTGGCGTTTCCAATAGAGCTAATTCGGTGAGTGGCCACAGGAACACGCTCGGTGCTTATACTCTGGGGTCCGCAGTCATGGGTATTAACAATGTCGTAACAGGCGGCGCGGCAGGGGATTATCAGACATCAATGCATGTTTTAGGGTCTGGCAATATTATAAACAGTTCAGGCGATGCCGGATCTCATGTTCAAGTTCTGGGTGATAACAATACAGTCAACGGCGCTGGGTCTGGCTGGAATGTCATGACTGGTCACAATGGGACTGTGGAAGGCATCGGAAATTTTGTTGCTGGGGGCAACGCGACAGATGGAGCTACAGCTCAGGGTGACAACAATGTCGTCATTGGCAGCGGCGCCCGTGCCACAGGCGATAATGGCGTCGCCATCGGCGCATGCTCAGATGTGGACACGAATGGTTCTATTGATCCAGCTACGGAATGCGCGCAAGCTGCGGCCCATGAAACTATCGCCTTGGGTGCTGGCGCGCAGGCAACGGGCATTGGCTCAACCGCTATGGGCGCACGGGCACAGGCTTCAGGTGCGCTGAGCACGGCAATGGGGCCAGCAGCGAAAGCGTCCGGACGAAGAGCAATGGCCATTGGACTCGGCTCAGAAGCCACGGCGTTTGAATCTAGTGCAATCGGTGTTGACGCCCAAGCCACAGCTAACCACTCACTCGCCATCGGTTCAGGTGCTTCAGCCGGGCACAATAACTCATCGGCCTTTGGGTTTGGCGCGGCAACGAGTCTTGCTAATCAAATGGTATTTGGGTCTTCTTCGGCGACCTATGTCATGCCGGGAATTAACTCGACCTTGTCTAAAGACCGCCAAACAGGAGCGATCTATCATGTGACATCTGACGCGAACGGCAATCTGGCGACATCTGATGACCCTGTCCCGGTCGCGAACAATAGCGCGACGCCTGTTATTTCTGATGCAGTCATTGAAACCACGGATGCCGCAGGTGGTGACGCTGGCGAGTCTGGCAAAATTCAGGGAGGCATTCAAAGCGCAACCGAAGCTGTGGAAATCGACGAAGACATTGTAGGGACTAATTTGCAGGAACAGCAAGCAGATACAAGCCGAGCTATTCCAGAGAATCGCAATGCGCGTCGCAATGTTCATCGAGAAACCATGAAGGCTGTCGGCGTTGATGCCGATGCGATTAATGTCAACACAAGGGAAATTGCGCGTAACTCGATCAAAATCGATCAAGCCTTTGCGCGGATTGATGCCAACGCCGCCGCCATTGAACAAAACGCGTTTAAAATATCCGATCTAGCCGAAGGCCTGGCAGCTGTTGCCGCCCTGCCCGACATGTATCTATCGCCCGCCGCTAAATGGTCAGCGTCTGGCGGAGCCGCAACTATTGGCAATGAAGTCGGGTTCGGCGCAACACTTGCGATACGCGGCAATGACAACTGGGCCATCGGCGCCTCTGTCGGCATGGGCGGCGATGAAGCCTCTGGCAAAATCCAAGTCAGATATGAAAAGTTTTAGATAAATTTAAAGAATCGATGTCTTAGATAAATTTAGAGGATCGCATTGCGGTCCTTTTTTTATGGCGGTATGTAAAACTTATCAAATCTTTGAAAGGGTCTGCCACCATGCATATTATCAGCAAAATCCTTATCGGCCTCGTCGCCTTCATTCATAGCTATATTTTAGTGTTTGAGATGTTTTTATGGGAGAGCCGCGGCCCTAAAGTCTTTAGCGACTTTCCGCTGGAGTTATTTGTCCCCACAAAAACCCTCGCGGCCAATCAAGGCCTTTATAACGGTTTTCTGGCCGCCGGTTTAATTTGGGCTTTGTTTTTGATCAGAGATCGGAAGTGGAGCCGCAATGTCGCTCTATTTTTCCTTGGCTGTGTTGCGGTGGCGGGGATTTACGGCGCTATGACAGCGTCTCGTAATATTTTCTTTGTTCAGGCTCTACCCGCCATTCTTGGCATTATCAGCTTGATGGTTTTAAAGCCTAAAAACTAGTCTTACCGCCAAATAGAAAACCTCCGCCCAGAAACGACTGGGGGCGGAGGTAGGGCACCAGCGTCTACTCCAATAGGATCACCGGTTGCGGGGGGACTTGTCGATTACTTAATCGTCAGCGAAGCGGTATATTTGCTGACTGATTTCTCAACGGATTCAGGCTTGCCGTAAACGGTGACATCGCCGACGCCGTGAACGCTGACATCAATGGCTTCGGATGTGTGGACTTCCATATCACCAACACCTGATAGGCTCACATCACCGCGCTCGCAAATAAGATCTTCAGCGTCGATATCGCTGACGCCAGATACATGGGCGTCAATGGTTCCGCAGCGACCTGAAATGTTGACATCAGCCACGCCTGAAACATGAAGCTCAAATCTATCGCTATCAACGCCTGTTATATCCGCGTCCGTGACGCCGGAGACGTTGAGCTCATTAAGGTTCGGCATTGTAATATAGGCATTGATGCTTTTAGTATTATTATTCCAACCCCATTTTTTACGCTTACGCTTACCAAGTTCCAAAGTATCGCCGTCCAGCTCGACCTCGGCATATTCCATCTCTTTTTCACGGCCTTCGAGGCGGATGGAGTAATCTTTGCCGACAGTCACTTCCACATCATAAACGCCTGAAACACTAATTCCGTCAAAACCGGTCAAATCATAGGTTTGGGTGATTTTGTTTTTATCATCACTATCGTCATCATGGGCATTGGCCACGGACATTCCGCCAAGGGCAATGGCTGAAACCAATAGTATTTTGCCCCATTGAGTAGGTCTTCTAGTTGTTGACTGTCTACGCATAACTCTCTCCATATTATTGTTTATCGATAAGGCATTATTTGACCCGCGTCAAGGGTTATTATCGATAAACAATACATATACGACATTTGTCGTTATTGCAAGTGAAAGATTGGTTAGGCGGAAAATGATGAATCAAGTCCCGACACCAATCTCATCCTGAGCTTGACGAAGGATCGGCCGTAGATACATTTCAAAAGATAACACGCACTGGACCATCCTTCGTCAGGCTCAGGATGAGGGAGTGGTATATTAAAAAACCCGGCTCAAGGCCGGGTTTCAAAATCAATATTTATACTTAAACCTAAGCATCCTCAGTCGGCTTGGGCGCGGGTAGTCCTTTGCCGCCTTTACGGCCTTCAATTTTTAACTGGGCGGGACCAAGGATTTTGAAGGTCAGCTTGTCGTTTTTCTTATCGACGCCGACTTTGACTAGGCCGCCATTTTTCAGCTTACCGAACAATATCTCATCCGCGAGCGGTTTTTTGACATATTCTTGCAGGACCCGTGACAATGGCCGCGCGCCAAAGGCAGGATCATAGCCTTTTTTGGATATCCAGTTATTGGCACCTTTGGAAAGTTCAAACATGATCTTACGCTCGGACAGCTGCGCCTCAAGCTGAATGATGAACTTGTCGACAACGCGGCCAATGGTTTCTGGCGCGAGCGGATCGAACTGAACGACGGCATCAAGACGGTTTCTAAATTCCGGCGCAAACAGGTTTTTGATCGCGTCATCAGAGGCGTCTGTTTTCAGACCTCGGCCAAACCCAATAGAGGATTTTGTTGCCGCCGCTGCGCCCGCATTTGTGGTCATGATGAGGATCACATTACGAAAATCAACGCTTCGGCCATTCGTGTCAGTCAGCGTGCCATTATCCATGATCTGCAGCAGGATATTATAAATATCCGGGTGAGCTTTTTCGATCTCGTCCAGCAGCAGGATAGAATGCGGATTTTGATTAACTTGGTCCGTCAAAAGACCGCCTTGATCATAACCAACATAGCCTGGAGGCGCGCCGATCAAGCGAGAGACAGTGTGCCGCTCCATATATTCGGACATGTCAAATCTAAGCAATTCGAGACCTTGGGTCATAGCAAGCTGACGAGCGACTTCGGTTTTACCCACGCCGGTTGGACCAGCAAAAAGGTACGAGCCGATAGGCTTGTTCGGTTCGCGCAGGCCAGCTCGAGACAATTTAACCGCCGCCGCGACTTGCTCAATAGCTTTATCCTGACCAAAGACGACGCGTTTAAGGTCCGCTTCAAGCGACTTAAGGGCTTTAGTATCGTCGCGGGACAGAGACTTGGGCGGAATGCGCGCGATCTTGGCAATCACATATTCGATTTCTTTGACGCCAATGGTTTTCTTGCGGTCTTTTTCGTCTTTAAGACGTTCGCGCGCGCCGGCTTCATCAATTACGTCGATGGCTTTATCAGGAAGCTTACGATCGGTAATATGACGGACAGCCAAAGTCACAGCCTGTTCGATGGCTTCATTGGTATATTTGACTTTGTGGAACTCTTCAAAATAAGTCTTGAGACCCATCAGAATTTTCACCGTATCATCAGGTGTAGGCTCAGACACATCGACTTTGAGGAAACGGCGAGATAGAGCCCGGTCCTTTTCAAAGTGCTGACGATATTCTTTATAAGTGGTCGAGCCCATACAGCGTAATTTTCCACTCTGGAGAGCAGGCTTGAGCAAATTTGATGCATCCATTGCGCCGCCTGATGTAGCGCCAGCACCAATGATTGTATGGATTTCATCGATAAAGAGGATTGCGCCTTCTATTTCCTGAAGGCGATTCATGACCGCTTTGAGACGTTCCTCAAAATCACCGCGATAACGAGTCCCCGCCAGTAGCGAGCCCATATCAAGAGAGTAAATCGTGTTTCCGGCTAAAACACCTGGCACTTCTTCATTGATAATACGCCGGGCTATACCTTCGGCAATGGCGGTTTTACCAACGCCAGGATCACCGACGAGAAGCGGGTTGTTTTTACGGCGACGGGATAGCACCATAATGCAGCGCTCGACTTCTTCGTCCCGGCCGATCAACGGGTCGATGTCTCCATCCCGGGCTTTTTGGTTAAGATCAACGCAATATTCTTCCAGCGGGTCTTTTGGCTTGGTTTCGCCGCCCTCACCCGCTTCGCTATCAGCCCCGCGAATAGGTTTGGAAACAGAGGTTTCGCCGTTTTTAGCAATGCCGTGAGAGATATAATTGACCGCATCATAACGGGTCATGTCGCGCTCTTGCAGGAAGTAAACCGCATGGCTTTCTCGCTCGGCAAAGAGTGCCACCAAAGCATTCGCGCCTGTCACTTCTTCCCGGCCAGATGACTGCACATGAATAACGGCGCGCTGTATAACGCGGTGGAAACCAGCCGTTGGCCGGCTTTCTTCAAAATCTTCGACGACGAGGCTTTCCAGATCATCGTCCAAATATTGCGTAATATCAGTGCGCAGGCTCTCCACATCCACATCGCAGGCCTTAATCACGGCGGCAGCATCTGTGTCATCCAATAATGCCAGTAAGAGGTGCTCCAATGTTGCAAGTTCATGCTTACGGTCGCTCGCAAATGTCAGCGCGCGGTGGATGGTTTCTTCCAGAACGGGTGAAAATGAAGCCATTTTATTTTATCCTTTCCGCTCCGATTGAGCAGGGTAAACTTGTATGTGGGAAGCCCCTCATACCTTTTCAAGCGTGCATTGCAGCGGATGTTGGTTTCGCTTCGCTGCGTCCATCACTTGAGCAACTTTCGTTTCCGCAATTTCAAATGTGTAGACCCCGCAAGTCCCGATGCCAGTCTTATGAACATTAAGCATGATACGGGTCGCTTCTTCCGGAGATCGTTTAAAAATCCCCATCAAAACATTCACAACGAATTCCATAGGCGTGTAATCGTCATTCATCAAAAGCACGCGGTACATAGCAGGCTTTTTGGTCTTGGGTTTGGTCTTGGTCGCAACGCCGCGCTCGGTGCCCTCATCTCTATCAGGGCTATTGCGGCCTGGATTATTCGGGCCAGCCATTTTTATGTCAAACAAATCAGTCATTAACACCAACCTAGGATGAGATTGATTCTATTTAAAGAGTGCTAAGATATTATTTCAGTAATAAACTGAATATCCATGAATAGATGACATGCTCAAATTTAATTTGCCTCCATGTAAAGACGCTAATAATGTACTTAAAAGACTGGGAGGCCTTTATGAAACCACAAACTTGCGCCGCATTATTAAAACTAATCGGATATGGATTCGTTGTATTCGGCCTGGCTTGGGTCACAACATCTTTTGCTGGTTATGATCGACCGGGCCGTTTTTTGTTAGACCTGTTACAATGGCCACTGGATGGTATTCCGAATAATCCATCCGTCGAGGCTCGCTGGATGGGCGGGATCGGTGCAGGCTTAACGGTCGGGATCGGGCTTTTCTTTGCCAAAGTTTTTGCGCCTTTGATTGCTTTGGATGATCCAAAGATCGGCGGAATAGTCCGAAAAGGCGCGCTCATAGGGCTTATAGGCTGGTATATCGTTGATGGGGCTGGATCAATCGCATCCGGCGTTCCGTCAAATGCTGTCTTTAATACGGTCTTCTTTTTAGCGGCAGCCATTCCACTTTGGCAGGTGAAGTTTTCGGCTTAACTTCAGCGTAGAATGACAGATAAGAAGATGGATGCTTACGCCGCCTTATGTTCAGCCTCGGCCATTTCCTTAAGCTTAGCGTGGGCCTGTGCCTGAGGGTCTTTAGAGCTGAACTTGGACAAAACTCCGAATATCGGAGCAATAATTTTCATCACACCTTTAAATTTGATTATGGTGTTTTGTGTGAGTTCGGTTTGGTCATCCGATAGAGGTTTGAGCCAATAATCTACATCCAAATCAAACATATCACCGATAATATATACGCGCATCCGTTCGTCTAGGGTATATTCAGTGATCTCTCCAATCATTTCCATTTCCTTGCCACCCTCAAGATAGACCTGCCGAAATCTGGAACCAACTTTTTCCGGCGTTTCAACCAGCACCTCATCTTCGATGATATTCGGGACCCATTGTCTCAAGCGCTCATCATCTTCCAGCCAAAGAAAGACCATTGCAACAGGTGCATTAATAATGGTGGTTGTCGATGATTTCATAATCCATACCCCTGCTTTAATTATAAGAATTGTTGCTCACATGTCCAGAACGCCCTAAATTCGGGTTCGACAAATCAGCAAGATTAGATTTTCTGGCTTAGCTATACAAATCCAAACAAGCGCTTTTTGCGCTTCACGATTGGCAGTTCATCATAACTTGCCGGCAATTTGGGGAAAATGTCTTTAATAAAGCCAGCCTTCATACCCAAGTGTGCATCCGCAATATTTGCAAATACCGTCCGAATATCATGCACGGGCATGACGTCACGGTCCTCAAACAAATCTTTACTTTCAAGGCCCGGCCAGGCTCCTAAAGACCGACCGCCGTCCACCGCGCCGCCCGCAATCATGCAGACACCGCCTGTGCCGTGATCAGAGCCATCGGTTCCGTTTTGATGGACGGAGCGGCCAAATTCTGAAGCCGTAACGATGATCGTGTCATCCCAAACCTTCCTCATGGTTTTTTTCAGCGTGCCGAGCCCATCGTCGAGGTTTTTAAACTCTTTGGCGATGCGGGCATTTTGATTGTCGTGAGTGTCCCAATTTCCAAGATTGATAACCCCGATGTCAGGACCATCAGATTTGGACAACATATTACCAATCACTTCAAACGGGCTGGAGCTACGTTTTTCGCGATTAAAGCCGCCGGTTAAATGCTCGATACGTTCAAACTGCGGATAAAGCTCGCTTAAAACCGGGTCGTCTTTATAGAGCATTTTACCCAGCATTTTCATAAGCGCTTCGTCTTCATCCACGACCCGCGGTGATGACCAGTTAAAGACTTTGTTACTACCTGATAAAATCATCGGAAGGGTTGGGCCAAAGGCCACCCCTTCTTTGCTGCGCGGCATTTGCTCAAGAATTTGCGCCAACCAGCCCGTTCGTGCATTGGCATCTATTTTGCCTGTTTCCAGTAAGTCTTGCGACTTAAAGTGAGATCTGTCTTGAACCGACAATCCGCAAGCATGGAGAAAAGACAGCTCCTTGTTTTGGAAAAGCCGGTGATGATTTTTAAGGACTGGGTTAAAAGCAAAGCCTGCTTTTGTACCGAAATATTTCCCGGCCAGTAAATCAGGTCGGCGTGTTTTCAAAACAGACTGGTCGTCGGGCCTTAGGGCCGCGAGGCCATCCATGCCGCCGCGTAGCTGTATGAATATAAACTTTTGATCAGCCATATCTATCGCCTCAAAAATTCCGGAGACATCAGCCCCAATGTCAGAAGCTCATTGCGTAACAGAGACTTGCTCAAAACCTTTGCAGTCTGAGAAGAAACATGTCCGCCAAGTGCCTCTTCCATGAAAAACTCTGCATTGACCCAACTCGGAAGTGATTCCAAAGATCGCCTAAGCCAGCCGAGCCTAATCAAAATGTTTTCAGTATTTATCCAGTCATCCCCACGCTGACTCCATCCATCCGGCCCCGAAGCTTGTAAAAGCGGCTGTCCTAATAGTTTCGCGATCTTCGGGTTAAAATCTTCTTCCCACTCAGGCAGCGCTCTTTTGGCCGATACAATAAACTCATCAGGCCGCTTAAAAATCCAGGCCTCTTGTTTCCAGGCTGCCTCTAGGCCAATCAGATGCAGAGCCAACTCTTTCAAATCTCCGCCTGTTTCCAAAAAGCAGTTCTCAAGGCTATCGATGACTGAAGCTTGCGGCCGCCCGGCAATAAAATGCGCCGCTAAATTGCTCGCGATATGACGGGCGGTTGATTTATGTTTTGCCAGATCACCCAGCATATTATGGATGCGTTCTGGTCCGACAATTTCATAGGTTTTCCCCAGCATATCAAACGCGCCGCGTTGATGGCGGTTACGTTTAAATATCGTTTTATAGTCGTCCTTGGCCGCAGCCCGCGTCCAACCCGTCAGGCCAAATGATAAAGAGGTAATATCGTCGATCGTATAACCGCCGCCAACCCCCATTGTGTGAAGCTCTAAAACTTCACGGGCGAGGTTTTCATTGTGCTTGCCTTTAGATTTTCTAGCGATGGCCGATTTAGGGCCCACAGATTTGCCATTATCCAAATAATAAATCATGGCCGGATGGAGCGTAGACGCCACCAACATATCTTCGAACCGTCCGAAAATATGCGGGCGTATGGCTTCGCGCTCAAAGGCGCCTGTGACCATTTTCAAATGATTATCGCGGGCAGAAACTGTGAATCGATTGCACCAAAACCACATCCAGCGCTCGACAAAAGATGTCGGGCTTTGAACCGCTTGTTTAAATCGCCATCCTAGCTCTTGCTTATGATTGGCCACAAATCCACTAAGCACTTTTTGGCGATCAGAAAAGGCGGCCTCTTTTTGTTTACCGCGTAGGCGTTTGCTAAGTTTCTTTCGCGCATGACTACGCGCTTTAATAAGGTCACTGGCAGAAGGCGCACGTCTTAGCTCTGAGATCAACGCCGCAGGGTTTTTGACCTGCGCCATCACCCAACCCTTGGGATCAGACTTACACGCCTCTATTTCGCCAGGGCGCGCGCCCATGCCCAAAGTATTCGTCGCTATAAGAGCTTGTGGTTTCATATGGTCCCCATTGGCAAGTATTCACAGTTTCGCCAATTATAATCGTTTCTTGCGGACAGCTTATACACTGAACACGGACATTACGAAGAGCATATTAATGATATAGAAAAACAACGCTTTCGTTAAATTTTTGTCAATCGAAAGTTCGCGAGTAACCCACCATAAACATGGTCTCGACTTTGCTGAAATTTTCGCCGACTCTTCTATCTAATCGGAGGATTGAAGTGGGCGAAAAGACCAAGTTAATGTGGAAACCAAACCGTCGATTTATTGTTCTACTTTTGACAATTACTTTCTTGGTCGCGAATATCGTAATTTCAAAACACATATAGAACAGTTAATTCCCCTGCGGGTCGCTTTGCCCTTTAAGCGGCCCGCTTTTATATTCAAAGATCTATATATCCTAAGGTAACAGCTTCGAACACTGCCTCACTACGAGAGTTTACAGCCAATTTTCGGTAAATTGATTTAACATGGTTACCCACAGTAAAGGGGGAAATTTCCAATATTTTTGCGGTCTCTTTATATTTAAATCCTTTGGCAAACAGGCGCAACAACTCTTCTTCTCGCTTAGAAAGCGGCGATGCTTTTTCCCCTGACTTATCAGACTGTCGAAACCGATCGAGTAAATAGACCGCAGCTGCAGCGCTAATCGGCGCGCCGCCTGCCAGTGTCATATTTATACCTTCAATCACTTTCTTGGGGCCGCTATCTTTTAGAAGATAACCATCAGCGCCAGCCGTAATAGCGGATACCACGGTTTCTCTGTCTCCAAAAGTCGTCACGATTAAAGTTTTACAATCATGTTGACGTTTTATATGGGGTAAAAAGTCTAATCCACTACCATCCGGCAAACCAATATCTAGCAAAACCAGATCAATCGAATTGTCAATATTAGCTTTTGCTTCCGCAATAGAATTGGCGATACAGACTAAATTCAAATGACGAACACCTCCAACAATTTCGCAAAAATGCTCCGCAATCACAGGGTCGTCTTCGACCATCATTATTTTATAGGTTTGAGTTGATTCTAATTCGTCTTCATTTGCCATTTATCCACACACCTATTCGGTTTTATATTTTGGTAAAGTGAGCGAAACTCGATACCCGGTCTTTAGCTTCCGGGCCGTAAACTTTGCCTCAATTTGATGGGCTCGGGTTTCCATATTTTTAAGGCCGCGCCCGCGTTTATTCTCTTTATGCAAGCCTTTTCCATCATCAGAGATATCAATCTGGATTCCAATCGGCTCCTCGACATTATCATTTATATCGACTCGAACCAGTGTGCCGTTTGAATGCCGAATGGCATTAGTCGTCGCCTCTTGTAATATTCGGAAAATTTGCAGAATATCACGAGCCGTATAACCTTCAAGATCTACGGTTGTATGATCATTCCATACAAATTTCATATCAGCCTCGGTAACGCGCGATTCAGCTCGTTCCCGGAAAGTTTTCAGAGCGACATCAACAGATTCTCCAACAGAATCCATAGAATCGATCATGAGCCGCATTTCATCAATAACAGATTGCAATCCAACCGCTACATCGGCAGGTTTTGATTTACCGCGCTTGGCAGATAGAAGCATCGACATCAGGCCTGACCCCAAGCCATCATGCATGTCTCGCATTAAACGCTGGCGTTCTTCATTATGGGCCTGTTTGCGAATAAGATGTTTTCTGTTTTCGTAAGCTTCTGCCAGCTCCTTTTTTCGTTCCAACAATTCGCTGCTAAGATAAGTATTGATTTGTTCCGTTGATCGAAACAAATGGAAATTTCGATTCAGGAAAGCTAATAACATGGTGATTAAAAACACTGGTGCAACAGGTGCCGTATTCCCGCCCGGTACATGATGAACAATTTCGGAATAAGCATCCAATGCAATGCTGAAACCTATCAGAGAGAGAGCGGCGACTTCGAATACCCGATCCTCTTGAGTTGTTATGAAATGGACTAAAAACCGCAAAATGGCGGCAAGCGACACTAATAAAAACACCCAACTAATGACTGTATCCCCAATCAGATATCCTCCTGGTGTTTCAGTATACAAGTAACGATATGACAAATAGGCGAAGAGCAAAATCCACAAAATAGTCAACCCTATTTGCAAACGTATTTTTGGGCGTTTCGTCCAACTATCCACCAAATTAAACAGGGCGATTGGCGCTAAGAGATTGAAAAATGTATAGTACAGGTACCTGGCTTTGCCATCCAACGGCCAATCCATAATAATTTCCTTTATGGAATTTGCCCCCCAGACCAAGCTTAAAACTCCAAACCAGAACAGAAAAAGCCGATATTTGGAGCGCAATGTCAACAAAAGACAAACCAGGCCAATGACAATGGCAATAATGGCAATTATATGCCGATACTCATGCATCACCCACAGCCGCTGTCGCGCGCCGGTTCGCAAGGATTCATACTCACCTAAAACAGGGTTACTTACGTCAGTATAGGGGGTGCTGTCGCGTACCGTTATTATGTCCAGTCGATTGGATCCCAATTGTAACAAATTTGCAGGAATGTGTTTTAAATTTGTGGGTTGCCCGTGGAATGTTTGGTTGCCTGCGCGCATTCGCCCTTGGGACACGACAAGTGACTTATTTACATAAAGTCTGAAATTATCGACCTGCATGACCTTGATAAACCCAAGTCCATTTTCAGGAATTTCTTCCAATTCAAAATCAAATTGCAAAGCATGATATTGCGGCGCACAACAGGCCTCGAATGGGATTTCGGCATCAACATATTCTAAACCGTCTGCCGCCTGTAAATTCGGCGAGTCAATTTGCACGTATCGAAAGCCCGTTACCGGCACTAAATCCAAATTCTTTGGCCCCGCAAAAATCGTCGGTTTAATAATGAGCCAATAAATCAAATTAAACGCTAGAATAGCCACAGTTAAGAAAATGAGGCGCTTGGCATTTACCTTAAGGAACGCGCTGATCTTATTTTCGTTTGCGTTCATCATATTTTTGTTCCCCGCTAAGTCTATTAAACGTCAAACCCACTTAGGCATTATATGCCATAAATTTGGCATTGACGAAAAATAAAACTCCGAAAAAAGAATCCTGCCAACTCAAAGACAGAATCGTTCGCCGCGCTTTGCCACTTTATATCCGCGCTTGGTCATAGCTTTGTAGGCCTCTGACCCATGGTCTCGCAATGGATTCGTGTGATTAATGTGGATGAAACGCACTTTGTCTTTAAGGCTGTCATCACCTACCGCATCAATGATATCCATAGATTCCGTTACTCGAGGATGTGGAATTTGACTCATATCACGCCCGGAAAGTTCATTATCATCGTAAAATGTAGCGTCGAGGAAAGCGTAATCTACTTTGTCCATCATTGCCAACAGGGAAGAAAATCCTGTTGCGGTCTTTCGCGGCAATATTTGAAAGCTAGCACCTATAACAGATTGCCATTCCTGCCAGCCGTCAATGTCTGGGATAAACAAAGCTTTGCTATTTGAATTACTAATTAGAAAACCTACCGTTTCGGAATATTCATCTCGATGGGGCACCAAGAAAGGTGTTATTATTATTTCGCCAGATAGTTCGATTGGTAAATTAAAAGTTATGGGATCTCGATAAGAATTTAACTTTATATTTCCAAGTTCAACCATTTGGCTCCAAGGCCCGTTATTCTCCAGAAACCCTTTCATTCGCGGCATAGCGTAAACTGGAACGCCGCTCGTCCCCGCTGACTCGCGGCCTAAAAACATCAATCCAGCATAATGACCAATATGCGCATGGGTTAGGAATATACCGTCAATCCCTAGACCTTTCTTATTTTCGCCTGGAAAATATTCGTCCAAATATTGGATTTGTTCGCGAATATCTGGCGTGGCTTCAAACAGATAACGTTTACCATTTTCATGGTCGATTAACGCGAGTGATGTTGCCCATAACTTTTTCGATGGGTCAGTCCAAGCTGGATCGTTTGGATTGCCAATTTGCGGCGCGCCCGCATCTTGGCCAATACCTAAGACCACAAGCTCAACAGGGCAGTTTTCTGACGATATCACTGATTCTTTTGACGTCTCCGCCTTACCGCAACTTGCCAAGGCTAGGCCCGCCGCAGCGCACATCGTCATTAATCTATGCTTCAAGGCTTCATTCCACTTCATATTCGAGCATCTACACATGATGTTAACCTTTGAGTAACCCTATTTCCGCTACTTCTGCAATTGGAATTCCAAAACTAATTTAAGGCATATGCGGTTTATATTTTCCATATTTATGTGGGGCTTAGTCGCGCTCACAACGTCTATGACCTCGGCCTATGCCGAGACGCCTAAACGCTATGCCTCAATCGTCGTCGATGCCGATACGCTTGATATCATTCACGCCCGTCAAATAGACGAAATGCGTTACCCGGCATCGCTAACCAAAGTGATGACATTATATCTAACCTTTGACGCCATTAATCGCGGAGAGCTTAAACTCACCGACCGACTTATTGTGTCCAGCAATGCAGCCCGCACGCCGCCATTTGGACTAGGCCTAACCCGTGGCCAAGCTATAACCGTTGATCAGGCTATTCAGGCCGTCGCCGTTCGTAGCGCCAATGATGTCGCCGTGGTGCTAGCTGAGCGCATCGCTGGCAGCGAAGAATTATTTGCCATCAAGATGACCCAAAAGGCCCGCGACCTGGGCATGCTTAAAACCACCTATAAAACCGCCAATGGTCTGCCCAACAAGGATCAGCAAACAACCGCGCGGGACATGGCCAAACTCGCCATGGCGATCCTTAATGATCATCGCCGCTATTATCATTATTTTGGCCAAACTCATTTTACATGGAACGGCCAAACCAAGAAGAACACAAATGGCTTACTCCACTGGCTAGTCGGTGTAGACGGTTTTAAAACCGGCTTTACCAACGCGTCAGGCTATAACCTCATTATTTCAGCCCAGCGCGATGGTCGCCGGATTATTGCCGTCGTCCTTGGCGGCGCCAGCGGAAAATCTCGCAATAAACATATGCAAGACCTCATCGAGCGAAGCTTTAGAACCCTTGGAGTGACTCCCGTTACCAGCCGCCCGCCTGTTGTGGTACATAAAGAACCCATCAAAAAAGCCAAACCGGTTCAAGTCGCCTCAGCTCTTCGTCTTAGAAAAAGCAGCGGCGAGATGGTCACTCTCATGACCGGCGTCGGAGATATCAAATTACCTAGCCGCCAATCAGGCCAGACATGGAGCATTCAAGTTGGCGCATTTGCTACGGCGGAACAAGCCAGTGCTCAGCTCATCAGTATTACAGGCATGAGCGCTATTGATATCAGGGGCACCGAAAAATCAATTACGCCCGTGCAAAGCCGAGGAAAAACCCTTCACCGCGCCCGCTTAACTGGCCTGTCATCTAACCATGCCCATGGCTTATGTCGACAGTTTACTCAACTGCGAAGCGGCTGTCTCGTGATCGCGCCCAGAAACTAAAGAGCCGTTAATGCATTTGGGTCTTAGCGCCCCACCCTAACCCTCCCCACGAGGGGGAGGGAATGGAGAGAACCCCAAGTCACGCTTCGTCTGCCTCACCTTGATGGGGAGGGATAAAGGGTGGGGTGTCGAGGCTAACCTCTAAGAAATATTGCTTCAAATTTTTCAACGCACCTCAGTCAAATTCATGTAAATCGCTCTAATTCGGGTATTTCACCGCAGGTATCATTTCCCTATAGGCAAGACGCTGCTTTGTGTCTTACAAGGCCATATGAGCGAGCCTGTCATAGTCCGGACACAAAGAGACCTGCGCGGCGGCGTCTGGGAATGGCGCGGCTACGGCAAAACCATAGCCTTCGTCCCGACTATGGGCGCCCTGCATGAAGGCCACCTTTCACTTATCAAATTGGCGAAAAAATCGGCTGACCGGGTTATTGCCAGTATTTTTGTCAATCCAACACAATTTGCGCCCGGCGAAGACTTTGAAAGCTACCCGCGAACAGAAAAATCTGATGTGGCAAAACTAGCGTCAGCCGGATGCGATATGGTCTATATTCCCCGCCAAGGGTCCATGTATAACGCTCACCACGCCACCCAAATCAAAGTTGGCGGCGTTGCCGAAAACTTGGAAACGGATCACAGACCGACTTTCTTTGAAGGCGTCGCTTTAGTGGTCACAAAACTTTTAAACCGGGTCGCACCTGACATCGCCATATTCGGCGAAAAAGACTACCAACAGCTTGCCACAATCCGCCGCCTTGTTGCCGATCTTGACATGCCCATAAAAATCGTCGGCGCGCCAATCGCCAGAGATGATCACGGCCTTGCCCTATCCTCTCGCAATCAATATTTTGACGTAAATGGGCTCAACAAAGCCCGCGCGCTCAACAAAATCATGTTTGATTGCGCCAAACAAATTAGAGGCGGGCAAGACATTGCCAAGGCCACAGATAAAGCTAAACACGAGCTGTTAACAGCGGGCTATTCCGGTATCGATTACGTCACAGTTGCCTGCGCCAACAGCCTTGAACTGGCCCATTCTGGACAAGTCTCAAAGCCCAGTCGTCTTCTGATTGCCGCGCATTGTGAAGGCGTTCGGCTCATTGATAATTGCGCGGTTTAGGAGTCACCCCCTCAGACCAGTGATTCAACTGATGGTTACCAGAGCTACCTATCCTTTGGATCAATGTCGCGTATCTTCGCGACGTAGCTCGTAAGCTCGCCGCGCTCTCTCTTATAATGCACCCGCTTTGTAGAAGCTGGTTGATGCTTAAGAGAAACGCCGTCGCGCCATGCCTTTAACGGGCGGATAGGCCTTGGTACAAACCCTCCGCCGCAATTAGGGCAGACATTCTCAAGCTGATCCACACAATCCCGACAATAGGTACATTCATAGGTACAAATCATCGCTTCGTTTGAGGTCGGCGGAAGGTCTTTATCGCAAAACTCGCAATTGGGCCGCAACTCTAACATTAACTCAGCTCCTATATTGATTTAACCATGGTCAGAAGCGGCACAGGTACAGCGCCGTGTATATCATCCCACTCGCTCTCGACCGTATAACCGCATTTAAGATAAAACGGTTTACCAGCGAGCGTCGCCGCCATTTCGAGGGCTTTGAACCCCTTGGCGCGAGCGGCTTCTTCCGCCGCATCGATAACCATGCGGCCAATGCCGCGCTTTATATGATCTGGATGAGTATACATGGCCCGTATCCGAGCCCTATCGGTCTTCGGGTTAAGCGGTGTTATATCCCGGTTGGCACTATGATCGCCGCCGTGTAGCGTCGAACGGTAAGACCAGCCGCCGCACCCGGCTAAAACATCGCCGTCCCAGACGCAAAAATATGTTTGATCTTCTATTAATTGTGTGTCCAGCCCCATACCAGCAAAAGACGCCTCAATCTGTGCCTCTGTCAAATATCCTCTTTGCAGCTCAACGATGGCAATATGCATAAGTGAACGGATTTTAGGGATATCATGGGGATTGGCTAGTTTTAGCACTAATTCAGGCACTTTCCCTCTCTATATAAGACTTCATAATTGTACACCCCTATTATTACTACTTCATAAGACTTCGTAATAGTACTTCACTGAATTACTGATGGAACAACCTATTTTGTGTCAAAATTGCAACATTGAGTCAAAAACGACGGTTTGAACATGGTAAACTCTTAATCTCGCCTTGTGTTGACATGGTATATTCGGGTCTAACCATTTCGTCATAATTAAATATAATTTAAGCGAGGAAACTAATGACAAAACTGTCTTTCAAATCCGCACTTGCGCTGACGGCATCTGTCGCCATGCTAGCAAGCGTGAATACCACCCCGGCATTCGCCCAAGATACGGATTCTATCACCGATGAAATCATCACACTTGGTACGCGCCGTAAAGCACGCTCAGCCGCTGACACAACAGCGCCGATTGATGTGATTTCAGGTTCTGAATTTACCAACGCAGCCGGATCTGACCTAACAGATCTTCTACGTGCTAGCGTTCCATCTTATAATGTAAACGCACAGCCAATCTCTGATGCTGCGACTTTGGTTCGCCCTGCAAACCTTCGAGGTCTTTCACCTGATAACACTTTGGTGCTTATGAACGGCAAACGTCGTCACCGCGCCTCAGTAATTTCGTTTCTTGGCGGCGGTCTATCTGATGGCTCTCAAGGTCCTGACGTTTCAGTCTTTCCATCACTCGCCCTAAAGCAAGTTGAAGTCCTTCGTGACGGCGCATCTTCCCAGTATGGTTCTGATGCGATTGCGGGTGTGATGAACTTCCAGCTTAAAGACGCCACAGACGGCGGCTCTGTCATGGCTAAATATGGCTCTACATATGATGGCGATGGCGACAACTATGTAATCGCAGCCAATTACGGCATCGGCATCGGTGACAGCGGCTTTATCAATGTTACGGGTGAATTCCGCGAAGCTGACGGCACTTTCCGTTCAATTCAGCGTACTGACGCTGCTAACCTAATTGCAGCCGGTAACACAGCCGTAGGCTCTGTCGACGTTAACACTGTTACTGACGATTACGTTCAATACTGGGGTAACCCTGACATCACAGATGACATGAAATTGTTTGTGAATAGTGGTTTTGAACTCGGTAATAATGCAGAATTATACCTCTTTGGTAACTACGCTCAACGGACTGGTGAAGGTGGATTTTTCTTCCGTAACCCTACAAACCGTGGCGGCGTTTATGCGGGTCCAACTGTCGATGCGACAACTGGCGCAGCTGATGCCAATGGCGTTGCATCTGTCCTCGTTGGTGATCTAGACGGTATCGGTGTCGGCACATCTTGCCCAGCTGGTATTCCGCTAACAAATGGCGGACTTATTCCTGATCCAACTATCTTGGCTCAAGTCGTTGCTGATGCGAACTGTTTCTCTTTTGTTGAAACAATTCCTGGTGGTTTCACACCTCGTTTTGGTGGCGATCTAACTGACTACTCAATTGTTGGCGGTATTCGCGGTGAACTCAATATCGGTAACGGCCTTACATATGATGTCAGCGGTAGCCGCGGCGAAAACAAAGCCGATTTCTTTATTAACAACACGGTTAATGCGTCATTAGGCCCTGACACACCTCGGAACTTTGATCCAGGTGCTTACACTCAGACTGAAACCAACTTCAACGTTGACTTAGGTTATGAAGTGCCCGTTAGCGGTTTTGCTGGTGATTTGCACATCGCGACTGGTTTTGAATATCGCGAAGAAGAATTTGAAGTCACAGCAGGTGATCCGAATTCTTTCACAGCAGCCGGCAATATTTCAGCTCAGCAGTTAAATCTATTAAACCAAGGCTTCTCGCCAAATTCAAATGGTTTTGGTGGTTTCACAGCCTCTAGCGCTGGCAAGAATAGCCAAGCAAACATCGCTCTATACGGTGAACTGGAAGCTGACGTAACAGAAGACCTTACACTTCAAGGTGCTTTGCGCTGGGAAGACTTCGATGTCTTTGGCGATACGCTGAACTATAAACTTGGTGCCAATTTCCGTATTGATGACAATATCCGCCTCCGCGGTACTTACTCAACGGGTTTCCACGCGCCAACAGCGGGTCAAGCAAATGTGACGAACGTTTCAACGGTTCTTACCAATGGCCAACTTGCTGACCGTGGTACACTACCTGTCACGTCCTCAGCTGCACAGTTGATCAACCCGGGCGCTACTCTTGATGCTGAAAAAGCCAATAACCTATCATTTGGTATCGCAGCAGATATTGGACGCGGTAGCTTAACTGTCGATTTCTTCAATATCGAAGTTAAAGATCGTATTTCTCAAAGTGAAGATTTTGACTTCCTTGGTGAATTGACACGGATACTTAATGCTTTACCCGTGAATAACGATGCTGATGCCACCAATGACGTGGCACCGACTGGGAACTTCACTCAAGCCTATTTGAATGCTCTAAACGGTCAAGCCACTGCCGCAGGTACAACCTTTAACTCAGCTGATTTCGCTGGCTTTGAAGGCCTGACAACCTTCAGAACCTTTGCCAATGACTTTGACACCCGCACACGCGGTATTGATGTTGTTATGAACCAACCGTTTGACTTCATGAACGGCGATTCAAAAATCACTTTTGTTGGTAACTACACAAAAACTAAAGTTACCAATACAGGTGGTCTAGGCGCTACTCGTGTCAAACAGCTTGAAGAAAACCTTCCTCGTATTCGCGCAAGTGCAACATGGGCCCACGAAAAAGGCGCATGGAGCGGCTTACTTCGCGGTAACTTGTACGGTGCTTTCTACGAAGCTCACTTGGATGACGGAACGCTTCCAATCCAAAATGGTGCGGAATGGACTCTTGATGCTGAAATCACCCGTGAAATCGTAGATGGTTTCAAGCTTTCAGTTGGTGCTGAGAATCTTCTCGACAACCATCCTGATCGCAACCCATGGGACTTCATCGTTGGTGCGAAATACCCAGTAACATCACCATTTGGTTTTAATGGTGGTCAATACTATGTTCGCGCTCGCTACGACTTCTAGTCTAAACGACACGTAAATAAAGAAACCCCGTCTTCCTATTATTAGGAGGCGGGGTTTTTTATTGCTTAGAAATTCGAGACACAAAAAAACCCACGCCTAATAACGTGGGTTTTATCTAAGAATAGATTTAAACGTTTAACTCCGCTGCAAACAAACTGCCGTAGCTTCACCGCCGCCAATGCAAAGCGATGCGACACCTTTTTTCGCGCCGCGCTTTTCCATGGCCGCAATCAGTGTTGTTATGATCCGCGCACCTGACGCTCCGATAGGGTGCCCAAGGACAACGCCGCCGCCATTGACGTTAACTTTATCATGATCAAGGCCAAGCTCTTGCATAGCGATCATTGGGACGACCGCGAAAGCTTCATTGATTTCCCAAAGGTCAACCTCATCTGTGCTCCACCCTGCTTTATCAAGCGCCTTTTTCATGGCGTTAACGGGCGCCGTTGTAAAGTAAGCTGGTTCATGAGCGTGGGCCGCATGAGATACGACTTCAGCTAGGACTTTGTGCCCGCCTTTATCAGCATCCGATTTTTTCATCATCACAAGCGCTGCGGCGCCGTCATTAATAGAGCTGGCATTGGCCGCTGTGACAGTACCTTCTTTTGAAAAAACGGGACGCAAGCTCGGTATTTTTTCAGGTCGCGCGTTCACAGGGCCTTCATCAAGCGCAACGACAATATCGCCTTTACGGTGCGGGACTGTGACCGGCGTAATCTCGCGATCAAAATCACCGCTCTCTTGCGCTGCTTTTGCGCGCCGCACAGATTCGATCGCGTAAGCATCCTGAGCCTCACGGGTAAATTGATACTCACTCGCGATCATATCGGCAAATACGCCCATCGCGCCGCCTTCATAAGCGTCCGTAAGGCCATCAAACATCATGCTATCCACAATCTCGGCGTTGCCCATGCGCATGCCGCCGCGCGCCTTAGGGAGCAGATAAGGCGCATTTGTCATGCTCTCCATACCGCCAGCAATGGCAACATCGATAGACCCGGCCTTGATGGCATCGTGAACCATGATCGCCGCCTGCATGCCCGAGCCGCACATTTTATTAATCGTCGTGGCTTCACAATGCTTGGAAAGCCCTGCTTTGATAGCCGCTTGACGGGCTGGTGCCTGGCCTTGGCCCGCCGGTAAAACGCAGCCCATTACAGATTGCTCAACAGAATTGGCCTTTACGCCAGATTCAGCAACAGCGGCCTTAATGGCGGCAGCGCCTAAGTCAGGCGCTGACACGGAACTAAAAGCGCCTTGAAATGCGCCCATAGGGGTTCGGGCCATGCCCACAATAACAACAGGATCAGTCATATATTTCACTTTCTTGTTTTAATTTTTCTTTGGCTTCTAACGTAGCTTAACGGCGTTGAATAGGTTCGAGCTCTATATAGGTTAGTCTATCGACCATAGTATTGCGAAAACCCGCTAGCCTACGCAATATAGTGACCTCTACGCCGTCTCTGTAATCCAGCCGCCGCCTAGGACACGGGCTTGATTATTATCAGGTGCATAAAACACGCAGGCTTGTCCGGGCGATACACCTTCTTCAGGTTCATCTAAATGAATTGCCAGGCGGCCATCTTCCCACATAAAGGTCGCAGGCTCCGGCGGACGAGTTGAGCGAACTTTAACGCCGATTTTACGGCCCGACTGAGCTTCGCCCCAATCACCTTCTCCGATCCAGTTGATATCAGTCAAATATATAATGGAGCGCGCCAAAGCTTCTTTAGGCCCGACAATGACTTGCTTTTTCTCGGCATCTATTTTGACAACATAAAGCGGATCCTGACCGGAACCATCTTTGAGGCCAAGGCCCCGGCGCTGTCCTATGGTATAATACATAATACCGCGATGCTGCCCTAGGACTGTTCCGTCCATATGAACCATATCGCCTGGATCAGCCGCATTCGGGCGTAATTTTTCAATCACATCCGTATATTTACCCGTCGGCACAAAACAAATATCTTGACTATCAGGCTTGGCAGCGACTCTGAGACCGAATTCCACCGCGAGTTTTCGCGTTTCGCTTTTATCCATATTACCTAGGGGAAAGCGTAAAAAATCCAGTTGCGCATGGGTCGTTGCGAACAAAAAGTAGCTTTGATCTTTGCCATGATCATAACCCCGGTGCAGTTCAGGACCACTTGGTCCCATAATGCGCTTAATATAATGTCCTGTCGCCATACAGTTCGCGCCAAGGTCTTTGGCCACTTTTAAAAGATCACGAAATTTGACCGTTTGATTACAACGCACGCAAGGAATAGGCGTCGCGCCTTTAAGATATGTATCGGCAAAATCCTGTATGACGCTTTCATTGAAATTACTTTCGTAATCTAAGACATAATGAGGAAAGTCCATCATCTCAGCCACGCGCTGAGCATCATAGATATCCTGACCTGCACAGCAGGCTTTTGCCTTTTGTATGGCGGCGCCGTGATCATAGAGCTGAAGCGTCACGCCAATGACGTCATAACCCTCTTTGGCAAGCATAGCGGCGCAGACAGAGCTATCCACCCCGCCTGACATAGCCACAACCACCCGCGTCTCTGAGACGGGTTTGGCAAAGCCTAAAGAGTTAAGTTTTTCGCTCATAATTCACAATACTTATCAGTTTCACCGCAAAATAAGCGCTCAAAGACTAATTTTGATGGCTTAATTCGTTAATTTCGCGCCTCATATAAGGATGAATGTGTTGCAAGTCGAGACATCAACCTGTCCTACTAGGCAAAAAAGCCTCAATAGAATCAATACCTTATATTTTTGAAAGCCAAAAATTAACCATAGTTTACACTTGTTAACCTTGGTAAACGATTGTTTTTATTGAGTTTTTTCTCCTTCCTTAAACCCTTTTTAAGACACTCCAATTATAAGGATCATCTAAGGTGAAACTGAGAGAATTTAGGGGCATATAGATGACCACTCAGAAAATGAAGAGAGAAAATGTTGTAATCGGTCCAGAGGGAACTCCTCTGACTCTAGCCGACTTACCCAAACCGGATACTGTCCGCTGGGTTATCCGCCGAAAAGCGGAAGTTGTTGCAGCTGTGCGCGGCGGACTACTAACCCTCGAAGGGGCTTGTAACCGTTACGGACTATCTGGCGAAGAGTTTTTATCATGGCAACGATCAATAGAATCCCATGGTATTTCTGGTCTCAGAACAACACGAATTCAGCATTACCGTTAAGACACGGAAATGAAGACTAAAAAGCCGCCCCGTGAGGGCGGTTTTTTTATGCCTAAACCACATTGGCAGAACCATTAGAAAAGCCGCCTTGTTTATGAGGGCGACTTATGAGTCGATCGACCTCCGGCCAAAGTGTTGCCGATCACAAAGGCCATATCCGCTCCCGGCAAAGCAATGATACCGATAACGAGAACAAGAAATGACCAGAGATGTCCGTGCTGGACAAAAGCAACAATTTCCATAAAGGGCTCTCAGAATAAACACTGGCAACACTTAGCATGAGTTACTTGACAAATGCCGTCATGATTTAATTGACATATTTTTTTGAGATCTGAGAAATTTCGCTTTGCAAAGCTTTGCGAAGGACTGCGGGTTCAATGACCTCCGCCTCGGCTCCAAGAGAGAGAATTTCTCGCACTGCGCTGGTTTCGTCTTCAACAGCCAATTCGACATCACTAACGTCAGATCGATCTTTAACAGGTAAAATCTCGATAGGACTAAGCCCCATATTGATCAGAAGTCTTAAACCCCTCGATGTGACTCTCAAGTGGGCGCGATCAGATCTAATCCTCGTTTCAAATTTTTGCGTCCAGTCCGCCCAAAATCCGCTGACGTCAAAATCAGCGGGGCGGTTAAACTTCCCGTCGAGTAAATTCAAGTCTCTTACGTTCGCGATCCTATAGACACGAATAGATTCAGCGCGCCCAATCAAATACCAAACCCCCGCCTTCAAAACGATGGCGATTGGATCCAAATTACGCTGCACGCGGCCTTTCCAGCCATCATAACATATCGAAATTCGCTGATCCGCCCAAACGGCCTTTGCGATCTGCGTAACAAAGGGCGTTACGTCCTTTTGTCGGTACCAACCGAGAGGATCAAGATGGAAACGGTCCGCCACCAATGCGGCTTTCGCGCGAGTAGGCTCGGGCAAAGCGGCCATAAGTTTGCGTTCAGTTTGCGACAAAGCATCCTTCAATCCCAGGTCATCAAGTGCTGTTCCTATGCCTGACAACATCAAAGCGCTCGCTTCATCCTTATCGAGCCCAGTCAGCCGGGTTTGGTAGCCGTCGAGTAAACGAAACCCGCCCTGACGCCCTCGTTCGGCATAAATCGGCACACCAGCAGCACTCAACTCGTCCACGTCCCTATGGATCGTTCTTGCAGATACCTCCAACTCTTCAGCAAGTTGATCTGCCGTCCGATGCTTGCGAGCCTGCAAGATCATTAAGATTGACAATAGGCGTGAAGCTTTCATGAAAAATCCCAAATATGACAGACTGCCCTGTCGTTAAGACACCGATGCATTCTCGCTATTTGGGCCGCACCTTCATCGTAAAAAGCAACATTGTGTGTTTTCACAAGCAGCTCAAATAAATCATGACATCATTTGTCATGTTTACTTTGCTAAGGTTCGAAAGTCACCAAAAAACGAGGGAAATAGAATGAACAAAATGTCTGAAGTCATACAAGTCAGCCCAGCCTATAGGCATTACCAGAAGAGGATCTACGGCCACGGTGTCATCCAGCCCGAAAACAACCGTCTGAAATGGTATGACATCACCCGCGGTAGAGACCCTATTGAACAATCGATCCGCGATCTTGCGCAAGGCTTTCTTTCACGCCAGACAACATTAGGTGGTATTCCATCGGCGCAAGAGTTGGGTTTCGTTTTTTTGCATCGATGCGGTGAGGGTTTCTATTTTCTGGGACTGTGTACGTGGCGGAAAAATAATGAACTTTGGAAAACTATCTTCTACTTTGATCCCGGGAAGACGGAGGATTTTGCGCTCTTCCCGCAGAATGGACCGCACAAAGACACATTCTGTGTCTGGGAACTGGCTGTCGTGTCCCATGAAACGCTGGCATGGACGACCTATTTGCTATCGGATCGGACCCCCCAAGATGAAGACACATATTTGAAGACCATCATTTAATGACCGGAACACTCAAACGCAGACAAGTGTTACAAGGGGGAGCCGTTCTCCTCACTACAGTGCTGGGCGGCGCCGCCCCAGCACACGCAAGAAAACCCAAAACAGCAATAGAAGAGACGACCATGGATACAAATTACACACCCACCGGAAAAGGTATCGTAACAGGAAAGGGCGTGGGCGACTTCGATTTTCTCAAAGGCAATTGGCATATCCGGCATAAGAGACTGAAAGATCGTAGCAAGGATGTTTGGCATGATTTCGAAAGCAGTGCGACCGTCCACCGCGTGCTCGATGGAATGGGGAGTGTTGAAGAACTGCGAAAAGCTGATGGCAGCTATATGGGGATGGGGGTCCGCGTCTGGCTGCCCGAAAAGGAAAAATGGGCTGACCATTGGACGAGTGCAGGTAACGGCGTTGTCAATGCTCCCCAATTAGGTAATTTTATCGATGGCGAGGGAGTTTTCATTTCTGAGCAGGAAGTGGACGGCATAAATTGGCAATATCGTGGTGTGTGGGATCAGATAACTTCGGAAAGTTGCCGCTGGCATCAGTCGGCGTCGAAGGACGGCGGCAATAGCTGGGAATGGAACTGGTGGATGGAATGGACGCGGCAGAGCTAGTCCAGCACATTGTGAATTAGAAATGGTAGCCGTACAACCGACTTTCAGGGATGGCTTGATACACATAGCGGATTTTTAAACTAGATACATCACCTATTACTTTAACGTCCGCTTTTGGAGAAAAGCGGAGATTAGTTAAGCGTCCTATTTTGCGTTTTAAGCCGCTCGTCTAATGCCCGCTTTGCCTCCACAAAACGCCTACCATATAGCTTGAAATAACTCGCTTTAAGGAAAATAACAAACACACTATTTCTTAACTATAAACACAAGAAACCATTTCTTAAGCCTGCTACTTAGACCTGCTTTAAGACCTTCGCGCTAAACAGACATCAACGCCGCATTAGACGGCAAGCTGAGTGGACAGCAAAGGGTGTTAGACAATGGCGCAAAAAAACGCAAAATCACTGAACGAACCAAAGCGGCAGCTCATACCCGTATTTGCTGCAAGTTCTGGTCTTGATCATGTCTCTATGACCTTATCTTTAGCCAAAGCAGCTGCGGCTCGCGGCGAAACAGTTTTAATGCTGGACTGCCAACAAGGCGCGCTCATGGACGCCGCTGGCATTGTTTATCATAAAACTCTAGCCGATGTATTTTTCCGCGGCGCAGAGATGAGCGACGTTAAATATGTCACCGCGAATGAGCATTTCACAGCGCTCGCGGCTGGCAATATGAGCCTTGATATACTCCTTGGAAGCCTTGCCGCTTTATCTCTGGATTATGACTGGGTTTTCGTGGGTGTGCCCGAAGGCTGCACGCCGGCTCATGTCCGGCTAGCCGGCGCGGCCGATACCAGCCTGTTATGTTATTCATCCGACGGTGATAAGTTCATGCGCGCTTACTGGATGATGGAAGCTGTTCGTCGGCGTCATCCGGATTTTGATCCGATGTTGATGTCTTTTGGCCCGGCTAAAGGCGCCAATGAAGCCGCGCTTATGCTGATTGAAACCATTAAAGATTTCCTCGGCGCCCCGCCGCCTTATATCGGACATGGCAGTGACCCTTGGATCGCGCCTAAAGCCCTCGTCAATATGATTGATTTGGCCAAGTTCGAAAAAGCAGCTTAAAAGCTCACAAAACTTCATTACAATCTGTTTAGACGCGACGGGTTTTGCCGCGTCACACGTTTAGTGTTATAGATGAACAATGGAGATCCATCGATGACACGTACAATAATTTTATCCCTTACCGGGGCTCTGATGCTTTCAACGGCAGCTTTTTCGGCACAAGCCAAGCCCAATGCTGACACAAATGCCGATGGCATGATCACACAATCTGAATTTACAGCTGTAGCCCAAGCCCGGTTTGATAAAACCGATGCTAACAATGATGGGTATATTTCAAAAACTGAACAAGATTCAGCCAAAGATCATCATAAAACAGAAAAAATGGCCGAACATTTTGATCGCCTGGATCAAGATGCAGATGGTTTTATATCCCGAACCGAATTTGAATCTGGTATTGATGAAAGACGCGATCGCCATAAAGATCGCCGCTTAGAGAAAATGGACATTAATCAAGACGGCGAAATCACCCGTGAAGACCGCGCCCAAATGCGTGAGCAATTTGAAGATCGGCGCGAAAAGATGGCCGAACATCGTGGAAGGATGGACGGAAAAATGAGTGGTCGTCAAGACCATTGGGATCGTATCGACACCAATAGTGATGGATTAATTTCTGCCCAAGAGCATATCACCGGCGCCAATAAGATGTTTGAACATTTAGATGCCAATGGCGACGGCGTCCTCAGCGAAGGCGAAGGCATGCGGCGACAAAAGCGAAAACGCGGCCGGTTTTTCCGGCGATAGACCCGAGAAAGATTAAGCTTTGTTAAGAGCTATACAAAATAAATTGTCATCCGGGCGTGATCCGGATGACGATATCATTCCGAAAATAGCCAAAGGTGATCAACGTGCCTTTGCTGTTTTAGTGGATCGGCATGTGAGATCTTTGTCGGCCCTTTGCGCGCAGATGGTTGGTGATGTCCATAATGCAGAAGATATCACGCAAACAGTCTTTCTTAAAACATGGCAAATGCTACCCAATTGGCAGCCGGGTCAAGCCAAGTTAATTACTTGGATGCGCCGGGTCGCCACCAATCAGTGCTTGGACCACCTTCGCAAACACAAGCCAATCTACACGGACAATGTTCCCGATAGTCCGGCGTCAGATCCAAACCCGGAAGACCATATGGCCGAAACCCAGCATACAGACTGGGTCAAAGAAAAGCTTGAATTGGTACCAGAGCGTCAAAAAATGGCTCTGACATTGTTTTATTACCAAGAGCTTTCACAAAAAGAGAGTGCCGAGACCATGAATATATCGCTAGGTGCATTTGAGTCTCTGTTAAGACGAGCCAGAACGACCTTAAAACAACATATTCAAAACGAGGCGAAACCACTATGACACAAGATGAATTTACAGTTCTTATGGATACGTATGGGGCCAACCGCGAAAGATGGCCTGTATCTTCAAAGCCAGGCGCATTGGCTTTCATAAAAGACCAGCCGGCTATCGCTGATCCGCTCCTTTTAGAAGCTCGCAAGCTTGATGAAGCTTTGGATGCAGCGCGAATAACGCCGGGAACAGATATGCTCAAAGCGCGAATATTAAATGAGGTCAGTCAGTTACCGTCTAATCAACCCGCTTCTACGCAGCCCGCAAATTCTAACCCAGGAATGAAATACCGCGCCGTTGCCGCCATGATGGCCATATCATTTGTGCTAGGATTTGCCGGGGCCAATTATATGCAGCCCAATAATTCCAGCGCAAGCGAAGCCGTCATGGTTGATAATGAATGGGAAGAATTCGCCGACGAGTATGGCATGGGCGATGTCTATGAATGGGTCGAGCAAGACGCCCTTCCATAATAGGGTATGGCACATAAAAAATGACGGGATTTAAAATCCCGTCATTCGCTCCCAGTTCACCCCACTGGTATGTTCGTAAATTTGGTAACTTACTTAGGCGCCGCGTTTCATGCGTCTTTCAGCTTTCATCGCCATTTGACGCGCTCTGACACGTTCAAAACTATCCAAAGCTTCGAGGGCCATTTGTAATTCGTTTGAAAGATTGCCTTGCTGAGAGCCAATATCTTCTAAAGAAGACCGAAGATTGATTTTTCTGGCAATAACAGACTGGGCATATGACCCATAAGCCACAAAACCTTCTTTCGTGGCATCAGCATCGACCTGCTCTTCAGGGACGCTATCATTTAATTTTCGGATTTGACGCTCGAGATCTTCTCTCGTCGCCTCTAATACTGCAATTCTTTTTTGGAGTTCTTCAATCGCAAACCGCGTTTGACGTACACCCCTTTCCATGGACTGACTCATTAACCTCACCTAACCTAACTAATTGGGGTTTTCCCCTTATGGGTCTTTAATAGGGTAGTTTGATTACGGTCTGGTAAAGATGGAGCGGAAAATTTCCGGTTTTTTAGCAATAAAGTTAAGCTTCGCGCAAAAAACGTTAAGAAACCTACATTATTGTTAACACTTGATTTACGGGATTCCCCTAACAGAGAATATGAGTTAACCATATCTCTATACGTTTTAGAGAGTGATTCGCCGGGAGGTAAGTATATGCGCGTTCTTCTAATTGAAGACGATAGCGCGACAGCGCAAGGTATCGAGCTAATGTTAAAGTCGGAAGGCTTTAATGTGTATACAACAGATTTGGGAGAAGAAGGTGTCGATCTAGGCAAACTTTATGATTACGATATCATACTGCTTGATTTAAATCTGCCTGACATGCCAGGATTTGATGTTCTTAAAACGCTCCGTATGGCTAAGGTCAATACGCCAATTTTCATTCTATCAGGAACATCTGACATAGATTCAAAGGTACGCGGTCTGGGGACCGGCGCTGATGACTATATGACCAAGCCGTTCCATAAAGACGAGTTAATCGCCCGCATTCATGCGGTTGTTCGTAGATCTAAAGGTCACGCCCAGTCAATTATCACGACAGGCGACATTAAAGTGAACCTAGACGCTAAAACTGTTGAAGTTGGCGATCACCGTGTTCACCTAACGGGTAAAGAATACCAAATGCTCGAACTTCTCTCACTGCGTAAGGGCACGACCCTGACCAAAGAGATGTTCCTCAACCACCTTTACGGCGGTATGGACGAGCCAGAACTAAAAATCATCGACGTCTTTATCTGTAAGCTGCGTAAGAAACTCGCATCTGCCACAGGCGGCGAACATTATATTGAAACGGTTTGGGGACGCGGTTACGTCCTACGCGAACCAGCCAAGGAAAAGCTCTCAGCTTAAATCTTTAATCATATCAAAAAAGACCCGGCTATATGCCGGGTTTTTTTATGCTTCATCTCTATTTACTTCAAAGAACCTCCTTGTGTCCGTCTACTATACAACTTTGTTTGTGCACAAAATCTTTGACAATTCCGCGGGCAATTGAATATCAAAGTGAGTCTAGACTAGACGACATATTGGACCCCTCGATGAATTACTTAAAAACGATCTTTATTTCAATCATATCAATGACGTTCCTATTTTCGTCAGCCATGGCGGCGGACGATATTGATTGGTTGGTCAGTCATGAGGCCGTGACCGAATCTGGACCTGGCACACCTATCGTTGGAAAACGATGGTCAATGGGAACAATAAAGAACGATCTAATGTTCAACATCCATTTAGATGCTGCGCCTGATATGTTGATGGGAAATTGGTATGGCGACATCCGTTCAACAGAACGTTTTTATATAAAAACCTTTCTTCTCGATACCGCCGGCAAAAAATATAATTTGAAACTAAATGATATAAAAGCTTACGGTCCAGACGCCGAATATGGTGTTTGGAAAAAAGGTGCGGCCACTACAAGCATTCAAGCCCTCAGATTTGACTTTACCCGCGAAGAAATCTTGGCCCTAAAGCCGTTTAAATCTTTGGTCGTCAATTACGGGCCTTTTGAAAGCCCAAACGACACAACAGACATCATATTTGATCTCACAAACTACACTCAAAGACTGGCTGAGCTCGACGCCTCGATCAAAAACGCTGGCGGAGATGCATTTTTATTGACCGATGAAGACATCAATAACATGCCGATTAATGATCTCCCCGCCGTCCATAAAAACAAATGGATAGACGGCGTCGCCGACATATCGTCTGAATTATCGGTCCCGTTTAGTGAATTGATGAAGCTGTCGATCAATCAGATCACCGAGAAAGTTGAAGCCAAGAAAGATGCCAATCGAGAAGCCGTCAAAGCGGCGAAACGCGCCGAACATCAAGCCATATATGACCAAAAACCCGATTGGAAAGATCTCAATGTCTGCCCTAAACCCGATGTCAGTGAATGTCGCAATATTGGACGCATGGGCTACGAAAAAGACAATATGTTTAATAAGGAATATGACTACGGCAAGATCATTGGTGTGGTCTGGCGATCAGAAGGCTCCATCGTGCATATATATGGCGGCAGAATTGACTACGATCTGGATCCAGAAATTGTCCGAGCCAAATCCGCCAAATATTATTACGTTCTTGAAAATGACAAAGGCTATCTGGAATTACGGTCCGCCAAAAACATACTTTTAAGGTAGTCTCCGTCATTAAGATATATGAAGGAACATTGCAGCCTTAGGCGGACTTACGCTCAGTAAATGTCAAAACTTCCCGTGCCGTCCTTTACCGCTGGAAAAAGAAGATGCGCCAGTCACCGTCTCTCCCGAACCAATTGTTTCGAGGCCCAAACGAATTTCATTTTCGATAGCTTCTTGTTCCGTCATATCCCATTGCTGATACATAGAGTTTCGATCATTTCGCATACATAGACTTGGATGTTTGGCGATTTGTTTGGCTAGCTCTATGGCCGCGCTTAAGGCCTGACCATCCTCCACCAATCGATTGACAAGGCCAAAAGACAAAGCCTCTTCCCCGCTCACGGCGCGGCCCGTCAATATCATATCGCCGGCGCGAGATTGTCCGATTAGCCGTGGCAATCGTATGGTCCCCATATCGATCAACGGCACGCCGAAACGGCGACAAAACACGCCAAATGTGGATGATTGACCCGCAACCCGCATATCGGCCCACAGCGCAAGCTCCAGACCACCCGCAACCGCATAACCTTCAACCGCCGCAATAACAGGTTTGCCAAGGCGCAGCCGCGAAGGCCCCATGGGCGCAAAGTCGCCTGCCTCAGTTACAAGATTTGGATCACCGCTGGCAATGGCCTGAAGGTCTGCGCCTGCGCAAAACATGTTCCTCGCGCCCGTCAACACGGCGACTTTCTGATCTTCATTCTGATCAAAACTCTTAAAGACCTCATATAGCGCCTCAGCCGTTTGCCGATCTACAGCATTGCGGCGATCAGGCCGATTAATTGTGATGATGACGATGTTTTCGTTTTGATCGACTGTTATGGACATAGCTTACATTCCTGTTGGCGTGATACCAGACATTATTACCACATTATCGAAAGCGCCAAATAAAATCTGACTTCCGTTCTCCCATTAGAAAACCCAGGATAAATAGTGGTAACTAAAACCGTTTAATTTTATAATACCAGATTAACAAAACGGGTTTGGAACTTCCATAGTGACAAAAGACATTACATTAAGATGGGCAACGCCCGCTGATTATAATATACTCGGCAAAGTCATGTTTGATGCAGTTCGTAATGGGCGAAGTAATTATAGCGAAGCTCAACGGCAAGCATGGGTTCCCGTACCAAGGTCTGGGGATGCATGGGATAAGCGTCTTGGTGAGCAAGATATTGTCGTTGCAGAAAGCTTGGAGCAAATCGTTGGGTTTATGAGCCTTGCTCCCAAGAGCTATTTAGATTTTGCCTACATACGACCTGACTTTCAAGGCCGGGGCTTATTCAGACGTCTCTATGGAAAAATTGAACATCTAGCCATAGAACAAAAGCAATTTCGTATTTGGGTGCATGCAAGCATTATGGCTCAACCCGCATTCAGCAAAATTGGATTTCAAATTATTAAAAAAGAAAGCGTGACAATTGCTAATGAAGCGTTTGATCGTTTTGAAATGCAGAAACTTCTCAGAAACTAATCCTTCTCACCAGAAACAGGCGTTAGTGTCTAAAGAATGTCGTGTCATTGCAAGCCGCAATAGCATGTCCAGTTAAAGGGAATCACTAAACCTTACAAAAACTTATCCCGATATTCGGCGTACTCCTCCTCGATCTCCCTCGCGTCCAATCCAAAATCCTCCATCTTGTACAAATGAGGCGCGCGGTGTTCACGCCTGTTCGCTTCGATCCATCCATCCATGCCGGCTTCTATTTCGGCGCTCATGGGGATGCCGGCAAATTCTAAAACCCGTTTGCCGTTCTCGACGGGATTGGTAATTTGGTCTTTATAGTGGATATCCATAAAGCGGCTGTCATCCGCCCCAGTCTCTGCTTTGGCGCGTACGGCCATGAAATTGTCCAGCCATTCTTTTAAGCGGCCTGTCCAAAACTCGCCGATCTGTTTATGGCTGATTTCGGTTGAGCCGAGTTTATAAAGACTAGCTTCCATGGAACAATAGGACGGCACCGTGTCGACCGGGTCGCGGTGGGTCATGATAATCTTGGCGTCTGGGAAAACCTTCAACACAGTGCCGAGCGCCATCAAATGACCCGGTGTTTTTAAGACCCAGTTTTTGCCCGCGCGGGATTTATCTTGCCACTGCAAGGATTTCAAAATGATGATAAGGTCCTGATAAGCAGGCGTCGGGTCTTGCTCTGATAACCACGCCGCGTAGTCCGGCACGAAATAAGTCGACTCGATCATGGAGCTAGAAAACAGCTGCCCCATGATGATGACTTCTTCGTCGGGTTGGGTCGTGCTCATGGGATGGATCGACATCAGCTCTGGAATTTTATCTAGCATATAGGCCAGAATACCTTCGGCCGCTTCTAACCGAGGCGAAGGATCACCCGGCTGCTCCCCCGGCAATGGCAGATAGTTTTGCGCTTCATACCATTTAAGAGCCGTCAGCGTCGGCGCCGAGGCCAGCATGCGATGCAGCATGGTCGAGCCTGTTCGCGGAAGTCCCGTTAGGACGGCGGAGATATTGACTTGCTCTTGCAGGATTTCAGGATTTTGTTTCAGCATATCAACATGTCTGAGCCGATTGGCCAGAGCAGTCGTTATCATATGCTGCGCGCCATAAGCACCTTCCGGGCTGAGCTTGGCCTGTGAATTCAAAGCCGCCACCAGCGGATCAATATGAGCGAGCATCCAAGGATCGCCGAAATCTGATAGGCTGGTTTGCGCTTTGGCGTCATTTATATAGTCGTCTTTATTCGGGAGCATGCATTGGGCCTCGATGATTGCGTATTATTTTTCTAATTTTCTACGCAATTTAACCAATTTGTCCAATATTTTTGTTGGTTTTCGTAATTTTTATGCCTATTGTCTGCGCATGTTACTTAAAGATAAAACCATTATTATTAGCGGCGTGGGTATTGGCATGGGCCAATCCATGGCCAAAATCGCAGCAGCAGAAGGTGCTAAAGTCGGCCTTGGCGCACGCAATCAAGACTTCATTGATAAAGTCGCAGCAGAAATTCGCGCCGATGGCGGACAGGCGGTGGCCGTATCCTGTGACGTCACCAGCGCAGCGGATTGCCAGAAACTGGCCGGAACTGTGGCCGAAGAATTTGGGTCAATCGATGGGCTTGTGAACTCGGCCTATAATCACGGGGCTTGGGCGACCTGCGACGTGGCGGATCCCGACGAATGGAAAAACGTTTATGACGTGAACTGCGTCGGCGCGCTGCGCATGGGTCAAGCGGTTCTGCCAGCCATGAAAAAATCGGGAGGGGGCGCGATCGTCAATGTCAACACAATGGCGACCGTCAATCCATTCCCAGGGGAAGCCGCCTATGCCGCCGCCAAAGGCGGCATGGCGGCACTCACCCGCCACATGGCTAAAGACTTTGGACAATTTGGAATACGGGTCAACACATGCCGCATGGGCTGGATCGGCGGCGCGCCGGTTTACGGATACATTGATGCTCAAGTCGCCGCAGGCCGTGACCGGGCCGAGGTTGAAGGCGAAATTACAGGCCGTATTCCGCTCGGCATTATTCCGCCTGAAGAAGACTGCGCCAAGACCGTGCTCTATTTCGTTTCGGACTACGCCAAAGTCGTCACCGGTGCTTCGCTAGATGTAAACGGCGGCCAATATATGGCACCTTAATGGCCGCAACTAACCCCAAAGACACTTGGCAAAAATTCTGCCGTGATCTGGAAGATTGCAGCGAAATTATTCTTGGCGCAGAGCTGAAGCCCGATCCGATGGAGCAGGCTGAAGGTCTTCGATATTTATCCAGGCTCACCCGTATTGGCCTTGAAATGTTTCTAGAAAATGGCGATCCTGATTTTCCGAATTTCTATCAGGCCTCCCACGCCACGGCAAAAATCGGCGCCGACAATCCAGATAATTATTATCAAAACGCCACCATTTCAGGTACGCGCACTTATCGCATCTCAGGGCAGAAAGGCTCTGTTCCGATATTATCCTTTGCCACCAAAGCTAATCGATATGCGGTTAACGGCACTATGGCTTCAACCGGGGAAATAGATATTCGCAACGTTAAATGTGACGCGGATGGAAATTTCGAGATCGTCGCCAGTCAAACCAAACAAGATGAAAATTGGCTCCCGCTCGAAACAGACTCGTCTATCCTAATTATTCGCCAAACCTTTTTTGATCGAAAAAATGAAGCGCCTGCGAATGTAACTATCACGCCAATTAACGGACCAAATTCTCCAGAACCATTATCTCTAAGCCAGCTACAGTCAGCGTTAGAGGTCATCCCATCTTTTGTGTCCGGTACGGCTAGAACTTTTTTGCACTGGGCGAATGTTTTCAAAGCTGAGCAGTTCAACAAGCTCGCAACCCATGATCAAAACATGTTTATCAAAGCGGGCGGTGATCCCATGATACACTATCTTCATGGTTGGTGGGAATTAGGCGATGGGGAATACCTTAAAATTACCAGTTCAATTCCAAACTGCGAAGGCTGGAATTTCGAGCTTGAAAACATGTGGATGGAAAGCCTCGATTATCGTCATCACAAAATCCATGTTAACAATCACAGCGCTAAGTATAATGACGATGGATCCGTGACAATTTATGTTGGCGGACCTGGTCACCCGAATAGGCTCGACACAGCCAGTCATAGACGCGGCGCAATGTTGTGGCGGTGGACAGGGGCGCAAGACCACCCGACGCCCAAAGTAGAAATATTGAAAACTTAAGGAGACAATCATGGATGTCAAAAAACACCCGCAAATCGCCGAAATGGCAGATTTCGATCCAGATGCTTTTGTCATCTCTGAAACTGTCGAGATCAACGCACCCGCCTCAATCGTTTGGGCCATACTCATCGACATGCCCAAATACCCGGAATGGAACCCATTCTGCGTAGAATGTGACAGCACGCTAGAAATGGGCGCGGCGGTTAATATGAAGCTCAAAAGCTATGTGAATTGCGAGCCAGAATTTTTCCAAAACTGCGAATTTATCTGCGCGTTTGAGCCAGAAAAACTCTTGTCTTGGGAACTGCCCGCTTACGACGTCTGGCCCTACGCGGCGCGGCGCGACCAAATCATCAAAGCCACTGGCGAGAATAGCTGTGAATACCATTCAACAGATGCTTTTCTAGGCCCCAATGGCATCCACGTCATGCGCTTTGCTGGCCCGTGGGTAAAGAAGGCCTTTGACGATACGGCTTACGCGCTCAAGGAACGCGCGGAGGCGATATATAGTGAAAACAATAATTAGATAGCAAGCGCCCTGAATATTAAACCCTAATCCAACACCGCAGGCTTACTTACAGGTCGGCGTTGGGTCCGCGCCTTCGAACCGGTCAGCGGTCCATGCGAGCATGACAGACATGTTTTTGGATGTAGAATCATTGTGGGAGTAGCGCTTAAATACTCTATAATCGACTTTCGTTCCGGTTTTGCAAAGCCGCTTGTACAGACGGCTGGTCAAAAACCGTGGAATCACTTTGTCCTTTGTTCCCTGCAACATCAGAACAGGCGTATCGATTTGTATATGCCCGGGTGAGTTGTCTCGCAGCATCGCCGTCCACCCCGGTTGTTTGCGGATTTTGTTTACAATACCGCCCCTTTTAAACTCGGTGGCGGCTTCTTTAAAACCTATGTTGCAAGCGTCATTATCGATGAGCTCGCGAATTTTACCTAGGGCCTCAGCCGAGTAGATATCGGCGAGATTAACCTCATCATAAGCGGCCTCAAATCCGGCAGATAATTGCCATATAAATCCATTAGCACCGGTTAATGGCCCTATAGACGCAATCGTATTTAAGTCGCTAGCGGGCGCGGCGGAAATTACGCCAAGCAGTGAAATTTCAGGTGTCCATGTCGAGGCAATTTCACCCGCAAACAGGGCCGCATGGCCACCTTGTGAACGGCCCCACACCACGGCTCGTGGCAAAGATCCTATGCCCTCAATCTGAGCTGCCGCCCGAATGATGTCGAGCGTGCCGCGCCCTTCGCTAACGCCGACCAAATAAGGATGAACCCCGGGCGTACCAAGACCCTCATAATCGCTAGCCGTTGCCACATAACCTGCAACGACCAATTCGGGAGCGATTTTGAAAAAATCATGATAGCGTGATCGATATCCGCGCGACGGCGCACAGGCGTCAGATATGCCTTTGGTTCCATGTGCCCATGATACAACGTCATATCCTGCCTCTGGCTGGGGACCTATTGGCGCTGCTACCATACCAGATACCACTATGGGATCTCCGTTTATGGATTGAGACACATATAATACACGCCATGCCCGGCTACTCAGCGCGAACGGTTCTAGCTCTTGGGCTCGTATGAGCGTACCTGGAACTACGGAGGGAAATGGATCTGGCGGCACATAAAAATCGAGTGACAAATTAGGATCGGTTTGAGTGAGAGGGAGATCAAGATCTGAAGATTCATTTAAAGAACGACTGCGGCACTGGGATATTAAAATCACGGCAGCAACAAAAACAGTAAGAGCGAGAAGATAGCGGCGCATAACTTTTCTTAAAGCCGGAACCTCCAAACTGTCAACGCGTTCCCTAGGTTAATGACATAGCCGATAATAAAAAGGCCCGAGCAGCACGATGACCAATCAAATTGATTGCCAAACTCTTTCAAATTATATTTCCGAAAATGTTTGGATAATCTAGCTTTCTATGAAAGGTTTCATCGCCGCAATAACAAGGAAATCCCATGACCCATTTGTTTTCAGTTCAAGGAAAAGTCGCCATTGTTACAGGCGGCTCTAGCGGAATTGGGGCAATGATGGCTAAAGGTCTGCTTGAAGGCGGCGCCAAAGTTTACATCACCGCTCGCAAGGCCGAGCGCCTGATGAAAAAGGCCGAAGAATTATCTCAATATGGTGAATGTATCGCCATTCCCGGCGACATGTCTACGCTGGCGGGCATAGAGGCATTTGTCAAAGCGGTTTCCGACAAAGAAGATTATATTGATATCCTGATTAATAATGCCGGGGCTAACTGGATTGCGCCGATCGATGGCTTTCCCGAAAAAGGCTGGGACAAAGTCATGGACATCAATGTGAAGTCGATGTTCTTCATGACCCAGAAATGTCTACCGCTTTTATCAAAAGGCACATCTGAAGACCCGGCGCGCGTGATCTTGATCTCCTCCATTCACGGCCTAACCAATCCGGGCATGCCCGCCTATGCCTATTCTGCCAGTAAAGCGGCCTGTGCTCACCTCACCCGGCACCTCGCCACTGATCTGGCGGGACGAAACATTAATGTGAACGGCATTGCGCCAGGGTTTTTCCCATCAAATATGACCAAAGACATTACCGAAAATGAGCAGATGCAAAAAATGGCCATCTCGCAAATACCTCGTGCGCGTATGGGGCAGCCGGATGACATTGCAGGAACAGCACTCTATCTTTGCTCCCGTGCCGGAGCTTGGACTTGTGGCCATATTATTGTGCTTGATGGCGGCATGACCGCGAAATACTGATTAAGGTCTTTAAGCGCTTAAAAGGCCCAGTTCAGCCGCCTTCACAGCTGCGGCCGTGCGATTTGAAACAGAGAGCTTTGCAAATATGGTTCTTAGGTAGGCATCCACGGTATGTTTCGATATGCCAATAATATCGCCAATAACCGAATTGCTTTTCCCTTGAGCCGCCCAATTTATTATTTCTTGCTCGCGCGCTGAAAACACAATCTTGCGAGACTCTGGCCGCGTCCAAAGTTCACAATATCTCTGATGAAACATTTGGCATATGGCATGTGCGGTCCGAGGGTGGTCAAAAAAGCTTGTATTGCTCTTTTCCCCTCGCAAATAAAACAAGCCAGTAAACGACTTTCCTGCGTGAACAGGGATAAATAAGCACTGGGAGTTTTCATCCAAAGGCCGCCAACCAACGTCTTGTTCTTTGATCGAAATTGCTGAAAAAAAGCCATCGACGTCATAAAACGGCTTAAGCGTTCCCATTATTCTGGCCTTGGTTTGCCAAGCGCCAAGCCGAGAATAAACAAACTCTTTGGTGAGTTCTAAATTCTCAGGAACTTTTTCATATCCATAATGATGGACTTCAATCATCTCGGTTTCATAGCAACTTTCGGGTGGTAGAAATATATACAAATATCTATAGATTTGCTGCGTCTTAAAATGCCGCGAAATAAGATCAAGCATATCTTTTTGAGACTCTGCGTACAAAGTCGTTTCGATATCTTTTATATTTAACCCACTCACAGTAACAAAATCCCAGTCCAAATGACCTTAAGTCACTAGCAACCCATGCGAGTAACCACCTTAATGTCTAATTCCCAACGGTCGATTGTTCTCTGTTATCGCTCTCTTATAGCGCGAATAATTTTCGCACACTCTCTTAAATAATGATTTAGACTGCGAAGTCAATATAGTAGCTTTCACTATACATCACTCTGTACATTACTGGAAACTCGCCCAAATATCTTCGGCCCATGACTTTATTTGGAGCGCTTCTTGCCAGCGATCAGACATTTCATGACCCTCGGCATCCGTAATCCCATAAGGCGGCGGGCCTAATTCACAGAGGAAAACAAGGTCTACATTATCGTCATTACGAGCGCGCCAAGACTTGAACCCATCGGCCCACCAGTTCTTAAAAAGCTCAACCCACTGGGCATGTTGCGAGAACCCAATAGGCACTTGAATTTGCTCACGGCTGGCGATCCGGCCTTGAAAACAATCCGAACGATCTAGTAATTTTTGAAACAAGCTTGCAAACTCTAGCGATAAAGGCAGGGCTAATTCTCGGCCCAAAACATAATGGGAAAAGTCGGCGCAAAGCCGCATCTCCGGCACGGCGTCCATCAGTTCCAATGTGAAAAACATATCATTGGTGATACAATCACGGTGAGTTTCAAACATGATCGGCACACCCATATCACCCGCTATATCGATCCAGCTGCGGACAATGGGCACGGCTTCGGGAACCGTCAGAGGATAGACCGTTCCGATAATACTAAATGTCGTGGCATTCATATCCTTTGAGAGCTGCAAAAGCGCCCGCATATCATCATCGGTCTTCGGGAAAGCATTGATCATGCACTCAAGGCCGTGTTTTTCAAACAGCGGCTTCTTGGCCAGACAGTCAGTAATTTCATCGGCGGCAGGATCAAGACACACACCCGCATAACCGGCACCCGCGATCATCTCAAAACGGGCTTCATCGCTATGCTCAAAGACCACGCCATTTTCATCGGCTGGTCCACGAAGCTCCATGGCCCAAAGCGATTGGTAGATTTTTAGGGATTGCATAAATTCGCTGCCTAATAGCTGGTGATATCTTGCCCGGTATATTTGGACGTGCGTTCTTTTATGAGCTTTCGAAACATATGATATTGAAAACCAAAATGGCCCACTGTCTGCGGTTCTACGCCCGCAGTTTTGACCAGCTCACTATGCAGCTCAGACAGATTGAAAAACGGCACCATTGGGTAAGTATGATGGGCCGTATGATAGGGCATATTCCAGAATAAATATTGCATAATAGGACCCGCCTTTACCGTGCGGGTATTTTCGTAAATGTCATCCACATGGGGCATTCCCGTATGCTCGACGGTATTTTGCATGAATTGAAACCATTTCATCACGACCATAGGCGCAATCCAGAACTTAACGGCGGCCCATGAGCCCAAAAGCATAGAAATCCCGATAATAATGGCATAGCCGAGCAGGAGCAGCCGCGCCTCTTTATGCACGGTCTTAAACTGCGGCGGCGTTAAATGCGGCCATCGATCTGTCTTACCCGCGGCGAGGCGAAAGACTTCTGCGATGCGCGATGGCCAATAGGAAATACCCGACATGTAAAGGAAAAAGGTCAAGAGCGTGAAAGGTTCTCCGCCAACAATTTCGGCATCTTTTTCCACATCTTGCGTGTAGCGATGATGCTGAAAATGTTCGAACTTATCCTGGTCCCGACCCATAAAAAGAATGAAGGTAAACAGGCGTCCGAAGACCTCGTTAAGCTTGCGAGTTTTAAAGACCGTATTATGGCTAAGCTCATGGACACCGGCATAAAGACAGTTGATCAATATGCCCTGAATCATAAAAAATGGCACAGCCCACCATGTGCCCCAGGTAAATATCAAAGCCGCCGTGGTCAGTAGAATAGCGCCCAAATACGAGCCCGCCTGTAGCCAACCTCGAGCATCTGATTTTTGGCTCAAGGGTTTTAATACCTTGGATGACAATTTATGTTGTTTAGCAAATGCGGCTTCCATAACTGCCTCTTATCATTGCTGGCGTTTGAACAAAAGATAAAGCAGGCTCCCTGCTCCAATTAGTAATAAACCCCATAACAACACGCTCCACCCTGACCCGCTAGCCGCAAGAATCGTATAAGCGACGGTCAAACTTGCGATCAGCGCCCAACCTTTGGCACTTTTCCAGCTATGTTTAAGTTCTGCCAGAGCCGAAACACCGTACGGGGCGAGTACGCAAAGGGTCGAGATGGAAATCAGAAAAGTGAATGCTTCGATCAGACTGCCCGAAAAATTCAACGCCAACAAAAGTGAAGCCAGCGTGGATGATAGAACCAAAGAGAAGACCGGGGCATTGCCACTATTACGCCAGGCAAGCTTTTTAGGCGCCAACCCATCGAGCGCAACCGCCATAGGCATTTGCCCCACGACCAAAATATTGCCGTTTAGCGATCCTGCCGTTGAAACCAAAGCGCCAAACCCGATAAAACCAACAGCCCAGGGTCCCATGGATTTGGCGGCGTCAATAAAGGGTGCTTCGGAGCTCGCGAGGGTTTCAGATGGCACGAGCATCATAACGGCGAGGGTCGCCAAGATATAAACAAGCGCCACTGTGATGGCCCCTGAAACAACGGCGCGAGGAATTGTGCGCTCCGGATTAATCACATCACCCGCCGGAATGACAGCGGCCTCAACCCCGATAAAGGCCCACATGGTCAGTAAAGCTGTTGTTGCTATAGCGCCGCCGACCGGAGCATTCGCCGGATTAAATTCAGGGATCGTTTCAATCGACCCCATGGTCAAGCCAAACCCGATCACCATCAAAAGCGGGATGAGTTTTAAAACAGTCAGTCCTAATTGCAGACCAGCCGCTTCTTCCACACCGCGAATATTCACGGCCGTTAGAGTCCAGATGAGGAGCAACGCCACACTACCCTGTATAACATTATTGGCGCCGAGTGCTGGAAAAACTACTCCAAGATAACCGGCAAAAGCCAAAGCGACTGCCGCGATCCCTATGGTCGTGCTGAGCCAATAACCCCAACCGATTAGGAATCCTGTAAGATCACCAAAGGCATCGCGCGCAAACGCATAGGGACCGCCAACGCCGTTTTTTGTGCGGTTGGCCAACCGTCCCAAAACAAAGGCCAAACCGATAACGCCGAAACTTGTCACGATCCAGCCCACGAGGCTGATTGATCCATAGGGCGCGAGTGTGGCTGGTAAAAGAAAAATTCCCGAACCAATCATCACGCCAACGGATATAGCCCAGCAACGCCAAAAGCCTATGCCGTATGGTTTTGTGGTTTCTGTCGCATCCATTGGTTTTACTCACGATTTAAGCTAGCCTGATACTGACCACATAAATCCTTTTAGCGAAAGTTAAATCATGCGCTTCATCATTGTTGGTATTATAGTTATTATTCTAGCATCATGCGGCCCATCAAAACCGACCTCAGATATTTCAGCTCAAAGCGCGTTTGAAACTTATGTAGCGGCGCTTAATCAAGGCGATGTGGTCAAAGCGGCTTCTTATTATGACACAGCAGATGGCTTTCACTGGATCGAACGGGGCCATGTTCAATATGAAACAGGTGCTGAGGCGGGAAAGGCTCTAATGGCGCTGCAGTCCGGCGGCGGACAGTCTGAAATGACTCTGGATAATATCCGCGTCGCTGAACTCACTCAAAACTCGGCGTTGATCTCCAGCCATTTTGATTTCGTCATGACGTCTGAAAGTGGTGAGCTGCAATTTGCCTTTGATGGCTGGATGACGGTGGGAATGGTTAAACGTGAAGACGGATGGAAAATCGCCGGCGGACAAACTGGACCGGGGCTCTCTGATTAAACACAAAAATGTGTATCGACGTAGCAGGCTTTTCAGCTAAACAGGCCCAATGAACGCCCTCATTGATCCTGCTAAATTTAAAGACCCATTTGTAACAGCCAAAGGCGAAACCCGTGCCTCTGTGCCCTGGGATCACCTAAAAACCCTGTGGCTCAATACAGGCAGTCTTTGCAATATCGAATGCGCTAATTGCTACATTGAAAGCTCGCCAACAGCAGATCATTTTTCTTATCTTAGGCCAAGCGATGTCGAGCCATATCTAGACGAAATTGACACTATGGGCATAGGCCCCGTTGAGATCGGAATGACAGGCGGCGAGCCTTGTATGAACCCCGCCTTCCCCAAACTCTGCGAGATGATTTTAGGGCGTGGGCATAGTCTTTTGGTTCTGACCAATGCCATGAAACCCATGATGCGACCCCGGGTTCAAAATGCTATTCTTGAGCTTGAAAAAATCTATCCCGGTAAAATGACATTTCGGGCAAGCTTGGATCACTTCTCGGCCAAAGGTCATGACGAAGAACGCGGCGCGGGTAGCTTTGATATCGCTTTAATCGGGCTTAAATGGCTATCTCAAAACGGCATCGCACTTAATATCGCTGGACGGTCTATGTTTAGCGAAAGCGAAGGCGCGGCGCGAACCGGTTATGCCGAGCTGATACAAAAACAAGGCTGGCCTATAGACGCCGCTAATCCTGCGGATCTTATGCTCTTCCCTGAAATGGACGATAAAGTCGATGTCCCCGAGATTACAACAGATTGCTGGAACATATTAAACGTCCATCCCGAAGCCATGATGTGCGCTAATTCCCGCATGGTGGTTAAAAGAAAAGGGGCCAAAGCCCCTACTCTTCTTTCTTGTACGCTATTGTGGGATGATGCCCAATTTGAGATGGGAACAACCCTCAAAGAGAGCCTGACCCCAGTTCAGCTCAACCACCCGCACTGCGCCAAATTCTGCGTTTTAGGCGGCGCGAGCTGCTCGGCTTAATACGGGTTATTTAGTCCGTCATATATTCACTTTTACCAACGGACTTTTCGAGAAATTTCTCAAGTTCTTCAAAGAACTCAATACGGTTTTTTTCATTCGATAAGAAGTGATCTTCGTCTTTAAACTCGATAGCCGTTACTTTCGCGCTACTTTTCTTAAGGGCGGATTTCATCCGCTTAAACTGGTCGAAGTGAACACGCTGATCTAGCTTTCCATGCGCAATAAAGACAGGCATCGACAATTCTTCGGCTCTTTTAACAGGTGAATTTTCCTTAAGGTCATCCTTGTTTTCAAAACCTTTTAAAACAAAATTTTGCACACTGATCCGGCCAAATCGATATTTCTTCATATCATTGATCATGTCTTTCAAGTCCGTGACACCTGCCATTGATATTGAACATGCGTAGAGATCTGGATTTTTAATCGCGCCTATTAAGGCAGCATAACCACCATAGGACCAGCCTGCGATGCAGGTACGCTTTGGGTCCGCATAACCTTTGTCCAAAAGCCAGCGGGTACCATCTTCAACGTCTTCTTGCATCACCACCCAGTTTTCCCGGCCTGCATCTTTGAATTTCTTACCGTAACCCGCTGAACCTCTAAAGTTCATTTGCAATACGCCATATCCGCGTGTTGCAAAAAATTGAGCAAAATAATCAAAGTTTTTTTGTTTCCGTGCATAGGGCCCGCCGTGAGGCAAGACGATAAAGGGTAAGTTTTTAAGCTGAGAATTATCTGTTATCGATGGCGGTAGCGTTACATATGCTGGAATTTTTTCGCCGTCTCTAGCCGTATATCTTACAACTGAAACACGTCCCATATCTTTCATCGGAAGATTTTCGCGATAGGTTCCAACTTTTGACATATTTCCAGCTTCACCCTTCAATAGATACAAAGCGCCTGGCTCACTGGCGTGACTGAGCTTCACCAATATTTCATCACCCGTTTTGGATTGATCGATATATTTAACTGTAAAGGCTGGATGTTTTTGACGCAGCCGCTCTAGGGCACTGCCATGCTGGTCAAATAGCTCGATTTGGGGGGTATCTGCGACATAGCTTGCCCCCACGACTTCTTTCCCATCACCGCTTAGAACGAGCCCGCCAGCATCGTAATCCTCATTATGGAAGAGTTTTCTTGTAAATGATTTTTGAGAAAGGTCGTAAACATATAATCCAACTGTGTCCTTACCGGCTCGCCTCCCGACAATAAGTTCGTCTGGATTTGATGTGAATCCGCGAATATCAGCATCAGCATCAAGCCCAGGGAAATCATCACCCTTAAGCCATTTTTCGGTTAGGGATTCACGAATTGTAAGGTACCAATCTCCGTCCCCAGTATCCTTACGACCCTGCCCCACGCGAACGTCACCGGTTAAATCCGTATACCATTCCTGAATGCTTACTCGGCCCTTTTTTACACGGCTATAGCCTCCAGTCGCAACTTTAACCTTTTGTACGTCCGGCGCTCTTGCATTATCATCTGAAAAACTCATCAAAATATGATCGGGATCGCCTTCAAGAAAGTCGATAACGTCATTATTATATTGTCGTAAAATGTCTTTTGGCTTAATTAGCAGCTTTATTTTTTTAGTCTCGACATTCATAGAGTAGAGAAAACCCGCTGTTACAGGCGTTGTTCCAATCCTCTCATTTTGCCAAACACTAACTAAAATATAATCCTCATTAGCCCATTTAAGCCATTGCGGCTTAACACCTTCAGGCAAGCCAACAACGATAGGATCACCGCCAACATCGGTTTCATTGTAGACGAGTAAACCATACCCACCGCCCAAATTAGCAAACATCGCTATCTTTGTCCCATCAGGCGAGATGGCCGCATCGTATATAAGAGGCAATCGCCCGAACTCTTTGGCAGGCGGCGCTGCAAAAGCTGAAGCTGCAAGGAATATAATCACTGCAGAAACAATGCCGACAAACCTCAAAAGACTAAACATACTAACCCCACCTTATTATCCAGCATATCAGCACCTAATCAGCCATATACTCGCTTTTGCCGACAGACTTTTCGAGAAATTTCTCAAGTTCTTCAAAGAACTCAATACGGTTTTTTTCATTCGATAAGAAGTGATCTTCGTCTTTAAACTCGATAGCCGTTACTTTCGCGCTACTTTTCTTAAGGGCGGATTTCATCCGCTTAAACTGGTCGAAGTGAACACGCTGATCCAACGTACCATGGGCCAGAAATACTGGACCTGTCATTTCCTCAGCCCGCTTTACCGGCGAATTTTCTTTGACATCATCTTTATCTTCAAATCCTTCCAAAAAACTGCGAGCATTTAAACGACCGAACTTATATTTTTTCATATCATTAATGAGATCATTTAAATCGGTCACACCCGCCATAGAAATAGTGCAAGCGTATAATTCCGGAGCTTTGATGCTGCCTATAAGCGCCGCGTAACCACCATATGACCACCCGGCAACACAGGTCTTCTCTGGATCCGCGTAACCCTTTTCATACAACCATTTTGTTCCATCTTCTACGTCCTCCTGCATGACCACCCAACGCTCGCGTCCCGCATCGGCAAAGTCCTTGCCATAACCAGCTGACCCGCGAAAATTCATCTGAAGTACACCGTAACCCCGGGTCGTAAAAAATTGCGCCAGATAGTCAAAACGTTTAGAATCGCGGGCATAGGGTCCGCCATGCGGTAAAATAATGAACGGTAAGTTGCTGATTTGAGATGTTTCAGTAATGCTCGGCGGAATTGTAACATAGGCTGGAATTTTTTGACCATCCCTCGCAATGTAACGTACAGACATAACTAAACCTAAATCGGTGTTTGGAATATTCCCATATAGAGCGCTAATTTTCTTTACATCATTGGTTTTCGTATCCAGTATGAAAACCCCGCCAGCATCACTTGGGTTGCTGACCTTGACCAAAACCTTGGAATAATCCGCCGTACTGTCCATATAATCGACCGTAAAGTCTGGAAATCTTTTCCGAAGTTTTTCAAGCGCAGTATCAGCACTTCCAAATAGTTCAATTTCATTGCCTTCAGATATGTAACTTGCACCAACAATTTCTGTCCGATTGGCATTATAAACTAATCCTCCAACATCATAATTATCGTTATGAAACAATTTACGAGTGATCTGTTTTTGCCCCAAGTCATAAACATAAAGGCCGCTTGTATCTTTACCAGCATAGTCACCAACAACCATTTCATCTGGATTAGACGTGAAGCCGTAAATATCGGTGTCGGCCTTCAAGCCTGGATAGCTCTTATAGCTACTCCATGAATCACTACCGGATTCCCTGATCTCAAGGGTCCACTTTTCTTTACTGATATCCTTTAACCCCTGCCCTACCCGGACCTCTCCCCGTAAGTCAGTGAACCACTTTTGAATGGTTTCTGACCCGCGCTGTATGCGCTGGTAACTCCCAGTTCTAACATTTACTTTTTGCACTTCGGGACCAGGATCGCTATCATCCGCAAAACTCATCAACATATGCTCAGGGTCATTTCCTAAATAATCGATCACGACATTGTTAAATTGACGATAAAATAGGTTGGAGCCAACTTTAGAAGTTGATTTTTTTGTATCATCGGGCTTGATTAATATTTTTCCCTTTTTCGCATTGACGTCAAAGGAAAAAATTGAGCCCACTGAAATGGGGGTTCCGTGAAGATTTTGATTTTGCCAAATACTCGCGAGAACAATTTCATTATTCGCCCACTTTATCCAGCCAGGTTTGACACCGTCTTCCATCCCAATGGGAAAAGGGTCTTGGCCACTGCCATCGATATAAAAAATACCGATGCCGTAACTTCCGTTCATATTCACGTAAGCGGCAATTTTAGTTCCGTCTGGCGAAATGGCAGCATCATAAATAAGCGGTAAGCCCCCAAATTCCTTAGCAGGCGGCGCGGCAAAAGCAGATGTCGCTAGAAATATAAGCGACGTAAATCCACCCATAAAGAAACGTAAAAAGTTCCCCATAACTTATTCTTTCTTCTAACTAGTGATTAAGCTTAAATCTACTTCATATGTTCGCTTTTACCGACGGATTGCTCAAGGAACTTTTCGAGAGCCTCTAGCATTTCAATCCGGTTTTCCTGATCGGACATGTAGTGATCTTCATCCTTAAACTCCAAAGCGGTTACTTTCACTGAGCTTTTCTTCAAGGCGGACTTCATGCGTTTAAACTGATCGAAATGAACAGCCACATCACCCGTACCGTGGGCTAAAAAGACAGGCTTTTGCAGTTCTTTTGCTCTTTTAACCGGTGAGTTTTCTTTAAGCTCCTTAGACCCATCAAACCCAGAAAGAATAGAATTTTTGGCTGTAAGCCTACCACCAATATATCTTTTTTGATCATGGATTAAATCAGATAAATCTGTAACTCCTGCAATTGATATTGTGCAAGCATATAATTCAGGGTTTTTTATGCTACCCATGAGAGCTGCATAACCCCCATATGACCAACCGGCTATACAAGTACGCTCCGGATCAGCGTAACCTTTTTCAACAAGCCAACGCGTTCCATCTTCGACATCTTCTTGCATCACAACCCAGTTTTCACGGCCCGCCTCCATAAATGTTTTGCCATAACCTGCTGAACCACGGAAATTCATTTGCAAAACACCATAACCGCGCGTCGCGAAAAACTGTGCAAAATAATAGAAATTCCCTGAACTTCTAGCGTAGGGTCCACCATGCGGCAGAACAATAAAAGGTAAGTCTTTGAGCTGAGCCGTATCCGTAATCGACGGCGGCAAAGTAACATAAGCCGGAATTTTTTGACCGTCTCTGGCAGTGTAATTAACTGAAATCACAGACCCCATTTCCCTAGATGGCAAGCCTTCATAATATTTTGACACAGCTGCCGTTGTCTTCGTTCTATTGTCGGCGAGGAACAAAGTTCCCGGTTCACTGGCGTCACTAACTTTTACCAGAACTTTGGAAAAATCTTGTGTACTATCAATATAAGCAACATTGTAACCGGCATATTTTTCACGCACCCATTTAATTCCATCACTTTTATTGCCGATCAACTCGATTTCTGACACGTCCGAAAGGTAGCGTACACCCAGAATATCTTTTCCATCTGGCGTTAAAACCAAATTTCTGGCATCATAATAATCGTGATGAAATAATTTACGTCCCAAGCTCTTACTCTGTAAATCATAGACGTAGAGTCCCCGCGTATCTTTTCCGTTATATCGTCCGATCACAAGCTCATTGGGATTGGCAGTAAATCCATAAATATTATCATCTGCATCAAGACCCGGATATTTTTTCGACGTAGACCAGTCCTTGGAATTAACGTCATAAATATGCATAGAATACTTGCCATCTCCCATGGTTGACCGACCTTCACCAATGCGTACTCGGCCTTGCAAATCAGTGGTCCACTCAGTTACTTGAGGAAGTGTTGTTTGTACCCGCTTATATTTACCGGATCGAACGTTTACCTTCTGAACAATTGGCAAAGCACCTGCACCAGTTTCATCCGTGAAGCTCATCAAAATATGATCAGGATCATCGTTTAGATAATCAATGACGGTATTATTAAACTGACGAAAAAATGAACCAGATCCGATACGTGACCCTTTCACATCTCCATTATCCGGTTTGATAAGGATCTCGCCATCCTTTTTTTGAACGTCCAATGAGTATAAAAAACCAGTTCTGATAGGCACTGACCTAATGCGCTCATTTTGCCAGATACTAGCCAAAACAATGTCATTATTGGCCCACTTGATCCATTCCGGCTTCACACCTTCAGGCATGCCAATGGCAAAAGACTTACGGCCGCTCCCATCAATGTAATACACGCCTATACCATAGCCCTCGTTAACATTCGCAAAGGCGGCTATCATAGAACCATCGGGCGATATGGCTGCATCATAGATTTTTGGTAATTTACCGAACTCTTTTGCCGGCGGTGCGGCAAAGGCTGACGTCGCAAAAAAGAAAATCGTACAAATCGTTAGGAAAAAACGCATAATATCCCCACATAAAAGTTATTGTTTGAGCCGTGATATTACCTGTAATGCTTTAAAACTCAAGGCTGTTTCACAGATCAGTCAGCGAAATGTTTCGACAGCCTAAGCCCTTGGGCCTGATAATGAGACCCGTTCTGGCCGTATAATGTCCCAGGCACGGACTGCATTGGTTCGTAAACGAGCTTGGCCACGGGTTGCCCATGACGCAATAAAAACGGTACATCCCGTCCTCTGACCTCTAAAACTGCCCGTGAACCTGACCCGCCCATAGTGCTGACCCCAAAACCAGGGTCAAAAAATCCAGCGTAGTGGGCGCGAAATTCTCCAATTTCTGTGGCGATCGGCGCCATTTCAGCTGCCTGGTCGATGGGGATTTCAACGGCTTCTTTTGAGGCCAAAATATAAAACTCACCCGGATCCAGAATCAAAAGCCCTTCTGGCGCGCGCAGCGGCACCCAGAAATCTTGAGCTTTATGAGCCGCAACTTCAGACACCGTGACTAGGCCTGAATGTCGCCGCGCGCGATATCCAATGATGGCATTTTCGCCTTTGCCTTTTAGATCGATACTAACAGTTTGCACCCCAAGGGCCTCGTGAACGCCGGCGCGGAACCGCGCCTGCACCAAACGATCACCGGGTTTTACCAGTATAGAGAACGTCCGCGGCGCAATTTCCACATAGAGCGGGCCGCTATAACCAGCGCAGATCGCGTCAAACGCTGTCGCCCCGTCACATATGACCCGCGTAAATACGTCAAGTCGCCCCGTAGAGCTTTTGGGGTTAGCCGCCGCTGATAATTCAGGACTTAACGAGAAACTTTCCTGCAAAGGCACGAGATAGACACAACCTGTCTCAAGCACGGCGCCAGCGGACATATCAATTTCATGCATACAAACATCATCAAGGCAGGTCTCAACGTCTCGGCCTTTTCCAGGCAAAAAACTAGCGCGCAGCCGGTACGCTTTTTGACCAAGGCGTAAATCCAAACTAGCGGGCTGAATTTGACCGGCTATTATCTGCTCAGTTGATGTTACGGCCCCTGAGCCAATCAAAGCCTCTATGGCTTGTTGCGGTAGAATTCCTGTTGTCATAGCTGATTTCCTACCATTCCCTTCGCCTGAGGCAAGAATGAACTGTAATTTTCTCATCAGCTATGGATAAGGGACTTGCACGGGAGGAGCGATTCATAGAGGGTGCCCGGTATCTGCTCTTAACTGAGTGTGTGTGAGAGGGAAATGGGACGTGTACGAACAAAAAACCAAAGATGTGGTCGTTCGGGTAGAGCCGGATTATTTAGCAGAGCAATCATCGCCTGATGATCATCGCTTTATCTGGGCCTATACGGTTGAAATTGAAAACCAGACAGAAGGCGATTTACAAGTCGTATCGCGCTTTTGGAAAATAGCCGATAGCCGCGGCCAAGTTCAAGAAGTTCGCGGCGCTGGCGTCGTCGGCGAGAAGCCCGTCCTAAAACCCGGAGAAGTATTCCGCTACACATCAGGCGCGCCTCTATCAGCGCCGTCCGGCATGATGCTCGGGAACTACTCTATGGAAACGCCTGAAGGCGACCGCTTTGACGTTGAAATTCCAGCGTTTTTACTCGACAGCCCGCACGAGCCGCTCTTTCTAAACTAAACTCAAAACATTTTACCTTTAACAAAAAAAATCCCTCACCGAAGTGAGGGAAAAGGGTGGGATATTGTCGCCAGATAAGTGGGAGCTTGATCTGGCAAATGCTGGATCAAGTGGGAGCTTAAATCCGGCAAAAAGAGTTGGTCACTCTATTCATAACTATCCTTGCAAGCGACATGCCAAGTCAAAACACCCTAAAAAGGCGAATTTTTCAAATAATTGAACCTTCAATCGTCGGACATGGCACAACCTGAAACGAAACCGTCTCAAATTGAAACAACTAACCGTTTTAACCACCTGTTTGAGGATAAGTCCCATAAGGTTGAACCACGGGGGGTTGCATCACTGGCGGCGTAACTGACTGATGATAGGATTGGCTCAAATATGGATTGGCTCGTCTGAACCCTTCAATATAATTGGGCGGTATATAAACAGGCACATCCTGTCCTGCGCGGTCCAGTAGCACCAAGCTTAAGCCGTCAAACCGGGCCGCGTCCAAACGCTCCGCCGGAATATGCAAACTAAGGCGCTCTTCTTTAACGCAGCGCGAATCTACATAAGTCGCGGTTTGGGTATAATCACCGGGAAAATAGCGAAAAGGTCTCGCGCTTGTTTTGTTTTTGCCTTTAAACGCCCTATCGACGGCGCGAGGCGCTGGCCTAGGTTTTGGTCTTGATTGCTGCCGAGGCTCTGCTCTTGTCTGTGTTCGAGGCTGGGGTCTAGATTGAGTAGGTCGTGACGGTGTAGAACTTGACGACGTTGGACGCGGACGGCTTTCGGGTCTGGATGCCGACGGACGGCTAACCGCGGGCGTGTTCGCTCTTACCACCGGACGAGTGACCTGACGCGGCGGCGTAATAACGGTTTCTCGGCGGATATTGTGACGAGTGCCGATGTCTCGAGCGGGACTAGCCTGCAAACGACGTTCAGCCGGGCGGTCTGGACGTATGATCGCTGAACGCGGGGTTGCGCGCGTTATTGTTGGTCTTGAGGGCGGAACTTTGATCGGTTGCATAATAGGGCGCGTATAAGTTTCTTTTACGGGCCTATCAGATAAATTGGTTCCACCTGACAAGCGGCGGTCACCCAGCATATCGGGGCGGATTACATTATGGGTTGAAATAACTCTCGGTGAACTATGAAGCACGCCTCGTCTGCTATCACGATCGCGACGGTCTTCATTGTCCAAAATACGGTCTTGAATGTCGCGCCGATCATGATCATTGCCTCTATCATCGTGGTTTCTACCATTACGACCTTGATCATCATGTCGGCTCCCGCCTGCGTGATAATTTCCGTGCCGACTATCATAACCGTGATGGCCATAGTAGTGGTGACGTGTTCCGCGCCATGACCCGTAGCGAATACGATCAAAGTGATTATAGTATTGACTGTGGCCCCGGTAACGTGGGAATAATCGATACATCCCGCCGACATAGCCATAGCTATTGCCGCGGTAATATCCGTCATCATAGGTGACCTTTGTAATGTCCCGCGTACAGTCGAGGGTCTGCACGTCATACGTCATCACATTGACCGGCTGTCCGTTAAGATAAACCGCATGCTCATAGCCTTTGGAGTCATAAGGGTCACGAGAGGCTGACGAATATAGGATAGAAACATCAAGATAAGCCCCGCCCGAAATGCTGGCACCATCTCGGGATATACCCGAAGCGGCTGACCGTAGGCTCGCAGACCCTGCCATTTGGCTACTATCTTCAAACGGATCAAAGTCCCGCGCTATATATTCTGTCCGGCCCGTCAGCGGATCAAAATTTGCCAGCACATCCGCCGCTATTTGCTCAGGCGATAATTGTGGTAGAGATTGGGACTTATCGTAACTCGGCTGAGTAGTGGATACGTAATCTGCGGCAAACGCTATCCCGCCGTAAAGCATTGATGTGACAGCCAAAAAAGCGGCAAATTTACGCGAATTTGAGATAGTTTTATGAGCCATAGTAAAGCCTATCATAGCAACTCTGAGGCCAATCTGAAAACTTTATTCATATTTTGTTCATATTTTAGCAGTTGGGAGAAAAAGGCCTTCTATTCTGCAAAGCGCTCCCTATATTCTCAATATGCCTATTGCCTTACTCAACAGATCTCTCATCCGTCTCTCCGGCGAAGGCGTTATGGACTGGCTCTCCGGCCTAATCACCAACACGCTGGATGAAGATATTAATTTTGCCGCCATGTTGACGCCCCAAGGTAAAATCATAGCCGATTTTTTTGTCATAAAAGAGGACGATCATCTCTTAATTGATACAGCAGAGAAATTTAAAGATGGCCTGATTAAACGGCTAACGATGTATAGACTGCGCGCGCCGATCACGATCGAAATAGATGAGCGTGATGTCTATGCCGCCTGGGACGGAACAGGTGATGAAGGTTTTAAAGACCCCAGACACGCTGGCTTAGGACAGAGAATACTCGCAGGCTATATGGAATGCGAAGCAGAAGAGGCTGATTATAATCAGCACCGCCTAACCCTTGGCATTCCCGATAGTCAGTATGACTTTGAAACCAGTCAAACCTTTCCGGCCAATGCCAATATGGATTTACTCGCCGGCGTGAACTTCAAAAAGGGCTGTTTTGTCGGCCAAGAAGTTGTCAGCCGAATGTACCGCAAAACCGAAATTAAGAAACGCATGCGTGGATTTACATTTGCCGGCGAAATTAAAGCCGATCAAATCAAGCTCGGCGAGCGCGTTGTTGGCGATGTGATGTACGTCTCAGGCAATTTTGGCATGGCGATGGTCCGGCAAGATCGACTCCCACAAGACAGACCTTCAGGAGACTTGGCAGATACTCCCGAAGCCCTTAAAGTGGGCGACGTCAACATAACTTTATTGGATATCCCCAATGGAAATACGCCGAAATGATCCGCGCGATTACCGCGCCTTTGCAGAGCTAAACATTCACTGGATCAGAGACCTTCACCATGTGGAGGAATCCGATCAATATATGTATGACCATCCAGAAAGCTACGCCCAAAATGGTAATTCTATTTTCGCACTGATCGAGGAGGATGAAGTGGCGGGCGTTTGCGCCTTAAAGCAAGATGAAGACGGCGAATGGGAACTGACCAAAATGGCCGTGGACTCCAAATTTCAAGGACGCGGCATTGGTAAAATCATAATGGATGCCGTAGAAAGCTATGCGCGAGATGAGCTTGGCCAGTCTCGTATCTACCTTATCAGCAATACCATAAACGCTGCCGCCCTTCGGCTTTACACACGCTGCGGCTGGACGATTTTGTTTGAAGGCCCACACCCGAAATATGCCCGTGCTGATATTGGTATGGAAAAAATACTATGAGTCTTATAAATCTGGATGGCCGGAAGTTTTCACCGATCAAAAATTCCGAAGCCGGACGGGTTGCCAGTGATGCGGTTTTTATCTTCGAACAAAGCGGTGACAACTTTTCGGCCCATTACAAAGGCCAAGGATTTACTGATGATCACCTTATCGGCCATATGACATCGCCGAATAAAGCTGATCTTGTCTATCATAGCCGGAGCGAAGACAGCGCGCTCGAAGTCGGCGAAGCCAAAGCGGTCTTTGATGTTGACGACAAGGGCAAGCTAACCATTTCCATGCAATGGTGCTGGTTAAGCGGCGATAAACAGTCCGGTACGTCCTTTTATGGAGAGCTATAATGCACGATCCAGATTTACCGCGCTGCGGATGGGTCCCGCCCTCAGATGAGCTTTACTGCAATTATCACGATACAGAATGGGGCCGCCCTATTCGTGATGACAAAGCTTTGTTCTCCAAACTTATCCAAGACGGCATGCAGGCGGGGCTTGCTTGGATCACAATTCTGCGTAAGCGCGAGAACATCCTCAAAGCCTTTGACGGGCTCGATCCGGATATTATCGCCCATTACACAGATAAAGATCGTGAGCGCCTAATGAATGATGCCGGGATTATTCGTTCGAAACTTAAAATAAACGCCGCCATTCACAACGCGCAAATGTTCATCAAAATGCGCGATGAAGACGGTATAGATTTTAGTGAGTATTTATGGAGCTATGTGGACGGAAAACCGCTCGTCAATGGTTTTGAAACCCGTGAAGACGTTCCCGTGCAATCGCCCATGTCAGTC
>JABABK010000017.1:0-50227 GCA_014238285.1 Hellea sp.
GTTGAAAGTGATCCGGCGTTAATTGTCACTGACTATTACTAAGAATCCAAAGATTCTTCGTAAAGCAATTTGTTGCGTTTCAAAGAAATAACGAGATCCACTTAAGTCACTATAAATAGCAACCAAGCGATTTCATTATTTATTTATGAAAAGAAACGTCAATTAACGTCGTTCAACAAGAGTTTTACAGCCTGTTACCAGGTCTGTATCACAGCTGAGCGCCGCCTACGTCTCTCTTCCCAATATTCACAATGTCAAACAGCTGAAAATCAATAAATCAATTTCCAAAAATAAAGGCCTCAGAAACAAGGCCCAAATCCCCGCCAACAAGGCACACCCTGCTGCGAGGAGCGCTATATAGGGAAACGGTTTTTGTAAGTCAAACACCTTTTTCAAAAAAATTCTGTTTTTCCGAACTTTTTTTCAGTTATTAACAAACCGTTACGAAAACCCCAAATCTCGGGGTAATGCCCCCAAAGGAGACCCTAAATGGCGATTAAAACCACTCATTATAAGCAGTTTTTAACACTCTCAGCATTTAGCCTGGCCGCTCTCTTAGCAAATGGGTGCGAAAATAGCAAGAATGTCACAAATGATTCTATCCACAACTCTACGACAATGACCCAAGCCTCTGAAACGAAGGTCGCAAAAAACGTTATTTTGTTTGTCGGTGACGGCATGGGTATCTCCACAATTACAGCTGGACGCATTTTTGACGGTCAAGCTGAAGGCAAGACAGGTGAAGAACATCAGCTAGCATTTGATAGTTTTGAAAGTGTCGCCCTTATAAAGACTTATAACACTAATGCCCAAGTCCCTGATAGCGCCGGAACGGCAACAGCGATCATGTCTGGCTACAAAACCAATATTGGCACGATTAATGTAGAGCCTGATAAGGAATTCTCTGGATGTGGCGATATTTCAGCCAAACCAACTTTAGCGGAAATCGCATCAAGTGCTGGCAAAGCTGTCGGCGTGATCTCGACGGCCCGCATCACTCACGCCACGCCTGCCGCCGTATTTGGTCATGGGGATAGCCGCGACTGGGAAGCGGATAAAGATATTCCTGAAAAGGCCGCCGAAGCTGGATGTACTGGTTTCGCCGCTCAACTCGTTAACGGGGCAACGCCTGTCAATTTAGCTCTTGGCGGCGGCGCAAAAGAGTTTTCGGCCGAACAATTTGAAGCATGGAACCAACAAGACGAAAGCCACGTGGTCGCCCGCACAGGGGCTGAGTTCAGCGCCCTAAACGCTGCTGATCATCAAGACGTTCTAGGATTATTTACGAAAAGCCATATGAGCTATGAGGCGGACCGTAAAGAAGGCGAAGAGCCCTCATTGGCTGACATGACAAGTTTCGCGATCGACAATCTCTCTGCGCGAGACACGGATGGTTATGTTTTAATGGTCGAGGCCGGGCGAATAGATCATGCTCACCATGGCAGCAACGCCTATAAAGCTCTTCGGGACCTACAGGCCCTCAATGAAGCTGTAAAAGTGGCAAAAGCCAAATCCGGAGATGATACTTTAATACTAGTCACGGCTGACCATTCCCATGTCTTCACAATGGCGGGATATCCCAAACGCGGCAACCCCATACTTGGTCTCGTCGTGCCACCTAAATCCATCGAGGAGTTATCAAAAGGCGAAAGCCGCTACATACTGGCAGGTGACGGCAAACCCTATACAACGCTTGGGTATCAAAATGGTAGCAATGTGCGGACGCCTGACAGCCCCGCTTTAACCGACAACGAAGTCCAAGCCCCAGGTTTTCGCCAACAATCTGCTGTCCCCACGGGATCAGAAACTCACGCCGGTGAAGACGTCGCTCTTTTTGCGACAGGGCCAGGAGCGGATAAAGTCAGAGGCGTAATGGAGCAGAACTTAATTCATAACGTCATGGTCGACGCTATGGGTATTAAGTAGGTAGCGCTTATTGCAGGCTATGACGCCACTATAAAGGCAGGGCGAATTCCGGTGCTGCCTTGCCGTCTAAAATCATCTGGGACATTAAACCTCCAGAGGCGGCGCAAAGGCTCCACCCCATATGGCCATGCCCCGAATTTACCCATAAATTCGATAGAGGTGTTTGACCGATAATGGGACGCCCGAGCTTTGATGCTGGCCGATCAGCGGACCAACGCACGACCGGATCAGCAAACGCGTTAACTATATCAGGTGCTATTTCTTCCCAAATGTCCAAAAGAGCGTCTGGATTATCCTCACCTATTGTCCCTGACAATCTTACCTCATTTTCAAATACAGTTAAGGCCGAACGACTATCCCAATGCATGATCGGAATTTCTGGCAGGCTTATGCCTACCGGCCTTTCAAAACTCAGAGCATGGCCTTTCATGGCTGACACTGGCAAATTTATCCCGTAGGCATTCAAAAACTCTGCACTCTGGGCGCCGCAAGCCACAATCACATGGTCTGAGTGAATAATTTGCCCGTCAATCTCTATCCCGTGACACTGATTTTGCGCCGTATTCAAGGCCGCATTCTGCCCATATTGAATATGACAACCTCGCTCTATCAGGTCTTCTGTCAAACGCTGGCAGTAGTGAAAAGCGTCCCCGGAAATGTCATTGAGATAATGAAGCCCATAGCGCTGAAAACCCCACGCGCCCCTATAAATATCGACCGCTATCCCTAAATCATTTGAGCTCTCAAAGACCGTTTGACCCGCGAAAATACTATCAAATAATTGCAAGCTGCCCGCAGATCGATTCTTATCAAGACAGCCCAATTGGTGCCGGCGGTTTTGCAATAAATCGCTAGATCTTTGAGCCAACTTTAAAACCAACTTAGTGGCAGATAACTTATCACCCTTAAACAACCAAGGGGCCGCTTGGCTTGGATGTACCATGCCTGAATTATACCGCCCGGCCCCATGTCCAGTTTGGGCCTGTTTTTCCACGAGCGTCACTCTTGCACCGCCTGTAATTAAACTATCAGCGCAAGACAGGCCGATAAGGCCGCCGCCAAGGATGATAATATGTGGTCTATTTATCATGAAACCGCCCTTACAGCAGGTTCCCCATAGTTAACAAGCGTTCGAATTATTAACCATGCTTCAAAACGGTTTTGAAAGGCTCTTATTGTATTACCCCTTAAGTTATAGTGATGCGGAAGTGGGAAATGATTAAAAAGTATTTGAGAGACTCGTCTGGGCAATTTGCCATAATGTTTGGAATTTGCATGACGCTTCTTGTGGTGGGAGCAGGCACGGCCGTTGATATTTCCGCAATGCACAAAGAACGAGCATCGCTTCAATCAATAACAGACTTGGCTGTATTAGCGGCCGCCGGGCTTAAAACTGACAAAATTTCAGATCTGAAAACCGCTTCACAAGCGTCTATTGACTCCAATAATTTTAACAACCTGACCATCAAATCAACATTAACCCTAAAAAATGACATTATTAGGGTCGAAGCAAATTCCACCTATAAAACTCAATTAATGGGTATTGTCGGAATTGGCAGCGTGCCTGTAACAGCAGCTTCATCAGCACCCATCCCAAAGGACACGCCTGTAAATATAGTACTAGTGCTTGACTCAACACAATCTATGAGCGGCGCCAATATGACGGCGTTACGCTCCGCGTCTAAAAAGTTGCTTGCCGTTTTCAACAATGCCGATCCCGGATCGATTCAAGCCGGCGTCGTACCATTTTCAAATTATGTCAATGTTGGCTTGGAAAATCGCAGCCGTCCATGGATGGATGTTCCTGATGACGGTACCACAACGAGTGCAGAATATTGCTACATGAAAAAAGATCTCGTAGATTCCAGTCTCTGTGCGACAGAATCAATAACGACCACCTGTAACAATGATAGCGGGCCCTATGAATGCACACGCACATCAACAACTTGTCCGGATGAGGCTTATAGTCCGGAATATGAATATTGCTACATTCCGACTTCGACACAAACCTGGAATGGTTGCGTCGGCTCTCGAGATAATCCAGATCACAAAGACCCCGAATACAAGTCGCGCCCCTTTCCTGGAATCATGAACGTTACATGTAGTTCGGAAATACTGGACCTTACGACCAATCTCATAGATGTTGAAGCTAAGATTGATAGCCTGGTTGCGACTGGGAGCACTTATGTCCCCGCCGGCCTTGCTTGGGGATGGCGTCTCTTGCACCCAAAGGATCCTTATGGCGGACTGACAAATAGCCAAAAAGACAGAAAACGAGCCATGGTTTTGATGAGCGATGGTGGAAATACCGTTAAATTATCAGCGCCCTATCATTACACGAATTATACGACTGAAGGCAGGGATGAATCAAACGCACTCACATCAGATCTTTGTACCGCTATTAAAAATGACGGAATTGATTTATATACGGTTGCTTATAGACTCGGAGAGGGCGACCCATCAGCTCGATCCATAATTAACAAATGCGCTTCGGGACCCGCATTTAGCTTTAATGCGAATAATCAAACGGAATTAGAAAATGCCTTTGAAGACATAGCCAATTCGCTTTATGAAGTCCGTATTATTCGATAAACAAAATTATTCGGCTGCTTCAGTCGCTGCATCATCTTTTGAAGACTCCCGGCTCGGCGCTTTACGGCGACGGGTCGACTTCGTTGCAGGCTTCACCTCTTCGGCGGAAGTCTCAATAACGACTTCTTTTGCAGGCTCAACTGTTTCCAGTCCCTCCACAACTTCGTCACTGTTATTACTATTATCTGATTTAGAGCTCTTCTTTACTTGCGGAGGATAACGGCGCTTTGTTCTCTGCTTCTCACTGCTTCTATTCGAGTCACCCTCAATATCTTTGTTGTCACTTTGAGCATTAGCGCTGGTATCTTCCACCTTCACGGCCTCAGCCTCCGGCTTTGGCGTTGGCGTTGGCTTGGCGGCCTCAATCGCATTGACGATGCGTAGATAGTGCTCCGCATGTTGTCTATAATTTTCAGCTTTTACACGGCTACCACTAGACGCAGCATCGCGAGCCAAAGTTTCATATTTATCAAAAATCTGCTTGGCCGTACCGCGAACTTTCACGTCAGGTCCATTGGATTCCAAAGACCGGTTAGCATTGCCTTGATTATTATTATTACGGCGATTACGCCCGCGTTGACGCTTCATAGCGTTTCCTCAACTGTTCTTAGAGTATTCTCTTGCATCAATAATTGTGCCCGTGAATGGTAATTCCAAATCACTAGCTAACCCGTAGCAAAGGCTTGCCCTCACGCCAAGTCCTTTTTTACATTATTATATTGTAATTTAGGAAATCGGCGCATTAGTCGCAGCGCAGGCGATGACACAGCGGTCATGTCCGGATAAATCCTTCTGCACTTTCAAAACATCAAATCCCGCCAGTCTTAACACGTCCGGCACTGACTGCCCTTGATCGCAACCGATCTCCAGACACAGCTTTCCACCTAGCTTCAAATATTGGGCCGCACTTTTGGCAATTACATTATAGGCCACTAAACCGTCAGCTCCTCCCCAAAGCGCAAGATGCGGATCATAAACGCTAACCTCAACTGAAAGCTTATCCATGGCTTCGTTTGTAATATACGGCGGGTTAGATATTATAAAATCAAATTGGCCCGTAACGGGTTCAAACCAACTTCCGAGCATAAACTCAATACGTTGACTGACGTCATGGAAGGCAGCATTTCCAGACGCTACATCAAGAGCGGCCTCAGACAAATCAATCGCGACGGCTTGAAATTTTTCCCTCGATTTAAGAATTGATATAATGATCGCGCCAGACCCTGTGCCAAGATCTAAAACGCGGTAACTTTGCTCAGACGTAGTTTGCGACAAAACATAATCGACTAAAAGCTCTGTTTCTGGGCGGGGCGACAACACTTCAGGCGTAACTCTAAACGTCAGCCCATAAAATTCCCGATTTCCAATTATATTGTCCAAAGGTTCGCCGCGTAATCGGCGCTGCATCAGGTCATCCATATCTGCCACCTGTTCATCTGACACAACAGACCCGGCATTAATGATTTGCTCGGAGCGAGAATACCCGGTCACATGCTCCATAAGCAAAGAAGCTTCGAGGCCAGCAGAGTCTATATCTGCCGCCCTTAATCGCTCAACTAACTGACGATAAAAAATTTCTAAGGTTGGATGGTTTGACATAAATCCGACAGAGCTTGCGTGAGTAAAGTCAAATCTTGAGGTCGAGATACACTATGATCAGCGTCTTTGATAAGCGTGTAAGTCACGTCCAGACTGGTCAACAACTCAACAAGCTGCTGAGAATATTGCCACGGTACTACCTCGTCTTGGCCACCTTGAAAAATACGCACGGGGCCTGAAAAGGCAAAAGGCTCATCTAGTAATTGATGCGCACGCCCATCTTCGACAAGCTCCAAAGAGTATTCATAAGGCTCGTCATAGCCTGACGGCGCATAATATATACCCTCACTCATTATGGTCTCCTTGACCTCATCGGGCCAATTTTTCCACATGAGTTTTTCGGTAAAATCCGGTGCAGGCGCAATCAACATCAAGGCCTTTACACGCTTGCGCTTAGCTTTTGCTGCTAGGAGTGAGGCCCAGCCGCCCATAGAAGACCCTATCAAAATAACATGCTGATTGGCCAGCGCGTCCATAACGGTAACAATGTCCTGCCCCCACCTAGAAACTATCCCATCGCGAAACTTGCCAGAGCTTTGCCCATGACCATAATAGTCAAACCGGATAAAACGATAGCCATGGTTTTCTGCCCATTCATGCAAGTGGACGGCCTTAGTGCCATCCATGTCAGATTTCAGACCACCACACCAAATGATCGTTGGCCCCGCCAGCTTAGTACCCGGTGACATTTTATAGGCGATTTTCTCATTATCTTCTGTTAGGTGAGGCGGGGCCGCAAGATAGGACACGGTTTCTGTCATAATGAAATGAGCCTTCAGGATAAAAAATGAACGTTCTTCAGATTGTTCCAGACCTTAATGCAGGCGGCGTAGAGCGCACAACCCTAGAAGTTGCAGAAGCTCTTCAAAGCAAAGGTTTTACACCACATATTTGCAGTCAAGGCGGCCGTCTAGAGCCAGATTTCATCAAACTTGATGCTCGCATGCATAAATTTGATATTGGCAGCAAAAATCCGCTACGTCTGAGAGTTAACACTCAAAAATTGATCGACATTATAAAGTCGGAAAATATCGATATCGTTCACGCTCGATCAAGAGCGCCGGCTTGGCCAGCCCATGCCGCCGCCAAGGCCACAAACCGCCCCTTCGTCACGACCTATCACGGTATATATAATGCCAATTCCAAATTAAAACGGCGCTATAATGCGATCATGGCAAAAGGTGAGATCATTATCGCCAATTCTAAATACACTAAGCGTCATATCCTTAAAGAACATGGCACGGATCCCGACATCATTCGGGTAATCCCACGCGGCGTGGATATGAAAATTTTCGACCCAAAAACCATCCCCGCCAAATCCGTCGATCGCTTCCGCCAAATTTGGGGCATCAAACCAGAAGAAAAACTTATCTTATTGCCAGGGCGCCTCACCCGCTGGAAGGGCCAGATCGATGCAATTCAGGCTATCGCAAAGTTGGGCCCATCTCACAAACTTGTCCTTCTCGGCGACCCTCAGGGCCGAGACTCTTATGTTCAAGAACTCAAAACCCTTGCTCAGAAACTAGGCATTGAGAACAGCGTTATTGCGCCGGGCCACTGTACCGAAATGCCTGCCGCCATTCTGGCTTCAGATATTGTGATTGTCCCTTCGATTGAGCCCGAAGCATTTGGGCGCGTTGTTGCGGAAGCCCAGGCGATGGGCCGGCCAGTCATTGCTAGCGCCCATGGCGGGCCTATGGAAACTGTTATTCCAAACAAAACCGGTGACCTTTTTGAATCCGGCAATTGGCAAGCACTCGCCTCAACCATTCAAGATGTGATAAGCTGGCAGACCTATGATCCAAAATTTGCGCGGACCCACATTGCCAAGAATTTTTCTAAATCTCAGCTTCAGGATAAGACTCTAGCCGTTTACGCGGAAATTTTGCGTTAATTAAGTCACAATCCCCAAAATAGTTGGCGAATTGATCTCAATCACACTTGAAATCAGGGCGCGTCTTGACCATATTCTGCTCGTTATTAACCACCCAAGGAGATTTTGGTATAGCAAGACGACCGCACGCAGCCCCGCCCTCGAAAAAGCCCAAGGGCCCGAGAATTAATGGGGATATTGACGCTTCCCAAGTCCTACTGATTACAGAAACCGGTGAAAAAAGAGGCATCGTCCCCATTGACGAAGCTTTAGCTGCTGCCCGCACAGCAGGTCTAGACCTTGTTGAGGTCGCCCCGAACCCTGAAGCGCCCGTCGTTAAAATCCTTGATTATGGTAAACTTCGCTTTGAACAGCAGAAGAAAAAAGCCGCCGCTCGCAAAAGCCAGCGCACGCAAGATATCAAAGAAATTAAAATGCGCCCGAATATCGACACTCATGATTATGAGGTGAAAACCCGCGCGATGACCAAGTTCTTTGATCGCGGCGATAAAGTCAAAGTTACGATCCGTTTTAGAGGCCGCGAAATGGCTCATATGGATCGCGGTACGGATTTACTGCAGCGCGTCAAAGAAGATTTTGAAGAAATCACCAAAGTCGAATTTGAACCCAAAACCGAAGGCCGGTTGATGATTATGGTATTAGCGCCGAAATAAGGCGCTAATCTCTAAATCCTATCACTCTGGACTTGATACAGAGTCTCACTTATTTAGTAGAAAATAGATACTGGCATTCGCCAGTATGAGCGGTTTAACAAAAAAATCTATCAGTTACAAAGATAGCCTTTGACCATCGCGCCAGCTTTGCCCATGTCGACCCGTCCAGCATAATCGCTTTTTAGCTGGCCCATGATTTTGCCCATGGATTTGAGGCAGGTCGCGCCGTTATCTTTAACATAACCTTCGATAACCGTTTTAAGCTCAGCTTCGGTTAGAGGCGTTGGCATGAATTTACGAATAACGTCAATCTCTGAACGCTCACGCTCGGCAAGCTCGGGACGCCCATTATCCTCATAGGTCGTAGCGCTTTCAACGCGCTGTTTCACCATTTTAGCCAATAATGACATAATTTCACTATCATCAATTCCGCCGCATCGGTCTTCGGCGCGAGCCGCAATGTCTCGATCTTTAATCGCAGCGCGAACCAATCTGAGGGTGGCAACGCGAATGGCGTCTTTAGTTTTCATAGCGTCTTTGACGCTGGTCGAAATCTCTTCACGCAGGGGCATAAATGTCCTTAATGTCTCTCTTGACCCTCTTACGGGGCTGATTATGCAAGATTTCACAGCTAAATCAGATCGTCAATCCTTCTACTGCGGTTTCCGCCTGTGGATTTTAATCTTTTCTTTGCTTTCTCTCTTGCGTCTTGAGCCGCTAGCCTTAAAACGGGCCAACCTTTGAAAACGCGTGCCTCTACACAAAGGAATAGGCAAATGCAAGAGCTGACCCCCAACCCCACCGCAGCGCTAGTTCTGGCGACGGGACAGGTTTTTTACGGCCAAGGCTGCGGAGCCGTAGGCGATGCCGTCGGCGAAGTTTGTTTTAACACCGCCATGACCGGATATCAGGAAATCCTGACCGACCCGTCTTATGCCCAGCAAGTCATTTGTTTTACTTTCCCGCATGTCGGCAATACTGGCACGAATTCAGAAGATGAAGAAGCCAGCACACAGCGCGCAGAAAAAGCCGCCATTGGCGCGATTTTTAAAGCCCCAATCACGCCGCCATCGAGCTGGCGCGATGAAAACCCACTTGGCCCGTGGATGAAGGACCGAAACATCATAGGTATTTCCGGCGTCGATACACGCGCTCTAACTTCTTATATACGTGACAATGGCATGCCAAATGGCGTGATCGCTCACAGCCCAGAAGGCAAATTTGACGTTGACGCGCTGACGGAAAAAGCCCGTTCATGGAACGGCCTTGTCGGCGCTGACCTTGCCGCCGATGTTGCCACACAAGATGCCTTTGACTGGAAACAATCGAGCTATGTCTGGCCAGAAGGCTATTCCGATAAAGACGGTGTCAAGAAAGTTGTCGTCATTGATTACGGCGTGAAGCGTAATATTTTGCGAAACCTCGTAGCCCAAGACATGGCCGTCCGAGTTGTGCCGAGCACTATCAGCGCTAAAGATATTCTAGAGTTAAAACCCGACGGCGTGGTTCTATCCAACGGCCCGGGTGACCCGGCGGCCACTGGCGATTACGCCATTCCCGTTATTCAAGACTTGATCAAAGCTGATATGCCCATCCTTGGTATTTGCCTCGGTCATCAAATGCTCGCCCTAGCGCTTGGCGCTAAAACCATGAAAATGGACCAAGGCCATCACGGTGCCAACCACCCTGTCAAAGACTATACAACAGACAAAGTCGAAATCGTCTCGATGAACCACGGCTTTGCCGTCGATAGCGATAGCCTGCCAGACACATGCGAAGAAACTCATGTTTCACTTTTCGACGGTTCAAACTGCGGCATCCGCCTTAAAGGTAAACCGGTTTTTTCAGTCCAACACCACCCGGAAGCCAGCCCCGGCCCGCAAGATAGTTTCTATCTATTTGAAAGGTTTGCGCGGGCGCTTTAAATATAAAGTCAGACAATAAAGCAAAAAGCGCTTCACGGCATGATCGTAAACTAAGTCTTTACCATTTTCCCTCACAGGTTGTTTGTGGGGTAAATAATCCTACGTGTTATTTTTTATCCATGTGGGAGACATCATGAAATTCTTTAACTACTCTTTTGGCCGTATGGCTGTATCAATGCTGGCTTTGAGCACAGTACTTTTAACGGCAAATGCCACGGCGCAAACCATAGAAATGATTACGCGCGCGCCAGACGGAAGCGGGGCAGATAACAGTTCCTATTCACCTACCTTCTCTGAAGACGGCCAATCTATTTGGGTACGATCACGGGCCCGAAATTTGGTATCGCCAGACTACTCTTCTACAACAGAGGCATTTTTGTATGATCGCACCACCGGACTGCTCGATCGTGTTTTTGAACAAGAGACAACCACATCATATATTCCGACTATGTCTGGCGATCAGCGATATGTGGCTTATACTTCCTATCTGTCAGCTTCACAAATTTACGTTTATGACCGAATATCTGAAGTGACTGAGTTAATTTCAGTTGGCGTGGGAGGGCTTGAAGGCAATTTGGCGTCAAACGGTGCATTTATATCCGATGATGGGCGTTATGTTGCATTTAGCTCTGAAGCCAGTGACCTTGTCGCTGATGACACAAATGGTGTCAGAGACATCTTTGTAAGAGACCGGCAATCCCAAACAACCATCAGAGTTTCTGTGGCATCTGACGGAAGTCAGGCCGATGATTATTCTGGCGCTCTACGGATTACGGCGGATGGCACAGAAGTTTTGTTTTCATCTGAAGCCAGTAATTTTGTTGCTAATGATGATGATGGAAAGTTTGATGTATTTGCCTACTCTTTGGAAACTAACGAAACCACGCTCGTTTCAATTGGCCTGGATGGCCAACCCGGTGACAATGTCGACAATTTATATGACATGACACCAGATGGCCGGTTTGTTCTTGTTTCTTCAACCTCATCGAATGTAGAAGCCAGCGCAGACGGAACTTATACGACGCTCTTTTTATATGACCGCGAACTAGGCATAGTTCAGAAAGTTCCTTTCACAGAAGATGGCGGCGAACTCAATACTCACTCAGGCTCGGCAAAAGTCTCTGACGATGGTAGATATGTCACTTTTGATTCCAATGCTGATAACATTGTCGCCAACGACACAAATGCAACAAAAGACGTTTTTCTGCGTGACCTTGTCGACCAGACAACGCGCTTACTTTCGATCAGTCAATTGGGCGGATCTGGTGATGGGTACTCTTATTCACCAAACATATCAGCTGATGGCCAATATGTAGCTTTTGGTTCTGCCGCATCCGATTTGGTGCCTAATGACATTAATGGATATCAGGATGTTTTTGTCATCCCAACAGCTTTGCCGAATGAACCCCCAACAGCCAATGCCGGATCAGATCAATCTGCGTTGGAGGGCAGCTCATTCTTTTTGGATGGATCAGCCAGCTCAGACCCTGACGAAGACGATTTGACTTATAACTGGACACTTTATAGTCAGCCCACCGATAGCTTAGCGGCGCTTGACAGCACAGAGTCTCAACCAAGCTTTACGCCAGATGTTCCCGGTACTTATCAAGTCTCGCTCATTGTGAATGACGATACCGATGATAGCGCGGAAGACTTGGTTGAACTCACCGTCATTGATGACGTGGTTCATGCGGCGAACCTCATCCAATCCGCCAGAGACATACTAGAAGCGATGTCAATCACTGATTTACCATGGAGTGGCGGCCGCACGAAAATGTTAAATTGGCTCGATAATTCCCTAGGCTACATTACATCAGAAGACTATCTCAATGCAAAAAAACAAATGAACAAAACTAAAAGACGTGTCGATGGTTGCGCTGCAAACGGCATACCTGACACCAAAGACTGGGTTAAAACTTGCGCGGCACAAGACACCGTCTACCCTCTATTACAAGAGGCCAAAAACATTTTGAAAGCCAATCAATAGATTAGCCAGATACGAATAACGTTCCCACACAAGCCCTTCATAAGTCCATGAAGGCGCTTCACTGAAATCGGTTCCTACATCAATATAGCGTAGGGCTGATTTCAGGCGTTACTCCAAAAACATCAAGAGAGGGTCCTCTAACAATCCCTTCATATATTGCATCATGGCGGCGGCGTCATAGCCGTCGATGATACGGTGGTCGCAAGAAATCGAGAAGTTCATCACAAGACGTTCTTTGACTTCGCCGTTTTCGAGTACGAGTTTTGGGCGAATTTTATTGGGGCCAAAAATCGCGACTTCAGGGCGGTTAATTACTGGCGTCGTCACGATACCGCCAAGTGGGCCAAGCGATGTTAGGGTTGTCGTTGCGCCAGTAAGCTCATCTTTAGTCAAAGTAGCGTTACGCGCGCCTTCGGCGAGACGAACAATTTCTTTTGATGTTTCCCACACGCTCAAGCTTTGCGCGTTTTTGATGACGGGCACTAATAAGCCTTGATCGGTTTGTGCGGCCATGCCCAGATGAATAGGTTCAAACTGTGAGAGATAGCCTTGCTCATCGCGATACAATGCATTCATTTGCGGCCATTTTCTAAGGCCTGATACGAGCGCGCGAATGATAAACGGCAAGACCGTGAGCTTTGGTTTATCATCGCTCTTTTTCTCGTTTAGTCTTTTACGAAGGGCTTCGAGCTCCGTCACATCTATTTCTTCCACATAGGTGAAATGCGGGATATTGCGTTTGGACGCCTGCATGCGCTCAGCAATCAGGCGGCGCATACCGATGATTTTGATGCGGTTTTCACCTATCTCTGGCTCTAATGCTTTTTCAAACTTATCAAGGTCAGTATGAGTGATAATTCCGGACGCTGATATTTTAGATAAATCAATGCCCGCATCTTTTGCGCGTTTACGCACGGCAGGCGATGCCAAAGCCTTGCCCGCATTTGGCTTTGTGATCGCAGTCTTTGAGGCCTTAGGTTTTACGGGTGCTTTGGGTTTGTTCGGCTTAGCCACTGGAACAACCGCCACAGGCACAGCGCCCTCAACATTATCAAATACGACAAGATCAGCGCCGACCGCAATTATATCGCCTTCGGCGCAGCCAAGCTTGATTGCCGTTCCGGTAACAGGCGCTGTCAGCTCGATCGTGGCTTTGTCGGTCATGGCATCAGCGACAGGCTGGTCTTCTTCGACCTGATCACCCTCAGAAATGTGCCAAGCGGTAATTTCCGCTTCAACCACGCCTTCGCCAATATCTGGCATTTTAAAGCTAAAGCTTCCGCTAGAAGTCGACGGGGCCTCAACGGTTGGCATGTCAGGAATATCGTCTTCGATGTCTTCGTCAGTTTCGAACACGACAAGATCAGCGCCGACGGCAATCATATCCCCGGCTTCACAGCCAAGAGATTGAATGACACCCGTCAGTGGCGCGGTCAGTTCAATCGTGGCTTTATCTGTCATGGCGTCAGCAACTGGCTGATCTTCTTCGACCATTTCGCCTACGGCGACATGCCAAGCTGTGATTTCAGCCTCGACGACGCCTTCGCCGATATCCGGCATTTTAAAATGAAACTTACCCACGGGTTTAGCCTTCTAGAACTTTGCGAATGGCCTTCTTAACCCGAATTGGTCCCGGGAAATAGGCCCATTCTTGCGCGTGCGGGTAAGGTGTGTCCCAGCCCGTGACGCGCTCGATCGGCGCTTCGAGAGAATAGAAACAATGTTCTTGAACTTGCGATATTAATTCAGCGCCGAAGCCTGATGTTTTCGTCGCTTCGTGCAAGATAACACATCGCCCGGTCTTTTTGACAGATTCTTGAATAGCATCAATATCGAGAGGCAAGAGTGAACGCAGATCAAGTATATCGGCAGATACGCCAAGCTCAGCGGCGGCGGCTTCAGCAACCCAAACCATTGTGCCGTAGGTCAAAATGGTAAGATCTTCGCCCTCTGCGATTTGGCGCGCTTTTTCAAACTCAACCCGGTAATGGCCTTCTGGCACTTCGCCAAGCTCATGGCCTGACCAGTTGACAGCCGGTGTGTGCGGGTCGCCATAAAACGGCCCATTGTAAAGCCGCTTTGGCTCTAAGAATAAAACCGGATCATTATCTTCAATCGCCGTGATCAAGAGCCCTTTGGCATCATAAGGGTTTGACGGGATGATGGTTTTAAGGCCCGCAATATGGGTAAACAAAGCCTCCGGACTTTGACTATGAGTTTGACCGCCATAAATACCGCCACCGACAGGTGTGCGGATGGTTAAAGGCGCTGTGAACTCACCATTAGATCGGTACCGAAGACGCGCGGCTTCTGACGCGATTTGGTCGTAGCCAGGATAGATATAATCTGCGAACTGGATTTCAGCGATCGGCCGTAATCCGGCCGCGGCCATGCCAATGGCGATTCCCATAATGCCGCCTTCGGAAATTGGCGTATCAAAACAGCGGTGCAAACCGTGCTTTTCGGCTAGGCCAGCCGTACAACGGAACACGCCGCCAAAAAACCCAACATCTTCGCCGAACACTAAAACATCTGGGTCTTGGCCCATTTTCACATCCATAGCCGAGCGGATGGCTTCGATCATATTCATTTGCGCCATGGCTTAATCCTCCTGCTTTTGGGAGTATTCGTTCATGAACTCGTCGCGTTGATCTCGCAGGTGACGCGGCAGATCTTCATAGACTTGCTCGAACATGGTCTCCGGCGCAATACCTGTATCTGTTGCCATAGAGCCGAGCTTTTCGGCCGCCTTGTAAGACTTACGAATATAGGCGGTGATTTCTTTTACGAGGACTTCTTCTTGTTTGTCGTCCCATTCATTAATGGCAACCATATGGGTTTTCAGGCGCTCTATAGGATCACCAAAAGGCCATACATCAGGCTCATCCTTGGGACGATATTTGGTCGGATCATCTGATGTCGAGTGGCCTTCCATGCGGTAGGTGAAATGCTCGATCACCGTTGCGCCGCCGCCGCGCCGCGCCCTCTCAGCTGCCCACTGCATGGCTGAATAAACCGCGAGGAAGTCATTACCGTCAACGCGTAGTGTGGCCAGGCCGTAGCCCGTGCCGCGCGCGGCGAAGGTTTCGCCCTCGCCCGCTGCAATGCCTTGAAAGCTCGAAATCGCCCATTGGTTATTGACCACGTTGATAATGCAGGGCGCCCGGTAAGTTGATGCAAAGTTCAGAGCGTAATGGAAATCACCCTCGGCTGTCGCGCCCTCGCCCGTAATGACGGAAGCGATATCATCCGTGCCTTTATAAGCGCAGGCCATGCCCCAGCCGACGCCTTGAATCAACTGAGTACCCAAATTGCCCGAGACAGAGAAAAATCCATAATCCTTAAACGAGAACAAGATCGGCAAAGACTTACCCTGCAATGAGTCCCCCTTATTGGATAAGAGCTGACACATCATGTCTTCCATGGGGCAACCGCGCGCGATCAAAATACCGATCTGTCGATAGGTCGGGAAGATCATGTCTTTTTTACGAAGGGCCATAGCCATGGCCACAGAAATTGCCTCTTCGCCCGTGCTTTTCATGTAAAAGGAAAGCTTACCTTGGCGCTGCATATTGAACATGCGCTCATCCATAGCCCGGTTGATCATCATGTTTTTGAGAGCCTCGCGCAGCGTATCCCCATCAAGACCCGGATTCCAGTCGCCTTCAATATCACCATTAAAGCGCATCACCCGGATCAGACCCAATGCGTGTTCCGCCGTATCATGGGCATCCACCATGGGGTCAGGCCGAGACGGAGAATGTTTGACAGGCACAGAAATATGGGAATAATCCGGCTTATCACCCGGCCTAAACGGCGGCTCTGGAATATATAGACGTGATTGATTTGTTGGTTTAGACATGACTGAATTTCCGATGAGTCTGAAAAAATGTGACTATTGGTGATAATACCTTAAAATATATCAAATTTTATAAGTTTTTTTGTTGTAATTTGATTATTATTAGAATAATTTGCCGCAATTACGAACAAAAGAGAAAAAATCATGCCGGGACAAATTGACGGAATAGACGCAAAAATATTACACCTCATTCAAAATAACGCGGCCCTGTCTGTCGCTGATATCGCCGACAAGGTTGGCTTATCCTCTTCGCCCTGTTGGCGCCGAATCAAGCGTATGGAAGAACTTGGTATTATTCAAGACCGCGTGACGATTTTAAACCGCAAAGAGCTAGGCCTAGACTTCGAAGTTTTCGTCGCCATCAAGCTCACCTTGCCGAACCGCGTCAATATGGAAAAATTTGAAAAAGCTATCGCTACCATGCCCGAAGTCATTCAATGCGCCGTCGTTACAGGCGCCGTCGACTTCATGCTGCGTATCGTCACCAAAGACATGCACGCCTATGACGATTTCCTGCGCGAAGAACTCCTCGGCATTGATTTGATATCAGATGTCCAGTCACGGATTGTCCTGCGTCAAAGTAAAGAGACTTACGCTTTGCCGCTGAATTTAATTTCGAGTGCTGTGCCTAGAGGGTAAAACAAGTTATTGAATTCGAAAGCCGTAACGCGAGACGGTTAAGACTGGCTCATCCCAATTTATAAATTATTTCATTGCCCCGTAACACGTGCATGGTCAAAGCGCCGTCACGAACCAACATGGCCAAGATGGCCGTCAATTCTGGTTCGCTCAATGTATTTTGCCCCGCGTTTAAGATGCTTTGAGCCGTAAAACCTCGATTGGGTGAAGCTTGAAACAGCCCCCATACATCTTTTTTATGAGCGCGCATGCCTTCAAATTGAGGCGATGCCTTGAACTTGGCTGGATGCCCTCCCGCTTCAAGAACTATATCAGTACCATCATTAGCCACCATGATCGCTTCTATGGCCTTGGCATGATCAATGGCTTGTTTTTCGATGACTCGCTCAATCTCAATGTCGCCAATTTTCAGACGCGACCAAGGGAAATATGTGGCAAAAATCGTCACCACACTGGTCGCTATAAGTATTTTTCCGCCTAAAGCTTCTGGCGATGGGTATTTATCTTTCGCGAAGATATGCAAAATAATCGAGAGACAAACAATAGCAATTAGCGATAAAGCTATCGCCGTTAAAAAGTGCCTAGCCCAAGGCGGCATATCCATTATAGGCGCTTCGCGGCGTTTAGGTTTCGGTTTTTGAATAATCATTTTTCCCTCTTATCTAGAGCGTGATTATGCAGAAACTCAGCACAGGCGCTGTGACCAATGTCACGGCTGTTTGGCCCATAAAAAAGCCGCCTTCCCCAAAATATTTAGGAAGAGCGGCTTTTCAAATTTAATTAGAGCATTTTGCTCTGCAAATTGCTCCGAATAGAAAAAACTTAAGCTGTAACCGTATGCGGTTGGCTGTGGTTTTTCTTGGCGACTTCAGCGAGAGCTGCGAAGCTTTCTGGCTCGTTACCTGCCATGTCAGCCAGAACCTTACGGTCAAGCTCGATACCAGCTTTGTTCAGGCCGTCCATGAAACGGGAATATGTTAAGCCGTGAAGACGCGCACCAGCATTAATACGCTGGATCCAAAGGGCGCGATATTGGCGCTTCTTTAGTTTGCGGCCAATATAGGCATACTGACCGGCTTTTTCGACAGCTTGGTTAGCAATGCGAAATGTATTTTTACGGCGGCCGCGGTAACCCTTGGCTGCATCTGTGATTTTCTTGTGGCGGGCGTGTTTCGTAACGCCGCGTTTGACGCGAGACATAGTCTACTCCAAATTTAATTCTAAAATAAAAGGGCTGTTAGCCGTTTGGCATGAATGATTTTTTGACGCGCTTGGCATCAACGTTTTTCAGCACTGTCGTGCCGCGTAGTTTACGAATTTGATCGTTAGAACGCTTGATCATTCCATGTTGTTTACCAGCTTGGCCAGCTTTCACTTTGCCACTTGCCGTCAATTTGAAGCGCTTTTTGGCGCCTGACTTGGTTTTCATTTTTGGCATTTCGGTCTCCTAATTAATGCAAAACTCCAAAACCAATAGAGTTTCGCGGCCTTTTTGAGCACTTAGGCATGCCATTTCGCCTAAAATGCTGCTCCCCAAAATGGGGCCCGATAAACGGGATAGGGGCTTATAGCGGGGAAATATTTAAAATCAAGCCTGTCTTGCGCCTTTCTGCCCCAGAATATAGAGCTACTATGAAGATTCACAGAGGCATTATGAAAGCGCTTAAACTCTATAACCTCGCCAATGGCTGGTTTTATCTGATTTTCGGTCTTTACGGGGCTATCGCCGCCGGAACCATGGCCAAATTAATGGGCTGGGACCCTAGCCTTTTAGGTATGCATGAGATTAGAGCCATGTGGGCTGCAACAGCTGCGGCAGGAGCCGCCATGCTTTTATACGCGATCAAAAAAGCGGACCAAAAATATCTAACTTTATTGCTGATCCTCGTAACCCTAGCGCTCGCCAGTGGTCGCCTATTAGGCCTCGTTTTAGACGGCACCGGCCCGCAGCAAACTTACTATGAAATGGGATTTGAGATCATTTGGGCCGGACTTGGGTATTTGCTCTATCGCCGTGCCTGATCTGAAGACCTTCATAATAGACGGAAGACTTAGCGTGAAAGTCTCGCCCAAGGCTCTCGCAATGCCGTAAAGTCGACGGCGATATTATCCGCGTCTACGTCACGGTCGCGATAAGGTATTCCAATTTACACAGTTTCTGTCTTGTCACTTGTAAGTAACAACTTTACTCATAAATTAATCTGTTGGAGGACTTATGCGAATACTCATTTCAATTTTTTGTATTGCTCTGGCCTATATTTTAGCGCCGGAAGCGCAAGCTAAATGGGTACAAGTTGAATCAGACAATTTCCATCTGGTCGGAGAGATTAAAGAAAAGAACGCCAAAAAATTGATTCAGGACCTCGAACTTTACAGAGCCGCCACTCTACAGTTTCTAGGTAAGCCCCCGAAACTAGAACCCATTAAAGTCAAAATTCTTATCGTGAAAACTAACGATCAAATGACCGAAATTATCGGACATGCCAACAATTCAGGCATCTATAAAACTTTTTTCGATGGACCATTATTCGTTATGTTGGGCGAGGAGGCCAGACATTACGCCATGCATGAATATGGGCACCACATTACCTATACACATACGAAAAGCATTTACCCCCTTTGGTATGACGAGGGTTACGTGGAATATTTGGCAACCTTTGAGAAAGATGGCGACTCCCTGTCAATTGGACGCAATATTAAAGGCTACAAAGACATTTTAAGCTCTAAATACTGGATGTCTTACAGAATTATTTTCAATTCGATTCAAAAATACCCCTTCAAGCTTTCAAAAATAGACCCAAAAATTGGTAGTGTAGATCAGCATACTTTTTATGCTCAAGCTTGGCTCGCAGTTCATTTTATTCAAAACAACCCTGATTATTTAGACATGTTCAACCAATATAACGGCCTAATAAATTCAGGTGTTGATGCGATGCAGGCATTTGAAACGGCATTTGGTACAACTCCCGATGCATTCGAACAAATATTACGAAAATACTTCAAGGCGAAAAATTTTAAGAAACGCCAAATTTCATCCATAAATCCTGACACGTCATATCCTATGCAAGTCAAACTCATTGAGAGAAAAGACTTCTTGGCAGAAAAGATTTATTTCAGAATTCGAATGATCCCATTGAAAAAGGACTTGGGCGGCACGGAAAAAATGTTTGCGGAACTTGAAGCGCTAACAGGGGATAATAACCTCCTTAATACTCTCAAGGCACAGTGGTATATGATAGACGAAAAATTCGACGACGCTAGCGCCAGCATTGACAAAGCACTATCTCAACAAACTCTATCTAATACGCAGACTAATTTTTTTAAAGGGGCCATCCTCGTTGATCAAGCCTTGAAAACCAATGGATCAATTTCTCTCCCGAACCAAAAGCTCGCACAAAGCTATCTACAGAAAGTTTTAAACGACAACCCCAATCATCCGGGCGCACATTTTTTTTACGCTCTATCTCATGGCGGTTCATACCAACCGCCCTCGCCTCAAGTCGTGGCTTCAACAATCTTCTCGGTGAATTATTTTAGATCCCCTGACTTTGTCACATCTGGGTTAAATCTGGCGTTGAATTTAATTCAAGCTGAGGAATATGACTTGGCCGAAGAGGTCATAAATTTTGCTCAAGTTTGGGGAAAAGACGTGGATGAAAAACGTCATATGCGGTATGTGAAAAAATTTCTTGAGCGGCAAAAATCTATAACACCCCCCTAGGCTAAAGCTTTATGTGCATAAACGCAGGCTCTATTTTACTATATAACAGAGCGCCTCTATTTCGATGGTACGGCTGGTCGGAATCGAACCGACACTCCAAAGGAACGGGATTTTGAATCCCGCGCGTCTACCAATTCCGCCACAGCCGCATCGAAAGGTGGCTCTATATAAGACAGAGCTTTTCAAAAAACCACCGCTGATTTCATCAATTTTGTATTTTTTCAATTTAGTGTAATGGCTCTAACATTACTCATCTTGCTCTAACTTCGAAGCAGGCTTTATAAGGGTAGATATGTCTGAACGCTGGATCATTATTGGCGACTCGCTTGTCGCGGCCTCTCATCCCTTTGGTAACGCCAAAGAAAGTCTGAGTTATTATTTGACCCATTATCATGATGTGAATGTCAATCTATTAGCCTCAGGCGGCCAGACCATGACCGGCCAAGCTAGCCCAAAGCTCCCCGAAGCCGTCAAATATATTGACGGCCCCTTACGAACGGTCGACAAAGTCATTGTCGCCCTCGGGACGAATGACTGGGCCATGGAGGTTTTTGAAGTGGGAATTTCTCGAAAGGCTTATTGTGAGGCCTATAAAACATTCTTAAATGCCCTGCCCGATCATTTGAAGGTCTTTTGCGTCACGCCTCTTTCCCGCCGAGATGAAGATGATCACAATCTTCAAGGCTGGCCTCTTGAGGCTTATCGTGATGACACAAAACGAGTAGGCCTTAAGGCCGGCGCAACAGTTCTAGATGGTTCTCAAATATTTAAGGCTGCAATTCCGCCCCATTTTGCCGAAGGCGGAATTCACCTAACGGCCAAAGGCACGCGCATTTATGCAGATTGGCTTTGGCAAGAAATAATGGGTAAAAAATAACGGGCTTAATCGCTTTAAAGAAAACTATAATCCGGCAGAAGCCATATAAGCGCGCAGTAGCACAACAGATACAGCCATAAACGAACCAACAAATGTCAACTTTCTAATAAACCGTTTCATAAAGTTCCCTCACACACGCTATTATAACCAACTTCAGATCGTGTTAGCGTGATGAAACTCACGCTTTGTGAGGCAAAATTGCCTCCACATGCGATTCTTACAGCTTCGAACCTGAATAGCCTACAACTACGCTCGCCTCTTAACCTCAAAAAATAGTTTTTCAACCAGAACCGACGCAACTGAGTACTTTAAACTCGCTATTTACTTAATTCATGCTATGGCGCGCTGATGAAGGGTAAACTTGCATTTTTAAACGATTGGTATGAGTGGGTGAAGACTTTGGCTCGGCACAAACATGCTGAACCGGCTCTGGCTGGCATATCATTTGCTGAAAGCTCCTTTTTCCCAATCCCGCCTGATTTCATGCTGATACCCATGGTCCAAGCCGATCACAGCAAAGCTTGGCGTTATGCTCTGATTTGCACGATTGCTTCTGTCCTTGGCGGAATATTAGGCTATTTTATCGGCCTGTTTTTCTTCGATACATTTGCGCAGCCAATCCTAGAACGTCTCGGCAAAGCGGAAAAAATAGCAACGTTTAAAATCTGGATTTCTAAATATGACGAGATCGCTGTGTTTGGCGCTGGACTGACACCTTTTCCTTATAAGGTTATCACCATCATGAGCGGCGCGCTCAAAATTAATTTTGCTATTTTCATGACAGCCAGCGTCATGGCGCGGTCTTTACGGTTTTTCCTAGTCGCTGGTATTGTCAAGAAATTTGGCGATCAGGCCGAAACGATCATGAAAGAACATTTCGGAAAATTTACGATCGGACTATTTGCAATCTTGGCGGCGCTATATTTCACCTATAAGCATTTCTTCCACTAATACATACGCTACAAATATTTTTCATCTCGCGTCAGGCAATAATCCCACAACACGCGTAAATCCAAAATTTTGAAACGCGGACCGTCGGGCTGGCGCTGCGTCAGGGCCTAGTAATAGAGCTCTATCCACCTCTACCTCGCAAGGCGCTAAATCGGTGAATTCGGCTAGCACTGTTTTAACCCGCCGCGCTATTGCTTCACCAGAATCTATAAAACGAACGCCATCTGGCGCAGCGCGGATTAGCTCCTCTCTGAGCAGCGGAAAATGTGTACAGGCCAAAACAACCGTATCCACAGGCCCGCCTTCAAATATTGGCGCGATCTGCGCTTTAATCGCTGCTATATCTACGGGTCTTCCAGCCAGCTTGTCTTCTGCTAGCGCCACTAGCCGCGTAGATCCCTGCAGGATGACGTCATGATCCGGCGCAAAATCGGCAATCAGCTGATCAACATATTTTCGGCGCACGGTACCGGGCGTTCCCAATACAGCAAAACGGCCAGAAAGGCTCATCTGCGCCGCAGGTTTAATCGCCGGGACCACACCGATCACCGGGATAGATAAAGCTTCTCGAATACCCGTTAGGGCTGATGTGGACGCCGTGTTACACGCAATAACGACAAAATCAGGCCTGACGGCCTCGCATAATATCCATAAAAGCCCCGGTAGACGGGTGCGGAGTTGTTTGTCCGTTTTTTCCCCATAAGGTCGAAACTCATCATCAGCAATATAGGTCTGCTGCAGCGCGGGAAGAAGTTTCCTAATCTCAGCCGTGACAGATAAGCCGCCGACGCCAGAATCAAATATTAATGCATGACCAGTCATAGCTTCTTATAGACGCGAATATGGCTAATCTGTGGTTAATGAATTGGAGCAATATGAATTAATTAAAGTCGGCTACTGGGGAAATCGTCATCAAATACCAGAGTCTTACGAAGCTTGGGTTTACAGACTTTACGGTATTCCGCGAGAATGCGTTTTACGTCTTCAACGGTATCTAAGTCTTCATTGTCGAGAGCCGCCAAAAACCGGTCCATAACAACTTGTACTTGCTCTATAGGAGGGCCCTTATAGTTGGGAATTGTGACTGGCTTTGGCTTTCTTTTATAGAATTGCCAAAATCTCCTCGGCTGAGGCTGAGACTCTACAGCGATTCGATACTCATTCGCTTTTGCCGCCGTGAACACTATATCAAACAGCATGTCTTTGATTCGGTGTATATGATGTATGTAAACATAAGGATTACGCTCAGCGCGCAATAACTCGCTACAGTATAAAGTCATATTAGCGAAACCCAAAGCTGTGGTTTCGACGTGATCGACCGAACTTAAATCTCGCCAGACGTGAGCAGACACTTTGTTTTCTCCTGTTGAACGTATGTTCTGGATAAGTTTTAAAGGTTAGAATTAGGTTACCGACACCAAAGGGGTTTGGTTGGGAAGGAAGGAAATGGGACGGAACCATGCCTTTGCCATCTGCGCATATAATGTTGTGTAGAGCGTTTTGTTGCTCGACGCCAGACAACTTGCGACGCCCAGTCATTTGGCTGTGTTGCGTCAAATATCCAACGACTTCTTGAGCCGTGAAAACTCTCGTTATCATCGCAGGGTCTTACGGCACTGGCAAAACCAAGCTTGCCGGGCGCTCGGCTGGGCCAAATCTATTGGGTAATATTCCCGCAGATTTTTTCAATCAAGAAGACTATTTCAACAGCCTCCAAGAATATTATAGCCTGCCTGAAGAATACACGCGCGCAGGCAGGAGCAGTCAAATCCCTGAATTCATGGAACGTTCTTACGAAAGAACACACAATAATCGGTATAGATTGCTCGTAAAAGGGCGAGACTTTGGAACTGAATTACTCCTTGATAAAGTCGAGGACTTGGATTTATTGGCGGCGGCTAGAAACCATGGATATCACATTTCTTTATACTTTATCGGTGTCGATAATTGGAAAATATGCGCGCGGCGGTTAAAAAACAATCCGGCCCATTGGCATCACAAACTATCAGATAAAGCAATCGCCGCCTGCTATCATCGATCTTTGTCGTTCTTGCCGGGGGCTATTCCCTATGTTGATGAAGGATTTGTGGTCAATAATTCAAACTTTAGAAACCCCAAAAAAGTTCTAACCATAAAAAATGGCCGCATTGGATTAATCGATGACGCGCCCCCACAATGGTTGATCGAGCCGATGAGCCGCTGTCTATAGGTTCAAACAAAAACTTCTCTATTGTCTCTAAAGGTGTTCCGGCATAAGCAAAGCCACACACTATAACTGGGCCTATATAATAAGGGCCTGTTGGCATATGGAGGGAGTGATCATGACTGATATAATGTCTGAAACCGTCACATCCCCAGCCCGTGATATAAATTTCATCATTTCGTTATTAGAGGCTGGCGATGCCAAAGATTTACGCAGTTATCTAGCCGACATTCACCCGGCCGACTTTGCTGATCAATTTGAGCAGCTTTCCAATGATCAGCGCGAAGGCTTTATTGCTCTAACACCTGAATTAATTTCCGCGGAAGTATTAGCGCAGCTTGAAGATGAAGTTGTTGAAGACATTCTCCCGCTATTGCCATCTCATCAAATTGCAGGCGCCATTACAGAGCTCGACAATGATGACGCAACGCAAATTTTCGAGGAGATGGAGGACGAGCAACGGTCCGAAATTCTTGAGGTCTTAGAACCAGAAGACCGCGCTAATTTAGAAGCCAGCTTAGCCTTTGACGAAGAAACCATTGGCCGCCTCATGCAGCGCGAGTTTGTCGCTGCGCCGCCGTTTTGGACCGTCGGCGACACGATAGATCACATGCGAGCAACGGGCGAAGGCTTACCAGATTTATTTTATAACATTTGGATCGTTGACACTAAGTTTCATCCCATTGGCCATATTCCCGTTTCAACATTAATGCGCAACTCTCGTGATACGAGCCTGCAAACTCTAATGGACGATCAAGTTGTCACGATTGCCCAAAACATGGATCAAGAAGAAGCCGCTTATCTGTTTGAGAAATACCATCTTATCTCCTCCCCTGTGGTTGATGATGATGGCCGTATTTCCGGCATTATGACCGCCGATGATATCATTGATATTATTCAAGACGAAAACAAAGAAGACATGCTCGCTCTTGCCGGGGTGACCGAGGCCGGGGTTACGGATACGGCTTTTTCCACGGTCAAAGCCCGAGCGCCTTGGCTTTTCATTAATTTGATGACCGCTATTTTAGCCTCCTTCGTCATTGCCATGTTCGAATACACTATTACCGAATTTGTACAGCTCGCTATTCTTATGCCGATCGTAGCATCAATGGGCGGTAATGCGGGCACGCAAACCCTAGCCGTGGCTGTCCGCTCCTTAGCCGAACGTGATTTGACCTCGCAAACCGCCTGGCGCGCCATACGGCGAGAAGGCGTTGCCGCCCTGTTTAACGGGATTATATTTGCCGTCGCTCTCGCCATCATTGCCTATGTTTGGTTTGGGCGTCAGGATATTGCGATTGTCGCCTTTATTGCCATGATCATTAATCACCTTTTTGCGGGTCTGGCAGGCATTATGGTACCACTGGGTTTGAAAAAACTTGGCTTTGACCCTGCCGTGTCTTCTTCCGTTTTCGTAACGACGGTAACCGATGTTGTAGGATTTTTTGCCTTTTTGGGTTTTGCCGCTCTTATGCTGCTTTAACACTACTCAATTACCAGCAATAGAAGAAATGGCGCTCCCTAACTAATGTCCGCTTTGGCGGCAAAAGCTGACGTTAGACAATATCATTTCAAATATCAGCCTTAGAGGTACACGTTTTAAATGAGTGACGTGCCCGGAAAAGTGCGTTAATCATCAATGACGCGATCTGGACAATCGTCCTTTATAAATCGAAGCTGAATATGGCTCTGAGTCCGTACATAAGTATATGCATAACCGAAGATCATTATGATTGGCTCATCTAGTTTGCCTGATTTTTCTCTCGGTGGCATGTCCGGGGGAGAAAATAATGCAGATTTCATTTTTTAACGCTCAGGTTTTGCAAAAGCGAAAAAACGCCGCGAAACTGTTTTCGATCTTTTTGGCTACCTTACTCATAAGTGCGGGATTTGCGCCGTCAGCCTATGCCAGTTATCCCTTAGCCCGGATCACAAATAACACAGAATATACGGTCGTGGGCGAAGTTCAATATGTGTCCTTTTTGTGCGAGGATGACAAATATTCGGTCGGGCCTGGAAAAACATGGACGGCCTCAAGCCGGGGTGTGTGTTTGATTGACGATATTACGGGGTCGACGAAAAACGCCATCGGAAAATATGGCGAAAGCACGCGTATCACACCCTACCATGCCTCTCCGGCAACCACATATTCAAAATTTCAGATCAATGCCTTTAGCGGATCTTACCGCATTTTTTCGGAAGACGAATGGGACGATGTCAGCGACACTAAACAAGGCAAAAGCCCGGGGTTTTATTTCGTTAACAAAACCGCTTGGCCTTTAACCTATTCTCTGGATCAAGTCGGGTGCCTGTATCACGGCATTATTCCGGCGGGTGAGGGCGAGAAGGGGGTCAGGAAAGTGGATACAGGCGCCGTGTGGTTTACCTTGCGAGTTGCCATCCAGCCCGACGGCATCGACCCTCAGTCTAACTGGGATTGTGTAGAGCCCGTTGCTGAACTTGTCGGAGATGTCGCGCTCGCAGCTGTATCAGGCGGCGGCTCCGCCGTGGCAAAAGCCGGCGGTAAAGTCATTGTGAAACAGATCGCGAAAGAGGCCGTGAAAGCCGGCGCGAAGAAAGCTGCCAAAGAGATTGCGAAAAATATGCGAAATGATCTCACAAATGAAGTGCTTGGAAAGCTATTGACCGACGCGGGAAGCGTTGAACTTTATGGTCAATATGCTGGATATGAATGGCCGTTTCGCTGCGATAATATGCCAGAATATCATATAACAGGCGGCCCAGTGCCGTTGCGTGATGAGGACGGCGAACTCTACCTTGAGCGCGGGATTCCGTTCAAAGTTTCCAAAGTCAATGGTTGCGGTGATGATATGATGTTGGGGTCAAGACGCTCTATGACGTCCGATCAAAGCGCGTTCAGTAGTTGGTCCGGCGGAGGTGGAAATACCATACCTGCTACTGAAGAGGGTGGGGACACCCAATGGGGCCCTGAAACGGGCGATCCCTCTTGTGTGACATTCTATCAAGGCATCAATGCTAGCGGAGCCAAATTACAGCGTTGCGGTACAGATCAATACGTCAACTGGGCAAAATATATTGGCTTACACATAGTGGGAACAGATTTTAGCAACAGAGTTAAGAGCTTTAGATGCAATTCTGGCATTAAATCTGTGCAATTTATTGAGCTGGATGTGAGCGGTTATACTCCAATAGGTGATTTTTCCTGTAGGGGTGGTAATATTGTCAATACAGATGGAACATTCAAAAATGCCACAGGTTTTCGCTTAACCCCTAAGGTGGATCCTAGAATAGCTGCGGAAGCAGCTCGCGATCAAGAGCTTCATCGCCAGCAAGCCGCAGCCTTAGACCAACAACGTGCGGCAGAAGCGTCTCGTATCGCAGCGCAGGAAGGGGCCGCGAAACAGACGGCGATTGCAAGACAGCTTTACGACACGTGCCAATGGCGCGGATCGGTCCAATCCGTCAGTAATCCCGGCGATCAAGCCATAGCTATTCAAATGTTTAATAGGGGCTCGCGTAATATCCATATTTACAAGATCGACGCGCAAGGCCAAGAGGTTAATCACGCCTCCCAAGACGTGCCTATTCTCTCCATTAGTCCCGGTCCTGCAGGAAATGTGGACTATGGCGTGGCCGACCATTGGTATATTGCCGTTGACGATAACGGTGAGTGCGTGGGCATTGGTAGTTCTCTGCAGTCTAATGGTCAGTTAGATTTTAATCCTGATTTGGTGGTTCCCGGTACGCATCCACGCAAAGCCGTTTCCAATGCGGGAGGATATGACCAAGGCGGTTATGGTTATGATGGATCAGATTATGTCGACCCCAATGAATATGCAGATCAAGATGTCTACCAAGAAGATACATCCGATTATGACAATCGGACTCAGTTTCAGGGGCCTGGCTGTGAATATTTTGGTCAAGTCGTATCAAACCACGAAGGCGCGATGATTAACGTTCAACTGGAAAATTACTCCGATGATACTATCAACGTCTATTGGATTAATGCCAGTGGCGCGGCGACGAGTTATTATGAGGACGGCAATACGGTAGCGACAATGCCTGCACAATCTAGTCACGGCATAACGGCGAGAGTCGGTCACCTATTTATTGCGACTGACTCCTATGGCTCCTGCATGGGCCTTACTGAGGCCACAATTGACGGAGAAACTATTGGCTTCTCGGCATTGCAATAGACCCTAGATTTTTGGCAAAGGACACAAATGAGACATTACATATTTGACGAGTTCACGCTCGGTGTAACGATCGGCCTTATAAGCCTATTGGCGGGATGCGCGACGACGTCCGCTAGTTCTGCTGACCTTGCTAAGCTCAAAGAAGGCGAACGAGTCGTTTGCCCGGGTTGCGATCTCGTCAATGCAGATTTGAGGGAATATGATCTTGTTGATGCTGATCTTCGCGGGGCCAATCTCCTCTACGCCAATCTACACGGCGTTGACCTGAGTGGTGCAAATTTGACAGATGTTGATCTCGAAGGTTCGGATTTGGGGGAAACCATCCTAACCGGTGCCACGCTCACGGGCGCGAATTTGAATAATTCAAGCTTGATGAAGGCCGTGTTGATCAATGTTGTCTTAACCGACGTGAATTTAACCGGCATTTGGATGCCTAAGGCCGATCTGACAGGCGCTATATTGGACGGGACGGACTTGACGGATACCGATATGACAGGTGCTATCCTTGATGATGACGCCCTAGAAAAAGCCAAGCTTTGCAATACCACGCTTCCCAATGGGTGGCAAAATGAGCGCGATTGCTATTACCCTCCGGAAATAGATAGGCAAGATTACTAAAAAATAAATCACAACCCCCAATCGCTTGTACCTAACCCTGAAAGGTCTATCAATACTGTCAGGGAGAACACCCATGCAAAAGCTAATATTATCTAGTCTATTGGGACTAATCTTAACAGCCTGCGCGCCAAGCTCGGATAAAGATTCTATTGATAAGGCTGAAGAGGCGAAACAGGCTCTACCTTCAATTATGGATCAAATGCAGGGTCATTGGCAATCCGATGATGACCCTATGACTGTCATTCAAGTTTCAGCGGCAGTTTTGGAAACTATCTATGACGGGCAGACTGCCAGTATAGAAGCTATAAATCTGGTATCAGATTGCACATCCATGACTTCGGATCCGGCTGGCAAATATTTCACTTTGACTGACCAAGAAGATCCAAGTTTTGTAAATTGTTACTATTTCATCAGTTCAGGTGAAACTTCCCTACACTATAGTTTTTTGCCGCGGGGCAATACATTGAGCTTTAGTAAAAAGCCTTAATCAAAGGAGCATCATTATGATCAAATTGACAAAAATAATACCAATAGGGATTGCAGCTCTTATTTTTTCCATGTCCTCAGAATTAGCTTACGCTGATATCAAAGACTTGAAATTGGACCCGCGCGGCCGCGGAGACGGATTTGATATCACTTCTGCAGACTTTTCTGTTCAGTGTTACGCAGATCCAGCGATGGAAGCCAGGCGTCCATTCCCGCCGCATCCCATGGATGTGAAAGCGGAGGCGGCGCAAAAAAAAGTAAAAAGAAGTGTTAAGCTAACAGAGCGCGCCCTCCAAAAACGAGACAAAGCCCAAGAGGCCTTTGAAAAATCGTTCAAAGAAGTCTTAGGCCCGCCAAAAGACAACAGCCTGTCCGCCGCTTTTCTTTTAAGCGCGCTTGAAGAGGTTAAAAATTTTACGCAGAGCGCGTATGTAATCGCGAAGGATATGCTGTCGAATGAAAAAGAAGTGACGATTGAAGACTTTTTCAATAATCCCGAAGCGGCGTTTTCCGGTTTTTTTGCTCAGCAAGGGGAAAAGTTTTTAACGGAAAGCGGGTTCACACTCTATGAAGGCAGCTTTGCAACGGACATAATGGATTTGGCTATGAAGAAAGCTTTGCTAAACAAATTTGAGGATGCTCGTGATTACGCCAAGCGTGCCTATGATGATAAGAAAGCTAATTTTGGCCCTAGAGATAAATATTGGGAGTCCGATCCAAAACTAAAAGCGGCTTATGATAAAGCCGAAGCCGCTTATCAGCGATCCAGCAAAGCATCGGTCCGTGACAGTAAAGCCTATATCCGGGCTGAAAGACGGGCTTACCGCGCGCCGTCAGATTTGCTGCCTTGCGACTCGCCTGAATTGGCAAAGTTATTAGATGATAACTTTTGCGGCCCGAATACACCTGAGTTTTTTAGCCCCGCAGAACGTAAAAACAATCCGGTAGCGGCAAAACGATTTGATGCTTATCTGGTAAAAGTTTGCAAGGCCGTAAAGGGAAGTAGTTCAGGCGGTACAGCGCCACCTCAACCTCCAACCACACCGCGCCAATCTACGCCCGTTAGCCCAAATAATCCCTCGCAGCCTAATTCTGAACTCCAAGATCGGGCCGATGAAATGGAACGCAGGGTTAGCCCCGGTCGTGATCGATAGGTCAAAACAAATCCCCACCCAATAAAAAACCCCGCTCGAAGCGGGGCAATTCTTTTTGGTGATTTTCGTCTCGAATTAACGAGAGTAGAATTCCACAATCAGGTTTGGTTCCATCATGGCTGCATATGGAATTTCGTCGAAGCTTGGAATGCGCAAGCCGCCGCCGCCCGAGCCGCTGAACAAAAAGCAAATCGAAATCGTGTAAATATAGAACTTGCAGAGCAAGCTATACGTAGCAAGGCAGATTCCAAAAGACTCTACGGTAATTGTAGTCGGCGCGGTAGTGTTAAATCCATCGACAATCCCGCTGCCGAAACCACATCTTTTAAGATTTACAAAACATCAGTGTTTATTGGATCAATACTCAGGGAGAAGAAGTCAATTACGCCTTACAAGACGCACCAATCTTGTCCCTTGGACCAGGACAAATAGGTAATGAAGAAGGTACCCGGATATTGAGTGAGGTTCCGCTCGATGAAAGAGCATATAGAGCGGTAATATTTCAAGGCTTGAGAATAGATAATAAGTTTAAGTTTGTTTATGGATAGCTAATCTGTGTGTAGCCAGAGACAGGCTTTGACGGGTTCGCAAACGTAAGCAATGCTGGGCGTTACGGAGCGAACGTTTCGGCGTTATTGCAGGCGTTATGAAGAATGCGGAGTTCATCGATTAAATTCGACCAAACAACAAAACTTTTGTCATGGAAATAATCCATGTTTGTAGTGCTACCTACACGTGATGTCATTGCCGATTGCGCTACTTTGAATTCTACGATAAGCGCAATCAAGCGAACATAGGCGAACGGTCGAATTGGAGAAAATTATTATATTTCTATTAAAACCTAAAGCACGGCACTGGTCAAAGTTTTTAACTCTCAAACTGGCAAGCTTGTTAATCGCCACACTTTGCTATAGCGGAGTGGCTCATGCCTCGGACATTGGTGTCCTTCGTATTCAAAACAATTCCAATGCGACGCAGACCTTTATCGTCATTGACGACTACTTCGATTGTATGGATTTTCCGAAACCAGCAATTGATGGGAAACGAACCACCATTATAGTTCCGGCCTTTAGCAAGACAGATACACAGTTTGCCAAGGATGGGCGCTGCGAAGGAAAACAAGGGCGATTTCTAATTATGCCGCTTGACCGAAGCACAGGTCAAGCATTTGGCCACGCCATGGCCTTCCATACGGACACAGGTGCAAATCTGGAGCGCATCTGGGAAAATCAGTCACTAACGCCCCATGCCGTTGGGCTTGAGTCTATCGGTAAAGATTTTACATCTGGTAAGAAAACTTTTGTGCTAACAACCAACTTAAAGGGTTATGACATTCAAAACCCAACAGGTAAATGGGTGTTCGGGTGCGGCGGTAGCCAAGGATGCACAAAGAAATTAAGTAGTGCCGTTGAGAACACGATATCTAAAGAAGAATCGACCTCAAAAGAAGTCATGAATGCTTTTTCTATGACGGTCAGCATCGGCTTTGAGTTTGAAGGCATAAGTGGCGGCGCAGAAATGACGTCAAGCTCATCAACAACCACGAGCGAAGCCCTTACCTTAGCATCATCAGGTATGACGGGAATAGGCGAAGAATGTGAAATACCTACAGATATGGAAAAGTATCAGATTTATAGTGTCTGGCAGTGGGTGATCGAGGCGTATGTCGGTACTGATAGGGTTTCGACTAAAACTTGTCAGGTGACTTGCACCCCAACCGGTGCAGCGCCGAAATTTTTGCCGGGCGCACCCGAAGCGATCAATGCTTGTCTGATTCCACGAACATCAGCTTCCGAACTGGCTGCAATAGAGATGGCAAAAACTGAGCGAGAACGCCCAAAGAATTGCGCAACCCTCTATACGGGGGTTAACGGCACAGGTAAAAAATTGACCTTGTGTGAGCAGGATCATAACTGGAAAGAGTATACTAACCTAGGCAGTACAGGGGTAAACAAACACTCTCACCATTATGCGCTCAAGAGTATTAAATGCGGGTCTAATATTCACCATCTTACATTTACGAACGGCAATATAAGGCCTTCGCCAACTAAGGATATGGCCTGCAATGGGAATAATATTGTGAATTCCGGTGAATGGGTGACAAAGAACGGCACCGGCGTTGGCGTTTATAAATAACAGAGCCTTACACCAGCATAGCAGACCGGAAAGATTACTAAAAAATAGCACAAAAGGCCCCATAGTATGAATTACAAGTTGTCAGTTTTTACAGTTTCTGTTCTCGCCGTTTTAGTCGGATGCACATCGCAACCGACTCCATCCGCGGAGTGGTCATGCCGAAATATTCTTACCGAAATCGCCTGTTCAGGAACAGACTGCACGCTGGCTCCGGTGGGTGAGTTCACGCCCATGGAATTGACCTTTGATACAGATGGCGGAATGTTGCTATGTGCTTATTCTGGATGCTGGAACGGCAGCGCAGTAGAGATATCTACAGCGGGCAACTATTTCAGCGTCGTTGGGCTAGCTATGCCATGGTCGGGCACGGATGCAGCGCCCGCAGACATCTCAGCAACGATCAATATGAAAACCATGGTAGCAGTGGTCCTGACAGATGATTATGCCCATCCCATGATATGCGAAATATCATGAGTTGCGGTCCGCTAACGGTGGATTTGCTGTCCTTACAACGACTTTAGCCACGCTGATGGGGCCGGCGTCATTTGACTGGCATCCGCCATTCAATCTCCCAAAACGAGAATTTTCACGCCAAAATCCGCCTTAGCGCGAATTCGGCCCAGCTTTTGCAATTCTAGTTCTGAATAAAACTTTTGTACCGTTTTGGAACGATTATGAGCTATCAATTTGCCATTTCAGAAATTGGCTTGCGCCTGATTAAAGCCTATGAGGGGTTTCGCCCTGAGGGCCTTACAACCCGAGAAGGCCGTAAAATTGTCGGATATGGCCGCATCACCGACGATCATGACCTAAAAGTCAGCGAGCTAGACGCGGAAAAAATGCTAAAAATAGACCTTGAGAACATTGAGGCCTTGGTCAACACACATGTACACGCAGCCCTGTCCCAAAGTCAGTTTGATGCGCTATGTTCGCTCATTCATAGTATCGGCGCTGATGCCTTTCTTCAATCAGATATATTGCATTCGCTTAATCGCGGCGAAGTCATTTCTGCCGCCAATGGGTTTGACGGATGGCGCCTTGGCAATATTGCCGGCAAAACATATGTTGTTGATGCACTCGTCAGGCGGCGCACAGCCGAAAAAGCACTTTTTCTGAGACCGCCACTGCGGACTGTTCCGGCTCCGCACACATTAGTCAAAGCCTATCGGGACCCCAATCAAATCAAAGAACGCGTGTCCTCCATTTCGGAATCAACCGCCTCTAATCAATTAGCCTCGTCCAATATTATCACGCTATATGAGCGCGACGAGATACGAGATAGTGAAATGATTGAGACCAAAGTCATGGATCTCAGCGATTCAATTATCTCAGATGATTCCAAAGAAACTTACACGTCCCCTATTGCTGAAGCGGCCGCAGAGGTCAGCGAACGTCTTGACGCGCTCATGGAAACTCAGGACGAGGTTGACACAAAAAACTGGCCGGACAGCCTCGTCGAAGATGATAAAGTGGAACAGATCCAAGACGAGTACACATTTAGCGGCGAGCAAACGACCGATGTGGTTATTGACTATCTTGATAGCGATGATGCTCTACGTGAGAACATTGCAGAAACAGATTATTCCAATACAAACCATTCTAGCGCGGATCACTATATTGAACCGGCGCAGCTTAGCCGTCAGCAAAATCTTTGGGCCTATATCACCATGATTATCTTTGGCCTAACAGCAGCAGGCGCGGGTCTTTGGGCCAGTGTTAAAGGCACTCATGCTTCGCTCGGCGACCTTGGTCCATTATTATCCAGTGCGGCCGTTGCCCTCGGCGTGCTTCTATCATTAATGGGGCTTTATTATCTCATGAAGCATTTATTCGGGCGATCATAGTTGAATTTTCGGAGTTACACATGAAAATGCTTGCAGACTGGAGTGATCGTCATAGCGAAAAATTTCAAGATGAAGTTTTGACCTTTCAGCACAATTTAGAAAAATCAGGCCTGTTTACGGATGAAGCTCTCATCGCGCTACTAGATACACACCCATCCGAGCAAATGGATGTGTGCACCATGACAGACCCGGATCACCCTAAATTTCCCAATCGGTTTTTAACCGGAGACTTTCGGGATGCTGACGGGGAAACTTTGCTTGCAGCCGCCAAGGCGGAACGTGTCTTTATCAATTTACGCAAAGCGATGAATATTCACCCTGAATATAAAGCTCTACTAGATAATATGTATGGGGAACTCGCGGCGAAGACCGGCAGTAAGACATTTAACGCAAATGGCGGGATTTTGATCTCCTCGCCCATTTCTCAAACGCCTTACCACTTCGACAAGACAGAAACGATTTTGTGGCATATCCGCGGAATCAAGCGAGTCTATATTTATCCCCGCACTCAAAAGTTCATTCCTGATAACGCCTATGAAGCAACTATGACCGACAAAGTAAATGACGATCTTCCTTATACCCAAGAATTTGATCAAGAAGCGTTTATTCATGACTTACAGCCCGGTGAAGGTCTAAGTTGGCCACACGCTGCGCCGCACCGCGTTGACAACAAAACCTATTGCGTCTCCGTGACCACGGAGTACTCAACGCGTGCAACGGCCATGAAAAATGCTGCCATGTTGACGAACGCCACTTTGCGCCACCGATTTGGAGTTAAAACGTCTTATGAAACAGATGGCACAACATCGCGATATGTGAAATCCATGTTCGGACGGGTTATGAAAAAAGCTGGCATGGTACCTGATACAACGCCTGCTGACATGGTGTCTTTCAAAATCGATCCGGGCAATCCAAACTTTGTAACAGATATCGAACCATTTAAGCGGAACTTCTAGAGCAATTTGCATTAGCAATTTTAGTGAGGCGGGCTATACTCGTCTCAATGACGGTTCATCTTCAAAAACTATCGGTCGGCACGGAAAGCATTGAAACGCTAACCCAGTGGCAACTTTCTGTTGTCGCGCGGAAAGTTAAAGCCGGCAAAGAACCTTACCATGAGCACGTCACCCGCATGTTCCCTAAGCAAAAGGAAGCTCTGCTAAATGGCGGGTCTATTTATTGGGTTATCAAAGGGCTTATACAGTGCCGCAACACGATCATCGGCCTAGAAGAAGTCCGAAGACAAGATGGCAAAAAAGCTTGCGCTATCTTAATGGAACCTTGCCCTATCCCGGTTATCCCGACGCCCAAACGCCCGTTTCAAGGCTGGCGATATTTACTGCCTGACGCAGCACCCGCCGATCTTACAGATGCTGTCGGCGGCGCAGATCTGCCAGCAGACCTTAGAACGAAACTTGTAGAAATCGGGGCTTGGTAAGGCGCCGGAATTAAGACCGTTTGATCCGTATAATCGATTCGCCAATTTCTGAACCGATAACCCTAAAAGCTCTTTTAAGCTTACGTGCATCACGACTATCAAAAGCGTTACGTTTATCCGAGGCGCAGTCTTTTAAGAGGGCTCTACCTTGAGACGGAGCTTCAAATGCAATGGTATAAATCGCGAAACCTTCATCTTTTGCCTGCCTGCAAATATCTTTCGTTTCATCATCTGACGATGATGCATTATTGATACCGTCTGTCATAAAGACGATATGACCTGTCCAATTTGAACTTCCTTCAGTCGCTTTTTTGGCCAGTAACTGGTCCAGAGCGAACTGCATCGACGGCGCAGAGTTTGTCCCGCCGGATGCGATAAATAACGGATCTGTTGTCATTGTTGTCAGAATTTGTTCATGCCCTAATATCATCGGATCATTGATGACAAGGTCTGTATTATAGGTCGAAAATGCCGTTGAAAGCTTCTGGCTTAAAAGTATTGAATTTTTTGAGGCTTCAAATAACGCATCAAACAGCTCACCTGTCGCCGCTTCCAGCGCATTAATCTTGATATCCCCATCACTTGTCGGTGACCCCATAGATCCAGATGTATCAAAGGCAAAGGCAATAGATATTGGAGCAATCGTATCAACCGAATAACTGGCAACAGAATCGGCACTGACATTGGCTATTTCATGTCCAAACATTCCCATGAAAAAATTCGGAAATGATGCAGAAGCAGTGACCGTAACCTCACCTGTTGCATCATCAAATACAATTACAGGCTGTCCATTGGACTTAAGCTTCGGATAAAACGCCATTTGGCCATTAAAGAAATCTTTACCGGCCTGTTGGCGTTCTCTTCTATTATCTCTTGCATAAATCGCTGCATTCAGCGCTGTCGCGTCAACAACATCTGTCAATTTTTGCTTTGAGGCCGTCATTTGATTCATATCAACGGCAACGCCGACACCTCCAAGCAATAAGGTTGTAGTAATTGCGAACATTATCGCGAAATTACCTGATTTATCGTTCAAATATCGTCTGAGCATAACATCACCCCCGCTAAACATGAGGCATTTCTACAGGATTGTCGTAAAGGTTTTCCTAGGAGACATGGTTATTTTTGGGTAAAATTGGGCAATGAGCAAGTCATAATCCGTCTTTCCCCCGAGCAAGGCCACACCACTATTTACCTGTTTGTCAAAGCGTTGTTTGTTTTATAATTCAAATCCTGTGCCCAGTCATCCCGGAAAAGCTTAACTTGCTATGTATTAGTTTCATTACTTTTTGAATCAAAGTTCTTTCCAAGTGACCACGTCATATCACACTTACACCCTTCAACAGGGCACTCCATCCATCCTTCTGTTGGCGGACTTCCGTACCCTTTTAGCATATGCGCATTAAAATCGTGTCCGCACTTATGACAAGGTTTTTCTGTATTATCGCTCATCCGCGAAGCACGCCGCCAGCTTTGGTAACACCTGCAATGATTTTTTCCATCACCGCTTCGATATCTTTATCGGTCAGGGTCGCATCCTTCGGCGTGAGTGTCACGTCAATGGCAAGGGATTTATGTCCCTCTTCAATGCCTTTGCCTTGATAGACATCAAACAGGGACACATCCGTAATAAGCGTTTTGTCTGCGCCTTTGGCGGCTTTGATAATATTAGCCGCTGCCATATCTTCCGGCACAACAAAGGCGAAGTCTTTATGCACGGGCATGAGATCAGAGAGCGTCAATGCGCCTTTGGCCTTAGAGGCATTTTTCTTACGCGGAGTCGGCAGATTTTCCGGCCAGACTTCAAACGCCGCAACGCGGCCTTCAATACCCAATGCTTTAAGCGCTGCTGGATGAAGTTCGCCAAAGTCAGCGAGAATATTTTTCGGCCCCATTTGCAAGCGGCCAGAACGGCCGGGATGCCAATAGGAACCTGTAGGCTTTGTAATCTGTAAATTGCCGATATTGGCACCCATGGATGATAAAGCAGCAATCGCGTCGGCCTTAGCGCTCATAGCGTCCGGCGCCGAATTCCCGGCCCAGTCGCGGATGGTTTCAATGCGGCGCATACCTGCTAGGGCCAACGCTTGATCCTGAGGCTCAGTGCCGCGGTAAACAGGACCTAGCTCAAATAAAGCTGCGCCGGGATAGCCTTTATCGGCATTACGCTGCCCGGCCAACAACAGATGAATGAGCGCCGATGGGCGCATACAGTCAAGATCGCTACTAATTGGATTATCCAGCAACATGTTAGCCGCGCCGCCTTCAAAGACCTTGGCGTGATCTTGTAGAACAAATGACCATGTGATGGATTCAGATAGACCGCGTTGTGCTAGCGCCCGGCGCGCTAGCCGTGTCCGGTTTTGTGTTAGAGTTGCCGTTGGTTCGCGCCGGCCTTCCAGCGGCGGCAAGCTAATAGCTTCCAAATTATGGAACCCATGGATGCGCGCAATTTCTTCAACCAGGTCAGGACCAGATGTGCAGTCACGCCGGAAACTTGGAACCGTTACGCTCCATGTATCGTTCGTTTTCGGGCCAATTGTGACACCAAATCCAAGACGTTCCAAAATGGACTTCATCTCATCGGCAGGTAGATCCATACCCGTCAAGCGTTTGTTCAGCGCCGGATCAAATTCAATATCGGATGGGTCGGCCGGAATGTTTCCAGCCACCAGAATATCACTGGCTTCACCGCCGCATATATCCAGAACCAATTGCGTGGCTTGCTCGACGCCAGAGATTAAAGACCCCGTATCAACGCCGCGCTCGAACCGATATTTCGCATCAGAGTTCACGCCCAGGCGCTTGGCTGTACGGCGAATGGTAAGCGGATCAAAATACGCCGCCTCGATCACGATTTCTGTGGTGTCGTCACCGCAGCCTGTCGTCTCGCCGCCAACAATACCGCCGAGACCTAGAATACCGGACTCGTCGCAGATCGCGCAATCTGCCTCGCTTGCCGTGTAAGAGCTTTTATCCAGCGCCGGAAACTCTTCATCCTTGCCCATGCGGACAATGATGTCGCCGCTAACTTTGGCGCGGTCATAAAAGTGCAAAGGCCGCGCGCGGTCATAGGTCACGTAATTGGTGATATCCACGAGCGCCGAGATAGGACGAAGGCCGATAGCTTTTAATTTGTCTTGAAGCCATTTTGGCGATGGTCTGTTTTTGACGCCGCGAACAACTCGCGCCGCAAATGCTGGGCAAGCTTCGTTTGATTCAATGCGAACATTTTGCGGACAAGGAAACTCGCCTCTAATGGTTTTAATCTCTGGGGTCTTCAGCGTTCCAAGTCCCACCGCCGCCAGATCACGGGCGATGGAATTGACGCCAAGCCAATCCGGGCGATTAGGCGTAACTTCAAAATCAATCACAGAATCATTCATGCCGACGGCCTCGGCGATTGGAGTCCCGATTGTATGATCGGCTGGATCAAGCTCTAAAATGCCGTCATGATCTTCGCCCATTTCAAGCTCTTTGGTCGAGCACATCATGCCAAAGCTCTCAACGCCGCGAATTTTGCGAGGCTTTTTATCAAGCGAAAAATCAAGCCCCGGAATATAAGTTCCTAGTCCTGCATAGGCGACAGCGATGCCTGCCCGCGCATTTGGCGCGCCGCAAACGATGGTCTTGGTGCCTTCATGGGTCTCGACCGTGCAAACCGTGAGCTTATCTGCATCCGGGTGTTTCTCGGCGTGGGTGACATGGGCAATGGTAAAATCCGCCAGCTTCTCCGCTGGATTTTCAATCTCTTCAACCTCAAGACCGGCCAGCGTCATCGCCTCAACCACTTCATCAATGGTCGCGTCAGTGTCTAGGTGCTCTTTGAGCCAGCTTAATGTGAATTTCATTTCTTTAATTCCGGTTTTTTTATCTCAAACCACGACATGACGTCTTCGATAAATTTATTCGTACTTATTGCCATTTCATCATTCCAACTCATACCAAACTTCTCAGTAACGAGTTTCTGAATGTCTTTAAATATTACTTGAGACGGCGAACTTTGATTTAGGTGTTTGATGATTAAACCATGATAGCCATCATATTCATCTACGGGGTTTACGACAATACTTGTATCAACTGGAAAAACTCCAATTGGATCAAACTCATTCCATAGTTCACGAAGCTCCAACCCCCATTCTGATGTAACCCAAGAGCTCACTAGCTCAAACCGTTAGCAAGGCTGGCCTGCAAGAGCGGGTTAAAGCCGTAATGACCGAGCCATCTTGTGTCGCCGGCGAACATATCCCGTAGATCAGGCATGCCGTATTTTAACATAGCGAGACGGTCAACGCCCATGCCAAAGGCGAAGCCTTGATATTCATCGGGGTCGAGGCCGCACGACCTTAGTACATTGGGATGCACCATGCCGCAGCCGAGGATTTCCATCCACTTTTCGCCTTGGCCGATTTTAATGGCAGCTCCGTCCCGTTCATAACGAACATCCATTTCGGCGCTTGGCTCTGTAAACGGAAAGTGGTGCGGGCGGAACTGAACATCCACATCGGTTTCAAAAAACGCGGATACAAAGTCCATCAGCACGCCTTTGAGATGGCCCATATGAATACCCTTTTCGATCACCAAGCCTTCGACCTGATGAAACATCGGCGTATGAGTTTGGTCACTGTCACAACGATAAGTTCGGCCTGGCGCGATAATACGGATAGGCGGCTCTTGATTGATCATAGTGCGGATTTGCACGGGGGATGTGTGAGTTCTCAAAACCTTAGCCTCTTCGCCCTCCTCTGCGGACATAAAGAACGTATCATGCATGTCGCGCGCGGGATGGCCCGGCGGAAAGTTTAGCGCGGTGAAGTTATGAAAATCGTCTTCAATGTCTGGCCCTTCAGCCACAGAAAAGCCCATATCAGAGAATATCACGGCCATTTCTTCCATGACTTGCTGCACCGGATGAAGCGTGCCCATATCGATGCGAACCGGCAAAGACATATCCATGGTTTCAGAGGCCAGCGCCGCGTTCATAGCGTCAAGCTCCAGCACGGCTTTGCGGTCTTCGACCAATCCTGCGATGTCATTTTTTAGGCCGTTTAGCGCCGGGCCCATGACTTTTTTCTCATCCGGGGACATCTTGCCAAGACCGCGCATCATCATAGACACTTCGCCTTTTTTACCAAGCGCAGCCACGCGGATATCATCCAGCGCTATTAAATCGCCAGCCCCCGCAATTTCAGCGGCAAATTTGTCTTTGACGGATGTAATATCGGTCATTGGGAATTCCCTTTAAGAAGTTTCGCGCCTCTTAAAGGATATAGTGATGAAATGGAAGAGGTTTAGACGTGCTACGCGTCAGACTCGGCTTGGTGAATAGTTTTTATGATATCGGCTTCGCTCATATCTTTTTTGACAACTTCAACAACTTTTTGATCATCCATATCAATCAATAGAAGCTGCCCCGTTTTAACTTTACCGTCCAAAAAAGTACGAACCGGGTCACTAACACCTGCCGCCTTGGCCGCCTCATAGAAATCTTCGATATTTTTATCGGTGTAATCTAGGGTCAGGAAAAAAGTATCATCAAAATTTTGCCCTGTTTTAACGGCCTCAACCTTTGGATCGAGCACTTTGCAACTACCACACCAATCCGCGTAAATCAGGACGGCGCCTAGTTTTGCATTCGCCATTTGCTCCGCTGTCGGTATCGCTCTAACCTCAGTCGTCTCTTGCGCAGATTTTTGACACCCGCCAGCGATAGTCAGCGCGGCGATTGATAGGGTGAGTAGAATTTTTTTCATAATAAGCTCCGTTGTTCGTTAACAGACGGCATAAGGCACAGAAGTGCAAATAAAGTTTTTGTTATGACAGAGTCTAAAGCTCTACAACACCATTGGCGATCAGGCTCTCTGCCGTCGCCAAAACAGCTTCTTTAGCAGGCCTCGGAATAACCTGTGTAATGGTACTGACATAGGCGCTATCGGCTTCATTGAAGATACCTAGATCAGCCAGCAGCGTTTTAAGCCGGTCATCAAAGACTGAGATAAGTTTAAGGAGGATATTTGGCAGCTCACCTTTGGGCAATCTTGCCGCTGGATAAGCCTGTCTTAAAATATTCGCCATGTCTTTAAACCAAAGCGTCTCTTTGCCCGCGATTAAGCGCCTACCGCCTGCATTTTCAGCGATCATGGCCGCGACATGGATGGCGGCGACGTCCCGAACGTCGATAACTGGAAATGCTAGCTGGGGTGATTTTGGAAACTCTTTTGTCAGAAGCGCCTTAACCACCTGCAGTGATGCGCTGCCATTATTGAAAGGATCAGGCCCAAAAACCATGGCTGGATTAACCACCGTCAAACGGTCCTTCAAACCTTGCGCTTCGACATAGGCCCAGGCCGAAATTTCGGCGCGGGTTTTAGAAACGGGATAGGCGGTCTGTTTTTTCCATTCGGGGTCCGTCCAGTCATTTTCCCCGAATTTGAAATACTTGCCCCTACCTTTTTGGCCAATCATAGACGCGATAGATGAGGTCATGACGATACGTTCAGCTCCTGCGGAAAAGCCATGTTCGAGAACTCTCTGTGCGCCGGCTCTGGCTTCTGGAACCAAGCCTTCACGATCACTTGGCGGCTCTATCGGCAAGGGCGAAGCAATGTGCTGGATATAGCGGCAATCCTGCACGGCTTCTTCCCAGCCTGCATCAGATGAAAGATCAGCCTCGACTAGCTCGATAGAGCCTTCTGGCACGTTGGCAGCGGCGCAAATTTTGACTGCGATGTCGGCGCCTTTGACAGCATTTCGAACCGTCCCGCGAACGGCATACCCTTTTTCCAAAAGCTTGACGGCAATATGGGATGCGATAAACCCGCTAATACCTGTAACTAAAACTCGATCGGCCAAGGTTTAAAAGTTCCGGATTTTTTTTGTGCAGTTTTGATTATAAATTTCGATCGCTTCAGGCATCCATTTTTTGAAATTCGCAACCCGCGTGGTTGGTGCCGGGTGAGTGGATTGAAACTCTGGCGGCGTTGCGCCGGCGCCCGCCCCCATGCGTTCCCATAATTTCGGCGCTTCGCGCGGATCATAACAAGCCCTCGCGACGAGAACGAGGCCAATATAATCTGCTTCGCTTTCATGTTTACGAGAAAATGGTAGAGCATACCCATATTGAGATATGCCGCCAAAGACGCCCATGACGGCCCGCTGCGCGCCCATATCCATACCGCCCGAACCGAGGGAGACACCTGCACCAATAATTCTTTGCATGTTTTGCTGTGCCATACGCTCCGCGCCATGATGGGCTAAAGCGTGACCAATTTCATGGCCCATAACAACAGCGAGACCGTCTACTGTTTCTGCAATAGGAAGCAACCCCGTATAAACAGCCGTATATCCCCCAGGCAATGCAAAAGCATTTGCTTGAGGAGAATCAATCAGATTGTACTGCCACTCAAAGCCTGGATCCCAAGGCTCTGCAGCGGCCGCGAGGTCATTACCGATTTGTTGAATGGCATTATACTGCGTTCCGCCCTGCACAAGATTTTGTCGATTATCAGACAGGATTTGTTGATAAGACTGCAAGCCAAGCTGAACTTCTTGTCCGTGCTTCATGGTTCGAAGTTGCTTACGGCACATCTCCGGACCGTTTTGAGAAAATTCCTTATCACAAACCAGCGGCACGGTTTTTTGATTGGACATGTAATAAAACGCTGCACCGACGGCAAATAAAAGCATGATCTGCCAGCGAAAACCACCGCGGCGGCGGCGCGTACCTGTCGGCGAACGAAAAACCATGTTTGACCCCAATAGTAATTATTCAAGCGTAACTAATTGAGCGCAAGCTAGAGCGAGATTACCCATCCCGCAAGCCTTACAGGCATATCAGGCTAAAATATCTTTAGAGCAGTTTAAGCCAAGGTAGAGGCACTTTGACCGCTGAAATTTGTGTCTGACGTAGGCGCGGCCCGTGACGTGATGCTTGCATCATTAACGGGTCGCAACGCCCGTCAGGCGCAAAGGTCGGTGGCCGGAATTCCAGTATAAGCCATTGATTTTGCACACAACCCAACTTCAATATTAACAGTGCTTGGGCGATCTTTATCTGTTGATCGCGTTGCGACGCTTGCCCGATGCCAGCATCGCGCTGCACGCCGCGCCTCATCAGCAAATAAATCTCATCCCATCAAAGCGCTTCTACCTTGGCATAAGCTGCTCTAGGTTAAAAACGTAGTCAGTCGCGCAAAATTCGCAATTTGCGGTGATTTTTCCGTTTTCTGCCATATCGTTCAAAGCATCCACTTCGAAAGTCTTGAGCGTATTGTATAGTTTTTCTTCCGAACAGGAGCATTGGGCTCTTATGTCTGCCTGATCCACTATGCGGACACCGCTTTCATGAAATAGACGGTATAGCAATTTTTCTTGGGTCAAATCCGGATCTATTAACTCATCATCAGACAAGGTCGCAAACAGAGCTTTGGCTGTTTCCCAGTCATCACCTGTCTCGCCGCGGTTTTCATCCGCCGCGATCCGCTGGATCATTATGCCGCCGCCGCGCCAACTTGGCGCGCGCCCTGGCAGCTGCACCTGACCACAAGCCAATTTAACTCTGGAAGGAATTTGCTCGCTTTGCCTAAAATAATGCTCGGCGCATTCCGCCAGTGAACCACCTTCAATCGCGGACAAGCCTTGATATTGATCCATATCCGGACCTTGATCTATGGTCATGGCAAACGTCCCGCCGCCCAGCAATGTCTTGGCGCCCAAGCTTTTGTTGTGGTTTTTATGATCCAACCGGATCGATTTGAGCTGCTCGTCATCCCAGCGCGCATAACCGCGAATATTACCATCCGTCGTACAATCCGCCGCCAAAAGTGAAATAGCGCCTTCATTGGTACCGTAACATTGAACAACCAAGCGGCCCTTAAACTTCAAAGCCCGTCCGACCAGCGCAGCAATCATCATAGCTTCGCCCAGCATTCGAGCCACCTCAACCGGGTACCGGCCCGCGCCCAATGCTTCATTGAGAGCATCGCCCAAATGCACGGCTCGTCCGCGCACAGGTGAATTATCCAGCTGAAAACTGGCTACGTGATTGTCAAATGACGCTATTTGGCCTGATGTCGGGTCTGATATCGGGTTTGGTATTTGATCTTGGGTCATGTGGCCCCATTTGGGGACTTGCCAGCAGGCTTGCAAGAGGAAAGTCACAGAAACTAATTCAGCGCGTAATTTTCCCATAATTTTTCCTTGGCAGGACGAATGATTTCCCCTATAGGGCGGCCCTGCAAAACACCTCAATGTTTGCAGATTTGGTTTGGTGGGGTAGCTCAGCTGGTTAGAGCGCAGGACTCATAATCCTGAGGTCGTGAGTTCAAGTCTCACTCTCACTACCATCCAAATAGTTTTTAAGACAATTCTCCCAGCCCCTCAATCATCAACACAGTGGTTTCCTTCACCTGTTCCATAACCGGAAAAGTTGACGTTTGTTGCACGCCAGGAAGGGCTGATATCACGTCCCCTAAAAGTTCACGATAGGCGGTCATATCCTTTGTCCGAACCTTGATAAGATAGTCATAACCGCCTGACATCATATGGCAGGTCAGGATTTGCGGGACGTCTTTGACGGCGGCGTTGAATTTTTCAAGCACATGACGCGTCGTGTTTTCAAGCTTGACCTGCACATAGACGAGATAACCTTGAGATACTTTTTGCGGATCAAGGTCTGCGCGGTAACCTCGAATAAACTTCTCTTTTTCCAGACGTTTAAGCCGTTGAAAGCAAGGCGTTTTGCTAAGGCCTACTTTCTCCGAAAGATCAACAATCGCGATGCGGCCATTTGTTTGAACTTCTTGCAAAATTCGTCGATCGATCAAATCGAGCTTGCGGGGTTTAGTCATCTTCACTCTCAATCAGCCCTATAAATCTATTAAACATCTAAAAACTAGACGATTATATGAAAAATTTCGACCTTAATAGGTATAAGTTTCTAAAACTTTTCAAAAAAAGAATATTCGTCTATTGCGTTGGTATAAACTCATGAAAAACCATTGAGGGCTAATCATGACGTCGTCTACACTTCAACACACGAATATTCCGTTTTCAACGCTGCATGAGTTTTATCTAAAGGATGAAACCAAATGCGTTCACGACCTTATGGCGCTCGCCGATTTACCAGAGCAAGATCGCTTCGAGATCGGCGAAATGGCAGCTAGGCTCGTCGAGGCTATTCGTGAAGATGAAAGCAGCTCACCGGTTATTGATAGCTTCTTGCAGGAATATAGCCTGTCGACCGAAGAGGGCATCACGCTCATGCGCCTGTCTGAAGCCTTGATCAGAACGCCGGATCAAATGACGGCTTTCAAACTGTTTCGCGATAAGCTCTCCCCCGGGGACTGGAAAAAACACTTAAGCAAAAGCGGCTCGTTTTGGGTTGATAGAGCCACCCAGGGTCTCGGCATTGCCAAGAACTGGATAAAAATGAGCGGCGGAATCAAAGCCGAAAACCTAGCGGCACGGCTTGGCGACGCCGTCATGCATATTGCCGTGTCGCGCGTCATGGCCTTGATGGGTGAGCATTATGTTCTCGGAAAGTCCATTGACGCGGCCCTTGATAAAGCCAGCAAGTCCATGAGCCCCCAACGCGATTATTCTTTTGATATGCTGGGCGAAGCCGCCCACACACCTGAAGACGCGGCAAGATATTTCGCCTCTTATAAATCCGCGATCACAACCCTGGCCAGGCGCCATGTAAAAACAGGCTCCAAAGGCGCCGCGCCGGGGCTTTCCGTCAAACTCTCCGCTCTGCATTGCCGCTATGAATACGCCCAAAGAGCTAGGTGCGTACCCGAATTAGTAGCCAAACTTAAAGAGCTGGCTTTGATAGCCAAATCTTCTGGACTAGGCATTTCTATAGACGCTGAAGAAGCTGACCGGCTTGAGATATCCCTGCTGGTGATTGATGCTTTGATGCGCGATCCGGATCTCTCCGATTGGGATGGCTTAGGTATTGTGGTTCAAGCCTATCAAAGACGGGCCGTACCCGTCCTGGAATGGTTGATCGATCGCGGGCGGGCTTATGAACGCAAGATCAATGTGCGCCTGGTTAAAGGCGCTTATTGGGACGCGGAGATTAAGCGCGCGCAGGAGATGGGCCTCTCCAGCTACCCTGTATTTACCCGCAAAGACAATACCGACATCAGCTATATCGCCTGCGCCCGTCTTTTGTTTACGGCGCAAGATATTATTTTCCCGCGCTTTGCCACCCATAACGCCCTCACCGCCGCAGCCATTATCAAGCTCGCCGGGCCGGATGGACAGTTTGAATTTCAGCGGCTGCACGGCATGGGCGAACAGCTTCATAACGCGTTAATAAAAATCACGGGCGGCAAGAGCCGGGTCTATGCCCCTGTCGGCAAGCATTCAGATTTGCTGCCCTATCTGGTCAGACGGCTGCTGGAAAACGGGGCCAACAGCTCCTTTGTCAATCAACTGACATCCGCTGAAATTTCCATCGCCGATATCATCACCGATCCCTTTACCAGAACAGCCGCAAGGTCAACGGTGGAAAACTCCAGGATCATTTCCCCCCGCGATCAATTTAGCGGGATACGTCTTGCCGCTAAAGGTATAGATTTAACCCAAGCCCAAACCACGGCAGAGATCGAAACCATTGCCCAGACGTTTGAATCCATCTCGGCCCATTCTTTAATCAACGGGAAAAAGCCGTCAGGACAGTCCAAACTTACCCCTATTTACAATCCAGCCAATGGCGACATTGTCGGGCATATAGAAAACTGCCGGATACAAGACGTTGATAGCGCCATCAAATCGGCGAAGGCTTCAAGCTGGCTCGGCATGTCTGCACAGGCGCGAAGCGACATCATTGCCAATTACGGAGACTTGCTCGAAGCGGACATGCCAAAGTTCCTACAGCTCTGCGTTATGGAAGCCGGCAAGTCTTGGCTAGACGCGCTCGCAGAAGTTCGTGAAGCTGTCGACTTTTGCCGCTATTACGCCCAGCAAGCCAAGTCAGATGAGATGGCAAACCGAAATGCCTCAGGTGTCATCGGATGTATTTCCCCGTGGAATTTTCCTTTAGCGATTTTCTTAGGTCAAATCACGGGATCACTGGCCGCGGGCAATACAGTCATCGCCAAACCCGCCCCGCAAACGCCGTTAGTGGCTTTTGAGGCCATCAAGCTTTTGTACAAAGCGGGTGTCCCCAAAAATGCAGTGCATCTTTTGATCGGTGATGGCCGTGAAATCGGCAGCCACCTAACCGCCCATAATGACGTAGACGGCATTTGTTTTACAGGCTCCACCGCAACAGCCAAAATCATCGGTAAGAGCCTGGTCGCTACAAATCGCAGTCATATTCCCTTTATCGCGGAAACAGGCGGCATTAACGCCATGATCGTCGACTCCACCGCGCTCATAGAACAGGCGGTCACCGACGTTATAGCTTCAGCCTTTCAAAGCGCGGGGCAAAGATGCTCGGCCTGCCGCGTGGTTTGCATTCAGGATGATGTCGCTGAGAAATTCATCACCATGCTATCGGGCGCCATGGACGAGCTGATCGTCGCCGCGCCAAAAGCTCTATCAACCGATGTTGGCCCCGTGATTGATGAAGCGGCTCAGATCATGCTCACAGATTATGTTTCTTCGGCCCATGAAAAATTCAAAGCCATCGGCTCAACGCCTTTATCGGCTCAAGCCAGTAACGGAACTTTCATCGCGCCTATGGCTTTTGAAATATCAAAAATCTCTGATCTTAACCGAGAAGTTTTTGGTCCAATTTTACATGTTATACGCTTTGAGGCGGATGAGATCGATGATGTTGTCAAAGATATCAATGCCCTAGGATACGGCCTAACCATGGGGCTTCATACCCGTATTGATGACCGGGTAGACGAGTTCACTCAGATGGCAGAAGTCGGGAACCTCTATGTAAACCGAAATCAAATCGGCGCGGTCGTTGGCGTCCAGCCATTTGGCGGCGAAGGTTTATCCGGTACAGGTCCAAAGGCCGGCGGACCTCTTTATATGAGACGGCTTTCACGTCCTGAAAAACCTCAAACATCAAGTGAAGGTAATGATATTTTGGAAGGCGTTGACCTGGCTCAAAGCAGCTCCCTAACCGCTGACCTGAAAGCCTCACGCGCAGCCGGAAAGAACTGGCGCATGGCCGTAACGCCAGGTCTCGTTCAAAAGCTGTATGACATTTTTAAAGAGGCTAGTATCAGCCCAACTGAAACCTTGCTAAATCGTTTGATAAACAGCAGTGCTCTTAACGATAATGATCGCACCCTTCCAGGACCGACAGGCGAGACTAATGAGCTTAAGTTTCACGCGCGGGGAATATTGATCTGCCTTGGAGGCGGGGCCGCTCAAGACATCGTCGATCAAGTCTTTATAGCTCTGAGTACAGGCAATTCGGTTCTCGTTCTCACAACGCCAGAAACGCAAGAGACCATTACGCGGATCAAAGCGGCGCTGAATGAAATCACATCAGCACAAAGCCTGCTGCAAACCATAACAACAAATGAAATAGGCGGGGCCCTTTGCGCTGATATAAATGGCATCGTCGTCGAAGGCCC